>NZ_JBITFF010000003.1:570279-636338 GCF_044455885.1 Streptomyces sp. NPDC051109
CGGCCGCGGCATCCGCCGGGGGGACGGCCTGGCTCGTCGAGCCGTCCGCCACCGAGCGGGTGCGGCGCGGCGGGCGGGTGGGGGCTTCGGCTCCCGGCGCGCCCGCTCCCGCGCCGGCGGCCGCCGCGCGGGGGGTGCGGGCGGCGCGGGCGGGTCGGGTGGGGGCCGGGGGGAGCTGGCCCTTCAGGGGGCCCCAGTCGTTGGGGTCCGGGACGCCCGGCGGAAGCATCTGGCGGCGCTTCGGGGCGTCGGGGTCGTGCGCCTCGCCCGGCTCCTTGGCTCCCGGCCAGGCCTTCGCGACGCGCGCGGCCAGGACGAAGTCCTTCCGCAGGGGGTGGCCTTCGAAGTTCTCCGGGAGCAGGAGGGGGACCAGGTGCGGGTGGTCCGTGAAGACCACTCCGAACATCTCGTACGTCTCGCGCTCGTGCCATTCCGCTCCCGCGTAGACCGCGACCGCGGAGGGGAGGGAGGGGGCCGTGTGCGGCACCGTCGTACGCAGGAGCAGGCGGCGTACGCGGCGGTTTTCGAGGGACACGACGTGCGCGCAGACACGGAAGCCCTCGCCCGGCTCGTCCACCGCGCTCAGCCAGTCGAAGTACGTGCAGCCCAGCTTGTCCCGGGCGATCTCCAGCGCCGGGATCCAGCTTCCGACCGGGACGTCCACCGTCAGGACCTCGTACGCGTACGAGGCGGTCGCCTCCGCGCCGAAGACCGTGGCGGCAGCGTCGGGGAGGGAGTCGTAGAGGTTCATGCGCCCGCTCCGGGGGCCGGCGGGGGCTTGACCAGGCCGCTCGTGAGCTGGGCCGTCGAGGGGTCGGTCGCGTAGCGGTCCGCCAGCGACTCCCTGGCGATCTTCTCCTGGAGCTTCAGGATGCCCTGGAGCAGCGCCTCCGGCCGCGGCGGGCAGCCGGGGACGTAGACGTCGACCGGGATGATCTGGTCGACGCCCTTCGTCACCGAGTAGGAGTCCCAGTACGGCCCGCCGCAGTTGGAGCAGGCGCCGAAGGAGATGACGTACTTCGGCTCCGGCATCTGCTCGTACAGCCGCTTCACGGCCGGCGCCATCTTGTCCGTGACCGTGCCCGAGACGATCATCAGGTCCGCCTGGCGCGGGCCGGGCGCGAACGGGATGACGCCGAGCCGGATGAAGTCGTGCCGGGCCATCGACGCGGCGATGAACTCGATCGCGCAGCAGGCGAGGCCGAAGTTGAAGACCCACAGGCTGTAGCGGCGGCCCCAGTTCAGGACCACCTTCATGGGCTCGGGCGCAAGGCGGGAGAGGACTCCCAGGCGCTTGGGCTCCGGGAGCAGCTGGGGCTCGGCCGGGATCCCGGCCGGTGTCACGTCCATTCGAGGACGCCCTTCTTGTACGCGTAGAGCAGGCCGACGGCCAGGAAGCCCAGGAAGACGAACATCTCCACGAGCGTGGTGGCGCCGTAGCCGGCGGCGGCGAAAACCGTCGCCCACGGGAAGAGGAAGATCGAGTCGACGGCGAAGATGACGTAGAGGAACGCGTAGACGTAGTAGCGGACCTGGGTGTGCGCCCAGCCCTCGCCGACGGGGTCCACGCCGCACTCGTACGTCAGCAGCTTCTCGGGGGTCGGGACGACCGGTCTCAGCAGGCGGCCCGCACCGAACGCGACGGCCACGAAGAGCACACCGAGGACGGCCAGCAGGCCGACGACCGAATAACTCCGGAAATAGTCCGCCGCGAGCACGGTTACGGTCGATACCGTTGGGTCGGGCACGTCCGTTCCTCGCTCCTTGGCCACTGTCGATGATCTGGTACGGACGGGAGTCTAGGGCCTGGTCCACACAGGGTGGGGTTATCCCCCGTTTACAGGGGCCCGGCTCCCCCATGGCACCGGCGAGCCGGAATTGGCAGGCTGTGCCGCATGACCGCGCGCATTCAAGTCTCCCACCCGGGCCCCGACAACGACCGGCCTCCGCCCGTACGCCCCGCCCTGGGCGCCGTGGCGTGGAAGGAGACCGTCCATCTGCTGGGCAATCTTCCGCTCGCGCTCGTCGGTTTCGTCTACACGGTGACCATGGTGGCGACCGCGGGCGGCCTGTCCGTGACCGCGATCGGCCTTCCGCTGCTCGCGGTCGGCCTGCTCGGGTCCCGCCAGTTGGGACGGGTCGAGCGGGCGCGGGCGCGCGTGTTGCTGGGCGTACGGGTGGAGGAGCCGACTCCGCTGCCGGGGCCGCGGCGGGCCGGCGGGTTCTTCCCCTGGCTGTGGGCGGGGGTGAAGGACCCGGTGGCGTGGCGGACCGTGCTCTACGAGCTGATGCGGCTGCCGTGGGGGGTGCTGACGTTCACGGTGGCGCTGGTGGGGCTGCTGGTGTTGTGGCCGGTGCTGCCGTACGTGGTGCGCTGGCTGTCGAACGTGGACCGGCTGATGGTGCGAGGGCTGCTGTCGCCCTCGGACGAGCTGGAGCGGCGCATCGCGGAGCTGGAGTCCGACCGCGGGGTGGTCGTGGACACGGCGGCGGCCGACATGCGGCGCATCGAGCGGGACCTGCACGACGGGGCGCAGGCGCGGCTGGTGGCGCTCGCGATGGGGCTGGGCCTGGCCAAGGAGAAGCTGCTGGAGGATCCGGACGCGGCGGCGGCGATGGTCGACGAGGCGCACGGGGAAGTGAAGCTGGCGCTTCAGGAGCTGCGGGACCTGGCCCGGGGGATCCACCCGGCGGTGCTGACGGACCGGGGGCTGGACGCGGCGCTGTCGGCGGTGGCCTCGCGGTGCGTGGTGCCGGTGAAGGTGGCGGTGGACCTGGAGGAGCGGCCCGCGGCCGCGATCGAGGGGATCGCGTACTTCACGGTGTCGGAGCTGCTGCAGAACGTGAGCAAGCACGCGCGGGCGCGGGGGGCGAGCGTCGAGGTCCGCCGGACCTCCGGGACCGCCTCGGGGCGGCTGCTGATCCGGGTTTCGGATGACGGGCGGGGCGGGGCCGGTGTCGGGGGCGGGTCGGGGCTGGCGGGGCTGGCCGAGCGGCTGCGCGCGGTGGACGGGGTGTTCGCCGTCGACTCCCCCGAGGGGGAGGGGACGGTGGTGACGGCGGAGCTGCCGTGGCGCGGGCGCGGCTGATTTCGCCTTTCGCCGACCGCGGTCTTCGATCGGGACTCCCGTCCGGTGTGGGGCGGGGGTCCCCGTCGTTTCCGAGGCCGGTGTCGTCTTCCGGGCGCCGGTGGTGTTTCCGGGGCCGGTGTCGTCTTCCGGGCGCCGGTGGTGTTTCCGGGGCCGGTGTCGTCTTCCGGGCGCCGGTGGTGTTTCCGGGGCCGGCGTCGTCTTCCCGGGCGCAGGTGCCGGGGCCGGTGTCGTCTCCCGGGCGCCGGTGGTGTCTGCCGGATCCCGGCGGCCCGGGATCGGGGGCGGATCCAGGGCTGCTGGCTCGGGGGGTGGTGGGGTTATCCCCACCATGGGGACGCCTACCCGCCCGATGGTTCGGGGGGCTCCCGGGCGGGAGGGTGGGGGTGTGGTTACGGGAAGTGTCGAGAGGGCGGGTTGGATGATGGGTTTCGGCCGTGCGTTGCGTGCTCCCCTTGAGGGACGGACCTGGCGGGAGTTCGGGTACCTGGTGCTCGGCCTGCCGCTGAGCCTGCTGTACTTCTCGCTCGCGATCACCGGCGTCAGCCTCGGCGCCGGGCTGCTCGTCACCTTCCTCGGGATCCCGGTCCTCGCCGGGGTGCTCGCCATGTGCCGCGGGTTCGGGCGGCTCGAGCGGGGCCGGGCGCGGGCCATGCTCGGGGTCGACATCGCCGAGCCGGCGCCGATCCGGGCGGACAAGCGCGGGCCGCTCGCCGCCATGGGGGCCCTGCTCAAGAGCGGCAGCGCCTGGCGGCACGCGCTGTACTCCGTGATCCACCTCCCCTGGGCGATCTTCGCCTTCACCCTGGCACTGGTGTTCTGGGCGTACGGCTGGGCCTTCCTGCTGTACCCGGTCTGGTTCTGGGTCTTCCCGGCCTACACCGACTGGCCCGGGCTCCAGCTCTTCCAGAACGGCGACTACACCTTCTACCTCGACTCCCCCGCCGAGATCGCCCTCGCCTTCCTGGCAGGGCTGGCCTTCACGCTGGCCACGCCCTGGGTGGTGCGGGCCCTGACCACCGTCGACCGCGTCCTCATCGCGGGGCTGCTCGGGCCCTCGCGCCTCGACCACCGGGTCACGGAGCTGGAGTCCGACCGCGGGGTCGTCGTCGACACCGCCGCCGCCGACCTGCGGCGCATCGAGCGCGATCTGCACGACGGCGCGCAGGCCCGCCTGGTGGCGCTGGCCATGGACCTCGGACTGGCCAAGGAGAAGCTCGCCGAGGACCCGCAGGCGGCCGCCCGGATGGTGGACGAGGCACACGGAGAGGTGAAGGTCGCGCTCCAGGAGCTGCGCGACCTGGCCCGCGGGATCCACCCGGCCGTGCTGACCGACCGCGGTCTGGACGCGGCGCTCTCCTCCGTGGCGTCCCGCTGCACGGTGCCGGTAAGGGTGTCCGCGGACCTGCCGGACCGGCCCGCCTCCGCCGTCGAGGGGATCGCGTACTTCACCGTCTCGGAGCTCCTCCAGAACATCAGCAAGCACTCCGGGGCCCGTACCGCGAGCGTGGACGTCTGGAGGTCCGGGGACCGGCTGCTGATCCAGGTCGCTGACGACGGGCGCGGCGGCGCGCGCAGCGAGGGCTCCGGCACGGGGCTGGCCGGACTCACCGAGCGGCTGGACGCCGTGGACGGGGTGCTGGTGGTCGATTCCCCGGCCGGCGGCGGCACCACCGTCACCGCCGAGCTCCCCTGGCGTTCCCGGTAACCGCGATTGCCTCCGGTCGTTCCTTCCGGCCGTTCCTGCCGGCGCCCCGTTCGTTCCCGGCTCCCGCTCCCGCGCCCGCCTCATTCGATGATCCCGACTCGCCTCCATCCGGCCTCCGGGCTGGGATGCTTGGCTGCGTCAGGTACATCGGACGACGTGGACTCGGGAGCTGCTGGACGTGGAAGACAGGGTGCGGGTGGTCATCGCCGAGGATTCGGTGCTGCTGCGTGAGGGCCTGACCCGGTTGCTGACCGACCGGGGACATGACGTCGTGGCCGGCGTCGGGGACGCGGAAGCCCTGATCAAGACGGTGGCGGAGCTGGCCGCAGAGGACGCGCTGCCGGATGTGGTGGTGGCCGACGTACGGATGCCGCCGACGCACACCGACGAGGGCGTACGAGCGGCGGTACGGCTGCGGCGCGAGCATCCCGGGATAGGCGTGCTCGTGCTGTCGCAGTACGTGGAGGAGCAGTACGCCACCGAACTGCTGGCCGGTTCCAGCACCGGGGTGGGGTATCTGCTCAAGGACCGGGTGGCCGACGTGCGGGAGTTCCTGGACGCCGTCGTGCGCGTGGCCCGGGGCGGGACCGCCCTGGACCCGGAGGTGGTCGCCCAGCTGCTCGGCCGCAGCCGGAAGCAGGACGTCCTGGCGGGGCTGACCCCGCGCGAGCGCGAGGTGCTGGGCCTGATGGCCGAGGGGCGCACCAATTCGGCCGTGGCCAAGCAGCTCGTGGTCAGCGACGGGGCGGTGGAGAAGCACGTCAGCAACATCTTCATGAAGCTCGGGCTGTCACCGAGCGACGGGGACCACCGGCGGGTCCTGGCCGTTCTCACCTACCTGCGGTCTTGATCGAAAGACGCGGGGCATTGATCAAAGCCTTGATCAACTGACACCCTGTCAGGCGCGGCGTTACCGCACCCTGGCCGCTGGGGCTCGCACTATTTCTGCACGGCACGAATCTCGGAATCTCTCGGAAATCTCTCGGAATCTCTCGGAATCCCGTGGACCCGCTCAATCCCACGGGATTCTCTCGACAGACCGCCGCAGAAGACGGTCCAGAATACGAGCGTCCCCCGGGAAGGCCACTCCTACCGACGTAGGGTTGACCTTGGGAACGGGAACGCCACGCCTCGAAGGAGGTCCAGTTCAGTGACCAGCCAGGTCAGTAGTCCAGCCGAACAGGCCGACGGGGCCGAAGGTGCCGTAGTCGGCGAACAACGGACACCCCCGGCCCCCGGCGGCAAGGAAGTGCGCCGCCTGGACCGGGTGATCATCCGCTTCGCGGGTGACTCGGGGGACGGCATGCAGCTCACGGGGGACCGGTTCACCTCGGAGACGGCTTCCTTCGGGAACGACCTCTCCACGCTGCCGAACTTCCCGGCCGAGATCCGCGCCCCCGCCGGCACCCTGCCGGGCGTGTCGTCATTCCAGCTGCATTTCGCCGATCACGACATCCTGACGCCGGGCGACGCCCCGAACGTACTGGTCGCGATGAATCCTGCGGCGCTGAAGGCGAACATCGCGGACGTCCCGCGCGGCGCCGAGATCATCATCAATACCGATGAATTCACCAAGCGCCCGATGGCGAAGGTGGGCTACGAGACCTCGCCGCTGGAAGACGGTTCGCTGGGCGCCTACAACATCCACCAGGTGCCGCTGACCACGCTCACCGTCGAGGCGCTGAAGGACTTCGGGCTCCCCCGCAAGGAGGCCGAGCGCAGCAAGAACATGTTCGCGCTCGGGCTGCTGAGCTGGATGTACCACCGGCCCACCGAGGGTACGGAGGCGTTCCTGCGGCAGAAGTTCGCGAAGAAGCCCGACATCGCCGAGGCGAACGTGGCCGCCTTCCGGGCGGGCTGGAACTTCGGCGAGACGACCGAGGACTTCGCCGTCTCGTACGAGGTGGCCCCGGCGACCCGGGCCTTCCCCACGGGCACGTACCGGAACATCTCCGGGAACCTGGCCCTGTCGTACGGGCTGATCGCGGCGAGCCGGCAGGCCGATCTGCCGCTCTACCTGGGCTCTTACCCGATCACCCCGGCGTCGGACATCCTGCACGAGCTGAGCAGGCACAAGAACTTCGGCGTGCGGACCTTCCAGGCGGAGGACGAGATCGCCGGCATCGGCGCGGCGCTCGGCGCGGCCTTCGGCGGCGCGCTCGGGGTGACCACCACCTCCGGGCCCGGAGTCGCGCTCAAGTCCGAGACGATCGGGCTCGCGGTCTCGCTGGAGCTGCCGCTGCTGGTCGTGGACATCCAGCGCGGCGGCCCGTCGACGGGTCTGCCGACGAAGACGGAGCAGGCGGACCTGCTCCAGGCGATGTACGGGCGCAACGGCGAGGCCCCGGTGCCGATCGTGGCGCCCCGGACCCCGGCGGACTGCTTCGACGCAGCCCTCGACGCCGCGCGGATCGCGCTGACGTACCGGACGCCGGTCTTCCTGCTGTCCGACGGGTACCTCGCGAACGGCTCCGAACCCTGGCGGATCCCGGACGTCGCCGACCTGCCGGACCTGAAGGTCCAGTTCGCCGCGGCGCCCAACCAGCAGCTCGCGGACGGCACGGAGGCGTTCTGGCCGTTCAAGCGCGACCCGCAGACGCTGGCCCGCCCGTGGGCGGTCCCGGGCACGCCCGGACTCGAACACCGCATCGGCGGCATCGAGAAGCAGGACGGCACCGGCAACATCTCCTACGACCCGGCCAACCACGACTTCATGGTCCGCACCCGCCAGGCCAAGATCGACGGGATCCGGGTCCCCGACCTGGAGGTCGACGACCCGGACGGCGCCCGGACCCTGGTCCTGGGCTGGGGCTCCACCTACGGCCCCATCACCGCCGCCGTCCGCCGCCTGCGGGGCGTCGGCACCCCCGTCGCACAGGCCCACCTGCGCCACGTCAACCCGTTCCCGAGGAATCTCGGGGAGGTCCTGAAGCGTTACGAGAAGGTAGTGGTGCCTGAGATGAACCTCGGGCAGCTCGCCACCCTGATCCGGGCGAAGTACCTGGTCGACGCCCAGTCGTACACCCAGGTCAACGGAATGCCGTTCAAGGCTGAGCAGCTCGCGAAGGTTTTCGAGGAGGCCATCAATGACTGAGGTGACCGACGCCCCCCATCTGCTCTCCCTCGTGCCGAAGGCCGAGGCCAAGCAGTCCATGAAGGACTTCAAGTCGGACCAGGAGGTCCGCTGGTGCCCCGGGTGCGGTGACTACGCGGTGCTGGCGGCGGTGCAGGGCTTCATGCCCGAACTGGGGCTGGCGAAGGAGAACATCGTCTTCGTCTCGGGGATCGGCTGTTCCTCGCGTTTCCCGTACTACATGAACACCTACGGGATGCACTCGATCCACGGCCGGGCCCCGGCCATCGCCACCGGGCTGGCCACCTCGCGCCGCGACCTGTCGGTGTGGGTGGTCACCGGGGACGGCGACGCGCTGTCCATCGGCGGAAACCACCTGATCCACGCCCTGCGCCGCAACGTCAACCTCAAGATCCTGCTTTTCAACAACCGGATCTACGGGCTGACCAAGGGCCAGTACTCGCCCACCAGCGAGGTCGGCAAGATCACCAAGTCCACCCCCATGGGCTCGCTCGACGCCCCCTTCAACCCGGTCTCACTGGCGCTCGGCGCCGAGGCCACCTTCGTCGCCCGGACGATCGACTCCGACCGCAAGCACCTCACCGAGGTACTGCGCGCGGCAGCCGACCACCAGGGCACGGCACTGGTGGAGATCTACCAGAACTGCAACATCTTCAACGACGGCGCCTTCGAGGTGCTCAAGGACAACGCTCAGGCCCAGGAGGCGGTGATCCGGCTGGAGCACGGGCAGCCGATCCGCTTCGGGGCCGACGGGCACAAGGGCGTCGTACGGAGCCAGGCCACCGGGGAGCTGGAGGTCGTCACGGTGACCCCCGAGAACGAGTCCCGGATCCTGGTCCACGACGCGCGCAGCGCCGGCCCGACCACCGCGTTCGCCCTGTCCCGGCTGGCCGATCCGCACACCCTGCACCAGACGCCCATCGGGGTTTTCCGCAGCGTGGAGCGGCCGGTGTACGACACGCTGATGGCCGAGCAGCTGGATGCGGCCGTGGACGCCAAGGGCAAGGGCGACCTCAGCACCCTGCTCGCCGGCAACGACACCTGGACGGTCGTGGGCTGACCCGCACCCGTACCCGCGCGAGGGTGGCCCGGAGTTCCTCAGGAGCTCCGGGCTCCGTCGTACGCGGCCCGTGCCGCCTGGACGTCGGCGGTGCGCCGCTCGGTCCAGCGGGCCAGCGACCACACCTGCTCGGCGGCCTCACGCCCCAGCTCGGTCAGTGAGTAGTCCACGCGCGGCGGGATCACGGGCTTCGCGTCGCGCAGCACGAATCCGTCGCGCTCCAGCGTCTGCAGGGTCTGGGCCAGCATCTTCTCGCTGACGCCGCCCACCTCCCGGCGCAGCTCGCTGAAGCGGTAGGAGCGCTCGACGAGCGCGGCCAGCACCAGGACGCCCCAGCGGCTGGTGACGTGCTCCAGCACTCCGCGGGAGGGGCACATCGGAGCCTTCACACTTACCTTCATACCAGTACCTTACTTTGAAGTGGGTACTTACGAAAGGTTAGCGCTCTCCCTAGGGTGGTGTCATACCCCCGAAGCCGGACACGGCCCCCACGCAAGGAGCGCACCCCATGAGCATCGTCGTCACCGGAGCCACCGGAGCCCTCGGCCGCCTCGTCGTCGAGGAGCTGTTGAGCGAGGTCCCCGCCGAGCGCGTCGCCGTCGTCGTCCGCAGCGAGGAGAAGGCCGCCGACCTGGCCGCGCGCGGGGTCGAGGTGCGCGTCGCGGACTACGACGCCCCCGAGACCCTGGCCGGCGCCTTCCGCTCCGGCGACCGCGTCCTGCTGATCTCCGGCAACGAGGTCGGGCGCCGCGTGCCGCAGCACCTCGCCGTGATCGAGGCCGCACGGGCCGCAGGCGTCGCCCAGCTCGCGTACACCGGGATCCTCGGCGGCCCCGAGGCCGACTTCGACCTGGCGGACGAGCACAAGGTCACCGAGCAGGCGATCCTCGACTCCGGCCTGCCCCACACCTTCCTGCGCAACGGCTGGTACCACGAGAACTACACCGGGCACCTGGGCACCGTCCTGGAGCACGGCGCGGTCGTGGGCAGCGCGGGCGCGGGCAGGATCGCCTCGGCCGCGCGGGCGGACTACGCGGCGGCGGCGGCAGCCGTGCTGACCGGCGAAGGCCACCTGAACCAGGTGTACGAGCTCTCCGGCGACTCCGCGTGGAGCCTGGCGGAGTACGCGGCCGAGGTCGCGGCGCAGACCGGCAAGGAGGTCGCGTACAGCGAGGTCCCGGCGGAGACGCACCTGTCGATCCTGACCGGCGCCGGGGTGCCCGAGGGTTTCGCGGCGATCCTCGTCGACGTGGACGCGGCGATCTCCCGCGGCCGGCTGGCCCACACCGGCGGGGACCTGTCCCGGCTCATCGGCCGCCCGACGACCCCGGTGGCGGACGCCATCGCCTCCGCTCTGGCCTGAGCGGGCGGGCCCCGGCCCGAACCGGGCCGGCGCGGCCCCGGGCCGACGCGGCCTGAGGCCGGGCCGCGCGGCCTGAGTCCGCGCCGCCGCAGCCACGCAAGGCCCCGGACGTGTCATGAGTATCTCCCGTGAACGGGCATGACATCCGGTCCACCCGGCGCTACCTTCGTGAGGTTGGCCGAATGACGACTGGAGGGCCCCGTGAAGGCGGAGAACGAGCAGCGCACGGGTTTGCTCTACGGATTCGGCGCATACGGGATGTGGGGGCTGGTCCCCCTGTTCTGGCCGCTGCTCAAGCCGTCCGGGGCCATCGAGATCCTCGCCCACCGCATGGTGTGGTCGCTGGGCGTGGTCGGGATCCTGCTGCTGGCCATGCGCCGCTGGGCCTGGATGGGGGACCTGCTCCGCCAGCCGCGCAAGCTGGCCCTGACCGCGCTGGCCGCGTCGGTGATCTCCGTGAACTGGGGGCTGTACATCTGGGCCGTGAACAACGGCGCGGTCGTCGAGGCCAGCCTCGGCTACTTCATCAACCCGCTCGTCACCATCGCGATCGGCGTCCTGGTCCTCGGCGAGCGGCTGCGCCGGGCGCAGTGGGCGGCGGTCGGCATCGGCGTGGCCGCCGTACTGGTGCTCGCCGTCGGGTACGGGCGGCCGCCGTGGATCTCGCTCGTGCTGGCCTTCTCCTTCGCCGCGTACGGGCTGATCAAGAAGAAGCTCAACATGGGCGGGGTCGAGTCGCTCGCCGCCGAGACCGCGCTGCTGTTCCCGCCCGCCCTCGGCTACCTGCTGTGGCTGGGCGCGCAGGGCCGGTCGAGCTTCGCCGCAGAGGGCCTCGGGCACGCCTCACTGCTCGCCGCGACCGGGCTGGTCACCGCGATCCCGCTGGTCTGCTTCGGTGCGGCCGCGATCCGGGTCCCGCTGTCCACGCTCGGGCTGCTCCAGTACCTGGCCCCGGTGTTCCAGTTCGGGCTCGGCGTCGTGTACTTCCACGAGGCGATGCCGCCGGAGCGCTGGGCCGGGTTCTCCCTGGTCTGGGCCGCGTTGGCGCTGCTGACCTGGGACGCGCTGCGTACGGCGCGCAGGACCCGGGCCCGGCTCGTAGCGGCCCGCGCCGCCGCCGGGCCGGTGGCGGCCACCCCGGCGCCCGAGCCGGCGTAGCCCCGCCGCTCCTCCCCACCACCCCACGATCCCCGCTACGGAACCTCCGTAGCGGGGATCGTCCGTTTTCCGAACGGCCCTGACCGAATCACGGTCTTGACGGGCAGTCACCCTTCCACTGAACATCAGGCTCGCACTGACGCACGATCGCTCAATTGCGCCACCCCGCACGTTCCGTTCAATCCCCAACGGAATTCCGGAGTCCCCCACATGAGCCTGTCCGTCTCCCGGCGTCTCGCCGCCGTGACCGCCATCGCGGTCGCCGGCCTGTTCGCCTCCACCGCCCCCGCCGCACTCGCCGCCCCGACGGCGGCGACCGCGGCGCCGACCCCGCCCGACATCCCGGTCGCCAACGTCAAGGCGCACCTGGCGCAACTCCAGTCCATAGCCACCGCCAACGGAGGCAACCGCGCCCACGGCCGGGCCGGCTACAAAGCCTCGGTCGACTACGTGAAGGCCAAGCTGGACGCGGCCGGCTTCACCACCACCCTGCAGACCTTCACCAGCAGCGGCGCGACCGGCTACAACCTGATCGCCGACTGGCCGGGCGGTGACCCGAACTCGGTGCTGATGGCCGGATCGCACCTGGACTCGGTGACCGCGGGTCCCGGCATCAACGACAACGGATCCGGCTCGGCCGCCATCCTGGAGACGGCGCTGGCCGTCTCGCGCGCACAGCTCCAGCCCACCAAGCACCTGCGCTTCGGCTGGTGGGGCGCGGAGGAGCTCGGCATGATCGGCTCGAAGTACTACGTGAACAACCTGCCGGCCGCCGAGAAGTCGAAGATCTCCGGGTACCTGAACTTCGACATGATCGGCTCGCCGAACCCGGGCTACTTCGTCTACGACGACGACCCGACCATCGAGCAGACCTTCAAGAACTACTACGCGGGCGTCGGCATCCCGACGGAGATCGAGACCGAGGGCGACGGCCGCTCCGACCACGCCCCGTTCAAGAGCGCGGGCATCCCGGTCGGCGGCCTGTTCTCCGGCGCCGACTACACCAAGACGGCGGCGCAGGCGCAGAAGTGGGGCGGCACCTCCGGGCAGGCCTTCGACCGCTGCTACCACGCCTCGTGCGACACGTCGGCGAACATCAACGACACCGCCCTGGACCGCAACTCCGACGCCATCGCGTACGCGATCTGGAACCTGGGGGCGGCCACCCCGGTCCCGCCGGGCCCGTCCTTCGAGAACACGACGGACGTGAACATCCCGGACTCCCCCGGCGCCGCGGTGACCTCGCCGATCACGGTTTCCGGCGTCGCGGGCAACGCCCCGGCCACCACCAAGGTCGACGTGAACATCGTCCACACCTACCGCGGTGACCTGGTGGTCGACCTGGTGGCCCCCGACGGCACGGTCTACAACCTGCACAACCGCAGCGGCGGCAGCGCCGACAACCTCGTCCAGTCGTACACGGTCAACGCGTCGAGCGAGGTGGCCAACGGAGTCTGGAAGCTCCAGGTCAAGGACGGGGCGGCGCAGGACACCGGCTACATCAACAGCTGGAAGATCACCTTCTGAGACAGGAGCGGGCCTAGGACGACGCCGTCTGCGGCTCCTGTATGAGGGCGCGGAGTTCCTCGGCGACCGCGGCGACGTCGGCGCGGCCCAGCTTGGCCGCCTCCACCAGGTCGCCGAGGTCCTCCGGTGAAGGCAGCTGTTTGGCTCCCGCCACGCGCAGGTACGAGCGCGTGGCGGCGGCCGCGTAGAACTCGTTCATCGGCGATTCCAGCGCCGGGCACACCGCGAGGGTGTGCAGAAACGCGGCGGCCCGCCACGCGGTGTCCGGGGCGGGCTGTTCGGGCACCAGGACGAGGTCGTTCTGGTGTCGGGCGACCGCGGCGGCCACCCCGGAGGGGTCCCACACGGCGGGATCTGACGGGAGATGGTGGGCCAGAGCGGTCCAGGCCCACTCCATGGTGATCTTCAATTGCCGAACCGCTCCTGGAAGTAGCCCCAGTGGTCGGCGAACTCCTCGATGCCGGAAAGGAAGTTCTCCCGGTCCTCGTCGAGCTCGCGTTCCGTTACCTCGGTGATCAGCGCGGTGACCGTCGTCCCCAGTGCCGCCGCACGCGCTTTGAGGCGCTCGTGGAACTCTTCGTTCAGGCGGATGGTGACGTGTCTCGACATGCTTTTCACGGTACAGCGGGGCCGCTGTACACAGGGCCACAACGGCCGAAGGGTGGGCAGGGACACAGTCCCCGCCCACCCTTCGGAACGTCCTACCCGCCGTGCGGCACTACTTGTCGGCGTCGGCCGCCTTCACCAGCGCGTCCTTGGTGACCGCGCCGACGTAGACCTTGCCGTCGTCCGTGATCAGGGCGTTGACAAGGCGGGTCTTGAAGACCCGGCCCTCGCCGAACTTGCCGGTGACCTTGCCCCCGAGGGAGTCGAGGAACTGCTTGGCCTCCTTCGGAGTGTCCTTGCCGTTCTCGATGTCCTTCAGGCTCTTGCCGGCGCCCGTCTCGACGCGGGCGATGGTCGCCCAGCCCTCGCCGAGCACCTTGGTCTCGCCGCCCTTTCCGCCCGGGACGCCCATGCCGCCGGTCAGGGCGTCGAGGCCGGGGAAGGAGTCCAGGCCCTTGAACTCCCTGCCGTGGCCGCGGCCGTCCTTGCCCGCTCCGGCGGCGCCCTCGGTCAGCTTGGCGCCCTTGGGCGCGGTGAAGGCGAACGTGTCGGCGGCAGGCTTGGCGAAGTCCACCTTGGTGAACCCGGCGTCGAAGATCGGCTTGCCGCCCTCGGCCGCGAGCAGCTGCACCCGCAGCGGCACGCCGTTCTTGGCGTCCACCGCGATCTTGACCGAGCCGACCGTGGATCCGCTCTGCTTCGGCTTCAGCACCAGCTGGTAGGCGTCCCGGCCGGCCACCTGCGCGGTCTCGCCCACGCTGACGTCCGTGGTCGGGCCGGCGGCCTTCAGCACGTCCTGGGCCAGCTGCTGGGGCGAGGCGCCGCCGAGCCGCTCGGCCGTCTTCTTCTCGTCCTTGCCGGCCGCCGCCTCGGGGTTCTTCTCGTGCCAGACCTCGTTGGCCTTGCTGTCGTACCCCCAGACGTCGGCGCCGTTGTGGATGAGGCTGTACTCGTCCTTGCCGTCCACGAACGTGAGCTTCTGGCGGTCCGGCCCGTCGGCCGCGACGCGCAGGGTGTGCGTGCCGTTCGCCAGCTGCGCGAGCTTGTCCTCGGGGTTCGCCGAGCCGCCCGCGATGCCCTTGCCGCCGAGGAGGCCGCTCGCCAGGGTCGGCAGACCCAGGTCGGTGCTGATCTTCGCGCTGCCGGACAGCTGCTGCACGTCGGAGGCGGCGACCTTCTCTATGAGCTGCTGCGCGGTCGTCTTCGGCAGGTCGGGGCCGCCGGAGTTCGCGAAGGCCGGGACCATCGCCACGGTCGCGGCGGCCACACCCGCCACCGCTACCGGTACGGCGTACCGGGCGGCCTTGCGGGTCTTTGCGTTCGTTGCCATGTCTGCCCTACCTCTGTGTCACCCGTTCTGGTGTGTCTCCATCTGACCAAAAGGGCAGGGGCCGGGGCGTCACTCCCCGGGGCCAACTCGGCGTACGCCGCAGGGATGACACGACGAGGGCCCGGCATCCTCCACCCGTAGGGGATGCCGGGCCCTCGCCCTGCAGAACGGCTTGTCCGGACGTATCCGGGCGTACCGGGACGCGTCCTAGCCGGCGCGGTGCACCACCGCGTCGCACAGCTCCTCCAGCGCCGACTTCGCGAAGCCCTCCGGCAGCGGCGCCAGCGTGGCCCGCGCCTCCTGCGCGTACCGGATGGTGTCGCGGCGGGCCTGCTCCAGCGCGGGGTGCACCCGCAGCCGGGCGAGCACCTCGGCGTGCAAGGCGTCGTCCGTCAGGTCTCCGTCGAGGAGGCGCACGAGCTCCAGGTCCTCGGGGTCGCCGCCCCGGGCGGCCATCTCGCGCAGCCGCAGGACGGGCAGCGTGGGGATGCCCTCGCGCAGGTCCGTCCCCGGCGTCTTCCCGGATTCGTGCGCGTCGGAGGCGATGTCCAGGACGTCGTCGGCGAGCTGGAAGGCGATGCCGAGGCGCTCCCCGTACTGGGTCAGGATGTCGACGACCGACTCGTCGGCGCCGGACATCAGGGCGCCGAACCGGCCGGAGACCGCGATCAGGGAGCCGGTCTTGCCCGCCATGACGTCGAGGTAGTGGGCGATCGGGTCGCGGCCGTCGCGCGGGCCGGCCGTCTCCAGGATCTGGCCGGTGACCAGCCGCTCGAAGGCCTCGGCCTGGATGCGTACGGCCTCCGGCCCGAGGTCGGCCAGGATGTGCGAGGCGCGGGCGAACAGGAAGTCACCCGTCAGGACGGCCACCGAGTTGCCCCAGCGGGCGTTGGCACTGGCCACGCCGCGGCGCTCGTCCGCCTCGTCCATGATGTCGTCGTGGTACAGCGTCGCCAGATGGGTGAGCTCGACGACCACCGCGGCGGGCACGATGCCGGGCGCGTAGGGATCGCCGAACCGGGATGCGAGCATCACCAGCAGCGGCCGGAACCGCTTGCCCCCGGCGCGCAGCAGGTGCTGCGCGGCATCGGTGATGAAGGGGACTTCGCTCTTGGTGGCCTCCAGCAGACCCGCCTCGACGGCGGCCAGTCCGGCCTGGACATCGGTCTCAAGAGCCTGGTCCCGCACGCTCAGTCCGAACGGCCCGACGACGGTCACGAGGGGTACTCCTGTCTGCTGACGATCACGGTGACGATCACCTGGATTGTCGATGTGTCGCTGCCATCACTCAAGCCAGCGTATCCGGTCTGTTTTCGATCACCGAGAGCGGCCGCCATGTCGCCACCCGCGCACTGCCCGATGCGCACCGGTATGTTCGTGAGGAGCCGAAACAACCGGAGAATGTCCTTTGTCCAGAACTACCACGGCAGCAGAGGAACCGGCGGAGCCGTCCGACCCGGAAGCGGACCGGACTCCGGCCGCCGACGACCACGCCCTCCTCGGACACCCCCGGGGCCTCGCCGCGCTGTGCCGTGCTCCGGGGCGGCGTCCTGATCGCCTGCGGCCACTACGCCATGGCGGGCCGACGGCCGCCATGACCTGGACGGGTCTAGGCGTGATCAGCGCGGGCACCGGCCTGCTCAAGCCCAACGTGGCCAGCACCGTCGCCGTCGGCATGACCGCGGGCCTGGTCCGGTACGTCCTCGGCCGCCGCCATCTGGCCGGGCGAAAGCACTCGGCCGAGTGCGCCCCGGCCCCCGACGCGATGCGCCGCGCCGTTCGCCGGATGGCCGCCGGACTCCTCGCCGTGGCTGCGGCGCACGATGCACCCCGTCCACTGAGGCGAACGAGGTGGTTCCCCCATGATCATCCGTACCGAGTTCCCGTACGAGACGGCGCACGAGGATGTCCGGATCCCGATGCCGGACGGGGTGGAGCTGTACGCCCGGATCTGGCGCCCCAGGACCGAGGAGCCGGTCCCGGCGCTGCTGGAGTACCTGCCGTACCGGCTCACCGACTGCACCGCGCCGCGCGACTGGCAGCGCCACCCCTGGTACGCGGGCCACGGCTACGCCTCGGTCCGGGTGGACGTACGGGGCCACGGCTGCAGCGGCGGGAACCCGGGCGACGAGTACGACGCGCGGGAACTGGCCGACGGGGTCGCGGTGGTGGAGTGGCTGGCGGCGCAGCCGTGGTGCTCGGGGTCGGTGGGGATGTTCGGGATCTCGTGGGGCGGGTTCAACTCCCTCCAGATCGCGGCGCTGGCCCCCGAGGCGCTCAAGGCGGTCGTCACGGTCTGCTCGACGGACGACCGGTACGACAACGACGTCCACTACATGGGCGGCTCGGTGCTGGCCGTCGACATGCACGCGTGGGCGGCGACCATGCTGGCCTTCGCGGCGCGGCCACCGGACCCGCTGTTCGTCGGCGAAGGCTGGCGGGAACAGTGGCTCGCCCGGCTGGAATACGTCGAACCCCTGATCCACACCTGGCTGGCGCACCAGACGCGGGACGGCTACTGGCGCCACGGCAGCGTCTGCGAGGACTACCCGGCGATCCGCGCGGCCGTGCTGGCGGTCGGCGGCTGGCACGACCCGTACCGGGACACGGTGCTGCGGCTGGTCTCCCACCTGCCCGCCGACCGGGTACGGGGGCTGATCGGCCCGTGGTCGCACCAGTACCCGGACCGGGGGCTGCCGCCGGGGCCGTCGATCGGGTTCCTCCAGGAGACCCTGCGGTGGTGGGACCACTGGCTGAAGGGCGCTGACAACGGGGTGACGGACGAGCCCCTGCTGCGGTCCTGGATCTCGGAGTCGCATCCGCCGGCGACCACGTACGAGGAGCTGCCGGGCCGCTGGGTCGGGGTCTCCGAGTGGCCCTCCCCCGCCGTCACCCCGGTCACGTACGCGCTCCAGGGCGCGCCGGTGGCCGTGGCCTCCCCGCAGCACACGGGGCTGGACGCGGGGCGGTTCTTCCCGTTCGGCAACGCCGCGGACCTGGCGCCGGACCAGCGGGAGGAGGACGCGAAGTCGGCCTGCTTCGAGTTCCCGGTGGGCCGCGAGCCGGTGGAGGTGCTGGGCCGCGCGCAGGTGACGGCCCGGCTGCGGATGGACGTCCCGTACGGGCAGGTGGTGGCGCGCCTGTGCGACGTGGCGCCCGACGGGTCCTCGACGCTGGTGACGCGGGGCGCGCTGAACCTCTCCGCCCGGCTGGGCCGGGACAAGGCGGTGCCGTGGCCGGTGGGCGCGTACGAGGACGTCGTCTTCGAGCTGAACGGCATCGGGCACCGGTTCGCCGCGGGCCACCGGATCCGGCTCGCGCTGTCCTCGGCGTACTGGCCGTGGATCTGGCCGCGGGCCGGGTCGGAGGCAGGGTGGACGCTGGATCCGGCGGGGAGTTCGGTGGTCCTGCCGGTCCGGGACGCCGGAGCGGACGCCTCCGGCCCGGAGGTCCGCTTCGAGCCCCCGGAGCAGGCTGAGCCGCTCGGGGTGTCGCACCCGGCCACGCTGGACGAGCCGCGGCCGGAGCGGCTGGTCGTACGGGACGTGGCGCGCGGGCGGTGGCGGCTGGAGGTGGACCCGCGGTACGGCGGCACGCGGGTGTTTCCGGACGGGCTGGAGTACGGCGAGGACGCGGAGGAGGTCTACGAGATCGACTCGGCGGATCCGCTGTCGGCCCGGACCCGCTCGGAGTGGCGGATCCGGTTGCACCGGCCGGAGTCGGGGTGGGACGCCCGTATCGACACCCGGTCGGAGATCTCCTGCGACGAGGGCGGGTTCGCGACCTCGAACGAAGTGGTGTGCCGGGAGGGCGACGAGGTCGTCTTCCACCGGACGTGGGAGCGGCGGTTGCCCCGCGCGGCGGGGTGACGCCCCCTCGGACCGGGATCGGCAGGCCGGCCCGGGATCGGCAGCCGGAGCAGCCGGATCGGCCGGATCGGCCGGATCGGCCGGATCAGCGGATCAGCCGGGGAAGAGGCGCTCCAGGACCACCGCGATGCCGTCCTGCTCGTTGGAGAGGGTCAGTTCGTCGGCCACGGCGATCAGTTCGCGGTGGGCGTTGGCCATGGCCACGCCGTGCGCCGCCCACGCGAACATCGGGATGTCGTTCGGCATGTCGCCGAAGGCGATCGTCGAGGACGGGCCCACCCCCAGCACCTCCGCCGCCAGCGCCAGTCCGCTCGCCTTGCTGACGCCGGGCGGCTGGAGCTCCACCGTGTGCTCCCCCGCCATCGTCACGTTCACCAGGTCCCCGACCACCTCGCGCGCGACCCGCGTCAGCTCGTCGTCGTCCAGCTCCGGGTGCTGCAGCAGCACCTTGTTGATCGGAGCGGCCCACAGGTCGCCGCGCCTGCGCACCCGGACCGTCGGCAGGTGCGGGTGCCACATGCGGTAGCCCGGCCCTATCAGCATCTCGGCGTCCACCCCCTCCTGGTTGACCGCCGCGTACACCTCGCCGATCTCCGCCTCGATCTTCCCGAGGGCCACCTCGGCCAGCTCCCGGTCCAGTGCGACGGAGTGCAGCAGGCACGCGCCCGCCGTTTCGTACACCTGCGCGCCCTGCCCGCACACCGCGAGCCCCGTGTACCCGAGGTCGTCCAGTACATGGCGGACCTGCGGGACGGGGCGTCCGGTGACGATGATGTGCTGGGCGCCCGCGGCGCGCGCCCTCGCGAGCGCCGCGTACGAGCGGGCGGAGACGGTGTCTCCGGCGCGCAGCAGGGTCCCGTCCAGGTCAGTGGCGATCAAGGCGAACGGGAGGGCCGAAAGCGGGGCGGAAGTCACGGCGCAAGGATACGGACCCCTTTGGACAAGTCCTACAAATAGAACCCGAATCCGGCCTCCCACCGGCCCCACTGGCCACGTAACGTATCAACCAGCCCCCGGGACACCCCCGGACCGCATCGAAAGCGAGGCAGTACCCCATGCCCCAGCAGAGCCCCCTCGATGTCCCCGAGGGCGACCCGTTCGGGCCGCACAACCTCCCGTACGGCGTCTTCTCCACCCCCGGGCCCGCCTCCGCGGAACCCGGCCGCCGTCGCATCGGTGTGCGCATCGGCGGACACGTGCTCGACGCGGGGGCGGCCGCGGCCGCGCTCGGTTCCCCGTACGCCGCACTGCTCGGGCAGTCCTCGCTCAATCCGCTGCTGGCCGCCGGCCGCACCGCCTGGCGCGACGTGCGCCGCGCGCTGACCGCGTGGGTGACCGACCCCGGCCACCGGGAGACGGTCGAGCCGCACCTCCTCCCGCTCGACGCCGTGACCCTGCACCTGCCGTACGAGGTCGCCGACTACGTCGACTTCTACGCGAGCGAGCACCACGCCACCAACGTGGGCCGCATCTTCCGCCCGGACGGCGAGGCACTGACCCCCAACTGGAAGCACCTGCCAATCGGTTACCACGGCCGGTCGGGCACGATCGTGGTCTCGGGGACCGATGTCGTACGGCCCTCCGGGCAGCGCAAGGCCCCGGCCGACGCGGCGCCCGTCTTCGGCCCGTCCGTCAAGCTCGACATCGAGGCGGAGGTCGGCTTCGTCGTCGGCACCCCGTCCGAGCAGGGCCGCCCGGTGCCGCTGGCCGATTTCGAGGACCACGTCTTCGGGCTGTTCCTGCTCAACGACTGGTCGGCGCGCGACATCCAGGCCTGGGAGTACGTGCCGCTCGGCCCCTTCCTCGGCAAGTCCTTCGCCACCTCCGTCTCCGCCTGGGTCACCCCGCTGGAGGCCCTGGAGGCGGCCCGGGTCGCCCCGCCCGCCCGCGACTTCCCGCTGCTGCCCTACCTCGACGACGCGGAGGCCGACCGGCCCGGCGGCTTCGACCTGCGCATCACCGTCTCCATCAACGGGCAGGAGGTCGCGCAGCCGCCGTTCGCGACGATGTACTGGACCGCCGCCCAGCAGCTCGCGCACATGACGGTCAACGGCGCCTCCCTGCGTACCGGCGACGTCTACGGCTCGGGCACGGTCAGCGGCCCCGAGGTCGGGCAGCGCGGCTCGCTGCTGGAGCTGACGTGGAACGGCCGCGACGCGATCGAGCTCACCGACGGCAAGCGCACCTTCCTCGAAGACGGCGACACCGTCACCCTCACCGCCTGGGCGCCGGGCACGGGCGGCACCCGCGTCGGCCTCGGCGAGGTCACCGGCCGCATTGTGGGATCCCGCTAGTCCGCCCCTCGGGACGAACGGCTGCACCGGGGTGGCGGATCTTTCCGCCACCCCGGCGTCGTAGCAGGTCACAGCCCTTCCGCTGAGTCCCCGCGGTGGCGCAATACTGTGGCAACACCACTGGCCGGAAGCCGTCGGTATGTTCCGTGCCATGCCAGCCGAACGCACCCGTGAGCACACCGTCCCGGTCGCCGCCGCGCGCCGGCGGAGACTGCGCGCGGACCGGGCGCGCCAGCTCGCCGACCTGCTGCGCCACCAGATCCTGGCCGACGGCTACCCCGGCGGGGTCCTCCCGCTGGAGGACGTCATCGCCGCCGACTACGGAGCCGGCCGCAACACCGTCCGCCAGGCCCTCGACCTGCTGCGCGGCGAGCGGCTCGTCGAACGCCGGCCGGGGGTCGGGACCGTGGTCGTCTGCGAGAAGTACCCGCACGGCCTCGACCGCCTCCAGGGCCTGGCCGAGACCCTGCACGAGCACGGCCGGGTGACCAACGAGGTCCGTACCGTCGGCCCGGTGCGCGCGCCCGCCCCCGTGGCCGGCCGGCTGGGGCTCCCCGAGCACGCCGACGTGCTCTACATCGAGCGGTTGCGGCGGCTGAACGGGCTGCCGCTCTCCCTCGACCTGACGTACGTCCCCCTCGACATCGGGGCCGAACTGCTCGGCTGCGACCTGGAGAACACCGACGTCTTCCGGCTGCTGGAGTCCCTGACCGGACAGCCCCTCGGCCACGCCGAGATCACCCTGGAGGCCGTCAACGCCGACGCGCACTCCGCCGCCGTGCTGCAGGCCCCGCGCGGGGCCGCCGTGCTGATGCTGGAGCGGCTCACCCATCTGGGCGACGGCCGGCCCGTGGACCTGGAGTTCATCCGCTTCCGCGGCGACCGGATCACCATGAGCGGCCTGCTCCGCCGCTCCCTCTGACCCCCTGCGTACCCACCTTCCTGGAGACAGCCATGCCTGTGGTCCCCCAGCGCGGCGACGTGCCCGTGACCATCGACGAGTCCCTGTGCATCGACGGCTGCACCCTCTGCGTCGACATGTGTCCGCTCGACTCGCTCGCGATCCGCGAGGACAACGGCAAGGCGTACATGCACGTCGACGAGTGCTGGTACTGCGGCCCGTGCGCCGCCCGCTGCCCCACGGGCGCGGTGACCGTCAACATGCCCTACCTGCTCCGGTGAAAGGCCCCGTTCCGATGCGCAGTTCGAGACCGCCGCTCGCCCTCGTCCTCTCCGTGCTCCTCGTCCCGCTGGCCAGTGGGTGCGGCGCGAGCGCGTCCGGGGCCGACAGCGCCAAGACCGTGACGGTGGCCGTCGGCTACCAGTCCAAGACCATCAACACCGTCACCGCGGGCACCCTGCTGCGCTCCCTCGGATACTTCGAGCAGCAGCTCGCGGAGCGCGGCCGGCGGGACGGCGTCACGTACAAGGTCGACTGGCAGGACTACGCCACGGGCGCGCCCATCACCGCCCAGATGACCGCGGGGAAGATCGACATCGGCTCGATGGGCGACTTCCCGCTGCTGATCAACGCGGCGCGCGGCAAGGAGCTCAAGCAGCCGACCCGGCTCGTCTCCGTGACCGGCTACAACCTGCGCGGCGGCCTCAACACCATCGTCACCGCGCCCGGCGCGACGTACGCCTCGCTGGCCGATCTGCGCGGCAAGAAGGTGTCGACCTCGGTCGGCTCGGCCGCGGACGGGACCCTCGTACGCGCCCTCCAACGCGCCGGGATCGATCCCGCGAGCGGCATCCAGAAGCTCAACCAGCAGCCCAGCGTGGGGGCTTCGGCCCTCCAGGCGGGCAGTGCGGACGCGCTGTCGCAGTTCGTGGCCTGGCCGGGGCAGCTCGCGTACGAGGGGAAGGCCAAGGCCCTGTACGACGGCGCCGAGCTGAACCTGCCGACGTTCCACGGGGTCACGGTGCGGCAGAAGTTCGCGGCGCAGCGGGCCGGCGTACTGGACGACTTCCTGCGGGCGCAGCGCAAGGCGACCGAGTACCTGCGGACGCAGCCGGTCGCGGCGGCGGAGTCGGTGGCGAAGGAGACCGGGCTGCCGGCGGAGGTCGTGTACCTGTACAACGGCGCGAACGGGATCGCGACCTTCGACCCGGCGCTGCGGCCGGAACTGCTGGCGGCGCTGAAGGAGGACGTACCGGTCCTCAAGGACGCGAAGCTGGTCGGGGACGTGGACGTGGACGCGTTCGTGGACCCGGCGCCGCTGAAGCGGGCCGTACCGGAGGCCGCCTACCCTGCGGCGGCGCCCGCCCGCCCCGAGCTGTGGCTGAGGAACGAGCCGGCCACGCGGACGTTCGACACCCCGGCGGCCCTGCTGAAGGCCCTGAAGGGCGCGGACGCGGCGGCGGTCCGGGCGGCGTACGTGCCGGACGCGGTGACCGGGACCCCGTGGTTCGCCGACAAGGCGGTGTGGGTGGCGGAGGGCGCCGAGCTGCGGGCGTTCGTCACGCCGGCGGGCGCGAAGTCGTACGTGGACCGGCACCCGGGATCGGGGGCGCGGATCGTGGGCTTCGCCGAGGCCGAAGGCATCGCGTCGTGACCCCGGGGCGCAGGCTGCTGCGGCTGGCTTCGCTCGGGGCGGCCCTGGTGGCGTGGCAGCTGCTGACTTCGCTGGACGTCGAATTCTGGCTCCGCTTCGGGCAGTTCCCGACGGTGGGAGAGGTGGCGTCGAAGCTGGCGGAGCGGGCGTCGACGGCCCCGTACTGGGAAGACCTCTTCTCCAGCCTGCGCAGGATCGTGTCGGGCTTCGCGCTGGCGGCGGTCCTGGGTGTGGCGGTGGGCACGGCGATCGCCCGCTCGCGGGTGGCCGCGGACGTGCTCGGCCCGGTCCTGGAGGTGGTGCGCCCGATCCCGGCCATCGCGCTGGTCCCGGTGGCGATCCTGCTCTTCCCCTCGAACGAGCAGGGGATCGTGTTCATCACGTGCGCGGCGGCGTTCTTCCCGGTGCTGGTCTCCACGCGCCACGCGGTGGCGGCGCTGTCGCCGGTCTGGGAGGAGGCGGCCCTCACGATGGGCGCGTCGCGGGGGCGCGTGCTGCTGTCGGTGGTCCTGCCGGGCTCCCTCCCCGGCGTCTTCGGGGGCTTGTCGGTCGGGATCGGGGTCTCCTGGATCTGCGTGATCTCGGCGGAGATGATCTCGGGGGAGTACGGCGTCGGCTACCGCACCTGGCAGGACTACACGGTGGTGGACTACCCGGGGGTCTTCGTCGGCATGGCCACGATCGGCGCCCTGGGCTGGCTGACTTCGACGGCGGTGGAGCGGCTGGGGCGGCTCCTGACCCGGTGGCTACCGACCCGCGCCGCGGACTTCGCCCCCACTCCGAGTCCGAGCCCCAGCCCCAGCCGGGGCCCGAGCCGGGGCCCGGGCCCGAGTCCGGGCCCCGGCCGGCCGGCCCCCGAACCGGTTGTCCCGTGAAGCCGTCCCCCACCCGCCCCTCTCCCTCCCCCGGCCACCGCGGGGAGGCGCCCCCCGACCGGGCTCTGCCCGGCCCCGGTCCTCACACGCCGGACGGGTTGGACTCGGAGGTCCCCCATGCCCGCATCAGCAGCCCCGTTCACCACGGCCGTCTCCACCACCGCCCCGCCGCCCGGCGCCGCCCTCCGGCTCGACGGCGTCCGGCTCGGCCGCCCCGGCGGGAGCGCCGTCCTCGACGGCCTCGACCTCGACATCCGGCCCGGTGAGGTGCTGGCCGTCGTCGGGCCCTCCGGGTGCGGGAAGTCCACACTGCTGCGCACCCTCGCCGGGCTGCTGCCCCCGCTCGCCGGCACCGTCACGCAGGACGGGGCCCCGGTCACCCGGCCCGACGCCGACCGGGCGCTCGTCTTCCAGGACGACGCGCTGCTGCCCTGGCGCACCGTACGGGGGAATCTGGAACTGCCCCTCCTCATCCGGCGCGTGCCCCGCGCCGAGCGGCGCCGGACCGCCGAGGAGTGGCTGGCGCGCGTCGGACTCGCCGATCACGCCCTCAAGCTGCCCCACCAGCTCTCCGGCGGCCAGCGCCAGCGCGTCCAGCTCGCCCGCGCCCTCGCCGCGCGCCCGCGCGCCGTCCTCATGGACGAGCCCTTCGGCGCGCTCGACGCCCAGACCCGCGGCGGGATGCAGGACCTCCTGGTCGGCGTCCTCGCGGGCACCGGGGCGACGGTCGTCTTCGTCACCCACGACGTGGACGAGGCCCTGTTCGTGGGCGACCGCGTCGCCCTCCTCGCCACCGGCGCGGTGCTCGACGTACCGGCTCCGCGCGACCGGTCCGCGGACCTTTCGGCCCTCCGCCGCCGGATCCTCGCCTCCCTCTGACCTCCTGGACCTCTGACCTCCTGGACCTCTGACGTCTCCGAGGCCTCAGAGGCCTCCGACCATCCCGAAGGGCAAGCCCCACCATGGACATCCCCGCACTCGCCGACGCCGAGGAACTCTCCTGCGACGTCCTCGTCATCGGCGGCGGCACCGCCGGCACCATGGCGGCCCTGACCGCCGCGGGCCGCGGCGCGCGGGTCCTGCTGCTGGAGAAGGCGCACGTTCGCCACTCCGGCGCCCTCGCCATGGGCATGGACGGGGTCAACAACGCGGTCGTCCCCGGCCGCGCCGAGCCCGACGACTACGTCGCCGAGATCACCCGTGCCAACGACGGCGTCGTCGACCAGTCCACGGTCCGCCAGACCGCCACCCGCGGCTTCTCGATGGTGCAGCGCCTGGAGTCGTACGGCGTGAAGTTCGAGAAGGACGAGCACGGCGAGTACGCGGTCCGCCGGGTCCACCGCTCCGGCTCGTACGTGCTGCCCATGCCCGAGGGCAAGGACGTCAAGAAGGTCCTCTACCGGCAGCTGCGCCGCCGTGAGATGCGCGAGCGGATCCGGATCGAGAACCGGGTGATGCCGGTGCGGGTCCTCACTTCGCCCGAGGACGGCCGGGCCATCGGCGCCGCCGCCTTCAACACCCGTACCGGCGCCTTCGTGACGGTCCGCGCGGGCGCCGTGATCCTCGCGACCGGCCCCTGCGGCCGGCTCGGACTCCCCGCCTCCGGATACCTGTACGGGACGTACGAGAACCCCACCAACGCCGGTGACGGCTACGCCATGGCCTACCACGCGGGCGCGGCCCTCACCGGGATCGAGTGCTTCCAGATCAACCCGCTGATCAAGGACTACAACGGCCCGGCGTGCGCGTACGTGGCGAACCCCTTCGGCGGCTACCAGGTCAACCGGCACGGCGAGCGGTTCGTCGACTCCGACTACTGGTCGGGGCAGATGATGTCGGAGTTCGCGGCCGAACTCGCCTCGGACCGGGGGCCGGTGTACCTGAAGCTCAGCCACCTGCCCGAGGAGTCGGTCTCGGCCCTGGAATCGATCCTGCACACCACCGAGCGGCCGACCCGCGGCACCTTCCACGAGGGCCGCGGCCACGACTACCGCACGCACGACATCGAGATGCACATCTCGGAGATCGGCCTGTGCGGGGGCCACTCGGCGTCGGGCGTGCGCGTCGACGACCACGCGCGCACCACCGTGCCGCGGCTGTACGCGGCCGGGGACCTGGCCTCCGTACCGCACAACTACATGATCGGGGCTTTCGTCTTCGGCGATCTGGCCGGCGAGGACGCGGCGCAGTACACCGCGTACGAAGGACCCCTGCCGGCGGACCAGGTGGCGGCGGCGCACGAGCTGGTCTACCGGCCGCTGCGCCGGCCGGACGGGCCGCCGCAGCCGCAGGTGGAGTACAAGCTGCGGCGGTTCGTCAACGACTACGTGGCCCCGCCGAAGACGGGCGCGAAGCTGTCGCTGGCCGTGGAGGCCTTCACCCGGATGGGCCGCGAGATCGAGGAGATGGGGGCGCGGACCCCGCACGAGCTGATGCGGTGCGCGGAGGTGTCGTTCATCCGGGACTGCGCGGAGATGGCGGCGCGGGCCTCGCTGGCGCGCACGGAGTCCCGCTGGGGCCTGTACCACGAGCGGCTCGACCACCCGGAGCGCGACGACCCTGCCTGGCTGCACCACCTGGACCTGCGCAAGTCGCCTTCGGGGGCGATGGAGTTCACGGCCCGTCCGGTCGAGCCGTACGTGGTCCCCGTCCCGGAATTCCGCCCGACAGGCGGCGCGTCCCGCCACCTGGGCGAGGTCGAACTCGTCGGAGTGGCGACGGCGGGCCCGCGCGGGGCCGCGCCCCGGCCGGGTGGCGCCGGACCTTCCGCGGCGGCGGGGCGCGCAGCCGGCGCGCCACCGTCGGCCGAGGGGGCGGGGGGCTCGGCCGCGACGGCCGGCAGCGGCTCCCCCCGGATCCTCGAACTCCTCGCCCTGGCCGAGGAGTCCCCGGACCTCACGGCCCTGCGGCCGTACCTGGGAGACCCCGATCCCGCGGTGCGGGCCGCGGCCGTCACCGTGATCGGCGAGACCGTCCCGGCCGGCGCGGGCCCGGAGCTGGCGGCCCGCCTCGCCGACGCCGATCCGGCGGTACGGGCCGCCGCCGCGGCCGCGCTGCGCGAGCTGCTGGAGGTCCTGCCCGGCGACCCGGAGCTCGGGGCCGCCCTGCGCGCCGCGCTGCCGGTCCCCGATGCGGCGGTGCGCGCGGCGACGCTCGAAGCCCTGCGCGCGCTACGGCTCGGCGACGCCGACCTGTACGCGGAGTCCCTCGCGGACCCCGACCCGGAGGTCCGTATCCATGCCGTACGGGCACTGGTCTCGGTGGACGCCGTCGACGCCCTCGCGCGGGCCGCGGCGGACCCGGCCCGGGAGGTCCGGGTCGCGGTGGCCAAGGGGCTCGCGGTGGTCCACGCCCCGGCCCCGGCCCCGCTGGACCCCCTCCTCACGGACCCCGATCCGCTGGTCCGCGCCGCGGCCCTGGCCGCGCTGGCCGCCACGGGCTGCCCGGCGCCGTACGCCGCCACGGCCGTGGCGTCCCTGGCCGACCCGGCCTGGCAGGTCCGCGCGGGGTCGGCCACCGCCCTCTCGGCGGCCGACCCCGCCACCGCCGTCGGCCCCCTGGCCTCGGCCCTGAAGGACGACAACGCGGACGTCCGCAAGGCCGCGGTCCTTTCCCTCCGCTCCCACCGCGCCCACCCGGCGGCCCGCACGGCCCTGGCCACCGCCTCCTCCGACCCTGACGCGGATGTACGCGCATATGCCGCCCGGATCTGACTCCGTCTACACCGAGCAGCCGTTCACGCGTGCGGGCGGAGGGGGAGTCCCGACCCGCCGCCGCGCCGAATAGCGCGACCGGGACGGCCAGGCGATCAGCCGTGCGCCAGGCTCGTCGCCACCGACTGGAACCACGCGCCGTACGAGAACGGCTCGGGCGGGGCGACCTCCATGCCGAGTTCCGCCGCGGCCAGGGCATAGTCGTCTTCGCCCAGCGGGAGGGCGAGGAGTTCGTGGAGCTCGCCGACGAGGCGGGCGGTGAGCTGGGGGTCGGTGGTGGCGGCGTAGTCCGCGACGGCGGCCTCGTGGCCAGGGAACTCGTCGACGATGTCCTGGGAGAACCAGCCGCCCAGCAGCTGCGCGGTCTCCGGGAACCGGGCGTGCCACTCCCAATGGGTCTGCGGGGTCGACGGCGGCGGCACTTCGCCCTCCTCGATGCTCCGCTTGAGGTGGTCAGCGAGCACGAGCAGCCAGTCGCCGATCGCGGACTGCGGCATCCCGGTGTCGGGGACGGCGTAGAACTCGCCGAGACCGATCCGCAGGCGGCCCGGGGGATTGCGGCTGTATTCGCGCAGTTGGCGCTCGGCCTCGGCGATGGCCCAGGGGCGGGTGTGCCAGGTGTGGCGCAGATAGGCGTCCAGCGCGCGGCTGCGCTGTTCGCTCGTATCGTCTGCGGGCTGCCCGAGATAGGCGCGCATCACCTGATCGAGCTCGCCGTAGCGCCGATCGTGTTCGAGGGGCTTCATGGACACGCTCGGCTGCCTCTACAGGTAGAACGGGACGGTGGTCTGGACGACGAAACCGTGCGGGCTAGCGGGCTCGCGCCGCAGGACGACACGGGCCGCCCGGACCCCGACGGGTTCCTGTCCAGCGTGCAGCATCGCCTCCAGCAGTACCCGGCCGACGGGCTCCTCCCGGGACGGCCAGGCTGCCTCGATCGTGAGGCGGGCACGCGTGCCCTGGGCCAGCCAGCGGTGGATGACCTGCTCATTCGCGTTCACCACCTGCTGGGTGGCCCACTGGGCTGTCTCCCGGTCTGGGTAGGTGGCGGATCGGGTCAGCATGGGAGCATTCTCTCAATTCGCATTGAACGACCAGAAGACGCCGACCTCGTCCGGGGACACCGCGACGAGACCCAGGTCCATCATGTAGTCGGTGAACGGCCTGCCGCCTTCCAGGTCCCGGGCGAGGAAGTCCGGCGAGGCGGACGTGCGCGCTGCCTCGGAGGAGGACCAGAACGTGGCGTCCGGTCCGAACCTGGCCAGTACGGTCCTGGCGTCGGCCAGCACCTCGTCGACGTCCGCCCGCGAGCGGACGGGGGCGGCCTCGAAGAACCACTCCTGGGACAGCGAGGCAAGCAGCTCGACGGCAGCGGCGGAGTCGACGGGGGACATCCCCTCGCGGACCTCCTCGGCCGTAAGGGCCATGAAGGGGTGGGAGGGACGACCGGCCTCGCGCCCCTGCCTGTCGACCTGCCACTCCATGACGCGCCAGCCCCGGGGATCGGCGACCGTGCGTTCCATGACGGCCAGGACGTCTTCGGACCAGTCCTCGTGTCGGCGGGGTCCGGTCATCGCGAAGGTGTAGACGTCGTCGAGGAGCCGCACCAGCGCGGCTTCCCAGGTGTTGCTGTCGAGGGGTTTCATCGAGTTTCCGGAGCGGTCGGTCACGGCGCTGGCATGGACGTGTAGATGATGTAGGGCGGATCGAGGCTGGAATCGTACTTGAGGACGGTCTTGACGTTCCTGACGTCGATCGCCTTCGCGCCCAGGCCGTGGTCCTTGTATCCCGTCCCCGGAATCGTGCCCTGCCCCGACGGGTCAGGGGTGGGCTGTTTGGACACGTACCGCCCGCTGACCTCGTTGTTGGGTGCCTGGCTGGTGAAGGGCATCGTCTTGCCCTCCGGCGGATTGCTCGCCAGCCAGGCGTCGATGTCGGCCTGATTGGCCTTGAGGTTGTGCTCCGTGAGCCGCTGCGCGTCCGCCATGTTCTTGAAGCTCGACGAACCGCCGATGGTGGGCTTGCTGTTCTCCGGCCACGTGTTGGACGGATCCGACTGGTCCCGCAGCCGCTGGGCGAGCTGTTCGTCGGTCTTGCCCACGTGCTTGTCCAGCGTGTGGCCGCCCCCGAGGTACTCGTTGGCCGCCAGGTCGAAGGCCTGGTTGCCGTTCGCCCCCTGGACCGTCCACTGCTGTTCGTGCTTGAACTCGTTCAGGGCGCGGGCACCGAAACCGTGGGCGCGTGCGACGCCGGCCTCGAACTTCGGGGCGCTGCGATCTGCCTCCCTCAGGGCGGGCTCCAGCGCCTCCATCCGTGTGGTGAGGCCGTCCAGGATGCCGGTGTACTTGTCCACGATCCGGTTCAGCTTGGCCGTGTCCGTGTTCAGGACCGTCTTGACGTCGAAGCTCAGCATGAGCTCGACGCCCTTGCCGACCACGTGGGTCACCGCTCCGATGATGCTCTTGACGCTCAGGTCCTTCTTGGGCTTCTCCAGGTCGTCGAGGATCTCCTTGGCGGCCTTCTTGAGAGCCCTCTTGTACTCCTCGGAGACGTCGTGGTTGAGCTCGACGGCCGCTTCCGCGTACTCGCGCAGCAGATCACTGATCTTGGCCGCCGTGTCGTTGAGCACGCTCATCACCGGCTCGCTGCCCGTGGCCACCCTGGCCCCGTGCGGGCCAGTAGAGTGCGCCCACTGGTAGCCGTGCCGGGACCGACCCCAGTCCGTCCCGCCCCACAGCGCGCTACAGAACGTCCGCATGGCCGATTCCCAGTCGGCCTGCTGGTGGTTGGTGATGCCGCCGAGGGCCATGGTCAGGTTGTCCCCCACCATGGTCACGCAGGTCCCTGCGTCCATCCAGCTGTGGCAGTGCGAGTTGAGGTAGTGCTGCTGCGGGAACGGGTGGACGTCGGCCACCTTGCCGAGCCGGAACACGTGCTTGGCGACGGGCTGCAGGATGTCCCGGACGATCTCCGGTATCCCCTCCATCGCACCGCGCAGGAAGTCGTCGCCGCCGTCGTCGTCACCCCACTTGATGTCGGGGACGGAGGCGAAGACGGGCGCTTTGTCGATGACGGTGGGCCGAGGCCGCTGCTCCGGGGTCTGGCCGGGCTTGGGGTGGGCGGCCGCGTCCGCTTTGGTGTAGGCGTTGGCGGTCTCCGTGAAGCCGACGGCGACGCCGCCGACGCTGAGCACGCTCTTGCCCCACACGTCCAGCCAGAGGTTGCCGATCTTCTTGTACGCCTGGGCGAACTTCTGCGCGTGGCTGCCGGCGCCGCCGGCGTCCGGGTATTTCTGGAGCTCCTCCAACAGCTTGTTCGCGCCGCGCATGAGGAGGTCCTGCTGCCCGGCCACCCGGCCTGAGACGCCCCAGAGGTCTTTCGGCTTGACGTCGATCGTGCCGCTGCCGCCGGGGGGCGGAGCCGGGGGCCCCGGGGTCGGTCCGGCCATCAGGCGCCGCCTCCCCACCCTTGCAGCACCGACCGGTTTGCGGCGGCGTAGTTGAGGTGTCCCTTGACCACGACCTCGTGGAGCCAGGCCTGCGCGGCCTTGATGTCCTGGGCCGAGCGGTCCCACTTGTCCAGCTCGTCGATGAAGGCCTCACGGGCCTCGCCGTCCCAGCTCAGGACGGCCTTCTTGGCGCGCTCGTAAAGCACGTCCAGCTTCTCGTTGAGGTCGCGGAGGAGGTCCTCCAAGTCGCCCGAGAGGCGCTGAAGAGTGGCGAAATCGACGGTGATTCGGTCTTCGTCCGACATGGTGATGCTGATCCTCGGTGCTGTCAGATGTCCTGGAGGCGGCTCTGCGGGCGGGGCGCCGCCGGAGCCGGGTCGGGGACCGTCAGCTCCTCGGCGGCCGCGGTCACGTCCTCCCTGCTCTGCACCCGCTTGAACGCCGCCAGGATCTCCAGCTCTTGGGCCGTGAAGCCGTCGCGGGAGGCACGCGTGGCCTCTTCGAGGAGCGAGAGCACCTGGCGGATCCGGACGGCGTCCTCGGCGACTCCGCGGTGCAGGGAGCGGTAGGCCGTGGCCGTGGGGCCCTGCCAGCCTCCCGCGATCCTGTCGACCACCGCGTCCATGGCCCGGACCTGGCGGTCCAGATGGCGTTGCATCTCGTCAAGGTCGCCGGCGAGCCGGGTGAGGCCGTCCTCCGAGACCGTGAGATCGCCGTCCTGCATGTCTTGTCCCCCGTCACGCTGTGGCGCATTTCCGGTCCATCACGCGCCGATGATCACACTAATGGACCGGTGGAATTCAAGGGTCCGCGGCAGGGCATGTCGGCGGCCCGGCTGCACACGGCACCGGGCCCGGCCCCCCGGTGGGGGGCCGGGCCCTGTCGTGGAAGCGGCGGGGCTACCGCACGAACGTGCTCGCCTGCCCCGCCAGGTCCAGGAAGTACTGCGGGGCCACGCCCAGGACCAGGGTGACGGCCACGCCCACTGCGATCGTCGTCATCGTCAGCGGCGAGGGGACGGCCACCGTCGGGCCGTCCGCCTTCGGCTCGCTGAAGAACATCAGGACGATCACCCGGATGTAGAAGAACGCGGCGATCGCGGACGAGATCACACCGACCACGACCAGCACCCCGGCGCCGCCCTCCGCCGCCGCCTTGAACACGGCGAACTTCCCGGAGAAGCCCGAGGTCAGCGGGATGCCGGCGAAGGCCAGCAGGAACACCGCGAAGACCGCCGCCGTCAGCGGCGAACGGCGGCCCAGGCCCGCCCACTTGGACAGGTGCGTCGCCTCCCCGCCCGCGTCGCGCACCAGGGTGACCACCGCGAAGGCGCCGATCGTCACGAAGGAGTACGCGCCCAGGTAGAAGAGGACGGACTGGACGCCCTGCGCCGACGTCGCGATCACACCGGCCAGGATGAAGCCCGCGTGCGCGATCGAGGAGTACGCCAGCAGCCGCTTGACGTCGGTCTGGGTCACCGCGATCACGGCGCCCGCCAGCATCGTCAGGATCGCCACGCCCCACATCACCGGCCGCCAGTCCCACCGCAGGCCGGGGAGGACCACGTACAGCAGCCGGAGCAGCGCTCCGAACGCGGCCACCTTCGTCGCCGCCGCCATGAAGCCCGTGACCGGGGTCGGGGCGCCCTGGTAGACGTCCGGGGTCCACATGTGGAACGGGACCGCGCCGACCTTGAAGAGCAGGCCCGTCAGGATCAGCGCCCCGCCGATCAGCAGCAGCGCGTCGTTGCCCATGGTGTCGGCGAGCGCGGGGTCGATCTTGGTGACGGTGCCGTCGACGACGTCGGCGATCGCCGCGTATGAGACCGAGCCCGCGTACCCGTAGACCAGGGCGATGCCGAAGAGGAGGAAGGCCGAGGAGAAGGCGCCGAGCAGGAAGTACTTGACCGCCGCCTCCTGCGACATCAGCCGCTGGCGGCGGGCGACGGCGCAGAGCAGGTACAGCGGGAGGGAGAAGACCTCCAGGGCCACGAACAGCGTCAGCAGGTCGTCGGCGGCCGGGAAGATCAGCATGCCGGAGACCGCGAACAGCGCCAGCGGGAAGACCTCGGTGGTGGTGAAGCCCGCCTTGACGGCGGCCTTCTCGCTCTCGCTGCCCGGTACGGACGCCGCCTGCGCGGCGAAGGAGTCCACCCGGTTGCCGTGGGCGGCCGGGTCCAGGCGCCGCTCGGCGAAGGTGAAGACCGCGACGACCGCGGACAGCAGGATGATGCCCTGGAGGAACAGCGCCGGGCCGTCCACGGCCACGGCGCCCATCGCCGCGATGTGCGCCTTGCCGCCCGCGTACCCGCCGGCGGCGAGGCCGACGACCGCCGCGAAGGCCGAGGCCAGCGCGGCGACGGCGAGGAACACCTGGACGTAGTAGCGGGACCGGCGCGGCACGAAGGCCTCGACGAGTACGCCGAGGACCGCCGCGCCCACCACGATCAGCGTGGGCGCGAGCTGCGCGTACTCGATGTGCGGGGCCGGGATCCGGTCGACCGGCTTCCCGGCCGCCAGCGTCAGCAGCCCTTGGGCAGCAGACATCGTGCTCACTTCGCCGCCTCCCCGTTCTTGGCCTCGACGGCCACCTGTGGCTTCGGGTCCTTCTGGTGTACGTCGGACATGGTGTGCTCCACCGCCGGGTTGACGATCTGGGTGAGCGGCTTCGGGTACACGCCCAGCCCGATCAGCAGCACGATCAGCGGGGCGACCACCAGCACCTCGCGCAGGCGCAGGTCCTTCATGGTGCGGACCTCCTCCTTCACGGGGCCGGTCATCGTGCGCTGGTAGAGCACCAGGGTGTAGAGCGCGGCCAGCACGATGCCGATGGTGGCGATGATGCCGATGACCGGGTACCGGGCGAACGTGCCGACCAGAACCAGGAATTCACTGACGAAGGGCGCGAGGCCCGGCAGCGACAGGGTGGCGAGGCCGCCGATCAGGAAGGTGCCGGCCAGTACCGGGGCCACCTTCTGCACACCGCCGTAGTCGGCGATGAGCCGGGAGCCGCGGCGCGAGATCAGGAAGCCGGCCACGAGCATCAGCGCGGCCGTCGAGATCCCGTGGTTGACCATGTACAGCGTCGCGCCCGACTGCCCCTGGGAGGTCATCGCGAAGATGCCCATGATGATGAACCCGAAGTGGGAGATCGACGCGTACGCGACCAGCCGCTTGATGTCCCGCTGCCCGACCGCGACCAGAGCGCCGTAGACGATGCTGATCAGGGCGAGGACGAGGATCACCGGCGTGGCCCACTTGCTGGCGTCGGGGAACAGCCCGAGGCAGAAGCGGAGCATCGCGAAGGTGCCGACCTTGTCGACGACCGCGGTGATCAGTACGGCGACCGGGGCGGTGGACTCGCCCATCGCGTTGGGCAACCAGGTGTGCAGCGGCCACAGCGGGGCCTTCACCGCGAAGGCGAAGAAGAAGCCGAGGAACAGCAGCCGCTCGGTGTTGGTCGCCATGTCGAGCGTGCCCGCGGCACGGGCCGCGGTGATCTCCTGCAGCGAGAAGTTCCCGGCGACCACGTACAGGCCGATGACGGCGGCCAGCATGATGAGGCCGCCGACCAGGTTGTAGAGGAGGAACTTGACCGCCGCGTACGAGCGCTGCGCGGCCGCGTTCTCATCGGACCCGGCGTGTGCCCGGTCCCCGAAGCCGCCGATGAGGAAGTACATCGGGATGAGCATGGCTTCGAAGAAGATGTAGAAGAGGAAGACGTCGGTGGCCTCGAAGGAGATGACCACCATCGCCTCGACCAGCAGGATCAGGGCGAAGAAGCCCTGCGTCGGCCGCCACCGCGAGTTCGCCGGGGACTCGGTCTCCAGCGGGTCGGCGTCGTGCCAGCCGGCCCCGATCACGAAGGGGATCAGCAGGGCGGTGAGCGCGATCAGCGCCACCCCGATGCCGTCGACGCCCAGTTCGTAGCGGACGCCGAAGTCGGGGATCCAGGCATGCGACTCGGTGAGCTGGTAGCGGGCGCCACCGGGCTCGAAGCGGACCGCGACGAGCGCGGCCAACGCCAGCGTCGCCAGGGAGAAGAGCAGCGCCAGCCACTTGGCGGCGGTCCTGCGGGCGGCCGGGACGGCCGCCGTCAGGACGGCGCCGACCGCGGGGACCGCGGCCGTCACCGTCAGAAGCGGGAAACTCATCTCACACCGCCCTCATCAGCAGGGTCGCGGCGATGAGGATCGCCGTGCCCCCGAACATCGAGACCGCGTAGCTGCGGGCGTAGCCGTTCTGCAGCTTGCGCAGCCGGCCCGAGGACCCGCCGACCGAGGCGGCCGTCCCGTTGACCACCCCGTCGACCAGGCTGTGGTCGACGTACACGAGCGAGCGGGTCAGGTGCTCCCCGCCGCGCACCAGCACGACGTGGTTGAAGTCGTCCTGGTACAGGTCCTTGCGCGCCGCCCGGGTGATCCAGCTGCCGCGCGGGGCGGCGACCGGGACGGGCTTCCTGCCGTACTGGACGTAGGCGAGGCCCACGCCGATGAGCAGGACCACCACCGTCGAGGCGGTGATGGCGGCGGCTCCGATCGGCGGGTTCCCGTGCTCGAAGGAGGTGACGGGCTCCAGCCACTTCACGAAGGACTCGTTGAAGCTGAAGAGGGCGCCGGCGAAGACGGATCCGAAGGCCAGGACGACCATCGGGAGGGTCATGGACTTCGGGGACTCGTGCGGGTGCGGCTCGTGGCCCTCGGCGTCCGGCTGCCAGCGCTTCTCGCCGAAGAAGGTCAGCAGCATCACGCGGGTCATGTAGAACGCGGTGATGGCCGCGCCCAGCAGGGTGACCGCGCCGAGGATCCAGCCCTCGGTGCCGCCCTTGGCGAAGGCCGCCTCGATGATCTTGTCCTTGGACCAGAAGCCGGACAGGCCCGGGAAGCCGATGATGGCGAGGTAGCCGAGGCCGAAGGTGACGAAGGTGATCGGCATGAACTTGCGCAGGCCGCCGTAGCGCCGCATGTCCACCTCGTCGTTCATTCCGTGCATCACGGAACCCGCGCCGAGGAAGAGGCCGGCCTTGAAGAAGCCGTGCGTCACCAGGTGCATGATCGCGAAGGCGTAGCCGATGGGGCCGAGGCCCGCGGCCAGGATCATGTACCCGATCTGCGACATCGTCGAGCCGGCGAGGGCCTTCTTGATGTCGTCCTTCGCGCAACCGACGATCGCACCGAAGAGGAGCGTGACCCCGCCGACCACGACGACCGCGGTCTGGGCGTCCGGCGCGGCGTTGAAGACCGCACCGGAGCGGGTGATGAGGTACACGCCGGCGGTGACCATGGTCGCCGCGTGGATCAGGGCCGAGACCGGGGTCGGGCCCTCCATCGCGTCCCCGAGCCAGGACTGCAGCGGCACCTGGGCCGACTTGCCGCACGCGGCGAGCAGCAGCATCAGGGCGACCGCCGTCAGCTTGCCCTCCGTCGCGTTCCCCACCGAGGCGAAGACCGGCCCGAAGGTGAAGGTCCCGAACGTGGTGAACAGCAGCATGATCGCGATCGACAGGCCCATGTCGCCGACCCGGTTGACCAGGAAGGCCTTCTTCGCGGCGGTCGCCGCGCTGGGCTTGTGCTGCCAGAAGCCGATGAGCAGGTACGAGGCGAGGCCGACGCCCTCCCACCCGACGTACAGCAGCAGGTAGTTGTCGGCGAGGACGAGCAGCAGCATCGCCGCGAGGAACAGGTTCAGGTAGCCGAAGAAGCGGCGGCGGCGCTCGTCGTGCTCCATGTACCCGATCGAGTACACGTGGATGAGCGTGCCCACTCCGGTGATCAGCAGGACGAACGTCATCGACAGCTGGTCCAGCTGGAAGGCGACGTCCGCCTGGAAGCCCTCCACCGGGATCCAGGTGTACAGCTTCTGGGACAGGGTCCGGTCGTCGGCGCCGCGTCCGAGCATGTCGGCGAACAGGGCCACGCCGATGCCGAAGGAGGCGGCGGCGAGCAGGGTGCCGAGCCAGTGGCCGGCCTTGTCGAGGCGCCGGCCGCCGCACAGCAGCACCGCCGCTCCGAGCAGGGGCGCCGCGATCAGCAGCCCAATCAGATTCTCCACTGTGAGCGCCCCTTACAGCTTCATCAGGCTGGCGTCGTCGACCGAGGCCGAGTGGCGGGTACGGAACAGCGACACGATGATCGCGAGGCCCACCACGACCTCCGCGGCGGCGACGACCATCGTGAAGAAGGCGATGATCTGGCCGTCGAGGTTGCCGTGCATCCGGGAGAAGGCCACGAACGCGAGGTTGCAGGCGTTGAGCATCAGCTCGACGCACATGAACAGCACGATCGCGTTCTTCCGGATGAGCACTCCGGCCGCGCCGATGGTGAACAGCAGGGCGGCCAGGTACAGGTAGTTGACCGGATTCACTTCGATGCCTCCTCGCGGCCGAGGCGCTCCGCCGACGCCTGCTCCAGCGCCTTCAGGTCGTTCAGCGCCTCGCTCGACACGTCCCGGATCTGGCCGCGGGCGCGCAGCGTCTTGCTGACGGTCAGCTCGGACGGGGTGCCGTCCGGCAGCAGGCCGGCGACGTCCACTGCGTTGTGCCGGGCGTAGACGCCGGGCGCGGGCAGCGGCGGGAGCTGGACGCCCTCGCGCACGCGCCGCTCGGCCAGCTCGCGCTGCGTGGCGGCCCGCTCGGTGCGCTCGCGGTGGGTGAGGACCATCGCACCGACGGCGGCTGTGATCAGCAGCGCGCCGGTGATCTCGAAGGCGAACACGTACTTGGTGAAGATCAGCGTGGCCAGCCCCTCCACGTGCCCGGCGGAGTTGACCCGGCCGAGCCCGTTGAAGTGGGTGAGCTTGGCGTTGGCGAGGCCCGCGATCAGCAGGACGCCGAAGCCGAGCCCGCACAGGACGGCCATCCACCGCTGCCCCTTGAGGGTCTCCTTCAGGGAGTCGGCGGCGGTGACGCCGACGAGCATGACCACGAAGAGGAAGAGCATCATGATCGCGCCGGTGTAGACGATGACCTGGACCACACCCAGGAAGTACGCCCCGTTGGCGAGGTAGAAGACCGCCAGGACGATCATCGTCCCGGCCAGGCTCAGCGCGCTGTGCACGGCCTTCTTCATCAGGATCGTGGACAGCGCGCCGATGACGGCGACGGTGCCGAGGACCCAGAACTGGAACGCCTCGCCGGTGGAGGTCGAGGTGGCCGCTGCGAGGGCGCTCATGCCTGCACCTCCTCGGCGTCGGGCGCGGCGGCGGTCTCGCCCTTGGAGACCGCGACCTGCCGGACCGTCCCCGGAGCCGCCCCCGTCACCAGCCCGCGGTAGTAGTCCTGCTCGTCCGTGCCCGGGAAGATCGAGTGCGGCGTCTCCACCATGCCCTCGGTCAGGCCCGCGAGCAGCTGCTCCTTGGTGTAGATGAGCGATTCACGGCTGGAGTCGGCCAGTTCGAACTCGTTCGTCATCGTCAGCGCCCGCGTCGGGCACGCCTCGATGCACAGCCCGCACAGGATGCAGCGGGCGTAGTTGATCTGGTAGACCCGCCCGTACCTCTCACCCGGGGAGTAGCGCTCCTCCTCGGTGTTGTCCGCGCCCTCCACGTAGATGGCGTCGGCGGGACAGGCCCAGGCGCACAGTTCGCAGCCGATGCACTTCTCCAGGCCGTCCGGGTGCCGGTTCAGCTGGTGGCGTCCGTGGAAGCGCGGGGCGGTGGTCTTCTGCTGCTCCGGGTACTGCTCGGTGAGGCGCTTCTTGAACATGGCCTTGAAGGTCACGCCGAAGCCGGCCACCGGGTTCTGCCACTTCTCGCCCTGTTCGGCATCAGACTTGTCAGACATTCTCAGCACCCTCCTCTCGGTCACTGTCGGTGTTCGTCCCGCCACTGACGATCAGCTCCCGCTCGCTGCGAGGCCGCCTGCGCGGTACGGGTGCCAGGTGCTGGCCGGGCTTGGGCGGTACGGGGAACCCGCCCGCCAGCGGGTCGAACGGCTCCGCCCCGGCGGCCTCTTCGGCCTGCCCGGCGGCCGCCTTCTCCTTCCGGTCGCGGAAGAGGTCCGCAACGAAGGACAGCAGCAGGATCGCGACGACCCCGCCGCCGACGTACAGCACGATCTCCGAGAAGTCGTAGTTCTCGTTGCGCAGCGCCCGGACGGTCGCGACCAGCATCAGCCAGACCACGGAGACCGGGATGAGGACCTTCCAGCCGAGCTTCATCAGCTGGTCGTAGCGGACGCGGGGCAGCGTGCCGCGCAGCCAGATGAAGAAGAAGAGCAGCAGCTGGACCTTGATGACGAACCAGAGCATCGGCCACCAGCCGTGGTTCGCGCCCTCCCAGAAGTGGCTGATCGGGTACGGGGCCCGCCAGCCGCCCAGGAAGAGGGTGACCGAGACCGCCGAGACGGTGACCATGTTGACGTACTCGGCCAGCATGAACAGCGCGAACTTGATGGAGGAGTACTCGGTGTTGAAGCCGCCGACGAGGTCGCCCTCGGACTCCGGCATGTCGAACGGCGCGCGGTTCGTCTCGCCGACCATCGTGATGACGTAGATGATGAACGACACCGGCAGCAGCACGATGTACCAGCGGTCCGCCTGCGCCTCCACGATCGCCGAGGTCGACATCGACCCGGAGTAGAGGAAGACCGAGGCGAAGGCCGCGCCCATCGCGATCTCGTACGAGATCATCTGCGCGCAGGAGCGCAGGCCGCCGAGCAGCGGGTACGTGGAGCCGGAGGACCAGCCGGCCAGGACGATGCCGTAGATGCCGACCGAGGCGACCGCGAGGATGTAGAGCATCGCGATCGGCAGGTCGGTCAGCTGCATCGTGGTGCGCTGGCCGAAGATCGAGACCTCGTCGTCGGCCGGGCCGAACGGGATCACCGCGATGGCCATGAAGGCCGGGATCGCCGCGATGATCGGAGCCAGGACGTACACCACCTTGTCGGCCCGCTTGACGATGATGTCTTCCTTGAGCATGAGCTTCACGCCGTCGGCGAGCGACTGGAGCATGCCCCAGGGGCCGTGCCGGTTGGGGCCGATGCGCAGCTGCATCCAGGCGACGACCTTGCGCTCCCACACGATGGAGAAGAGCACGGTCACCATCAGGAAGGCGAAGCAGAACACCGCCTTGACGACGACGAGCCACCAGACGTCCCTGCCGAACAGGGAGAGGTCCTCGGCCGCGAGCTGTACCGCGTTCACGCGCCCACCTCCGCAGGGGTGCCGCTGCCGTCGGCCGGCGTCGCCGGGCCGATCCGTACGAGGGTGCCCGGGTGGGCTCCGGTGTCGGCGAGGACGCCGTGCCCGGTGGAGTTCAGCGGGAGCCAGACCACCCGGTCGGGCATCTCGGTGATCCGCAGCGGGAGTTCCACGGAGCCGGCCGGGCCGGTCACCGCGAGGACGTCGCCGTCCTTGACGCCGGTCTCGGCGGCCGTGGCGGCCGACAGCCGGGCGCTCGCCTCGTGCCGGGTGCCGGCCAGGGCGTCGTCGCCCTCCTGGAGCCGGCCCAGGTCGAGCAGGAGCCGGTGGCCCGCGAGGACCGCCTCGCCCGCTGCGGGGCGGGGCGGCGGCGCGGCGTCCGCGGACTGCGCGGTGGCGCGCTCCCCGGCCCACGGGCCCAGCGCGTCGAGCTCGCGGCGTACGGCGTGTACGTCGGGCAGCGCGATCGGCCGGTCGGCCGCGTCGGCCAGCATGTGCAGCACGCGGGCGTCGGCGGGGGCGAGCCGGCGGGTCATCTGGTCGGGCTTGAGGGCGGCCTCGAACGGCCGGACCCTGCCTTCCCAGTTGATGAACGCGCCGGCCTTCTCGGCGACGGCCGCTACGGGCAGGACCACGTCCGCGTGGTCGGTGACCTGGCCGGGCCGGAGTTCCAGCGAGACCACGAAGGCCTCCTGGAGGGCGACCAGCGCCCGGGCCGGGTCCGGCAGGTCGGCGACCTCGACGCCCCCGACCAGCAGGGCGGAGAGCTCGCCCCCGGCGGCGGCTTCGACGATCTGGCCGGTGTCGCGTCCGTAGCGGTGCGGGAGTTCGTCCAGCCCCCAGGCGGTGGCGACCTCGTCGCGGGCCCGCGGGTCGGTGGCCGGACGGGCCCCCGGCAGCAGCGACGGCAGGGCGCCCGCCTCGACGGCGGCCCGCTCACCGGCCCGCCGCGGGATCCACACGAGCTGCGCTCCGGTGGCGGCGGCGGCCCGTACGGCGGCGGTCAGCGCGCCGGGCACCCCGGCGAGCCGCTCCCCGACGACGATGACCGCGCCGGACCGGCGCAGCGCGTCGGCGGCCTCGGCCCCACCGGCCTCCAGGCCCGTCCGGGAGGCGAGCGCATCGAGCCACTCGGGCTCGGTGCCGGGGGCGGCGGCCAGCAGGGTGCCGCCCGCCTTCTCCAGGCCGCGGGTGGCGAACGGGGCGAGGGCGAAGGTCCGCTGCTTGTGCTTGCGGTGCGCCTTGCGCAGCCGCAGGAAGACGCCGGGGGCCTCCTCCTCGGACTCGATGCCGACGAGCAGGACGGCGGGCGCCGCCTCCAGCTTCGCGTACGTCACACCGCGGCCGTCGAGGTCCTTGCCGGTGCCGGCCACGGTGGCGGCCAGGAACTCGGCCTCCTCCGCGCTGTGGATCCGGGCCCGGAAGTCGATGTCGTTGGTGTCGAGGACGACGCGGGCGAACTTGGCGTACGCGTACGCGTCCTCGACGGTGAGCCGCCCGCCGGTCAGGACTCCGGCCCGGCCGCGCGCGGCGGCGAGCCCGGCGGCCGCGGCCTCCAGGGCCTCGGGCCAGCTCGCCGGGGCGAGGATCCCGTCGGCACCGCGCACCAGCGGGGTGGTGAGCCGGTCCGGGCGCTGCGCGTAGCGGAACCCGAAGCGGCCCTTGTCGCAGATCCACTCCTCGTTGACCTCGGGGTCCTCGGCGGCCATCCGGCGCAGCACCTTGCCGCGTCGGTGGTCGGTCCGGGTCGCGCAGCCGCCCGCGCAGTGCTCGCACACGCTCGGGGAGGAGACGAGGTCGAACGGGCGGGAGCGGAACCGGTAGGCGGCCGAGGTGAGGGCGCCGACGGGGCAGATCTGGATGGTGTTGCCGGAGAAGTACGACTCGAAGGGGTCGCCCTCGCCGATGCCCACCTGCTGGAGCGCGCCGCGCTCCAGGAGCTCGATCATCGGGTCGCCCGCGACCTGTGTGGAGAAGCGGGTGCAGCGCGCGCACAGGACGCACCGCTCGCGGTCCAGCAGGACCTGGGTGGAGATCGGGACCGGCTTCTCGTACGTGCGCTTCCTGCCCTCGAAACGCGAGTCGCTCTGCCCGTGGGACATCGCCTGGTTCTGCAGCGGGCACTCGCCGCCCTTGTCGCAGACCGGGCAGTCCAGCGGGTGGTTGATGAGCAGCAGCTCCATCACCCCGCGCTGGGACTTCTCGGCGACCGGGGAGGTCAGCTGCGTCTTGACGACCATGCCGTCCGTGCAGGTGATGGTGCAGGAGGCCATCGGCTTGCGCTGGCCCTCGACCTCGACGATGCACTGGCGGCAGGCGCCGACCGGGTCGAGGAGGGGGTGGTCGCAGAACCGGGGGATCTCGATGCCGATCTGCTCGGCGGCCCGGATGACCAGGGTCCCCTTGGGCACCGACAGTTCGATGCCGTCGATGGTCAGGGAGATCAGGTCCTCCGGCGGCACCGCTGCCTCTCCGCCACCGGTCGGAGCATTAGTGGTGACGGTCATGCGTTCACCTCCGTGTCAGCCCAGAGGGTCGACTTCCTGGGGTCGAAGGGGCAGCCCTTGCCCGTGATGTGCTGCTCGTACTCCTCGCGGAAGTACTTGAGCGAGGAGAAGATCGGGCTGGCGGCGCCGTCGCCGAGCGCGCAGAACGACTTGCCGTTGATGTTGTCGGCGATGTCGTTCAGCTTGTCGAGGTCCGACATGACGCCCTTGCCGGCCTCGATGTCGCGGAGCAACTGCACCAGCCAGTACGTGCCTTCGCGGCAGGGGGTGCACTTGCCGCAGGACTCGTGGGCGTAGAACTCGGTCCAGCGGGTGACGGCCCGCACCACGCAGGTCGTCTCGTCGAAGCACTGCAGCGCCTTGGTCCCGAGCATGGAGCCGGCCGCGCCGACACCCTCGTAGTCCAGCGGCACGTCCAGGTGCTCGTCCGTGAACATGGGGGTGGAGGAGCCGCCCGGGGTCCAGAACTTCAGCCGGTGCCCGGGGCGCATGCCGCCGCTCATGTCGAGCAGTTGGCGCAGGGTGATGCCGAGCGGGGCCTCGTACTGGCCGGGGCCGGCGACGTGCCCGGAGAGCGAGTACAGGGTGAAGCCGGGGGACTTCTCGGTGCCCATCGCCTTGAACCAGTCCTTGCCCCGGTTCAGGATCGCGGGAACCGAGGCGATGGATTCCACGTTGTTGACGACAGTGGGGCACGCGTAGAGACCCTCGACGGCGGGGAAGGGGGGACGCAGCCGGGGCTGGCCGCGCCGGCCTTCGAGGGAGTCGAGGAGTGCAGTCTCCTCACCGCAGATGTACGCGCCCGCGCCCGCGTGCACCGTGATGTCGAGCTTCAGTCCGCTCCCGAGGATGTCCTCCCCGAGGTAGCCGGCCTCGTACGCCTCGCGCACCGCCTCGTGCAGGCGCCGCAGGACCGGCACGACCTCGCCGCGCAGGTAGATGAAGGCGTGCTCCGACCGGATCGCGTAGCAGGCGATGATCATTCCCTCGATGAGGGAGTGCGGGTTGGCGAAGAGAAGGGGGATGTCCTTGCAGGTTCCCGGCTCCGACTCGTCCGCGTTCACGACGAGGTAGTGCGGCTTTCCGTCGCCCTGCGGGATGAACTGCCACTTCATGCCGGTGGGGAAGCCCGCGCCGCCGCGGCCGCGCAGACCGGAGTCCTTCACGTATGCGATGAGGTCGTCCGGGGTCATCGCGAGCGCCTTGCGCAGGCCCTCGTACCCCTCGTGCCGCCGGTAGGTCTCCAGCGTCCACGACTGCGGCTCGTCCCAGAAGGCCGACAGCACGGGCGCCAGCAGCTTCTCCGGGGCGCCGTTCTCATGCATTTCTGCAGTCACGGTCATCACTCCCCCTCCTCTGTGGCGGCAGAGGCCTCACCACGCGGGTGCACGACCTTGCCGAGCTGCGGGGTCTCGCCGCGCGCGATGCGCAGACCGATCAGGGAGGCGGGGCCGGCGCCGCCGCTCGCCTCGACCGCGCCCTCGCGCTCGTCCGGGAAGCCGGCCAGGATCCGGGCCGTCTCCTTGTACGTGCACAGCGGCGCGCCCCGGGTCGGCGCGACGGGCCGGCCGGCGATCAGGTCGTCGACCATGGCCTTGGCGGACTCGGGGGTCTGGTTGTCGAAGAACTCCCAGTTGACCATCACCACGGGGGCGTAGTCGCAGGCCGCGTTGCACTCGATGTGCTCCAGCGTGACCTTGCCGTCCGGGGTGGTCTCGTTGTTGCCGACCCCGAGGTGCTGCTTGAGCTCGTCGAAGATCGCGTCGCCGCCCATGACCGCGCACAGGGTGTTCGTGCAGACGCCGACCTGGTAGTCGCCCGAGGCCTTGCGCCGGTACATCGTGTAGAAGGTGGCCACGGCGGTGACCTCGGCGGTGGTCAGGCCCAGCACCTCGGCGCAGAAGCGGATGCCGGTGCGCGAGACGAAGCCCTCCTCCGCCTGGGTCAGGTGCAGCAGGGGCAGCAGTGCGGAACGGCTGTCGGGGTAGCGGGCGATGATCTCCTTCGCATCCGCTTCGAGCCGGGCGCGTACGTCCGCCGGGAAATCGGGGGCCGGCAGCTGGGGCATGCCCAGACCCACCCCTTGACCGGGCGCATTGGCGGTCATCGGTCGACGCCTCCCATCACGGGGTCGATGGAGGCGACGGCGACGATGACGTCGGCGACCTGGCCGCCCTCGCACATCGCTGCCATGGCCTGCAGGTTGGTGAAGGACGGGTCGCGGAAGTGGACCCGGTAGGGGCGGGTGCCGCCGTCGGAGACGACGTGGACGCCGAGCTCGCCCTTGGGGGACTCGACGGCCGCGTACGCCTGCCCGGCCGGCACCCGGAAGCCCTCGGTCACCAGCTTGAAGTGGTGGATGAGGGCCTCCATGGAGGTGCCCATGATGTTCTTGATGTGGTCGAGCGAGTTGCCGAGGCCGTCCGGGCCCATCGCGAGCTGCGCCGGCCAGGCGATCTTCTTGTCGGCGACCATGACGGGGCCCGGCTCCAGCCGCTCCAGGCACTGCTCGACGATCCGCAGGGACTGGCGCATCTCCTCCAGGCGGATCAGGAACCGGCCGTACGAGTCGCAGCTCTCGGTGGTCGGCACGTCGAACTCGTAGGTCTCGTAGCCGCAGTACGGGTCCGCCTTGCGCAGGTCGTGCGGCAGGCCGGCGGAGCGCAGGATCGGGCCGGTGGCGCCCAGTGCCATGCAGCCGGTGAGGTCGAGGTAGCCGACGTCCTGCATGCGGGCCTTGAAGATGGGGTTGCCGGTGGCGAGCTTGTCGTACTCCGGCAGGTTCCTCTTCATGGTCTTGAGGAAGTCGCGCAGCTGGTCCACGGCGCCCGGGGGCAGGTCCTGGGCGAGGCCGCCGGGGCGGACGAACGCGTGGTTCATGCGCAGACCGGTGATCAGCTCGAAGATGTCGAGGATCAGCTCGCGGTCCCGGAACCCGTAGATCATGATCGTGGTCGCGCCCAGCTCCATGCCGCCGGTGGCGATGCACACCAGGTGGGAGGAGAGCCGGTTGAGCTCCATCAGCAGGACGCGGATGACGGTGGCGCGGTCCGGGATCTGGTCGGTGATGCCGAGCAGTTTCTCGACGCCGAGGCAGTACGCCGTCTCGTTGAAGAACGGCGTCAGGTAGTCCATGCGCGTCACGAAGGTGGTGCCCTGCGTCCAGTTCCGGAATTCGAGGTTCTTCTCGATGCCGGTGTGCAGGTATCCGATGCCGCAGCGGGCCTCGGTGACCGTCTCGCCGTCGATCTCCAGGATCAGCCGGAGCACGCCGTGGGTGGACGGGTGCTGCGGCCCCATGTTGACGACGATCCGCTCGTCGTCGGCCTTGGCCGCGGACTGGACGATCTCGTCCCAGTCGCCGCCGGTGACGGTGTAGACGGTGCCTTCGGTGGTCTCCCGGGAGGCCGCGGGGTTCGAGGAGGCGTTGTTCGACGTGGACATCAGCTGTACGACCTCCGCTGGTCGGGAGCCGGGATCTGGGCGCCCTTGTACTCGATGGGGATGCCGCCGAGCGGGTAGTCCTTGCGCTGCGGGAAGCCCTGCCAGTCGTCCGGCATCATGATCCGCGTGAGCGCCGGGTGCCCGTCGAAGACCAGGCCGAAGAAGTCGTACGCCTCGCGCTCGTGCCAGTCGTTCGTCGGGTAGACGGATACGAGGGACGGGACGTGCGGGTCGGCGTCCGGGGCCGTGACCTCCAGGCGCACCACCCGGCCGTGGGTGATCGAGCGCAGGTGGTAGACGGCGTGCAGCTCGCGGCTCTTGTCGTCGGGGAAGTGGACTCCGCAGACTCCGGTGCACAGCTCGAAGCGCAGGGCCGGATCGTCGCGCAGGGTCTTCGCGACGCGGACGAGGTGCTCGCGGGCGATGTGGAGCGTGAGCTCGCCCCGGTCGACGACGACCTTCTCGATCGCGTTCTCCGGGAGCAGGTCCTGCTCCTCCAGGGCCCCTTCGAGCTCGTCGACGACCTCGTCGAAGTAGGAGCCGTACGGGCGGTGGCTCGCGCCGGGCATGGCCACGGTGCGGACGAGGCCGCCGTAGCCGCTGGTGTCGCCGCCGCCCCGGGTGCCGAACATGCCCTTGCGGACGCCGATCACCTCAGGGCCGCCGGCGGTGCCCCGCGGGGCAGGAACGTTGTTCCCGTTGCCGTTGTCGTCGGTGCCTGGGGAGGTCTCGCTCACCGGAGCAGCCCCTTCATCTCGATCGTGGGGAGGGCCTTGAGGGCCGCCGCCTCCGCCTCGCGCGCCGCCTCTTCCCGGTTCACGCCGAGCTTTCCGCCCTGGATCTTCTGGTGGAGCTTGAGGATCGCGTCCATCAGCATCTCGGGGCGCGGCGGGCAGCCGGGGAGGTAGATGTCCACCGGGACGATGTGGTCGACGCCCTGGACAATCGCGTAGTTATTGAACATTCCGCCCGAAGATGCGCAAACCCCCATGGAGATGACCCATTTGGGAGCGGGCATCTGGTCGTACACCTGCCGCAGCACCGGCGCCATCTTCTGGCTGACACGCCCGGCCACGATCATCAGATCGGCCTGGCGCGGTGATCCGCGGAAGACCTCCATGCCGAAGCGGGCGAGGTCGTACCGGCCCGCTCCGGTGGTCATCATCTCGATGGCGCAGCAGGCCAGGCCGAAGGTCGCGGGGAACACGGATGACTTGCGCACCCAGCCCGCGGCCTGTTCGACGGTGGTCAGCAGAAAGCCGCTCGGCAGCTTCTCTTCCAGTCCCATGGGAAATTCAGCCCCTCAGTCCCATTCCAGGCCGCCGCGGCGCCACACGTAGGCGTAGGCGACGAAGACGGTGAGCACGAAGAGCAGCATCTCGACGAGCCCGAAGATCCCCAGGGAGTCGAAGGTGACGGCCCAGGGGTAGAGGAAGACAACTTCGATGTCGAAGACGATGAAGAGCATCGCCGTCAGGTAGTACTTGATGGGGAAGCGACCGCCGCCGGCCGGCGTGGGTGTCGGCTCGATGCCGCACTCGTACGCCTCCAGCTTCGCCCGGTTGTACCGTTTTGGGCCGATCAGCGTGGCCATGACCACGGAGAAGATCGCAAACCCTGCGCCGAGGGCGCCGAGCACGAGGATGGGCGCGTACGCATTCACGCTCCTCGCTCCTTCCAGTCGTCCTTGACCGTTGGACCGCTGTGCCGGCACCGAGCGAGCGGCCCCGCGAAGATCGCCCAACTCGACGAGATCGCATGTGAGGCAGTTCACAAGCCGGACTGCTGCGCATCTTATGCCCGGTGGTCTGTGATCTGCGACACGGGTAACAACAACGAGTTTGTGATCTCCACCACCTGACGAACGATCATGAAGTCCGATGAGCCGTGATCTTCATACGCGAAGCATCCACATGATCACCAAAGGTGACATCCGACCCCGTTACCGCAGGTAGAAGGGGGGCGTCACTATCAAACGATGGTGGGTGCAGGCAAATTTGCAGGATCAAGGCTTGCACGGTAAAGGAAATCGCCGTCGCCCGGCCGGGGGAGGCCCCGGGGACGGGAGTGGACGGACGCGGAGAGGGGCGGGACGCGTGCACGCATTCACGAGCGGCGGGCGCGAACGGCCGGCCCGGCGGGGGCGGCACCGCACGGGAAGTTCACGGACAGGTCACGGACGGACCACAGGGCCCTCACAGCGAGACGGTTCTGTGACCTGCGCCACTCCGAATTATTGGTTCGAAAAGCGGGCTTGGCCATCTGTACACGGGGATGGTAGGCCGTGGATCAATTCGGACTTATTGCGGAAACCCCTTGATCACAGCCTTGTGACGGCGTGTCCGATACGTCCGTTACGGCGTCAATAAGACGCGCGGCGCGCCCGGTTAGCCCGGTTCGCGGACAACTGTGGCGCAGACCACGTTTCTTGAAGGGAACCCGGGCCCCCTGATAGCGGTTGTCCTCATGTCCCACACCGCTCACATACCCAGCCACCGGAAGCCCCGCCGCAGCGCCTCGAAGCTCGCGGTCCGCGCCGGAGTTGCCGGTGGCGTCCTCAGCACCCTGGCGATGGCCGGCACGGCGAGCGCGTCCCCGTCCGAGCCCGTGACCGAGACGACGCTCGAAATGCCGGTCCTGAACCTGGACCTGGCCGCCGACGTCTCCTCCGCCGTCACCACCGCCGCCGAGAACACGGCCGCCGCCGCCGTCACCGGCGAGCTGCGCACCCAGGAGGAGCAGGCCCGTACGGGCGCTGCCGCCGAGGCCAAGAAGGCCAAGGAAGACGCCCAGAAGGCCGACGCCGAGAAGAAGGCGAAGGAGGAGGCGGACCGCAAGGCCGACGCCGAGCGCGCCACCCGCAGCTCCTCCCGCAACACGCTCCAGAACGCCTCCGCGTCGGACTCGGGTTCCGAGCTGGGCTCGGGCACCGTCACCGCCCCGGCGACCGGCTCCGCCGCCGCCATCGTGAACTTCGCCCGCGCGCAGGTCGGCAAGGCGTACATCAGCGGCGGCACCGGCCCGTCCTCGTTCGACTGCTCCGGCCTCGTCCAGGCCGCCTACCGCCAGGCCGGCGTCACCCTGCCGCGCGTGTCGCAGGACCAGTCCACGAGGGGCCGTTCGGTCTCCCTGAGCGCCCTGCAGCCCGGCGACATCCTGTACTGGGGCGCCAGCGGCAGCGCCTACCACGTCGCCATCTACGTCGGCGGCGGCAAGTTCGTGGGCGCCCAGAACTCCGGCACGGGCGTCGTCGAGCGCTCCCTGAGCTACGACCCGCCGACGGGCGCCCGCCGCGTCCTCTGAGGCCCCTGAGGCCCCCGAGGTCCCCTGAGGTTCCCCAGGGGCTCCTGAGCCCCTCTCAGCGCGCTCCGGCATGCCTCGGCGCGTCCACGGCACGGCCCGAGGGCCGGCACTCCCCCGCTCGGGGCGCAGTGCCGGCCCTTTCCGCGTTCGCCGGCGCCCTGAGAGGATGGCAGTGCGCAGCGCCCGATTCAGGCCAGGAGGTGGCGGACCGTGATGACCGATGCGTACGAGGAGCACGACGGCGCCGCCGACCCCACCCCGGTGCCGGCCGCCACCGGGCTCTTCCTGCTCGCCGTCGGCGGCTGGCTGCTGAACACCACCCGCCCCTGGCACAAACCCGGACATCCCGTCATCCTGGGGCTCGGCTGGGCCGTTGCGTTCGCGCTCCTGCTGTGGGGCTCCGTGCTGGTGGCCCGCTGCGTACGGACGGTCCACGGCCCGCGGCGGTCGGCGTACGGGGGCGGTACCGGCCGAGCCGGGAACGACGAAGCGGGCCGAACCGGTGGAAACCCGGCCCGACCCGCTCCCTAGCGCCGCGCGCGACTCAGGCCTTGGGGGCCACCTTCGAGAGGCCGTTGATGATGCGGTCCATCGCGTCGCCGCCCGCCGGGTCGGTGAGGTTGGCCAGCATCTTCAGCGTGAACCGCATCAGCACCGGGTGCGTCAGCCCGCGCTGCGCGGCGACCTTCATGACCTTCGGGTTGCCGATCAGCTTCACGAAGGCGCGGCCCAGCGAGTAGTACCCGCCGTACGTCTCCTTGAGCACCTTGGGGTAGCTGTGCAGCGCCAGCTCGCGCTGCGCCGGGGTGGCCCGGGCGTGCGCCTGCACGATGACGTCGGCGGCGATCTGACCGGATTCCATCGCGTACGCGATGCCCTCGCCGTTGAACGGGTTGACGAGCCCGCCCGCGTCGCCGACCAGCAGCAGGCCCTTGGTGTAGTGCGGCTGCCGGTTGAAGGCCATCGGCAGGGCCGCGCCGCGGATCGGCTGCGTCATGTTCTCGGGGGTGTAGCCCCAGTCCTCCGGCATGGACGCGCACCAGGCCTTGAGGACCTCGCGCCAGTCCAGCTCCCGGAAGGCGGAGGAGGAGTTGAGGATGCCGAGGCCGACGTTGGACGTGCCGTCGCCCATGCCGAAGATCCAGCCGTAGCCGGGCAGCAGCCGGTCCTGCGCACCGCGCCGGTCCCACAGCTCCAGCCAGGACTCCAGGTAGTCGTCGTCGTGCCGGGGCGAGGTGAAGTACGTACGGACGGCGACGCCCATCGGGCGGTCCTCGCGGCGGTGCAGGCCCATCGCGAGGGACAGCCGCGAGGAGTTGCCGTCGGCGGCGACCACGAGCGGGGCGCTGAAGCTGACCGGGGTCTTCTCCTCGCCCAGCTTCGCCTGCACGCCGGTGATGTGGCCGGTGCGGGGGTCGCGGACGGGCTCGCCGACGTTGCAGCGCTCGTACAGCCGGGCGCCGGCCTTCTGGGCCTGCCGGGCCAGGGTCTCGTCGAAGTCGTCGCGCTTGCGGACGAGTCCGTAGTCCGGGAAGGAGGCGAGATCCGGCCAGTCCAGCTGGAGCCGCTGGCCGCCGCCGATGATCCGCAGGCCCTTGTTGCGGAGCCAGCCGGCCTCTTCGGAGACGTCGATGCCCATCGCCACCAGCTGCTTGGTGGCGCGCGGGGTCAGACCGTCACCGCAGACCTTCTCGCGCGGGAACGCCGTCTTCTCCAGCAGCAGGACGTCGAGTCCGGCCTTGGCGAGGTAGTAGGCGGTGGTCGAGCCGGCGGGCCCGGCCCCGACGACGATCACATCCGCGGAGTGTTCGGAGAGGGGCTCGGTCACTGCGGGGTCTCCCGAAGGCTCGATAAGGGGTGCCCAACGGCACGGGACATGTGCAGTCTATGCAGCGAGAGAGATCACGAACCCGAAGGGCTGCCCCGATGACCGCTTCGCCCACGTCGCCCACCTCGCCCGCGTCGCCCACCCCGCCCGCCTCGCTCCCCGCCGTGCGGCTGCGCGTGCCGACCGACGAGGACGCACGGGCCTGGCACGAGGCCTTCGACGACCCCGACGTCATGGAGTTCCTCGGCGGCCCCGCCGAGCTGTCCCTGTACGAGGAGTTCACGGCGCGCCAGCGGATGCACGACGCACAGCTCGGCTTCTGCCTGTGGACGCTGCTGGACGCGCAGGGCGCGGTGATCGGCTTCACCGGCGCGCAGCCGTGGCCGCAGGAGAAGGCGTGGGGCCCGGTCGGCGAGATCGAGATCGGCTGGCGCCTGGGCCGCTCCGCGTGGGGCAAGGGCTACGCGTACGCCGCGGCCCTGGCCACGCTGGAGCGGGTGCGCGCGGCCGGGATCGGACACGTGGTGGCGATGATCAACGACGAGAACCGCCGCTCGATCGCGGTGGCGGAACGCCTGGGCATGACCCTGGCGGACCGCTTCCTGCTCCCCGACGGCGTCCGCTACGGCCGCCGCTACGTCCTGGCGCTCGGTCCCGAGTAGCCCCGGCGGACGGAGTCCGGCGGGTCAGAAGACGGACAGTCCGGTCAGCGTCGTGAAGCGGTCCAGGGCGGCCACGCCCGCAACGGAGTTGCCGTGCGGGTCCAGGCCCGGTGACCAGACGGCCAGGGTGCACACGCCCGGGACCACCGCCACGATGCCGCCGCCCACACCGCTCTTGCCGGGGAGGCCGACGCGGTACGCGAACTCGCCTGCCGCGTCGTACGTCCCGCAGGTCAGCATCACCGCGTTGACCTGCTTGGCCTCGCTCCGCGTCAGCAGCCGCGAGCCGTCGGCCCGCAGCCCGTGCCGGGCCAGGAACCGCGCGGCCCGCGCCAGGTCGGCACAGGTCATCTCGATGGAGCACTGCCAGAAGTAGTGGTCCAGCAGGGCCGGCACGGGGTTGTCGATGTTCCCGTACGAGGCCATGAAGTGCGCCAGCGCGGCGTTGCGGTCGCCGTGCTCGTGCTCCGAGGCCGCCACCTCCGCGTCGAAGCCGAGCTCCGGGTTGCCGCTCTCCTCCTGGAGGAACTTCAGCAGCTCGCTGCTCGCGTCGCCCGTCAGCGTCTGCAGCCGGTCCGTGACCACCAGCGCGCCCGCGTTGATGAACGGATTGCGCGGAACGCCGTTCTCGTACTCCAGCTGCACCAGGGAGTTGAACGGGTTGCCCGACGGCTCCCGGCCGACCCGCTCCCACAGGCTGTCGCCGCCCTCGGCCAGCGCCAGGGCCAGCGCGAAGACCTTGGTGATCGACTGGGCCGAGAACGGAACCTTCCAGTCCCCCACCCCGAAGACGTTCCCGTCGAGATCGGCGACGGCCATCCCGAACTGCCCCGGATCCACGGACGCGAGCGCCGGGATGTACTCGGCGGGCGTTCCGCTGCCCAGCAAGGGGGCGACGTCCGCCGCTATCCGCTCCAGGAGGGCCTGGTAGTCCACGGCCCGCTACGCCGTCTTGACGCCGCGGTGCAGCGCCACGATGCCGCCGCTCAGGTTCCGCCACGCCACCTTGGACCAGCCGGCCTTCTGCAGCAGCGCGGCCAGCGCCGGCTGGTCCGGCCACTCGCGGATCGACTCGGCGAGGTACACGTACGCGTCGGGGTTGGAGGAGACCGCGCGGGCCACCGGCGGCAGCGCCCGCATCAGGTACTCCATGTAGACCGTCCGGAAGGGGGCCCAGGTGGGCTGCGAGAACTCGCAGATCACGACCTGCCCGCCCGGCTTGGTCACCCGGTACAGCTCCCGCAGCGCCGCGTCCGTGTCCTGCACGTTGCGCAGCCCGAAGGAGATCGTCACCGTGTCGAAGACGTCGTCCTGGAACGGCAGCCTCGTCGCGTCGCCCGCGGTCATCGGCAGCCAGGAGTGCCGCTTCTTGCCCTCGCGGAGCATCCCGAGCGAGAAGTCGCAGGGGACGACGTACGCGCCCGTCGCGGCGAACGGCAGCGAGGAGGTCGCGGTTCCGGCGGCCAGGTCCAGCACCTTGTGTCCGGGGCGCGCTCCGACCGCCTTGGCGACCTCCTTGCGCCACAGGCGGGCCTGCCCGAGGGAGAGGACGTCGTTGGTGAGATCGTAGTTCGCCGCCACACCGTCGAACATGGAGGCTACTTCGTGCGGCTGCTTGTCCAGGGAAGCGCGGGTCACTGGCGTTGGCCCCTCAGGTGCGGTGCGGTACGGGTGGGCGGATACCAGGCCATTCTCGCAGGCGGCACCCGGCCCCACCGCCGGGGGCACAACTGGCCCGATGGACAGTTACGCGGAGCCCAGGCGTCCGCGTTGACTGGCGGGTATGGCCTGAAGAAGGCCTACCGAAACACGATATTCACGAACAAAGGGCTCCACGATGCCGGCAGGCAAACCCACCGGTCACGGTCAACGCTCCCGCCTCGGCCCCCGCGCACAGCGGCGGGCCGAGCGGCGCAAGCGGCTCCGCCGCACGCTCCTCGGAACGGCCGCGGCGGTCACCGTCGCCGCGACCGCGTACGCGGTCGTGCCGCTGGACGACGCCTCCTCCGCGTCCGACTCCGTGGCCGCTTCGCCGTCCGGTACGCCCGGTGCCGCCTCCGGTGAGCCCGGCCGGGTTCCCGCCGCCGCGGCCGCCTCCCCCTCGGTCCCGGCCGGGTCCCCCGCGGCCGGGGAGCCCTCCGCCGACGCGTCGAAACCGAGCGGCGGTGCCGCCGGCGGCCCGGCCGCCGGCAAGACCCCCCAGTCAGGCTCGGGCACCTTCGCGGCCTCCTCCCACTCGGGGCAGCCGCAGGGCAAGGGGCCCTCCCGCAAGTGGCGGATCGAGGTGGAGGAGGGCAGCGGGGTCGACGCGAACGCCGCCGCGCAGTCCGTGGAGAAGATCCTCGGGGACCCGCGCGGCTGGATCAAGGACCCCGCGTACGGCTTCCAGCTCGTCGGGGCCGGCCAGCCCGTGGACTTCACCGTGAAGATCGCCACACCCACGACCACCGACCGGCTGTGCGAGGTGGTCACCCCCGAGCTCATCGGCGAGACGAACTGCCGGGCCGGGCACACGGTCGTGGTGAACCTCAAGCGCTGGCTGGAGGGATCCCCGCAGTTCAAGGGGGCTGTGGAGGAGTACCGGGCACTGATCGTCAACCACGAGGTCGGCCACGAGCTGGGCCACGACCACGAGACCTGCCCGGGCCCCGGAAAGCCCGCTCCGGCGATGATGCAGCAGATCAAGGGGCTGCTCGGCTGCAAGGCCAACGCCTGGCCGTTCGACGGAAATGGAACCTACCTGTCAGGACCACCCGTCCCATAGGGCAGAGGGAGCGGCCGCCGGCCGCCGGCCAGGGACGAGGAGCGGAAACCGTGCGCGTCGTGAACTTCAGCGTCCCTGTGTGGTTCCCGCCCCGTGCGAGGGAGAGAGCGCGGCGGGACGAGGTGCAGCTCACCGAGCAGGAGTCGGCCGTGTTCCTGTGCCTGGCGACCGGCGCGTCCAACGCGGAGCTGGCCGGCGAGCTCCAACTCTCCGTCAGTACGGTCAAGTTCCACGTGCACAACATAAGAGCGAAGCTGGGCGGCATCAGCCGCCTCCAAGCCTGCCTGCTGGCCGCCCTGGCCCGCGAATCCGCAAGGCCCAAGCCGGTCAGCGGCGGCGGTGCAGCAGCCGTCCCCCGATGACCGTGGCCACACAGGTGGTCGCGCCCTGCGCGAGCAGCTCCGCCGGTCCGGGCACGGCGAACACCGCGAAACGGGCCGGGGCGTCCGCGTCGAGGACCCCGTGGAAGGCCTCCTCGGCCGACCCGCGCCCGGCGAACGGGTCCAGCGAGGGTTCCCCGCCGACCGCCGGGGGCAGGAGCGTCAGCCCCGAGCGGACCACCGCCGTCCGTACCGCCGGGACCGTGAGCCGCCCGGCCACCGCCACCACCCCGCGGGCCAGCAGCTTCTGCGTGGCCCGCCGGGCGCTGTTGCCCCAGCGGGCCTCCGTCAGCTTGAGGTCGGCCAGCGCCTCGGCCCCGCTGATCGGGTCGGCCCCGAGCTCGGCGGTCTCGTACGGGTCGTCCGGGTAGTACGTCCGCTCCAGCAGCGCGTCCGCCCCGCGCACCAGCAGCCCCGGGGTCAGCACCCCGGGCCAGCGCCGGATCCGCGCGTGCGGCCAGGCCGCGGCGAGCTCCTCGTACGGGCCGACCCGGGCGATCCGGTCGCCCTCGACCAGGACCGCCCCGCCGGGCAGCGGCGCGCGGCCCGCCCCCGGGACGAGGAGGTCGGCGGTGTGAAGCGTCAGCACGGGCCGGTCAGTTCGTGGAGATGAGCTTCAGCTCGGGGTGCGCGGTACCGCCCTCGATCGCCGTGGACGAGATGTGCGAGACCACGCGGTCGTCGACCGGGTCGTTCGCCGGGTCGTCGTGGACGAGCAGGTGCTCGTACGTGGTCGCGCGCTGCGCCGGGACGCGGCCCGCCTTGCGGATCAGGTCGATGATCTCCTGGCGGTTCGACCGGTGCTTGGCACCCGCCGAGGAGACGACGTTCTCCTCCAGCATGATCGAGCCGAGGTCGTCCGCGCCGTAGTGCAGCGAGAGCTGGCCCGCCTCCTTGCCGACGGTCAGCCAGGAGCCCTGGATGTGGGCGATGTTGTCGAGGAAGAGCCGCGCGATCGCGATCATGCGCAGGTACTCGAAGACCGTCGCCTGGGTCCGGCCCTTGAGGTGGTTGTTCTCGGGCTGGTACGTGTACGGGATGAAGGCGCGGAAGCCGCCGGTGCGGTCCTGCGTGTCCCGGATCATCGCGATGTGCTCGATGCGCTCGGCGTTGGTCTCGCCGGTGCCCATCAGCATCGTGGAGGTGGACTCCACGCCCAGCTTGTGGGCGATCTCCATGATCTCCAGCCAGCGCTCGCCGGACTCCTTCAGCGGGGCGATCGCCTTGCGCGGCCGCTCCGGCAGGAGTTCGGCGCCGGCGCCCGCGAAGGAGTCGAGGCCGGCCGCGTGGATGCGGCGGATGGCCTCCTCGGCGCTCACGCCGGAGATCCGGGCCATGTGGTCGACCTCGGAGGCGCCGAGGGAGTGGATGACCAGCTGCGGGAACGCCTTCTTGATGGCGGAGAAGTGCTCCTCGTAGTACTCCACGCCGTAGTCCGGGTGGTGTCCGCCCTGGAACATGATCTGCGTGCCGCCGAGCTCGACGGTCTCCGCGCAGCGGCGCAGGATGTCGTCGAGGTCGCGGGACCAGCCCTTCTTGGTGTCCTTCGGGGCCGCGTAGAAGGCGCAGAACTTGCACGCCGTGACGCACACGTTCGTGTAGTTGATGTTGCGCTCGATGATGTACGTCGCGATGTGCTCCGTGCCGGCGTAGCGGCGGCGGCGCGCCGCGTCGGCCGCCTGGCCGAGCGCGTGCAGCGGGGCGTGCCGGTAGAGGTCGAGCGCCTCTTCCTTGGTGATCCGGCCCCCAGCGGCGGCGCGGTCGAGGACAGACTGGAGAGCGGCCTGGTCGGTCACCGGTGCGTCACCTTTCGGCGGTGTCAAGAGGTACGGACCGATCCAGCGTACGCCAGGGCCCGTCGGCGGGTTTCAGGGGATGCGGGTCAGGTCGCCTTCGGGGTTTCCGGCCGGTCCGTCGCCCGACTTGTAGTGGAGCGTCCCGTTGGCGTTGAGGGTGAAGCGCTCGTCGGCGGAGCCGTTGGAGCAGATCCCGGGCGCCGGGTTGGGGCCGCCCGCCGTGTCCAGGACGAGTGAGCGGTCGGTGGCGGAGGCCAGCTTCCAGTCGCCGCTGCAATCCGTGCCGAAGAGCGGCAGGACCGACTTGTCCCGCCCGACGATCTCGCCGACCCTGCCGGCCTTGATCGTGATCTCGAACTCGCTGGAGACACCGGCGCGGGCGGTGGTGACCGTCCCCTTCCAGGTGCCCGTCAGCTCCTTGGGGACGTCGCCCCGGGTGCCGGTCGGCGCGCCCGCCGAGGGCTTGGCCGTCGAGGGCGTGCCGGAGGGGGTTGCCGACTCCCTGGGGGCCGGGGTGCCGGAGGCCGCCGCCGAAGGGGGCGTGGCGGCGGCGTCGCCGGACGCGTGGTGGTCGGTGTCGCCTCCGCTGCCCGGGAGCAGCCCCAGCCCGTAGAGCCCGCCGCCGGACAGCACGGCCAGGACGGCCGCCGCCGCGAGGACCAGCGAGCAGCTGAACCGCCGCCCGGCCGCGTTGAAGGTGACCTGGCGCGCCTGGTCGGGGGAGGTCCGCGGCTGCGGCACCCCGCCCCCCGCGGTCTCGGTGGGGCTGTGCACCGCGCCGGTCGGCGGCGGCCCGTAGGGCCCGTACGAGGGGCCCGCCCCTCCGGCGCCGGACGCGGCGGCGTTCCCGTACGAGGGGTCCGGCGCCCCGAAACCGACCGCGGGTCCCCCGTATGAGGAGGCGGTGAACGGCACCGGCCCGGACGCGGATTCGCCGACGGGCGCCGCGGAACCCTCCGCGGGGCCCACGGGCGCGGCCTCCAGGTCCAGCAGGGCCATGGCGGCGCGGCTGGCCTCCTCCACCACGGGGGCGGGAAGCCAGCCGGGGGCGCACAGGGCGCCGGCGAGCGCCTCCGCGATCTCCGCCGGGGCGGGCCGGTCGGCGGCCGCCTTGGCCAGGCAGGCCGCGATCAGCTCGCGCAGCCCGCCGGCCGGGACGGCGTCGAGGTCCGGCGGCTCGTGGACCACCTTGTAGAGGAGCGTCGCCGAGTTGTCCCCGGTGAACGGCGGCCGCCCGGTCGCCGCGAAGGCCAGCACGGCGCCGAGCGAGAACACGTCGGCGGCCCCGGTGATCCCCTTGCCGAGGATCTGCTCGGGGGACATGTAGCCGGGGGAGCCGATCGAGACGCCGGTGGAGGTCAGCGAGGCGGTCCCGTCGGTGGCCCGGGCGATCCCGAAGTCGATGAGCCGGGGGCCGTCGAGGGTCAGCATCACGTTCGACGGCTTCACGTCCCGGTGGACGAGGCCCAGCCCGTGCACGGCCGCCAGCGCCCGGGCCAGGCCTTCGCCGACGGCCCGTACGGAGGCCTCCGGAAGGGGGCCGTGCGCGGCCACCGCACCGCCGAGCGAGGGGCCCGCCACGTACCCGGTGGCCACCCACGGCACCGCCGCCTCCGGGTCCGCGTCCAGCACGGGTGCGGTCCACTCGCCGCCGACCCGGCGCGCGGCCTCGACCTCGCGGCGGAAGCGGGCGCGGAACTCCTCGTCGGAGGCGAAGTGGGGGTGCACGATCTTGACGGCGACCGTCCGGCCGCCGGCGCTGCGGCCGAGGTAGACCCGCCCCATGCCGCCCGAGCCGAGTCGGCCGAGCAGCCGGTAGGCGCCGATGGTCCGCGGTTCGCCGGCTTCGAGCGGCTGCATCGCGTCCCCCTCCCCCGTGGTCCCTGTGGACGTCGCGCCTGTTGGCGTCGTGCCAGCAGAACCTTAGGGGCTGATCACGGTGGTGCGCCGCGGGTTGGGGCCATCGCGCGGTCAGGTCGGCGAGACGGGGACCGACCCCCCGGGGGCGGGGGCGGCCGGTCCGCCGGGCTCGAACCCGGCGAGCATCCGCTCCAGCGCCTGCTGGTCGGGGCCGACGAAGGGGTCGATGCCCGCCGCGAGGGCGGCCGTCTCGACCATCCGGCCGGTGATCCCGACGGCGGGCGGCAGGTGCGTGGACGCCACGATCTCCGGGGCCATCTCCCGCAGCGGCGCGACCGTGGCGAGGTAGCGGTCGCGGTCCACGATGTGCACCCACGGGCTGTCCACGGAGGCCCACAGGAGCTGGGCGGCCCGCAGGTCCTCGGCTCCGACCGCCGCGGCGTCGCCGCCGGCCGCGGTCTCCGCGCTGGGCATGGGTGCGCCGAAGCAGTCCGAGCTGAAGCAGGCCCGCGAGCGGTCGTCGTAGAAGCCGACGGTCGCGGGGTTGTCGAAGAGGGGCGGCCGGAAGGCGGCCAGCGAGCGGTCGCCGACGTCGAGGGACTGGCCGGGGTTCAGCAGGAACACCCGGTCCATGGGCAGCGGCCGCTCGCAGGACATCTCCCCGGCGCCGAGGAAGGTGGTCACGAGCCTCGCGCGGGGGGCGGCGTCCAGCAGGGCGAACAGTCCGCCGGTGTGGTCCCGATCGGGGTGGCTCAGCCAGATCCACCGGACGTCGGCGGGGTCGATCGCCTCGCCCAGCACTTCGAGGAAGTCGCGGTCGGGCAGACCGAGTCCGGTGTCGACGACGACGGGTTCGCGGGCGTGCAGGACGTACGCGTTGATCGGGACGAAGCCGATCCCGGGCACTTCGAGGCTGTCTCCGAGGACCGTGATGTCCGGGGCGATCTTGCGGTTCGTCATGGCGGCACTCCCATGGCCCCCTGGCATGAGGAACGCTCGCGGCCGCCGAGGAGAGGACCCCCTCCTCCCCATGGTGGCCCGGCCGGGGCGGCCCCGCACGTGCGCGGGCCCCCGAATCGGACTCTCCGCATTCCGTTCGGGTGGTCCGGAAAGCGAAAAGAGGGGGAATTCCCGGGAAATGGCATATACCGCGCGAGCGGAACCCCGGCTACCGCCCGGTAAACCGATCCCGGAAGCGATCAGCAGTGCGCGCCGTCCCCGTTCAGCAGCTCCACCTCGACATCGGAGGCATAGCCCGTACTCGATCCCGTACGCCGGGCGAATTCCCTTACGCCGGCCAACTGTTCGGGCCCGAAGCGGAAGTCGAGGGTCGTGAAGTACCGCTCCAGGAGATCGGCGTCGAAGGCCTCCCAGCGGGCCGCCTGCTCGGCGACCTTGGCGACCTCCTCCAGGGAGAGGTCGCGCGAGTCGAGGAAGGCCTCGTGCACCTTCCGCACGACGAGCGGCTCACGGGCGAGGTAGTCCTTGCGGGCGGCCCAGACGGCGAAGACGAACGGCAGCCCGGTCCACTCCTTCCACATCAGCCCCAGGTCGTGCACGTCGAGGCCGAGCCGGGGCGCGTCGTGCAGCGAGGCGCGCAGCGCGGCGTCCCCGATCAGCACCGCCGCGTCCGCCTCCTGCATCATCAGGCCCAGGTCGGGCGGGCAGGTGTAGTAGTCCGGCTGGACCCCGTACCGCTCGGAAAGCAGCAGCTGGGCGAGGCGTACGGACGTGCGCGAGGTCGAGCCGAGGGCGACCCGCGCCCCGTCCAGCTGCTCCAGCGGCACCTGCGAGACGATCACGCAGGACATGACCGGACCGTCACAGCCCACCGCGAGATCGGGGAACGCGACGAGCTGGTCGGCGTTGCGGAGGAACTCCACGAGTGTGATCGGACCCATGTCGAGCTCCCCCTGTACGAGGCGCTCGCTGAGCTTCTCGGGGGTGTCCTTGGTCAGCTCCAGGTCCAGCAGCGTGCCGGTTCTGGCCAGTCCCCAGTAGAGCGGAAGGCAGTTCAGGAACTGAATGTGGCCGACGCGGGGCCGGCTGCGATAGACGTCCACATCGCGAGACTAGCCCCCGGGTCCGCGTCAGCCTTCGGGCGGGCCTCAAACGTCCGGGTGACGTGATCTTTCCCTCTGGTCTCCGCCACAGGGTGCGTGCTAGGCTCGTCGCAAGTTGCAGTTTGGTTTCCCTTGCAGTACGAGGCCTGCGGAGAATGTGACCCGCAGGCTTTTGTAGTTTTCAGACTTCTTAGCAGGTTCTGGAGCAGGGCGACCCTTTGGCCCATAGGAGGGCTCATGGCTACCGGAACCGTGAAGTGGTTCAACGCTGAAAAGGGCTTCGGCTTCATCGCCCAGGACGGCGGCGGCCCGGATGTCTTCGTCCACTACTCCGCGATCAACGCCTCTGGCTTCCGCTCCCTCGAGGAGAACCAGATGGTGAACTTCGACGTCACGCAGGGTCCGAAGGGCCCGCAGGCGGAGAACGTCACCCCGGCCTAGTCGCCTGGGCCAACCTAATCGCGGTTGGATAGCAGTACCCAAGGAGCCCTGCCTCCTCCGTGCGAGCGGAGGTGGCGGGGCTCCTGCCTTTGTACGAGGGCCCGTGCGGGCCCCGACGCGGACCGCCCCGGTCACCGTGTGCACGGTGACCGGGGCGGTCCGCGTCGGGGGAAGGTCGCGGAAGGCTTACGACGTCGGCGGCGTCGTCGTCGGGGCCGCCGTGATCTTCAGGTCCAGGATCAGGACCACGCCGTCCTTCGTGATCAGGCGCAGGTGGTACGTGCCCGCAGCGACGTCCGCCGTGAACAGCTCCGGCAGCGCGATCTTGCCGTCGGCTCCGGTCGGGGCCAGGAGCAGGCTCGTCACCTTGGCGCCGTCCTTGTCCTTGAACCACGGGCCCTTGGACTTCGCCGGGTCCACCGGGACCCACGCGCCGGCTTCGTCCTTCTCGACCAGACCGGCCGTGACCTGCGTACCCTCCGCGGCCTTGCCCTGCGCCGTGGCCGTGACCTCCAGCCCCTTGAGGCTCTTGCCCGCCTCGACCTCCAGCGGCTTGTCCGCACCGGCGTCGGTCCGGGCCAGCTTGTCCGCGACCGGGGCCGGCTTCGCCGTGACCGTGCCGGTGAAGTTCACCGTCAGCTGCGCCTCGGTGTTGTACGCCGCCACCCGCAGGGTGAAACCGCCCGACTTGGCCCCGGCCTTCAGGCCGGGCAGGGCCGCGATGCCCTCGGAGTCGGTGTCGACCACGAGGAAGGTCTTGCCCTCGGTGCCGATGAAGGAGCCCGTGGTGTCGTCCTTGAGCTCGAACAGGATGGGCTTCGCGGCGGCCGGCTTGCCGTCGCTGAGCACCGCCTTGATCCGCGGCACCGCCGTGAACGCGGCCCCGGCCTCGGCCTTGAGCTCCGGGCTGCCGAGCAGCTCCAGCTTGGCCAGGCTCGGCGTCGGCGTGGGCTTCTGCGGCTCCTCCGGCTTCGGCTTGGGCGTCGGAGTCGGAGTCGGGGTCGGGGTGGGCGTGGGCTTGGGCGTCGGGGTGGGAGTCGGGGTCGGGGTCGGCCTCGGCGTGGGCAGCGTCGTCGTGGGCGGCGTCGGGAAGTTCCCCGCGGGCGGGTTCGGCACCCCGGCGACACCGTTCTGGTACTGGTGCATGTACCCGAGCACCGTGTTCACGTACTCGCGGGAGTTGTTGTAGCTGAGGATCGCCCGGTCGAGCTGCGCCTGGTCCGAGAGGTTCCGGTCGCCCGCGCACAGGTAGAGGCCCGCGCCCAGCGCCGCGTCGTAGATGTTGTTCGGGTCGCGCTTGGAGTCGCCGTTGCCGTCGGCGCCCCAGGTGGCCCAGGTGGACGGGATGAACTGGAGCGGGCCGACGGCGCGGTCGTAGACGGCGTCCCCGTCGAACTCGCCCTTGTCGGTGTCCTTGATCTCGGCGAAGCCGTTGCCGTCGAGGCGCGGGCCGCGGATCGGCTTCTCGGTGTAGCCGTCGGCCTTCAGCCCGTAGCCCGAGGCGTGGACGGACTCGACGCGGCCGATGCCGGCGAGCAGCTGCCACGGCAGCTTGCAGCCGGGCAGCGCGGCGCCCACGGCGATCTCGGCGCGCTTGTAGGCGTCGAGGGCGGTCGCGGGTATGCCGCTGGCCCCCTCCCCGGCACCCGCACCCGCGGTGGGCGGTACGGCCGGGTCGGCGAGCGGGTCGGGCAGGTCGAGGCGGGCATCGCCGCGGTCGGTCGCCTGGGGGCTGTCCGGGGTGGGCTCGGACTCGCCCGCGTCGGCGGTGGACGTGTTGGTCACCACGGCGGCGGTCGTCAGGCTGGCCGCGAGCGCGGCCGTGCACAGGACCTTGCGCGAGGTGTTGACGAGGTGACGGTGAAGCGGCTTCACAGTGCGGCGATCCCCCCAAGGCGGCCGACAAGGTATACGGCGGGTCGAGCCGTGGATATCCACTGTCTATCAGGTATTCGGACACGACTCACCGGTGCCCCGGCAGATGTGACACACCATTCGTCTCGGCTTCACCGGGTCCTCACGGCCGTTCGCTCACAGGACATCGATCCGTGCCGGAAAGGTTCCGAAGGCACCCTTTTCGGAAGCTGATTGCGCGGAACCGGAAGTCCTGACGCGCCGCGCACCGGAGACGGCGCCGGCCGGACCTACGGTGGGGTGCCATGGACACCACCGAGCCGGTCCGCGTCCCCGACCTGTCGGACCGCCCCCACCAGCTGACCGTAGAGCGGTCGATGATCGCCACCGAGCACACCCTCTACGCCGGGTGGACCGAGGAGTTCGACCGCTGGTTCGCCGCGCCGGGCTCGGTCCTGATGCGGGCCGAGGTGAACGCGCCGTTCTTCTTCGAGACGGAGTTCACGCCGGAACCGGGGGCCCCGGCGACCAGGCACCCCCACTACGGGCGCTTCCTGCGCCTGGTCCCGAACCGGCTGGTGGAGCTGACCTGGGTGACGGGCCGGGGCGGCACGGAGGGCGCCGAGACGGTGGTCACCGTGGAGCTCCTCCCGCACCCGATCGGCACCCATGTGCGGCTGACGCACGCGGGGTTCCACGACGAGGCCGCCCGGGACCGGCACGAGTCGGCCTGGCAGCAGATCCTGGTACAGCAGGACGAGGTGCTGACCGGGTCGGAGTGAGGGGGGAGGCGGGGGAGGAAGGCGGGGGCCAGCGGGGGGAGGCGGGGGCCAGCGGGGAGTAGGGCCCGGGGGAAGGGTGGGGGGGAAGGGTCGGGAGGAGGGGGCCGGGGGAAGGGTCGGGACGCATGAAGTCCCCTGTGTTCCTGGGCGGGGTCACCGGGGGCGGAGCTGCGGCCTGGTGGGGTCAGTGGGAGTCCGGGGGTTTCCCGGCAGTCCACTGTCCTTCCGTGTCGGTCCGGGCCGTCAAGGGCGCTCCCTGCGGTCGCGTCGCTTCGCGATGGCCTTCGGCCACCCTTGACCGCCCGGCCCGCCCCGGAATGCCATAAGACTGCCGGGAAGCCCCGAAGGAACGGTCAGGGGGACAGTTGCGCATTCAGCTCCCTCAAGGATGCCGCTCTCCCGTTCCCGTTCAGCAGCACCCAGCCCCATCAGGACCGATCAGCGACCGGGGGCGCTGGGGCGCGCCCGATCGCTACGCGCTTCGCACGGCTTGGCGTCCGACGACCGCCTGTGGCTGGACATAAGCCGCCCACGACCGGCCCAGAGACCCCTCGACCTGCGACAGCAGACCATTTGCCCCTTTTGGACGCCCATTCAGCCCCATCAAGCCCCCTGGCGGAGTGGAAGGTTGAGAAATCCAGCACCAGGCTCCCTCCCGCCCCCTTTCCGCCCCAAAGAGCCCCAACAAGCCCCAACAAGCCCCACAGAGAGCCCAAATAGTCCGCAGACAGCCCGCAAGACAGCCCGCAGACAGTCCGCAGGCGCCCGAGGGCTCGCCCACGGATGTCGTCTGGCACCCTCCACGGCCCGCAGGCGCCCGAGGGCACTCCCATGGATGTCGTCTGGCGCCCTCCACGGCCCGCAGACGCCCGAGGGGCCGCCCACGGACGTCGTCCTCGCGCCCGCCACGGCCCGCAGACGCCCGAGGGCTTGCCCACGGACGACGCCTGGCGCCCGCCACCGGCCCGTAGACGCCCGAGGGTTCGCCCATGGACTTCGTCTCGCGCCCTCCACCAGCCCGCAGGCGCCCGAGGGCTTGCCCACGGACGTCGTCTGGCGTCCTCCACCGGCCCGCAGACGCCCGAGGGCTCGCCCATGGATGTCGTCTGGCGCCCGCCACCAGCCTGCAGACGCCCGAGGGGCCGCCCACAGGCGTCGTCTGGCGTCATCCACGGCCTGCAGACGCCCGAGGGCTCGCCCACGGACGTCGTCCGCCAGCCTCCACGGCCCGCAGACGCTCGCAGGCCGCTGACCTGCTGCGCGTGGGCGGCCTATGTCCAGCCCCAGGCGGTCGCCGGACGCTATGCCGAGAGAAGCGCGTAGCGATTTGACGCGCCCTGGAGCCCCATCGTCATCTCATCGGCCTGTGGTGCGGGTTGGTCCTACCCGCGCCCCATCCCCCGGGCGGCCTTAGTGGTCCGGGTACGGACGGGAGCCGGAGGCACCGATGCCCATCTCCGATGCGGCCGCTCCTGGTCGGTAAACCTCCCGGCCATTCCTTCGGGGGCTTCCCGGCAGTCTTATGGCATTCCGGGGCGGGGCGGTCA
>NZ_JBITFF010000004.1:0-515026 GCF_044455885.1 Streptomyces sp. NPDC051109
AATCCACACCAGGCCAGAAGGCCCTCACCCATTTCAAGATCCCTCAGCGGAGACCTACATCACCCGTCCACAACCTCCCTGGACAGAACACCTAGCGACCTGGCGACGGCCTGGCGACGGCCTACGGACGGCCCAGCAGCGGGTCGTGGACGGCGCACGGCGGGCGCCGGGCCGGTGCGGGGACCCGGTAGTAGACCCGGTCGCGCAGGCGTCCCGTCCAGGGCTCCCGCTCCGAGCGCCGTTTGACCAGCAGGTGGCGGCTGCTGCCCTCCTCCAGGTGGGAGCGGTACGCGGCGAGCAGCGGGTCGGCGGGGCCGAGGAAGTCCCGGATCTGCTCTTCCACCAGGCAGAACGGGCAGTCGGGGCCGGCCACGAGGTGGAACTGGCGGCCCTCCGGGTGGGCGTCGTCGGCGAAGGCGGTCAGGGCGAGCGCGCCGCTGAACATCACGCACACGCCCACGACCTGGGGGCCGGCGGCTTCCGCGGCCCGCCGGATCAGGCCGCGGAAGGCTTCGGCGTCGACCCGCTGGATGCGGGCCGCCAGGGTCCGCGCCGCCGCCAGCAGGCTGTGGACCGCGGCCGCCAGGGACACCAGTGCGACGGCGGCCACGGCCCAGGCCGGCCCGGTGGCGGCGAGCAGCCACAGCACGCCCGCGTTCAGGAGGGCCATGAGGAGCACGGCGGCCCGCAGCCCGGCGCCACTCGTGCGGACCAGGCGGTACGACACGACCAGGAAGGCGCCGGCGAGGACCGGGTGGATCCAGTCGGGCATCAGCCGATCCTCCGTCAACTCCGGTGAGTACGCGGACCGTTACAGCATCGCCCGGCCGCGCCTCCTCGTCGACCCCCGTACCGGCCCGCGGCCGTTCGGGGCCGTTGGGGCATGCTGGGTCCGTGAAGATCGCAGCAGCGCAGCTCAGCTGCATTCCGGCCGACGTGCCCGCCAACACGGAGCGGTGCGTCGCACGCGCCGCCGAGGCCCGGGCGCAGGGCGCCGAGCTCGTCGTGTTCCCCGAGCTCGCCCTCACCGGCTACGAGTTGGAGGCCCTGGCCGCCGACCCGGGGCTGTGGCTGGCGGACGCCGACGACCCCCGGCTGGATCCGCTGCGCTCCGCCGGCATCGCCGTCGCGGTCAACGCCGCCCTGCGCACCGCCGGTCCGCTGCCCGCCCTCGCGACCCTGGTCTACGGCGCGGACGGCGGGCACGTGACGACGTACGCCAAGCAGCACCTGTACGGGCACGAGCAGGGCGTGTTCGCGGCCGGCGGGAGTCCGGGCCGGTTCGCGCTCGGCGGGATCCGCTTCTCGCTCGGCGTCTGCTACGACAACCACTTCCCGCAGCTCACCGGCCTCGCGGCGGCGGACGGCTGCCGGGTCCACCTGGCGAGCTCCCTGTACGGGACGGGCGACGGCATCCGGGAGCGCGCCACCGTGTACCCCGGGATCGCCGAGGAGCACGGCCTGTACGTGGTCCTCGCCAACCACGTCGGTCCGGCGGGCCCGTGGACCGGCTGCGGGCGCGCCGCGGTCTGGGCCCCGGGCGGCGCGCTGCTGGCCGAGGCGGACGACCGTACGGCCTCCGTGGCGACGGCCGAGGTGGCGACGGCCGAGGTGGCGACGGCCGAGGTGGCGACGGCCGAGACCGGCGCCTGACGGCCCGCCGGACCGGCGGGCAGGCGGATCGGCGGGGCCGGGCCGTCAGCTGATCGCCGGGACCTTCGAGTGCCGACCGGAGCGCGGGCCGTCCTCCCGCTCCGCGGGAGCCTCCACCGCCGCGGCGGGCTCGCGCTCCCGCACCAGCGCCGGCAGCACCAGGGCGAACGCCGCCGCCGTGTACACGCCGGTCCACAGCACCCAGCCGCCGGGCGGTGTCCAGTGCGCCGAGAACGGCACCCACGGCCCGTTGACGCCGACCGCGAAGCGCCGCAGCGCCCAGAAGAACGCCGCCGCGTTCGCCAGCGCCAGCCCGGCGACGCCGAAGCCGACGAGCCGGCGCCACGGGAACCCCCGCTCGGGCGCGCGGCTCGCGCAGATCAGGGCCGCCATCAGCGGCAGGCCCACGGCGAACGGCAGCAGGTAGCGGCCCTGCCAGACCATGCCGAGCTGCTCCGCCTGGGAGGCCTGGGCCACCACCGGCACCACCACGATGGCCACGAGCATGCCGACCAGCGCCACCACCTCGCGCATCCGCCCGTACGCCAGCCCCAGCGCGGTGACGACCGCGATCACGCCCAGCCAGACCAGCCAGGTGAAGGCGGGCGCCGGGGTGTCCAGCCAGCCGAAGTAGCCGAGCATCTGGTGGACGTACGTCTCGGTGTTGCCGAAGGTCTGCCGGGCGGCTTCCTTGGCGGTGAGCGTCTTGGGCGTGTTGATCACCGAGTTGTCGGGGTGGGCCCGCGCCCAGAGCAGCGCACCGGCCGTGGCCAGCCCGAGCAGCGCGGTCCAGACCCACAGGGCCTTGCGGCGCAGCACCGAGCGCAGGACGCCGCGGCGGGCGAGCAGCAGGCCGAAGAAGACCGCACCGGCGAACCAGATCAGCCCCAGCGGGCGGATGTTGATCAGCACGAGCCCGCCGATGCCCACCCGGGCCAGCCGCCGGCCCAGCAGCCGCGGATCGGGTGACATGAGGATCGACAGCAGGGCGGTCCACACGAGGATGCCCGCGGCGATCTCACCTCCGCTGGGGTTGACCATGCCGGCCATGTACAGGGCCATCGGCGTGGCCGCGGTGAACACGCCGAGCAGCGCCACCGAGCGCCGGCGCCGCCACTCGGCGGCCGTGACCACGGCACTGGCCAGCAGCGCCGAGCACAGCGCCGCCGACATCAGCCGCATCAGGTACAGCCCCTTCGGGCCGTCGACCAGCAGGCTCGGCCATCCGGTCACGAGGTAGTACGCCGGGTGGTAGCGGCCGGCGGCGGTGGTGACCTGGACGGTCTTCTCCGAGTGCCCGATCGCGGGCGCGCAGGAGGCGGGCTTGTCCTCGTGCCAGGCGTAGCACTCGTGCTGCTTGGGCAGCGGCTTGTACCACTCGGGGAGCTGCACGCCGGTCTCGGCGAACTTGCCCTCGATGCCCGCCACCATGTGCGGGACCATCACCTCGGGGCCGCCGAGCTGGCCCCGGGCGACGGCGGCCGCGCGGATGAAGTGGGCGTGCTCGTCCGGGGAGCCGCCGAGCGGGGTGGCGGCGGACCAGGAGGCCGCGAGCGTGAAGAACAGCGCGAAGGCGATGGCCCAGAGCCGCTTCGGGGTCCGGGCCGACCAGTCGGCCAGGCGCGTCAGTGCGGAGATCATCGCTTCCTTCTGATCATCGGATGTAGCTCAGCCAGCTCTGGTCGCCGTCCTTGGAGCACTCGCCCTTCGGCGCGAACTTCGGGCACTTCCCGTCCTGCTGCCGGACGGTGTGCGAAACCCAGGGCAGGATCCGGTAGGTGCCGTCCTGCGCCGGCATGTAGTGGTCGGACATCGAAGAGGAAACCGTGCCGAGCAGCAGGAGCAGGGCGCACAGGGTGCCGATCACTGCGCCCTCGCGGCCGGGGAAGCCGGTACGGACGGCGGCGGCCGCGGGCGCGCCGCCGACGGCCGCGGTCGCCTCCGACCCGGGCTCGGTCGCCTCGGACGCGGGCGCGGTCGCCTCGGACGCCGTGCGCCGCTCGGCCGACTTCAGCGAGACCAGGTGCGCCACCAGCGCGCACAGGATCAGCCCGCAGTAGAGCAGCTGGTTGTTGGTGCGCGTGTACAGCTGGACCGTCTGCGTCTCGTACATGTGCGAGGCGATGAACATGCGCATGATCCACGCGCTGATGAACATCGCGGCGATGGTGACGACGAGCGGCTTGCGCAGGCCCAGCCAGATCGCGGCTCCCAGGCACACGAAGGTCACCAGGGCGAACAGCCCGACCCCGCCGAACTCCCCCGGCGGCGGCCAGTCGCCCACCTTGCCGGGCATGTCCGTGCGCCACATCAGGTAGTAGGCCGGGTCGGTGAAGTTGTCGAAGCGGAAGTTGTAGTCCTTGGTGGTCTGCCCTTCCTTCAGCATGACCATCAGGTAGCGCCCGGCCACCACCAGGAACGCCGCCAGCGCGCTGCCCATGAACGCCGCGCCCTTGAGCCGGCCGGTCTTCCACGGGAAGTACAGCAGGGCGGCGAACAGCACGCCGGCCGCACTCCAAAGGAACCAGCCCGAATACGTGAGGAACAGCACGCCCAGCACCGCGCCGAAGCCGGCGCCCTTGAGCAGCAGCGGGCGCCAGCCCTCGGTGCCGCTGCGGCGCAGCGCCACGACCATGGCCACCAGCACCGGGACCAGCAGGACGAGCACGGTCTGGCTGTACGGCTTGTACGAGTCGATCAGCGCGAAGGCGGGCACGACGCCGAAGGCCAGCGCCCGGAGCGGGCTCAGCAGCATCCGCCAGGCGAGGTAGACGAGCGGGCCGAAGGCGGCGGCGCCGAGGATCTGGAGGTCCTTGAAGGCGTACGCGGTGTTGCCGCCGTGGAACCACTCGGCGTAGTAGCCGAGGGTGTAGAGCGGCATCGGCGGGTAGACCGGCGAACCCGAGGGCTGCCCGTTCGCGACGGCGTGGGCCCATTCGACGATGCGGCCGCTGTCGCCGTTGAGGCCGAACATCGGCCACGGCGTGCCCAGCAGCGCGACGACGGCGCCCGCCGCGACGAAGCCGCTGGCCAGGCCGGCGAGGCCCGCGGCGGCCAGGCGCGTGGCGAGGTCGAAGTGACGGCCGCCGCGCAGCCGCATCGCCAGCACCACGGCGGCGATGAGGAGCAGCCCGATCAGCGCGAACCGCAGCTGGATCGCGGCCAGGCCGCTGACCTGCGCGATCCGGTTGAGCGGGTTGAGCTTGAGGCCGCGTGCCAGCAGCGGGAGGACCAGTGCCGCGGCGAACGCCACGGCGGCTTCCAGCAGCAGGAGCCCGCCTCGGGAGCGCAGGGCGCGCCGCGGGGCCCGGTCCGCATCCGAGGACTTCGAGCTGCCGGGGGCGTTCGCGGCCGGCCCGCTCGGGGGAACGGGGCGCACGGCCGCCGACCCCTCGGTACTGACTGTCACTGACGGTGTCCCTACTGCTGGTCGGTGCTCGGCGCGACGGCCGGTCGTCGTTCTCGGCGATCCACTGCCCGGCTCCGGGCCCACGGCTTCGGCACCCGGAAGCTCCGACGGCTCCGAACGACGGCGGCGGGCAAGCGGACTCAAGGACGGTGTGGGACAGCCTCGGCTCTTGCCGCCACGCATACTATCGGTCCGCCGCTGACGGCCACCGGTCCCGGAACGGCGGCGGCCGACCGGGACGGCCCGGTCAGTTGAGAGCCCCGAACCCGGCGAGCAGGAAGAGCAGCACCCAGCCGCCCACCGACAGCCAGCCGAGCACCAGGCCGATCGTCGCGAGCCCGTCGCCCTCGTCGCCGCGCGCGCGGATCTGCGCCTTGGCGACGTGCCCGGTGGCGACGGCGCCCAGGCCCGCGGCGCCGAGCGTCGGCAGGCTCAGCACGCCGAGCGCGAGCGCGGTGATCGCCATCCCGTTGACCCGGCGGGCGGGCAACGGCATGGGCGGCGGAACCGGCATCGGCACCGGCCCGTACGCGGCGGGCAGCCCCGCCGCGGCCGCGCCGAACGGGCCCGGCATCGGCCCGGCCGGAAGGTCCGCGACCAGCTGCGCGAGCTGGCCGTACGTCTGCGCCTTGTACGCGGCGTCGAAGCGCTGCCCGTACTCCTCACGGGAGAGCCGGCCCTCGGCGTACGCGGCCTTGAGCACGTCCACCGTCCGGTCCCGGTCGGTGTTCGAGGCGCGCATCGCGGACTGCGCGGTGGGCGCGGGCTGCCACGGCTGCCCGTACGTCTGCTGCGGGCGGACCGGGTACGGCTGCCCCCACGGCTGTTCGGCCATCCGGCCACCTCCGAAGCCCCTGCGCGCGGTACGCGTCTCTCCAGGATGGAGGACGAACGGGCCGCCACGATAGTTGCGGGGCCGCCCGGCCCACACCTGTGACGAGGACGACGTGTGTGATGGGGTGTCGGGCATGACGGACTTCGAGACGATCACGGTTCCGGCCCGCCTCAGCGGATATCCCGGTGTGGCCTTCGGCGGCTACGTGGCCGGGGTGCTGGCCGCGCGGGCGGCCGCGAAGACCGTACGGGTGGACTTCCGCCGGCCGGTGCCCACGGACTCCCCGGTGCGGCTCGCCCCGACCTCCGACGGCGGCGCCCGGCTGGTGGACGGCGAGCTCCTGCTGGCGACGGCGAGCCCCGCCGAGCCGGCCGCGGAGGCCCCCGAGCCCCCGACCTGGGAACAGGCCTCGGCGGCGGCGGACGCCTACCGGGCGGCGCCCCCGGACGGGATGGTCGACTGCTTCGGCTGCGGTCTGCACCGCACCCCCGACACCGGACTGCGCCTGCACTGCGGCCGGGTCTCCGGCGGCCCGCTGGTCGCCGCCGCCTGGACCCCGGGTCCGGCACTCGGCGGTGCGGACGGACTGCTGCCGCCCGAGCTGGTGTGGGGCGCGCTGGACTGCCCGGGCAACGCGGCGGGGCGGCTGCTCGACGACCGGCGGGCCGGGGCGGTCACGGCAGCCCTGACCGCGCGGCTGCTGCGCCCGGTGCCGGTCGGCGCCGGCCTCGTCTCGTACGCCTGGCTGCTCGGCAGCGAGGGCCGCAAGTACCGCGTGGGCACGGCCCTGGCCACCGCGGACGGCGACCTGTGCGCGGTCGGCGAGGCCCTGTGGGTGGAACCCCGCGCGCAGCCCTAGGGCTACGAGTAGGCGGGCGGCGGCGGTCCGAATCCCCCGGCCGGAGCCTGCGCGCCCGCGCCCGCACCGGCATCAGCCCCGGACTCCGCAGCTCCGGCCTCCGGGGCCGCGTCCTCCCCGGTCAGGTCCCGGACCATCAGGGTCGCCCCGGCCACGGCGCCCGGCATGAGGAACACCGCCACCAGCGGCACCAGGAAGGCCAGCACCAGCGGGACGCCGAAACCGAGCACCAGCATCCGCCGCGTCCGCAGCAGGGCGAGCCGGTCGCCCAGTTCCACTGCGCGCCGCGCGAGCGCGACGGCGGTGAGCTCCTCGGCGAGGAAGAACCCGGACACGCAGAACCCGATCGCCGGGATCACGGTCTGCCCGACCACCGGGATGAATCCGAGCGCGAAGAGCAGGATCCCGTACAGCAGCACCCGGACCAGGACCTTCACGCTGTCCCGGGCCGAGACCCACAGCTCCCGCCAGAGCGGCAGCCCGGACTCGGGGGCGTCGCCGCCCTCGCTGCGGTCGACCTCCTCCGAGAGGGACTCGTAGAACGGCTGGCCGATCAGCAGGGTCACGGCGGTGAAGGTGATCACCGCGAGGAACAGGCCGAGGCAGAAGACGAGGGCGGTCAGGAAGCCGCGGAACAGCCCGAGCCACGGCGCGGACCAGTCGTCGGCGAAGGGCGTGGCCCAGGCGGTCAGGTCGTCGGCGCCGTAGCCGAGCCCGATCAGCGCCCCGGCGTACAACACGAGGGAGACCAGCCCCGGCAGCAGGCCGAAGCCCAGCCAGCGGCCGTGTCGCAGCACCCATCTCTGTCCGGCCAGCAGATAGCCGAATCCCCCCGCAAGATCACGCATGGGTCCAGCTTAGAACGGGCCCCGGACACGGCGAAGGCCGCACCCCGCGGAAGCGGGATGCGGCCTTCGGCGAGCGCGAGCCGGATCAGACGGCGAGCTCGACCGTGATGTTGCCGCGGGTCGCCTTGGAGTACGGGCAGACCTGGTGGGCCTTCTCGATGAGGTCCTTGGCGGTGGCGGCGTCCACGTTCGGGATCGAGGCGGAGATCTTGACGATCAGGCCGAAGCCGTCGTCGTTCTTGCCGATGCCGACCTCGGCGGTGACGGTCGAACCGGAGACGTCCGCGTTCTCGTTGCGGGCGACGACGCCGAGCGCGCCCTGGAAGCAGGCGCTGTAGCCGGCGGCGAACAGCTGCTCCGGGTTGGTGCCGGCGCCGCTGCCGCCCATCTCCTTCGGCGGGTTCACGACGACGTCGAGCTGGCCGTCGGTGGTCGCGACGCGGCCGTCACGGCCGTTCTCGGCGGTGGCGACGGCGGTGTACAGGACGTCGGACTGCTGGATGGACATGCGAAGAGATCCTCCTGGTAATCGCCGTGACTCGCGCCCACGATCACGACGGCGTGGGGTGAGCCTAGCCGGTGAAAGAAACGATCATCTTTCCGGTGTTGTCACCGCGGAGCATGCCGAGGAAGGCCTCGGTCGCGTTCTCCACGCCCTCGACGACGGTCTCGTCGGCCACGAGCTCACCGGAGCGCAGCCAGCCGGCGACGTCCTGGACGAACTGCGGCTGGAGCCCGGCGTGGTCGCCGACGAGCACGCCCTGCAGGCGCAGCCGCTTGCCGATGACCAGGGCCAGGTTGCGCGGGCCGGGAGTCGGCTCGGTCGCGTTGTACTGGGCGATCGCCCCGCACAGGGTGGCGCGGCCGTGCACGTTCAGGGAGGAGATGGCGGCCTCCAGGTGGTCGCCGCCGACGTTGTCGAAGTAGACGTCGATGCCCTCGGGGGCGGCCTCCTTCAGCTGCTCGCCGACGGGGCCGTTCTTGTAGTTGAAGGCGGCGTCGAAGCCGTACTTCTCCGTGAGGAGCGTCACCTTCTCGTCCGAGCCGGCCGAGCCGATGACCCGGGCGGCGCCCTTGATCTTCGCGAACTGGCCGACGAGGCTGCCGACCGCGCCCGCCGCGCCGGAGACGAAGACGGAGTCGCCCTCCTTGAAGGAGGCCACCTCGAAGAGGCCGGCGTAGGCGGTCAGGCCCGGCATGCCGAGCACGCCGAGGTAGGCGGAGAGCGGGGCGAGCGAGGCGTCGACCTTGGTGGCGTGCTGCGCGGGCACGTCGGCGTACTCGCGCCAGCCCAGGCCGTGCAGCACGTGGTCGCCGACCTCGAAGCCCTCGGCGGCGGAGGCCACGACCTCGCCGACCGCGCCGCCGTCCATCGGCTTGTCCAGCTGGAACGGCGGGACGTAGGACTTCACGTCGTTCATCCGGCCGCGCATGTAGGGGTCCACGGACATGTGCAGGTTGCGCACCAGGATCCGGCCGGGGGCCGGAGCCGCGACCTCGACCTCGCGCAGGGCGAAGTCCTCGGCGACGGGCCAGCCCTGCGGACGGCGGACGAGGTGCCACTCGCGGCTGACGGCAGGGATCTCAGACATGTGCGCTCCCGAATCGAGGAATCGACGAATACTTCAGTAGGTGAAACAACCATGCGCCTGGATATTTCATGTTGTCAAGTAAGTGGGTACGCTGGATCCATGCCCAGTCGTCGCGCAGATCCCCTGACCCTTGAGGTTGTCGAGCTCATCGGCTCCGTCGTGGCCCGCTACCACGAGGAGTACGAGGACGCGGCAGCCAGCCACCAGCTCACCGGCGCCCAGGCGCGGGTGCTGAACCTGCTGTCCCTGGAGCCGATGCCGATGCGCCGGATCGCGCAGCAGCTGAAGTGCGAGCCCTCGAACATCACGGGCATCGTGGACCGGCTGGAGTCGCGCGGCCTGGTCGAGCGCAGGCCGGACCCGGCGGACCGCAGGGTGAAGCTGGCCGCCCCGACGCCGGAGGGCCTGCAGACCGCGGACCGGCTGCGCGAGTCGCTGGACTTCGCCCGCGAACCGCTGGCCGGACTGTCCACGGCCGAGCGGGCGGTCCTGCGGGATCTGCTCAAGCGGATGCTGGGCTGAGCGCCCGGCCGCTCAGCAGAAGAAGATGAACCAGCAGCCGGTCTTGGTCGGCGCGGGGCTGGGGCTCGGCGACGGCGGCTGCGCCGACCCGGAAGCGCTCGGCGAGGGCTTCCCCGACTGACTCGGCTTTACGGACGGTCCCGGCCCGGTGGCCCCTTTGGTCGGCCCCGGCTTCCCCGATGCGGAGGCCGACGCCGTCGGACCCGGCTGCGCGGACCCCTCGGCGGAGGCCTCGGGCCCGCCCGGCTGCGTAGCGCCCGCGGTGGCCTTCGCGGACCCGGACGCCTTCACCGGCTTCAGTGCCGTGGGCGCGGCGGGAGTCCCCTTGCCGCTCGGCAGCGGACCCGGATCCTGCGGGCCGTTCCCGTCGGTGAGCTCCACCTGTGCGGCCCTGTCGCTCTTCTGCCCCTCGGTGACGATCCGGGCCAGCGCGACCGTGCCCCCGACCGCGAGCACCAGGCCCATCCCGAGCGTCAGCATGGTCCGGCGGCGCCTGCGGTGCGTGGCGCGGCGCCGCGCCCCGGCCCGGCCGCTCCGGTCGGCACCGGACAGCACGACGAGCGAGTCCGCGAACGGGTCCGCGAGCGGGGCGCCGCCCTCGGACCGTACGGAGCCGTAGGGAGCGGCGGGCACGGCCGACCCCCCGGGCGCGGCGGGCGGCAGGTACTCGACCGGGGTTCCGCAGCCGGCGCACGCCAGGGCGCCGTTCAGATGCCTCCGGCACGCGTGGCAGTAGTCCATGACGTCCGCACGCTACGTGGTTCCGCGCAACATCCGTATCGCGGGTTCGTGGAGGTCCTGTGTGGAATCGTGGCCTCCATGACACCGTCCGCGCCTTCGGGAACCTTCGGTCCGGCCGCCTTCCAGCTGGTGCTGCTGCGTCGGATGGCGGACTTCCAGCCGGGCCTCGCCGAGGCGGCGCGCCGGCGTCTGGGAGCCTCGCTCGCCGAGCAGCGGGAGGCCAACAAGCGCTGGCAGGCGATGGTCCGCTCGCCCCGCTCGCGCGGTGCGCTGGCCCGCTACCGCTCGGTGCTCGGGCCCCCCGAGTCCACGGCCGCCCGCGCCATCGGCGATCTGCGGTGCGAGGCCCTGCTGTGGCCGGTGCCGCTCTGGCCGGACCTGCGCTTCGAGGTGCTGGCCGCACCGGACGGGGCGGTGTGGAACGAGTGGCTGGTCCGGGCCCCGGGTGCGCACGGGCCCGTACTGGAGACGCCGCAGGACCTGTTGCCCTGGTCGGCCACGGTGGACGAGGTGGCGCGGGCCTTCGCCCCGGTGCGCCCGATGGAGGGGACGGCGCCGACCCGGTGGCGCCTCGCCTTCCGTGCGCAGGGGCGGCCGTGCGTGGCGGAGTTCACGTACGGCCTGCTCCAGCGCGTCGCGGTCGACGGGGCCGAGGTCCGGGCCGCGCCCTGAGCGGCGGGCCCTACGAGGCGAGGAAGGACCTGACCCCCGCCGAGGTGGCGTCGTCCCCCAAGAGGTCGTTGTGCCCCAGGCAGCCGACCGGCGTGTTGGCCGCCCCGACGAGCGGGACGCTGTCGTCCGGGTTGACGACCTCGTCGCAGTTCGACCAGAACGTCGCGTACTTCACCGCGCCCGGGGTCTCGTCCCCCGCGTTCAGGTTCTTCACCACGTACGAACCGGGGGTCATGTCCCGGCAGGCCTGGTCCCACAGGGCGCAGGCCCACGCCGTGGAGGTGCCGTGGTTGGGGCCGGCCAGCGACACCCAGTGGTCCACGGTGGCGGTGCCGCCGCCGAACTTCACGTACCAGCGGCCGACCAGCGAGCCGAGCGAGTGCGCCACGATGTCGACCCTCGCGGCGCCCGTCTGGCGGCGGACCTGGTCGACGTACGCGCCGAGCTGCCCGGCCACGACCTCGTTGACGGACCGGTGCGTGTCATAACCCCAGGAGAAGAGCTCCGAGTCCGTGTACCCGGCGGCGCGCAGGTCCTCGCGCAGGCCGCCCCAGACGCCCGGATCCGCGTTGTAGCCGTGGATGAAGACGATCGGGTTGTGCGGCTGCACAGGGGTGGCGGCCCGGGCCGGGAAGGGGGCGAGCAGCGCCGGGCAGAGCGTCAGGAGCCCGAGCAGTTTCTGGCGGGGCGTCAGCATGAGGTCGCCTTTACCTTGTTACGCGCGAGTAGCGCGGTCAGTGGCGGCATCGTGCTGCCTGTCGGTACAGAAATCCACCCCCGTGCAGCACCCCTCGCCCCGTGCGACACACCCGGCCGGAGCAGCCCAACGGGCGGTACGACCCATTCGCCCGAGAAGATATGAAATGCAACCGGCAGTCGCCGGACTCTTGCACCAGCGCTCTCGGGAGGATCTGCCGTGACCGTCAGTCTTGAGCAGTTGCGCCGCTGCCACGTCGCCGTCGACCTGGGAGCAGCCAGGACCCGCGTGTACGTCAAGGGCGCCGGCCTGGTGGTCGACGAGCCCAGCGTCGCCGCCGTCAACACCCGCACCGGCGCGCTCATCGCGGTCGGGTCCTTCGCCGAACGGATGACGGGCCGCACGCCCGACTACATCCGCGTCGTACGCCCCGTCTCCGGCGGCACCGTCGTCGACATCGACATGGCCCAGCGGATGCTGCGCCACCTGCTCGGCGAGAAGCTGCGCCGCGCCCTGCGCCGCAAGCCCCGGCTGCGGGCCGCCGCCTGCACCCCGCACGACGCCGACCCGCTCGCGCAGCGGGCCGCCGTCGAGACGATGGTCGGCCTCGGCGCCCGGCGCGTCGAACTCGTCGACACCCTGATCGCGGCGGCCGTCGGCTGCGGCCTGCCCGTGGAGCAGCCGACCGCGACGATGATCATGGTGTGCGGGGCCGCCGCCACGCAGGTCGCCGTCCTCTCCCTCGGCTCGATCGTGACCGCCCAGCGGATCCCGGTCGGCGGCGAGGCCATCGACCACGCCGTCGTCCAGCACCTGCGCCACGCGCACGAACTGATGCTGCCCAGCCAGGCCGTCCGGCCGCTCCAGGTGGCCCTGCACGGCAACGGCATCACCGGCGGGGGCCCCGCCTCCACCCTCATCCACGGCCGCGACGTGGCCACCGGACTGGCCCGCTCCGTCCACGTGGACACCGCCGCCGTCCGGGACGCCATCCACACCCCGCTGACCGCCGTCCTCGACGGCATCGGCAAGGTCCTCCGGGACTGCCCGCCGGACCTGGTCGCCGACCTGACGGACCGGGGGATCATGATGGTGGGAGGCAGCGCCCTGCTGCCGGGCCTGGACCAGATGCTGCGCGACGCCACCGGCATGCCCGTCGCCATCGCGGAACGGCCGGACGTGTGCGCCGTGCTCGGCCTCGGCATGATGCTGGAAGGGAAGATCGCCCCGATGGTCCTCAACCCGCTGGCCGAATGACGAACGCGGCGCCCGAGCCGGCCGGTCCCGCGGAACGGGCCAGTCTGCCCGTACTCCTGGAGGCGGTGCTCAGCGTCGACTCCGACCTGGAGCTGCAGGCCACCCTCCAGCACATCGTGGACTCGGCGGCCGAGCTGTGCGAGGCCCGGTACGGAGCGCTCGGGGTCATCGACCCCGAGCGCCTCCGGCTGACCGAGCTCTACACGGCCGGGCTCAGCGAGGCGGAGCGCGCCGCGATCCCCCGGCTGCCCGACGGGCGTACGGGCCTGATCGGAGCGCTGATCACCGATCCGCGCCCGCTCATGCTCGAGGACCTGACCGAGGACCCGCGCTCGGCGGGGTTCCCGCCGGGCCATCCCGTCATGCGCAGCTTCCTGGGCGTCCCCATCCGGGTCCACACGGAGGTCTTCGGCAACCTCTACCTCACCGAGAAGCAGGGCGGCGGGGCGTTCACGGACGAGGACCTCGCGCTGGCACGCGTCCTGGCCTCCCAGGCGGGGATAGCGATCGGCAACGCCCGGCTGTACGAGACGGCGCGCCGCCGGGAGCGCTGGATCGAGGGCGCCGCCGCGGTCACCACGACCCTGCTGGCCGGCCGCCCGGCCGCCGACGCGCTGATGTGCGTGGCCGAACGGGCCCGGCTGCTCGCGGACGCGGCGGCCGGGGTGGTGCTCCAGCCGACCCCGGAGGGCGGCATGGAGATCGTGGCGGCCTCCACGCACGGGGACCCCGGGGACCTGGTCGGGACGGCGATCGCCCCCGGCTCACCCGTCCTGGTGCAACTCCTCGGCGGCGAACCGGTCTTCATAGAGGACTCGGCGACGGACCCCCGGATGACCACGCACGTGCGGGAACGATTCGGCCCGAGCATGATGCTGCCGCTCCAGAGCGGCGGCCAGCTCATCGGCACCCTGGCCCTGCCGCGCACCCGCGGCGGGCGCCCGTACGACGCCGTGGACCGGCTGCTGGCCTCGCAGTTCGCCTCCCAGGCCGCGCTGGCCCTCGTGCTCGCCGACGCGCAGCACGACCGCGAGCAGCTGGCGATCTACGAGGACCGCGACCGGATCGCCCGGGACCTGCACGATCTGGTGGTCCAGCGGCTGTTCGCGACGGAGATGATGCTGGAGAGCACGAAGAAGCGGTCGGCGTCCGCGCCGGCCGGGGACACGGTCGGCGACGAACTCGGCCGGGCGGTGGACGAGCTCGACTCCACCATCCAGGAGGTCCGCACCGCCATCTTCGCCCTCCAGCAGCCGCCGACCGACGCCCCGACGACGTTCCGCGGCCGGGTCCTGCGGGAGACCGGCGGGGCGGCGGTCCTGCTGGGATTCCAGCCGTCGGTGCACTTCACGGGCGCGGTGGACGCGCTGCTCCCGGAGCCGGTGGCGGGCGACCTCCTCTCCGCACTGCGCGGAGCCCTGGCCGCGGCCCACCGCCGCGCGCAGACCACGTCGATCGACGTCACGGTGGCCGCGACCCCGGCCCGCGTCCGCCTGACGGTCACGGACGACGGCCGCACGGAGTCGGGCGCGCGGGGTACGACGCTGGAGTGGGAGTCGGCGCTCTAGGGGGGTTCTCCGGCTCGGGCCGGGTCAGTCCGCGGGGCGTGCGCGCCCTTGAGCGCGATCCGCGTACTGGACTGCGCCACGCCGGCCTCGCGCTTGAGCCGGCGCAGCAGCGCGTCGAGCGCGGCGGGATCGGCGGCCCGGGCCCGTACGAGGTAGTCGTACTCCCCCGTCACGTGTACGACCTCGGTGATCCCGGGAAGCGTGACCACCCGCGCCTCGAACTCCTCGTTGGTGGTGTCCTGGCGCAGGCTCAGGTCGATGAAGACCACCAGCCCGCCGCGGGTGTCGGCGGCCGGATCCACGATGACGGTGAACCCGCGGATCACCCCGTCCCGCCGCATCCTGCGCACCCGGTCGGCGGTGGCATTGGCACTGAGCCCGACGCGGACGCCGAGGTCGCGGTACGAGATCCGCGCATCCTGCTGCAGGATGCCGAGGATTTCCCTGTCGAGACGGTCCATACCGCGATTCTCGCAGTCGGGGCCGATAAGCGCTGCTGCACCCGATGCCCTTGCGTCCACCCTCGTCGCCATGAACGGATTTCTCTCCCCCGCGCTGTCGGGGGCGGTCGCGGGCCTGGGCGTGGCGATGCCCATGGGCGCGATGAGCGTGCTGCTGCTCCAGGAGGCGATACGGCACCGCCGTACGGCGATGGCCGCGGCGGCGGGCATCGCCGCGGTGGACCTCGCCTACGCGGCCCTGGCCACGGCCCTCGGCCCCTGGGTGGCCTCCCACGTCGCCCCGGTCGAGGCCTGGATCCGCCTCTTGTCGGCGGCGGTCCTCCTGTCGATCGCCGCCCACGCCCTCTACCGCAGCCGTGCGCTCCCGGCCCCGCCGGCGTCCGAGGCTCCGCAGCCGCCCCCGGCGGCGGCCGGGGCAGGGCCCGGACCGGCCAAGGCGTTCGCCCGGTACGTCGCCCTCACCGCCGTGAACCCCACCACCGCCCTCTACTTCGCCGCCCTCACCACCGCCCAGGCCTCCACCCTCACCGCCCCCGCCACCGCCGCCGCCTTCCTGAGCGGCGTCGCTGCCGCGTCCCTCCTCTGGCAGCAGACCCTCGTCGCCCTCGGCGCCGCGGCCGGCCGCCGGATCTCCCCCGCCGCGCGCGCCTGGACCTTCCGCCTCGGCTACGGCTTGGTCGCCGCCTACGCCCTCAAGCTCGCCTTTCCGTTGCCCTAGGAGGCCCATAGGGTGATCCCGTGACGACGACCCGCCTCTCGGCCCGCGCGGCCATCGCCTCCGTGACCGACCCCGGCAGCTTCGCCGAACTCCCCTCCCCGCAGCGGGTGTCCGCCCCGGACGGCCCCCTCGCCTGGGCCGGCTACGACGACTCGCGCGCCCGGGCCACCGCACGGACCGGCGAACAGGAGTCCGTCGTCACCGGAACCGCCCTCATCGGCGGCCGCCAAGCCGCCTTGATCTCCTTCGAGTTCGGCTTCCTCGGCGGTTCCCTCGGCGAGCGCACCGGAGACCGGCTCGAAGCCGCGTACACGTACGCTCGCGAGCACCGCCTCCCCCTCGTCTCGCTGATCGCCACCGGCGGCTCCCGCATGCAGGAGGGCATGCTCGCGCTGACCCAACTCCAGCGCGTGGCACGCCAGTCCGTCCTGACCCGGGCCGCCGGGCTCCCGCAGGTCGCCGTGCTGCGCGATCCGACCACCGGCGGCGGCTGGGCCACCCTCGGCGCCGGGGCGGACGTCGTGCTCGCGCTCCCCGGTGCGCAGGTCGGCTTCGCCGGCTCCCGGGTGCGGCCGGCGGACGCGGACCCGGCTGCGTACACCGCCGAGGGCCAGTACGCCGCCGGGCACGTGGACGCCGTCGTCCCGCCCGCCGAGCTGCCCGCACGCCTCGCCGACTGGCTGCGCGTCCTGGCCGCGCCCCGCTCCGCCGAACCCGTCGGGCCCCCGGCCGCGCTGGGCGGTGCACCCGGCGGCCTGCCCCCGCAGACCGGCTGGGACGCCGTACGGCAGGCCCGCCACCCCGACCGGCCGCGCGCCGAGGCGTACCTGGACGCGTACTTCGCGCTCCGCCTGCCCCTCTCCGGGGACCGGGCGGGCGGCACGGATCCCGGGATGCTGTGCGGATTCGGACTGCGGGAGGGCCGGGCCGTCGCGTACGCCGCCCAGTGCGGCACCGCCACACGCCCGGCCGGATACCGCACGGCGGCCCGCGTGATCCGCCTCGCGGACCGCCTCGGGATCCCGGTGCTCACCCTGGTGGACACCCCCGGCGCGGCCAACGACGCCGCCGCGGAACACGCCGGAGCCGGAGCCGCCATCGCGGACACGTTCGCGGCGGTCGCGGCGGCCGCGGTCCCGGTGACCACCCTCCTGATCGGCGAGGGGGGTTCGGGCGGAGCCCTGGCGCTGGCCGCGCCGGGCAACACCTGGGTCACCCCGGACAGCTACTTCTCGGTGATCGCCCCCGAACTGGCGGCGGCCATCCTCAAGCGCCCCGCCTCCGAGGCCCCCTCGACGGCGGACCAGCTCCGCATCCGCCCGCAGGACCTGGTCGCCCTGGGCGTCGCGCGGGGCGTGGTCGGCCCCGCCTGACCCGACTCCCCGGCGTTGTCACAGCCCTCGGCCAGAATGTCCGTCATGACGGACGGAATCACCTGGCTGGCGGCACCCCGGTCGATCGCCTTCGGCGGCTACAGCGTGGTCATGGCGCGCGGGCTCACCCCGGAGGAGCTCGTCGTGCGGCTCACGGAGACCCTGTACGGCCCCGAGCACACCGCCGTACCGGTCGGGAACCTCACCGGAGACGATCTCGTCGAGCTCATCGCCGACTCGTGCGGGAGCCGGTTCGACGGCATCGGCCTGCGCCACGGCCGGTGCGGCGAGTGGTCGTACGCGGTCGCCTACGGCGGCTGGATGGGCGAGTTCGAGGACGAATCGCCGATCTCCCGCGGCGGCGTCGACGTCTGCCGCCTGGAGTTCGAGGAGGAGAACGGCAAGCCGGTCCCGCCGCAGTTCGCGTACACCCGCGACGAGGTCCGCCTCGGTTCCTTCAACCTGCACCTGGACAGCTCTTGGGGCTATGACGGCGTCGACGGAGAGCCCGAGACGGCCTCGCGCCTGCATGCCGAGCTGACCGCGGCGGGCCTCCCGGCGGACGAGGACGCGGACGAGAGGGAGGTCCACCGCACCGCCCTGGGGGTGGTGGAGCGCTATTTCGGCCTCTCGCTGCCCCGGGAGGAGATCGTCACCGGCACCCTTGCGGCCGTACTCCTGGAACCGGCCTGACACCCGCCCCGGCCTGACACCCGCCCCGGCCGCCGCCGGGGGGTCCGGGCGCGGGCGTCACGCCTGCGGCGACCTCGCGTCGTACCGGGCGAACCCGCGCCAGCGCAGGGCCAGCAGGAGCAGTACCAGTACGCATCCCAGGCCGCCGCCCGTGATCGCCACGGCCGGGGAGGTCAGGTCGGCGGCGGTCCCGGCGAGGAAGTCACCGAGCCGGGGCCCGCCCGCGACGACCACGATGAACACGCCCTGCAGGCGCCCGCGCATCTCGTCCGGGGTCGCGGCCTGCATCATCGTGGAGCGGAACACCATGGAGATGGTGTCGGCGCAGCCCGCCAGGGCCAGGAAGAACAGCCCGAGCCACAGGTTCCGGGTCAGCCCGAACACGGCGATGGCCAGCCCCCAGGCGGCCACGGAGATCAGGATCGCCAGCCCGTGCCGGCGGATCCGGCCCTGCCAGCCGGAGAACAGCCCGCCCAGCAGAGCCCCGACGGCGGGCGCGGCCACCAGCAGGCCGACGGTCTTGGCGTCGCCGCCGTACCAGAGCACGGCGATGGCCGGGAACAGAGCCTTCGGCTGGGCCAGCACCATGGCGGCCATGTCGGAGAAGAAGGTCATCCGGATGTTCGGCCGGGTGCCGAGGAAGCGCAGGCCGTCCAGTACGGAGGCCCGCCCCCGCTTGCCGCCCTCCCGCTCGGGCAGCATCGCGGGCAGCCGCCACACCGCGTAGAGCGCGGCGCAGAAGGTCACGGCGTCGATCAGGTACGCGGCCTGGTAGCCCCACCAGCCGACGATGAGCCCGCCGAGCACCGGGCCGATCATCATCCCGGAGGTCATCGTGACCGAGTTCAGCGCGTTGGCGGCGGGCAGCTGCTCGGTCGGCAGCAGCCGCGGGATCATCGCGGAGCGGGCGGGCCCGTTGAGGGCGCCGCAGACCGCCTGGAGCGCGACGACCGTGTACAGCAGCCAGACCCGGTGGTAGTCGAGGAGTGCGGCGCCGGCCAGTGCGATCGACAGGGCCGTCAGACCGAGGGAGCTGTACAGGCCGAGCTTGCGCCGGTCGACGGTGTCGGCGATGGCCCCGCCGTAGAGGCCGAAGACGACGAGCGGGACGAGGGAGAAGAGTCCGACGAGCCCGACCGAGAAGCTGGAGCGGGTGATGTCGTAGACCTGGAGCGAGATCGCGAGGGCGGTCATCGCCTGGCCCATCCAGGAGACGGTGCCGCCGACCCACAGCCGCCGGTAGTCCGGGGACGTGCGCAGCGGGGTCAGGTCCGCGAATATGCGCGGCGGACGTCGGGCGGGGGTGGGCGTGGGGGTGCTCGTACCGGTCACAGCGGATGATAACCAGCGTGCGCTCGGCCGCCCCAGGCATTAACGGGCCGGGAGCCCGTCGCGTCCCGGCCCGTCCGCGTCCCGGCCCGTTCGCGCACGCGCACCAGTCGCCCCACCCGGATCCGCGGCCTCAGACCGGGTCGGTCCTTGCCGGTAACTCGCCACTATCACACGACATTTGACTGAATCGACGTGCGCTCCTCCCCTGCCGTTCCGCTCATGATGAAACGACTCGTATGTCCAGGGAGGCGTAGTGATCGAACCTGGCAACAGCACCACGAGCACCGGCAGCGCGGACAACGGAGTCCACGCGACCCCTCTCACAGCCCCGCTGACCGTGGGCGTCGAGGAGGAATTCCTCCTCGTCGACTCCCGCACCTTCCGGGTGGTCCCGGCCGCCCCGCTCGTCCTGGCCACCGCCGCGGGCCTGCCCCACGAAGTGCACCCCGAGGGCACCCGCTACCAGGTGGAGATCTCCACCCCCGTCGCCGACTCGGCGCCCGTGCTGCGTGCGGAGCTCGCCACGCTGCGGCGCACCCTCGCCCGGGCGGCCCGCGCCCACGGCTGCCGGCTGCTGGCCGCGCCCTCGCCGGTGGTGGCTGTGGAGGGGCCGCTGCACCTGACCGACGACGAGCCGCGCCAGCGCGAGCAGCACCGCCGCTTCGGCGCGCTGACCGACACCCTGGTCAGCTGCGGCCGGCACATCCACATCGGCACCTTCGACGTGGACACGGCGGTGGCGGTGTCGAACCGGGTCAGACCATGGCTGCCCACGCTGATCGCGCTGGCCGCCAACTCGCCGTTCTGGGGCGGCCGTGACACGGGTCACGCCAGCTGGCGGGCGATGGCCTGGTCGGGCTGGCCGTCGGCCGGCCTGCCCCCGCACTTCACGTCCACGGCCCACTTCCGGCGCTCGGTGCAGACCCTGCTCGGCTCCGGGGCGGCCCTGGACACGAAGATGGTCTATTGGGACCTGCGCCCGTCCGGGCACTGGCCGACGCTTGAGATCCGGGCGCCCGACATGTCCCCGGACATCGATACGGCGATCCTCCAGGCCGAGCTGGTACGCGCCCTGGTGGCGACGATCCTGCGGGACATCGCGGAGCAGCGCCCCGAACCCGCTCTGCGGGAGGACGTACTGCACCTCGCGCGCTGGCGGGCGGCCCACGACGGACTGGAGGGGTTCGGCCTCGACCCTTACACGGGAGTGGAGATCCCGGCGGCGGACCTGGCGGAGGCTCTGCTGGACCTGGTCGCCCCGGAACTCGCGGCCTCGGGCGAACTCGACCACGCGGCCAAGACCCTGGGAGGCCTCTTGCGCGACGGCTCGGGCGCCCACCGCCAACGCGCGGCCTACGCCCGCCGCCAGGACCTGAACGACGTACTGCGCCACTTGGCGGACGAGACGGAGAACTTCTAGCCATCAGGCCGGCGGGCCGGCAGCCGAGACATCCCGCGCGAACGCCGACGCCGCGGGTGCAGTCGTTTCTGCGCCTGCGGCCGGCAGGAGGACCGGTGGGCGGCCGCCGACCGGGTGCTGTGGACGCCCGGGCCTCACGGGCCCGTCGCCGTCCGGCTCGTCGCCGCCCCCATCCGGCTGACCGCGCGGCGGGTCGGTCCAGGTGGCCCACGGGCGGCTGGAACCATGCGTCCATGTCATCCCCGACGGGCACGGCCGAGAGTTCGGCGAAGTCGCGAGTCGTCCTCGTGACGCTCGCGGCCGGTCAGTTCCTGATGGCCCTCGACAGCTCCGTCATGAACGTCTCCATCGCCACGGTGGCCGAGGACGTGGGTACGACCGTCACGGGCATCCAGGGTGCGATCACGGCGTACACCCTCGTGATGGCGATGTTCATGATCCCGGGCGGCAAGGTCGGGGCGCTGATCGGCCGCAGACGCGCGTTCATGATCGGCTGCTGCATCTACGGTGCCGGCTCCCTCACCACGGCGCTCGCACCGAACCTGCCCGTGCTGCTGGTGGGCTGGGCGTTCCTGGAGGGGATCGGGGCGTCACTCATCCTGCCGGCGATCGTCGCGCTCGTCGCCGGTAACTTCGCCGTCGAACGCCGTCCCGCCGCCTACGGGCTCGTCGTCGCGGCAGGGGCGATCGCGATCGCGGTCGGGCCGCTCATCGGCGGCATCGCGACGACGTACTTCTCCTGGCGGTGGGTCTTCGCCGGAGAGGTCGTGGTGGTGCTCGGAATCCTCCTGCTCGCGCGCCGCGTCGCGGACGCGCCGCCCGGGGAGCGCCGGAGCATCGACTTCACTGGCGCCGTCCTCTCCGCGCTCGGGCTCGGTACCTTCGTCTACGGCGTGCTGCGGTCCGACGAATGGGGCTGGTTCCGCCCGAAGCCCGACGCGCCCGCGTGGCTCGGGGTGTCGCTGACGACGTGGCTGATGCTGGCGGGCCTGGCGCTGCTCTGGCTCTTCCTCCGGTGGGAGGCCAAGCTCGTCGAGCGGGGCCGGGATCCCCTCGTCGATCCCGGCATGCTGCAGAACAAGCAGCTCACCGGCGGCCTGACGATGTTCTTCTTCCAGTACCTCGTGCAGATGGGCGTGTTCTTCGTCGTCCCGCTCTACCTGTCCGTCGCCCTGGGCCTGTCGGCGCTGGAGACCGGGGTGCGCCTCCTGCCGCTCTCGGTGAGCCTGCTGGCGGCCGCGACCTTGATCCCGCGATTCCTCCCGGACGTCTCGCCGCGGCGAGTGGTGCGGCTCGGGATCTTCGCGCTGCTCGCGGGAGCGGTGGTCCTGATGGCCGCGCTCGACGCGGACGCCGGCGCGGAAGTCGTCACCGTCCCCCTCCTGCTGATCGGGCTCGGCATGGGCGCACTGGCGTCCCAGCTCGGGTCGGTCACCGTGTCCGCGGTACCGCAGGCGCAGAGCGCGGAAGTCGGCGGCGTGCAGAACGCCGTCACCAACCTCGGCGCCTCGATCGGTACGGCCCTCGCCGGGTCCATCATGATCGCCGCGCTCACGACTTCCTTCCTGACCTCGATCGAGGCGAACCCGGCGGTCCCGGACAGTGTCACGAGCCAGGCGACCGTCCAGCTCCAGAGCGGCGCGCCGTTCCTGTCCGACGCCCAGCTGGGGACCGCCCTCGACGCAGCGGGGGTGAACCCCGAGCTGTCCGAGGCGGCACTGGACGCGAACGCGGACGCCAGGCTCGACGGCCTGCGCGCGGCGCTCGCCATCCTGGCCCTGGCCGCGCTCATCGCCCTGTTCTTCACCCAGCGGATCCCGTCGGTCCAGCCGCGCTCGCCGGAGCCGTAGCCGCTGCCCGCGTACGGGGGCGGCGGCCCGCATGCGGGGGCCGGGCGGGGCGCGCAGCATGGAAGCACGGCCGCCGTCCTCCCGCCGGGGCCGGGACGATCGCCCCGGTCGGTGCCTGTCGGGCCCCGGCCTCCGCGCCCCCGCCCGCCTGGAGGCCACGTATGTCCCACCGCCTGCCGACCGGGCCGCCCCGGACCGCATCCGTAGCCGTCGCGGCCCTCGTGGCGGCCGCCCTCGCCGCCGTGCCGAGCGGCTCCGCCCGTGCCTTCACCGGTGACAACCACGAGGGCATCACCCGGGCCGCACTGCCCTGGGAGCCGACCACGCTGACGGCGATGGCCGACGCCCGCGACGGGGCGATCAACGCCGACGACCACCGCCCCTACTTCGACGTCGGCCCCCTGCACTGCGACAACGCCGACTACCTCGCCCCCCGCTACGCCCCCGACTACCCCCGCTCCCGGGACGAGGCCACCACCGAGCTCCTCGCCTGCATCCGCACCTCCGTCGCCCGTTTCCGCAACGCGGTCCGGGCCGCGGACGCCCTCGTCGGCGCGGACGGCAAGGTGCGCGCCGACCAGAGCGACCTGTCCTCCCCCTGCGCATGGGACGGGAAGCCCGGGCGGGCCAAATGCTCCGTGCTCGAACAGCTCGGCCGCGGCTGGCACCCGATCGAGGACTTCTACTCGCACTCGAACTGGAGCGACCGGCCCGCCCCCGGCCCGATCGGCCCCGACAACCCGCCCGGTCTGGAACGCACGGGCCCCGCGCCGTTCTTCGAGATCCGCCGCTACAGCGCCATGAAGGACGCCGCCTGGAGCGGGGAGGCGCGCGAGCACATCCCCGCGGACCTCGCCACCGGCTGCTACACCGACATCGATTCCACCGGCGTCAAACCCTCCGACTGCGCCGGCCGCATCCCCCACAACCGGGTCCTGAACAAGGACACCGCCGCGTCCGACCGCTCGAAGACGGGCGGCAACTTCGGCCGCGCGACGGCGGGGGCGACCGCCGAGATCACCCGGCAGTGGAACGACTTCAAGGCCGAGCTGCTCACGGCGTACCCCGATCACGGGCGCGGCGCGCAGATGGTCTGCGCGCTCGTCCACGACGACCCGGCCGCCGCCTGCCCGTGACGCGCCTGCCCGTGACGGCGGAGCGGGGGCAGTCGGCGGACCGCCGTACGTACGCCCGCTCCGCCGCTCCTGCCTACGGCGCCAGGACCTTGGCCTTGGCCTGCTCGAATTCGGCAGCCGAGATGTCGCCCCGGTCCCTGAGCTCGGCGAGCCGGGCCAGTTCCTCGGCCTGACTGGGGCCTGCGGCGCTCTGTACGTAGGAGCGGAACTCCTCCTCGTTGCGCTGGGCCCGCCGCAGCTCGCGTTCGCCCATCCCGCGCCCCCGGGCGATCAGGTACACGAACACCCCGAGGAAGGGCAGGATGATGACGAAGACGGTCCATCCCGTCTTTGCCCAGCCGTTCAAGTCGTCGTCCCGGAAGATGTCGCCGATGATCCGGAAGAGCAGCATGAACCAGAGCACCCAGATGAAGATCAGCATCATGGTCCAGAACATGTTCAGCAGTGGGTAGTCCACTGCCAGGTTGAACAACGACTCCCTCATGGCCGGTCTCCTATCGACTGCGGGCACAGGCGTCGGTCGTGGCGTCAGGCCGCCTGTGGGGCGAAGGGGAACATCGCGTCCGCTCCCGGCCGCACGACGCCGTAACTGCTCTCGGGCACCTCGTTCCAGGCGCCGGGCAAGTCGCCGAGGGGTTCGGACACGATGAGGCGGGTCTCGTCGGACACCTCCTGCAAGAAGGCCACGTCGGGGTGGAGTTTGCGCAGGGTGTCCACACGGCTGCTGTAGAACAGCGACCGGGATTCGCCCCTGCTGGAGTAGCGGAAGGCCCAGACGCTCACGCCGTCGGTCACGGCGACCGTCATCTGGAGCGGGAACTCGACCCCGTGCTCCCGGCCGACGCGTTCCACGACTCCCGCCATCCGCGCGACGGCGCCGGGCGCGTCCTGGTCCAGGCCGAAGGTGACGGCGAGGTAGAACATCATCTCGGAGTCCGTCGTTCCTTCGATGTCGTTGAACAGCGCGGGGTCGACGAGCAGGGCGAGTTCGCGCCGTATGAGGTGGAAGTCGGCGATGGCCCCGTTGTGCATCCACAGCCATCGGCCGTGCCGGAAGGGGTGGCAGTTCGTCTGCTGCACCGCCGTTCCGGTCGACGCCCGGATGTGGGCGAAGAACAGGGGGGAGCGGACGTGGTCCGCGATTTCCCGCAGGTTGCGGTTGTTCCAGGCGGGTCCCACGTCACGGAGGACCGCCGGAGCGCCGCCGTCCTCCGTGTACCACCCGACGCCGAAGCCGTCGCCGTTCGTCGTCTCCACACCCAGTTTGGAGTGCAGGCTCTGGTCGATCAGCGAGTGCGCGGGCTTGTACAGGATGGTGTCGAGCAGGAGCGGCGTTCCCGAGTACGCGAGCCATCGGCACATGAGCGATCACCTGTTCTCGTTCTCCAGCGCGGTCCGGGCTTGCTCGCGTCCGGCAGAGGCAGGTGCTCGCCTCGTCTCCTGGGCCGTTCCCGGCAGGGCCGGGGATGACGCCGACCGGACCGACCGGCAGTCCCATGATCTGCCCTCCGTGTGGTGATCGCCACGCGTGCGGAACACCCGGCCCACCGGCCACTTCTCGGCGAGCGTCAGGACACGTCTTTGCCCGGTCGGCTGCACCTGCTCGCGCTCGTCGCAGCGGCAGCTGCGGGCGGCAGGGGGGAATGCGGCCACGACGGGCCCTGAAAACGCCGAAGCCGCAAGCGAGAACGTTTCTTCGCCTGCGGCTCGCGGTGGGGCGGGTGGGACTCGAACCCACGGCCGACGGATTATGAGTCCGCTGCTCTAACCGGCTGAGCTACCGCCCCTTCACGGCGTGGCGCGTACATGTGTGCGCGCCGTCTGCCGCAGCATAGCCGCTCATACGATCTCCTGCCTCGGATGCCTCGCATGATCGGCTTCGCCTGCTCAGGGAGACCGTTCTGAGGGCTGCCCGGTTCCGAAACCAGGGCAAAAAGAAAGAGGACCTCGCGTGAGGTCCTCTTCTTTCACGCTCCCCCGACTGGACTCGAACCAGTAACCTGCCGGTTAACAGCCGGCTGCTCTGCCAATTGAGCTACAGGGGACTGCGCTCCCCCGACTGGACTCGAACCAGTAACCTGCCGGTTAACAGCCGGCTGCTCTGCCAATTGAGCTACAGGGGATTGCTGCGGTGCACCGAACAGCCCACCTCCGGCCTTGCTGGAGGGGCGAGCGCCCGTTGCGAGTCATAGATTAGCGCAAGCAGGGGGGTGCTCCGCCAATCGGTATCGCCAGCCGGCCGGGCACCACACGACGAAAGGTGGCAGGCATGCGGTACAAGGTCACGTTCGTGGTCGGACTGGCCCTCGGATACGTCCTCGGAACCCGCGCAGGACGTGAGCGTTACGAGCAGTTGAAGAAGTCCGCGCGCGAGCTCGCGCAGAACCCGGCGGTGCGCAACGCCGCCGAGACCGCCGGGCACACGGGCCGGCAGTACGCCGGGAAGGCCTACGCCGCCGTGAGCCACAAGGTCGGCGACGCGGTGCCCTCCTCCCTGGCCGGGCGGGTACGGGGACTGCGCGACCGGGCCGGCGGGGGCGCCGAGGACGAGTGGGGCACCAGCAACACCTGAACCGCCGCAACCGGGCGGGATCCGGCGCCTCCGGGCGCCGGATCCCGCCCCGGCGTGCGGCAGAATTCTCCGCATGGGGATAGTCGCCGGGCTGGACAGCTCTTCCGCCTTCACTCGCATCGTCGTCTGTGACACCGACACGGGTGCCGTGCTGCGCCAGGGGTACGCCCCGCATCCGCAGCCGGCGGGCGATCCCGAGAGCGTCCACCCCCACGAGACCGACCCGCAGGCCTGGCTGCTGTCCCTCGGCGAAGCCGCCGGCGGCGGGCTCCTCGAAGGCGTACAGGCCATCGGCGTCTCCGCGCAGCAGCACGGGCTGCTGCCCCTGGACCAGCAGGGCGCCCTCGTGCGCCCGGCCCTGATCGGCAACGACAAGCGCGGACAGGTGGCCGCCGCCGACCTGATCGAGGCGCTCGGCGGCCGGCAGGCCTGGGCCGAGGCCGTCGGGTCCGTCCCGCACTCCGCACAACCGGTGGCGAAGCTGGCCTGGCTGGCCCGCACCGAGCCGGAGGCGGCCCGCCGGGTGGCCGTCCTGATGTCCGCGCACGACTGGCTGGTCTGGCAGCTGCTGGGCCGGCCGGCCCGGCGGACCACCGACCGGGGCGGGGCCTCGGGTACCGGGTACTGGTCGCCGGCCACCGGCTCCTACCGCCCCGACCTGGTCGAACTGGCGCTCGGGCACATGGCGCTGCTGCCCGAGGTGCTCGGGCCGGCCGAGGCCGCCGGTATGACACCGGAGGGGCTGCTGATATCCGCCGGTACCGGGGAGACCATGGCCGCCGCGCTCGGGCTGGGCCTGGGCCCCGGCGACGCGGTGGTCTCGCTGGGCGCCTCCGGCTCGGTGATGGCCGTGCACCGCGAGGCGCTGTCGGAACCGGGCGGGCTGATCACCTCGCTGGCCGACGCCAGCGGCATGCACCTGCCGGTCGTGAACACCTCCAACGCGGTACGGGCGCTGCGCGGCACCGCCGAGCTGCTCGGCACCGATCTGGAGGGGCTGTCCGCGCTCGCGCTGAAGTCCACGCCGGGTGCGCACGGCCTGGTGCTCCTGCCGTACCTGGAGGGTGAGCGGACGCCGAACCTGCCGCACACCGCCGGGACCCTGTCCGGGCTGCGGCGGGACTCGATGAAGCCGGAGCACCTGGCGCGGGCCGCGTTCGAGGGCATGCTGTGCGGACTGGTCGACGCGCTCGACGTGCTGCGTTCGCGCGGGGTGGAGATCCGCCGGGTGTTCCTGCTGGGCGCGGCGGCCGAGCTGCCCGCCGTACAGGCCGCGGCTCCGGGGCTGTTCGGGACGCAGGTCGTCGTGCCGGCGCCGGCCGACTACGCGGCGCTGGGCGCCGCGCGCCAGGCCGCCTGGGCGCTCGGGGTGCAGCAGGGCACGCTGGCCCCGCACACCCCGCCGGTGTGGCCGGGTCCGGCGGCGCAGGTCTTCGAGCCGGGCGAGGAGTACCCGGCCTGGCAGGCGGTGCGCCAGCAGTACATCGCGACGCGGGAGCAGATCCACCCGGGGGCGTTCCAGGGCTGAGCGGCCGGGCGGCAGGGGGCGACCGGGCGCGAGCGGGCGGGCATCCCGACGACCGCTCGGGCGCGGGGCGTACTGCCGCTGGAGTAGGCCCGGGGGCCGGTCTACTCCTTTTGACCGGCCTTTGCGAAAACCGGTGGGGATCGGCCGCGCGGTGGCCGAAGATGGAGCGAACCCCCTCGATCTTGCCGACCGGAGCCTGCGCGTGCTCATACGACTTCTGCGGACCCATCTGGGTCCGTACCGGAAACCGATTGCCCTCCTGGTGCTGCTGCAACTGCTGCAGACCAGTGCAAGCCTCTACCTGCCCACGCTGAACGCGGACATCATCGACAACGGTGTCGTCAGCGGGGACACCGGCTACATCCTGCGCTTCGGCGCGCTGATGCTCGGCGTCTCCCTCGTCCAGCTCACGTGCAACATCGGCGCCGTCTACTTCGGCGCCCGTACCGCCGCCGCCGTCGGACGCGACATCCGCGCCTCGGTCTTCGACCGCGTGCAGAGCTTCTCCGCGCGCGAGCTCGGCCAGTTCGGCGCGCCCTCGCTGATCACGCGTACGACCAACGACGTGCAGCAGATCCAGATGCTGGTCCTGATGACCTTCACGCTGATGGTCTCGGCGCCGATCATGTGCATCGGCGGCATCGCCATGGCGCTCTCGCTCGACGTGAAGCTGTCGGGCGTCCTGCTGGCCGTGGTCCCCGTCCTCGGCCTGTCGGTCGGCGCGATCGTCTTCCGGACGCGGCCGCTGTTCCGCAAGATGCAGGTCCGCCTGGACACCGTGAACCGGGTGCTGCGCGAGCAGATCACCGGCAACCGCGTGATCCGCGCCTTCATCCGCGACGACTACGAGAAGGACCGCTTCCGGGAGGCCAACGCCGACCTGACCGGGGTCTCCCTCGCGGCCGGCAGGCTGCTCGCGCTGATGTTCCCGACCGTGATCGTGGTCGTGAACATCTCCAGCGTCGCCGTCATCTGGTTCGGCGCGATGCGCATCGACAGCGGGGGCATGGAGATCGGCCAGCTGACGGCCTTCCTCGCCTACCTCATGCAGATCGTCATGGCCGTGATGATGGCCACCTTCATGTTCATGATGGTGCCGCGCGCCGAGGTCTGCGCCGAGCGCGTCCAGGAGGTCCTGGACACCGAGTCCAGCGTGGTCCCGCCCGTCGACCCCGTGCGCAAGCTGCTCGCCCGCGGGCAGCTGGAGCTGCGCGGTGCCGACTTCCGCTACCCCGGCGCCGAGGCGCCGGTGCTGCGCGGGGTGGACCTGCTGGCCCGCCCCGGCGAGACGACCGCGGTCATCGGCTCCACCGGCAGCGGCAAGTCCACGCTGCTGGGCCTGGTGCCGCGGCTGTTCGACGCGACCGGCGGCGATGTGCTGGTCGACGGTGAGGACGTACGCCGCCTCGACCCGGAGCTGCTGGCCAAGACGGTCGGCATGGTCCCGCAGAAGCCGTACCTCTTCTCCGGAACCGTCGCCTCCAACCTGCGGTACGGGCGCCCCGACGCCACCGACGAGGAGCTGTGGCACGCGCTGGACGTGGCGCAGGCCAAGGGCTTCGTGTCGGAGCTGGAGGGCGGTCTGGACGCGCCCATCACCCAGGGCGGAACGAACGTCTCCGGCGGCCAGCGCCAGCGCCTGGCCATCGCCCGAACGCTGGTGCAGCGCCCCGAGATCTACCTCTTCGACGACTCCTTCTCGGCCCTCGACTACGCGACGGACGCGGCGCTGCGCGCGGCACTCGCCCGCGAGACGGAGGAGGCGACGGTGGTCATCGTCGCCCAGCGGGTCTCCACGATCCGCGACGCCGACCGGATCATCGTGCTGGACGAGGGCCAGGTCGTGGGCGAGGGACGCCACCACGAGCTGATGGCCGACAACGAGACCTACCGGGAGATCGTGCTCTCCCAGCTGACGGAGGCGGAGGCCGCATGAGCGGGCCCGGAGGACGGATGATGATGGGGCCGGCCGAGCGGTCCATGGATTTCAAGGGCTCGGGCAAGCGGCTGCTGGGCCAGATCGCGCAGGACCGGGTCAAGCTGTGGGGCATGGTCGTCGCCGTGGTCGGCAGCGTCGGCTGCTCGGTCGTCGGCCCGAAGATCCTCGGCGAGGCGACCGACCTGGTCTTCGCGGGGATCGTCGGACGGCAGATGCCGGCCGGGATCACCAAGCAGCAGGCGCTGGACGGGCTGCGCGCCAGGGGCGAGGGCGGGATGGCGGACATGCTGTCCGGCACCGACTTCACCCCCGGCGAGGGCATCGACTTCGGTGCCGTCGGGGCCGTGGCGATCTGGGCGCTGGTGGTCTTCACCCTCGCCGGCCTGCTGATGCTGGTCGCGACACGGCTGTCGAACCACATCATGAACGGCACCGTGTACCGGTTGCGCGAGGAGCTGCAGGCGAAGCTGTCGCGGCTGCCGCTGTCGTACTTCGACCGGCAGAAGCGCGGCGAGGTGCTCAGCCGGGCCACCAACGACATCGACAACATCGGGCAGACGCTCCAGCAGACGATGGGCCAGCTGCTCAACTCGCTGCTGACGATCGTCGGCGTGCTGGCGATGATGTTCTGGATCTCCCCGCTGCTGGCGCTGGTCGCGCTGGTGACGATCCCGGTGTCGGTCTTCGTCGCGGCGAAGATCGGCAAGAAGTCGCAGCCGCAGTTCGTGGCGCAGTGGAAGTCGACGGGCGCGCTCAACGCGCACGTCGAGGAGATGTACTCGGGCCACACGCTGGTCAAGGTCTTCGGCCGGCAGAAGGAGTCCGCGGCGGTCTTCGCCGAGCAGAACGAGGCGCTGTACCGGGCCTCGTTCAAGGCGCAGCTGGTCAGCGGCATCATGCAGCCGGTGATGTTCTTCATCTCGAACATCAACTACGTGCTGGTGGCGGTCGTCGGCGGTCTGCGGGTGGCCTCGGGCAGCCTGTCGATCGGTGACGTGCAGGCCTTCATCCAGTACTCGCGCCAGTTCTCGATGCCGCTGACGCAGGTCGCCTCGATGGCGAACCTGGTGCAGTCCGGTGTCGCCTCGGCGGAGCGGGTGTACGAGCTGCTCGACGCGGAGGAGCAGGAGCCGGACGCCGAGGTTCCGGAGCGTCCGGAGCGGATCCGCGGCCAGGTCACGCTCGACAAGGTGGCCTTCCGCTACGAGCCGGACAAGCCGCTGATCGAGAACCTGTCGCTGACGGTCGAGCCCGGCCACACGGTCGCGATCGTCGGCCCGACGGGCGCCGGCAAGACCACGCTCGTGAACCTGCTGATGCGGTTCTACGAGGTCACGGGCGGCGAGATCGCCCTGGACGGGGTGGACATCGCGAAGATGACCCGCGAGGAACTGCGCGGCGCCATCGGCATGGTGCTCCAGGACACCTGGCTGTTCGGCGGGACCATCGCGGAGAACATCGCGTACGGCGCGGCGCGCGAGGTCACGCGCGCCGAGATCGAGGAGGCGGCGCGCGCCGCCCACGCGGACCGGTTCATCCGCACCCTGCCGGACGGCTACGACACCGTCCTGGACGACGAGGGCGCGGGCGTCAGCGCGGGCGAGAAGCAGCTGATCACCATCGCCCGGGCGTTCCTGTCGGACCCGGTGATCCTGGTCCTCGACGAGGCGACGAGCTCGGTGGACACCCGTACCGAGGTGCTGATCCAGAAGGCGATGGCGCGCCTGGCGCACGGCCGTACGTCCTTCGTGATCGCGCACCGGCTGTCCACGATCCGCGACGCGGACGTGATCCTGGTGATGGAGAACGGCTCGATCGTGGAGCAGGGCACGCACGAGGAGCTGCTGGACGCGGAGGGCGCGTACGCGCGCCTGTACGCGGCGCAGTTCGCTCAGGCGGTGGCCGAGGTCGACTAGCGTCGGCGTGCCGGCTGGCTGTGGGGGTGCCCTCCGGACGGGGGGGCACCCCTTCTCCGTACCCCGTCCGCGATCTCCGGGCTCCGGGCTCCGGGCTCCGGGCTCCGGGCTCAGTCCAGGTAGCCGCGGAGCTGGTCTGCGAAGGCGTGGTCGCGCAGCTTGTTGAGCGTCTTGGACTCGATCTGCCGGATCCGTTCGCGGGTCACGCCGAAGATCCGCCCGATCTCCTCCAGGGTGCGGGGCCTGCCGTCGGCCAGGCCGTAGCGCAGCTGCACGACCTTGCGCTCGCGCTCGCCGAGGGTCGACAGCACGGCTTCCAGGTGCTCGCGGAGCAGGAAGAACGCGGCGGACTCCATGGGCGAGGCGGCGTCCCCGTCTTCGATCAGGTCGCCGAGGGCGACGTCGTCCTCCTCGCCGACCGGCGCGTGGAGCGAGACGGGCTCCTGGGCGAGGCGCAGTACTTCCAATACCCGCTCGGGGGTCAGCTCCAGGTGGACGGCGACCTCTTCGGCGGTGGGCTCGTACCCGCGCTCCTGCAGCATGCGGCGCTGGACGCGCACGACGCGGTTGATCAGCTCGACGACGTGGACGGGCACGCGGATGGTGCGGGCCTGGTCGGCGAGGGCCCGCGACATCGCCTGCCGGATCCACCAGGTGGCGTAGGTGGAGAACTTGTAGCCGCGGGCGTAGTCGAACTTCTCGACGGCCCGGATGAGTCCGAGGTTCCCCTCCTGCACGAGGTCGAGCATGGTGAGCCCGCGGCCCACGTAGCGCTTCGCGACGGAGACGACGAGCCGGAGGTTCGACTCGATGAGGCGCCTCTTGGCCATCCGGCCCATGACGACGAGCTTGTCGAGGTCGAGGGCGAGCCGCAGGTCGAGGTCGGGGGTGTTGCCCAGCTTCTCCTCGGCGAACAGGCCGGCTTCGACGCGGCGCGCGAGCTCGACCTCCTCGGCGGCGGAGAGCAGCGGGATCCTGCCTATCTCGCGCAGGTACTGGCGGAACAGGTCGGCGGAAGGGCCCGCTCCGCCGGTCTCGGCGCGCCGGCGCGGCGCGGGCACCTGCTCGGCGAGCTCCAGCACCTCGGGCTCTTCGGGCTCCTCGTCCACGGCGTCGACCTCGGGTTCTTCACCCACAGTGGCCTCGGTGTCTTGGACGGGCGGGCTCACGTTGACGGTCAGGATCTGGGTCTGCACGGGGGCGACCTCCAGGGCTCCGAGGACGGGGGCACCGCACTTCAGTGTGGGGTACGACACATCGCCGCCACGAGGGGCGTGCGAGCACTTTCTGAGTCCGGTGCGTGACCGGATGGTTACCCCCCGCCGGGAATCCCGATGCGGACCGGACGCATGTCCGAGAAGATCGACGCCATGTCCGAGTACGAAACCCACGTCACGGTGCGCTGCCAGGACCCGGGGGAGCTGGCGCGGCTCGAAGCGTGGGCCGGAGGGCGGGGGCTGAAGGTGACGCACATCCTGCTGGCCCGGGGCCGGATGGTCTCGCAGCCGATGCTGACGCTGCCGGACCGCGACGGCCACGAGGCCCTGGTGCCCCGGCTGCGGACGGCGGGCTTCGACCCGGTCCGGGTCAAGGTGGAGACGGTTCCCTGGACCACGGACCGCCCGGGCCGGGGCGGCGGCTACTTCGAGCACCACCTCAAGCTGCCACTGCCGGCGGACTTCGACCGGGCCGCCCTGGAAGCCCTGGTGACCCCCCACGGGGCGCACCTGTCGTGGAACGCGCGCCGGTGCCGTCCCGAGGGCCGCCACGAGCGGTTCGTGACCCAGCGGTGGCGGGGTACGGCGGAGGAGGCGACGGCGTCCTGCGACGCCCTGATCGCGGACCTCACGGGCGCCGGGTACGAAATCCGCTCCGAGGAGAGGGAGTTCGTGCTGTACGACAGCAACCTGTCGGTGGACGACGGCTGGATCGAAGCGGAGACGGTGGCACGAGCGGCGTGGGTGTGAGAGCGGGAGCGGGAGCGCGATGAGTACGTGGCGGGAGTTCGACTGGCGGAGCACCGAGCTGCCGCGGGAGCCGCTGGACGAGGAGACGCGGGCGAGGCGGGAACTGCCGCGGACGCTGCGGCCGGTGGCCGGGGCCGGCGTACGGCAGCGGCCCGTCTTCGACCCGTCCGTGAAACACCTCCAGCGGGCCTATCGTGCGGGTGATCCGGTCTTCGACGACCCGGAGCGGACCGCCGCGTGGACGAGTGCGCGGCGGGCGGCGATGGACGCCGTGCTGCTGGCCGTCTCGGGCTCCGAATGGGCGGACTCGCTGGTGCTGCGCGGCAGTGTGCTGCTCGCCGACTGGTTCGGGGAGGCCGCCCGGGAGCCGGGCGACCTGGACTTCGTGGTGGTCCCGGAGACACAGGCGTTGGCCGGCGGGCGCAGCGCGCGGATGCTGGACGGCATCGCGGCGGCGGCCGACGGGCGGGCCGGGCTCAAGGCCTCGGGCGCGGTCCGCGAGCGCATCTGGACGTACGACCGGGTGCCGGGGCAGCGGATGGTGCTGCCCTGGTCGGTGCCGGGGCTGCCCGCCGGGCAGGTCCAGCTGGACTTCGTCTTCAACGAGCACCTGGCGGCGCCGCCCGAGCCGGTCGAACTCGGCTGCGGCGCCGCCGTACTGGCGGCGTCGCCCGCGCTCTCGCTGGCCTGGAAACTGCTGTGGATCCTCAGCGACGCGCATCCGCAGGGCAAGGACCTCTACGACGCGGTCCTGCTGGCCGAGCGGTACGCGCTGCCGTACGGGCTGCTCCAGGACGTGTTCCGGCTGGCGGGCGAGTGGCCCCTGCCCGACCGGGAGGTTGAGCTCCAGGACTTCGCGAACCTGGCCGACGCCGCTTACCCCGGCACGGAGTGGGAGCACTTCGAGGCCGAGTACCCCCACCTGGCGTCAGCCGGCGAGGCGGCCTTCGTGGAGCGGCTGGTCGAGGCACTGCGCCCGGCCTTCGACTAGGCCGTCTCTTTCGGATCCTGCGGGTCGGGCGAGATCCGGAAGGGACGGCTCAGATGCCCTCCCGGACGGGCTCGACGCGGACCGCGCAGACCTTGAACTCCGGCATTCGGGAGACCGGGTCGAGGGCCGGGTTGGTCAGGCTGTTGGCGCGGCCCTCGCCCGGCCAGTGGAACGGCATGAAGACCGTGTCCGCGCGGATGGTGTCCGTGATGCGGGCCGGGGCCACGGCCCGGCCGCGGCGGGAGACGACCGCGAGCGGGGCTCCCTCGACCGCGCCGATGCGGGCCGCGAGACGCGGATGCAGTTCCACGAAGGGGCCGGGGGCGGCGGCGTTCAGCTCTTCCACGCGGCGGGTCTGGGCACCCGACTGGTACTGGGCGACCACGCGGCCGGTGGTGAGCAGGACCGGGTACTCGTCGTCCGGGACCTCGGCCGCGTCGCGGTGGGATACGGGGGCGAAGCGGGCCCGGCCGTCGTCGGTGGCGAAGCGGTCCAGGAAGAGGCGCGGGGTGCCTGCGTGGGAGTCGTCCGGGCAGGGCCAGAAGACGCCCTGTTCGGCTTCGATGCGGGCGTAGGAGATGCCCGAGTAGTCCGCCGGGCCGCCGGCCGAGGCGCGGCGGAGCTCCTCGAAGACCTCCTGGGGGTCGGTCGGGAAGCCCTTCTCGATGCCGAGGCGGGTGGCCAGGCCGTGCAGGACGTCCAGGTCGGTGCGCACCCCCGGCGGCGGGGTCAGGGCCCGGCGGCGCAGCAGGACCCGGCCTTCCAGGTTGGTGGTGGTCCCGGTCTCCTCCGCCCACTGGGCGACGGGGAGGACCACGTCCGCGAGGGCCGCCGTCTCGGAGAGGACCACGTCCGCCACCGCCAGGAAGTCCAGTGAGCGGATGCGGTCTTCGACGTGGGCGGCGCGGGGGGCCGAGACCACCGGGTTGGAGCCCATGAGGAGGAGGGCCTTCACCTCCGTGCCGAGGGCGTCGAGGAGTTCGTACGCGCTGCGGCCGGGCCCGGGCAGGCCGTCGGGGTCGACGCCCCAGACCTCGGCGACGTGCGCCCGCGCGGCCGGGTCGGTGAGCTTGCGGTAGCCGGGGAGCTGGTCGGCTTTCTGGCCGTGCTCGCGGCCGCCTTGCCCGTTGCCCTGGCCGGTGAGGCAGCCGTACCCGGACAGCGGGCGGCCGGCGCGGCCGGTGGCCAGGCAGAGGTTGATCCACGCGCCGACGGTGTCGGTGCCCTTGGACTGCTGCTCGGGCCCGCGGGCGGTCAGGACCATCGCGGAGGGCTGTGCGCAGAACAGGGCGACGGCCTCGCGGAGTTTGGGTACGGGCACGCCGGTGATCCGCTCCACCAGCTCCGGCCAGTGCGCCATGGCCGCGGCCCGGGCCTGCGCCCAGCCGGTGGTGCGCTCGGCGATGAACTCCTCGTCGGTGCGTCCCTCGGCGACGACCAGGTGCAGCAGGCCGAGGGCCAGGGCGAGGTCCGTCCCGGGACGGGGGGCCAGGTGCAGGTCGGCCTGCTCGGCGGTGCGGGTCCGGCGCGGGTCGACGACGATCAGCGTGCCGCCGTTCGCCTTGAGCTCGGTGAGGTAGCGCAGGGCCGGCGGCATGGTCTCGGCCGGGTTCGAGCCGACGAGGATGACGCAGCCGGTCCGCGGGATGTCCTCCAGGGGGAAGGGGAGTCCGCGGTCCAGCCCGAAGGCCCGCTGGTGGGCGGCGGCCGCCGAGGACATGCAGAAGCGGCCGTTGTAGTCGATCTGCGAGGTCCGCAGGGCGACGCGGGCGAACTTGCCGAGCGCGTAGGCCTTCTCGTTGGTCAGCCCGCCGCCCCCGAACACCCCGACCGCGTCGGGTCCGTGCGTACGGCCCGTCCGGGCGAGGCCCTCGGCGACGGCGTCGAGGGCCTCCTCCCAGGTGGCCGGCTCCAGCGCTCCGGTGGCGTGGGTGCGGACGAGCGGCCCGGTCAGGCGCACCCGGGAGGAGAGCACGGCGGGGGCGGTCCGCCCCTTGCCGCACAGCGCGCCCCGGTTCACGGGGAAGTCGGCCCGCTCCTCCACCGCCACGCTCGCGCCGCCCGGCTCAGGGCGGAGATTCATCCCGCACTGCAGCGCGCAGTACGGGCAGTGCGTGGCGGTGGCGGATTCCGGGGTGCGCATGCGGCCCAGCCTGCGCCACCGGTGTTACGCCGGCCGCAGCCCCCGGTTACGCCTCTCGTACGGCCACCTCAGCGCGGCCCGCGCCGCTCGGTGAGGGCGTGAGCCGGGTCAGAGGGATGCCGGCGGCTTGATCGGCGGTCCGGCCGTCCAGCCGCCGTCCACTGCCAGTTCGGCGCCGGTCATGTACGCGGCGGCGTCGGAGAGGAGGAAGGCGACTGCTGCGGCTGTCTCCTCGGGGGCACCGACGCGGCCCATCGGGGCGCCGGGGAAGCGGCCCTCGCCGGGCTGGATGCCGATCGGCGCCGTCATCGGGGTCAGCGTCATTCCCGGGTGCACGGAGTTGACGCGGATCCCCGCCTCGGCGAGCTCGACCGCGCCGATCTTCGACAGGCCGCGCACGCCCCACTTGGAGGCCCCGTACCCGGCGGTGAGCGCCAGGCCGGTGAGCCCGGCCGCGGAGGAGATGTTGACGATGGATCCGCCGCCGTTGGCCCGCAGCAGCGGTATCGCGGCCTTGATGCCGATGAAGGTGCCGACCAGGTTGACCTCGACGACCTGCCGGAAGTGCTCGATGCTCTCGTGCTCCAGGAGTCGGCCGGTGGCTATGCCGGCGTTGTTGACGAGCCCGTCGATCCGGCCGAACTGGGCCACCGCGTGGTCGAGGGCGGCCTGCCAGTCGGCCTCGCTCGTGACGTCGTGCCGCAGGAACCGGGCCTCGGCGCCGAGCCCCGCCGCCGTCCGCGCACCCTCCGCCTCCAGCACATCGGTGATCAGTACGCTGCCGCCCCCGTCCACGACGGCCCGCGCGGCCGCCGCGCCCAGCCCGCGCGCTCCCCCGGTGATGACGACGGCCTTGCCCGTCAGATCCACAACGGCCACGCTCCACACCCCTGACGAAGGCATATGACTAATCGGCATACCCTGCCGACGGTGCGTCAGTCTGCCAGAGCCCCCAGGACCCGCGACACCCCCGGCTCCTTCGGCCCCAGGAACCGCGGCTCCGGCTTGAAGGCCGCGTCCAGCGCCGCCTTGCCCGCCGCGAAGACCTCGCGCGTGCCCCCGTAGTACCAGGTCGCATCGTGCTCGTCGTCCACCCCGACCCCGTACGAATCCAGGCCCGCCGCACCGCACAGCGCCACGGCCCGGCGTATGTGGAAGCCCTGGCTGATCAGCACCGCCCGCTTCACCCCGAAGATCTCCTTGGCCCGGACGCAGGAGTCCCATGTGTCGAACCCGGCGAAGTCGCTGACGACGCGGTCACCCGGCACCCCGTGGGCCGTCAGGTACGTCCGCATCGCGTCGGGCTCGTCGTACTCGGTGCGGCTGTTGTCCCCGGAGACGAGCACGACCTTGACCTTGCCCGTGCGGTACAGCTCCACCGCCGCGTCGAGCCGTCTGGCCAGATACGGGGTCGGCTTCCCGTTCCACAGCCCCGCCCCGAACACCACCGCGACCTCGGCGGCCGGCGCGTCGGCCGTGCTCCGCAGCCGGTCCGCGGCCGCCGCGTGCGTCCACGCCGAGGGCAGCAGCAACAGCACGCACCCGGCCACCACCGCCCGGACGGCCCGCCGCCGACCCGCCACCGTCCTCATCCAGCCCGTCATCGGCTTCGGCTTCCGCTTCTGCTGCGAGTCCGCCCCCGTCCCCGACTCCGCCTTCGACTTCCACTTCATGGCCGATCCCCCCGTTGCACCACACGCCGTTCGCACACATTGACGATCTACGCCCGCACCCCAGTTCCCCTCCCCCCGCCTTTCACTCGTACGAATGAGCGGGTGAGCTCCCGGTAAACACCCGTCACCCCGGCGCAACGCCACCGACATCTGCGCCCCGCAGGATCGGTTCATGACGGAGCTGGTGCACCCTCCCGAGTCCCTGCCCCTCCCCTTTCCCCCCGCCACCGCCACGGAGCTGCTGACCCGGATCAGCACCCAACTCGGCACGCAGCTCAGCGGCTTGCGCCCGTGGCGCCCGGCGGGGGGCCGGTCCGACGGAGCCCCCGCATGCAGCACACCCTCGTCGCCGTCGCCCACGGCAGCCGCGACCCCCGCGCCCTCCCCGCCGTCCTGGCCCTCCTCGACCGGATCCGCGAGCTCCGCCCCCGTCTCGACGTCCGGCTCGGCCACATCGAGCTGAACCGGCCCCTGCTCGGCGAGACCCTCCGCGGCGCCGGGGGCTCGGCCGTGCTCGTCCCGCTGCTCCTGGGCCGCGGCCACCACGTCAAACGGGACCTCCCCGCGGCCGCCGCCCGCGCCGCCCACCTCGACACCCGCGTCGCCGCTCCGCTCGGCCCGCACCCCCTGCTGGTCGAGGCCCTGTACGAGCGGCTCCTGGAGGCCGGCTGGGCCGCCGGCGCCGACACCGCGGCCGTCCTCGCCGCCGCGGGCTCCCGCGACCCCGACTCGGCGGCCGACACCCGCCGCACCGCCGCCCTGCTCTCCGAACGCCTCGGCGGCGCGGCCGTCGTACCGGCCTACGCCTCCGCAGCCGCCCCGACCGTCCCCGACGCCGTCCGCGCCCTCACCGCCCGCGGCCACCACCGGATCGCGGTGGCCTCGTACTTCACCGCCCCCGGGCGCTTCGCCACGCAGTGCGCCGCCGCCGCGCCGGGACCTGCGGCCGCCCCGCTCGGCGACCACCCGGCCCTGGCCCGCCTCGTGCTCCAGCGCTACGACGAGGCCCTGGCACGGCAGCTCACCCCCCTGCCCTCCGCGGCCCCCCTGAAACTGGCCACCGCATAAAGACCGCGTTGGCGCCTATTGCTCAGATTGGTCGCATTGTCGGTGTTCCCGGTTACCGTCTGAGCATGGAAGGCATGGAACGCACCGGCACCCCACCCGTCCCGCACCCCGGCCCGGACGCCCCCGGCGCCCCGTACGACGCGTCCGACACCGAGCGCTGGGCGGCCGAGCCCGACAAACGCCCCGGCCGGACCGCCTTCCAGCGCGACCGGGCCCGTGTGCTGCACTCCGGCGCGCTGCGCCGCCTCGCCGGGAAGACCCAGGTGGTCACCCCCGGCAGCCGCTCGTACGACTGGGACGCCAGCCCCCGTACCCGCCTGACGCACTCCCTGGAGTGCGCCCAGGTCGGCCGCGAGCTCGGAGCGGCCCTCGGCTGCGATCCCGACCTGGTCGAGGCCGCCTGCCTCTCGCACGACATGGGCCATCCGCCGTTCGGGCACAACGGCGAGGAGGCGCTGAACGAGTTCGCCAAGGACTGCGGCGGCTTCGAGGGCAACGCCCAGTCGCTGCGCCTGCTGACCCGCCTGGAGCCGAAGCGGTTCGTGCCCGACCCGGCCACCGGCGAGCTCGTCAGCGTCGGCCTCAACCTCACCCGCGCCTGCCTGGACGCCGCCACCAAGTACCCCTGGGCCCGCGGCGGCCATCCCACCGATCCCGACTCGGTCAAGTTCGGCGCGTACGAGGACGACCTGCCGGTCTTCGAGTGGCTGCGGCGCGGCGCGCCCGCGGACCGCAAGTGCTTCGAGGCCCAGGTGATGGATTGGTCGGACGACGTCGCGTACTCCGTCCACGACTTCGAGGACGGGCTGCACGCCGGGCACCTCGACCCCAACCTCCTCTTCGCCGAGCCCGAGCGCACCACCATCTGGCAGGTCGCGATCGGCCGGTACGTGCCGGCCGGCACCGAGCCGGAGGAGCTGCGCGAGGCCCTCGACCGGTTGATGGAGCAGGAGTGGTGGCCGCACGGGTACGACGGGTCGGCCGTGGCCCAGGCCCGACTCAAGGACGCCACCAGCCAGCTGATCGGCCGCTTCTGTCTGGCCGCCGAGGGCGCCACCCGCGAGGCGTACGGCTCCGGCCGGCTGACCCGGTACGCGGCCGAGCTGGTCGTCCCGCGGGAGGCGCGCAACGAGTGCGCGGTCCTCAAGGCCGTGGCCGACCTGTACGTGATGCAGCGCGACGAGCAGGAGCGGCTCCGCGCCGACCAGCGCATCGTCCTGGCCGAACTCGCCGAGGCCCTCAGCGCCCGCGCCCCCGAGGGCCTGGACCCCCAGTTCCGGGCGATCTTCGACGCCGCGCCCGACGACAGGGCGCGCAAACGGGCGGTCATCGACCAGATCGCGGCGCTCACGGACGCCTCCGCGCGCTCCCTGCACGCCCGGCTCACGCGGCGCGCGCGCCGTGCGGTCGGGTGAGCCGATCGGGCCATTCCCCCTTCACGCGGCAGGCTCAGTGCGGGACGCTCGCATGTGGTCGCATGTGGCGGAGAGGTTATGAGGAGGCATCAGGTGGTCGACGCACACCGGACATTCGTCATCGTCGGCGCAGGGCTCGCCGGGGCCAAGGCGGCGGAGGCGCTGAGGTCCGAGGGGTTCACGGGGCGGGTGATCCTGGTCGGCGACGAGCGCGACCATCCCTACGAACGGCCCCCGCTGTCCAAGGGGTACCTCCAGGGCAAGGAGGAGCGCGACAGTGTCTTCGTGCACGAGCCGTCCTGGTACGCGAAGGCCGACATCGAGCTGCACCTGGGCCAGCCGGCGGTCCAGCTGGACCGGGAGGCCCGCAAGGTGGTCCTCGGTGACGGCACCGCGCTGCACTACGACAAGCTGCTGCTGGCCACCGGGGCCGAGCCGCGCCGCCTCGACATCCCGGGCACGGGCCTGGCCGGGGTGCACCACCTGCGCCGGCTCGCCCACGCCGAGCGGCTGAAGGGCGTACTGGCCACCCTCGGCCGGGACAACGGGCACCTGCTGATCGCGGGCGCCGGGTGGATCGGGCTGGAGGTCGCCGCCGCGGCCCGCGGGTACGGGGCCGAGGTCACCGTGATCGAGCCGCTGGCCACCCCGCTGCACGCGGTGCTCGGTCCGGAGATCGGCCGGCTCTTCGGGGACCTGCACGCGGAGCACGGGGTCCGCTTCCACTTCGGTGCGCGGCTCACCGAGATCGTCGGGCACGACGGCATGGTGCTCGCGGCCCGGACCGACGACGGGGAGGAGCATCCGGCGCACGCCGTGCTCGCGGCGATCGGGGCGGCGCCGCGGACCGCGCTCGCCGAGACCTCCGGGCTGGCCCTGGTCGACCGGCAGCACGGCGGCGGCATCGCCGTGGACGCCTCGCTGCGGACCAGCGACCCGGACGTGTTCGCCGTCGGGGACGTGGCCGCGGCGCACCACCCCCTGCTCGGGACCCGGCTGCGGGTCGAGCACTGGGCCAACGCGCTCAACGGCGGCCCGGCCGCGGCGCGGGCGATGCTGGGCCAGCCGGTCTCGTACGACCGGGTCCCGTACTTCTTCTCCGACCAGTACGACGTGGGCCTGGAGTACTCGGGGTACGCCCCGGCCGGCGGCTACGACCAGGTGCTGATCCGCGGCGACGTGGCCAAGCGGGAGTTCATCGCGTTCTGGCTGTCGGACGGGCGGGTGCTGGCCGGGATGAACGTGAATGTGTGGGATGTCACCGAGCACATCCAGGCCCTGATCCGGTCGAAGGCGCCGGTCAACCGCGAGGCCCTGTCGGACCCGTCGGTTCCGCTTGACTCCCTGGTGGAGGCGCCTGGGGCCTGACGGCTGCGGCAGGGGGCCTGACGGGTTCACGGGCGCCCGGCCGTAGACTTCACGGGTGGCAGGACGGATCAACGACGACGATGTGAAGGCGGTACGGGACGCGGTCCCGATCGACGCCGTGGTCTCCGACTACCTCCAGCTGCGCAACGCGGGCGGCGGCAACCTCAAGGGCCTCTGCCCCTTCCACGACGAGAAGTCCCCGTCCTTCCAGGTCAGCCCCAGCAAGGGTCTCTACCACTGCTTCGGCTGCCAGGCGGGCGGGGACACCCTCGACTTCATCATGAAGATCGACCACCTGTCGTTCTCGGAGGCCGTCGAGCGCCTCGCCGGACAGGCCGGCATCACCCTCCGGTACGAGGAGGGCGGGTACACCGCCGGCACCAGTGGCCGCGGCGAGCGCATCCGGCTGGTCGAGGCCCACAAGGCGGCCGCCCAGTTCTACGTCGAGCAGCTGGGCAGCGCCGAGGCGGAGATCGGCCGCAGGTTCCTCGCCGAGCGCGGCTTCGACCAGGCCGCGGCCGAGCACTTCAGCGTCGGGTACAGCCCGGCGGGCTGGGACCACCTGACCCGCTTCCTGCGCGGCAAGGGCTTCAGCGACAAGGAGCTGATCACCTCCGGCCTGGCCCAGGACAGCCGCAGCGGCAAGCCCATCGACCGCTTCCGCGGCCGGCTGATGTGGCCGATCCGCGACATCAGCGGCGAGGTGGTCGGCTTCGGCGCGCGCAAGCTGCGCGACGACGACAACGGGCCGAAGTACCTGAACACGCCGGAGACGGCGATCTACAAGAAGTCCCAGGTGCTGTACGGCATCGACCTGGCGAAGAAGGAGATCGCGAAGACCTCGCGGGCCGTGGTGGTCGAGGGCTACACGGACGTGATGGCCTGCCACATGGCCGGGGTCACGACCGCGATCGCGACGTGCGGCACCGCCTTCGGCGGCGACCACATCAAGATCCTGCGCCGCCTGCTGATGGACAACGCGACCGCCGAGGTCATCTTCACCTTCGACGGCGACGCGGCCGGCCAGAAGGCCGCGCTTCGCGCCTTCGAGGACGACCAGAAGTTCGCCGCCGAAACCTCCATCACCATCGCCCCCGGCGGCATGGACCCGTGCGACCTGCGCCTGGCGCAGGGGGACGCCGCGGTGGCCGGGCTGGTGGAGGCCCGTACCCCGCTGTTCGAGTTCGCCCTGCGGCACATCGTGGCCCGGCACAACCTGGAGAACCCGGCGGGCCGGGCGGCCGCGCTGGACGAGGCGGCGCCGGTCGTCGCCAACATCAAGAACATCGCGATCCAGCACGAGTCGGCGGTCCAGCTGGCGGGCATGCTCGGCATCCGGGACGAGCAGTTCGTCGTCAAGCGGGTCGCCCAGCTGGCGCGCTGGGCGCGGGAGCGGGGCAACCAGCCCGGCGGGCAGCAGCAGGGCCGCGGCCGGCCGTCGCAGGCGTCCTCGTACGAGGCGGCCCCCGCGCCGAGCGCACCCGTGGGCGGCGGCCCGGCGCTCAACCTGCGCAGCCCCGCACACCGCACCGAGCGCGAGCTGCTCAAGCTGGCGCTCCAGCGGCCGGCCCTGGTCTCGCCGGCCTTCGACGCCTACGGGGTCGACGAGTTCACCGCCCCGCCGTACGCGGCGGTCCGCGAGGCCATCCAGGCCGCCGGCGGCGCGTCCCTGGGCACCGACGACTACCTGGCCCGGGTCCGTGACGCCGCGCCGAACGACACGGTCCGCGCGCTCGTCACCGAGCTGGCGGTCGAGGCCATCCACGCCAAGACGGTGGACGAGGTCTACGCCGGGGTCCAGCTGGTCCAGGTCCGGCTGCGCGCGGTCGACCGCCGGGTCCACGAGATCCAGGGCACGATGTCGCGCCTGGGCACCCAGGCCCCGCCGGAGCAGCTGGCAGCGGTCCAGGAGGAACTCTGGGTCCTCCAGCAGTACGGGCAGCGCCTGCGCAACCGCGGCGCCGAGGGCCTGTAGGCCCGGCGGCCTACGCCCGCCGGAACCAGTCGCCGCTCGGTATCCGGGTGCCGGACTCGCGCAGCCTGCGGGCCAGCAGCGGGGCCGCCAGGTAGACCCAGGCGGGGGTCCGGGTGCCGTCCGGGCGGACCGCGTCCCGGCGGACCCGGTCGTAGACGTTCAGCGGCCGGTCGGGGCCGTGGTACTCCTCCAGCCGGTCCAGTTCGGCCAGCAGCCCCCCGTACGCGCCGGGTGCCGCGGTGATCAGCTCGCCTACGATCTCCGATCCCGGCTGCGGGACCGCGTACGGGTAGCCGGGGCCGTCGTACAGCAGCGCGTCCGGGAGCCGGGCGGGCTCCTCGGCGGCCGTGCGGCCCCGCAGGAACAGGTCGTGGTTGACCTCCCCCGGGCGCAGGGTCCCGTACACGAAGAAGGGGAGCTCGGCGGTCATCCGGCCGTCACCTCGGAGCGGGCGGGAACCGCGCCCTGCCCGGCCGAGTCGGCCGTGATCACCACGTTGGGTACGGCGAGCGCCGGATGCCGTGCCGGCTGCCCGGGCTGTGGCGGCTGTGGCCGATCGGCTGATGTCACGGGGCCCTCCCTCGGGTACGGCGGACAGCGCGCGGTCCGGGACTTTGGTCCCGAGTCCGCCTGCGTCCCTCCACCGTACGCACCGCTGTTACACAACCTCCCGGTGCCCGTGATCGTCGCCGTCTACCGTCGGTTCGTCCCGCCTCAGACCCTTTGGCTCCTCATGACGCGACCCATCCGCCGGCTCACCGCCGCCCTCCTGTGCGCCCTCACGTGCGCGCTCGCCGTCGGCGGCTGCTCCGCGCCCGGAGGGCTGGGCGTGGGCGAGCCCGCGCCGCCCGTGTCGGCACAGCCGCGGCCCGAGTCGCTCTGGCCGCTGTGGACCGACCACTCCGTCTCGGGGCCGGGCAAACCGGTCGGCACCCGGGAGCCCCCGCCGCAGCCGCTGAAGAACGCGCCCGAGGTGGGGGCCGGCGGACTGCCCGCGGTGGACGTGCAGGACGTCGTACGCGCCGACAAGCAGATGAAGGCGTTCGCGGCGAAGGGCTGGATCGACGCGCCCGGCAAGGTCGGAATGCGCCCTCCCGTCTTCCGCGACCTCACGGGCGACGGGCAGCAGGAGCTGATCGTCGCCGCCGACGCGGAGACGGGGCGCACCGCGCTGGCCGTCTACACCGCCGAAGGGAGCCGGATCGTCCCCATCCTGTTCACCGTCGGCCGGCGGCTGGCCGTCGAGACCATCGGCGGCGACCTGCTGCTGCGCACCGCCGCCGACGACGGCTCGGAGCAGGCCGTCCGCTACCACTGGGACGGCGAGCGGATGAAGGTCGTCAGCGACGAGCGGCGGTACAGCAAGTCCTCGCCGGGCTGCGACAGCGAGCAGACCCCGCAGCCGAAGCGCACCGACCGGTACGGCCAGGTGTGCGAATGAGGCCCGTCCTGATCCGCTGCCGCCACTTCCTCCAGGCCCTCGGCCTGCGCTGGAAGATCTCGATCCTGCTCGCTGCCGGCTGCTCGTTGGTCGCGGTGGCCATCGGCGTACTGATCCACGAGGCGCGGTCCCACCAGGTGGGCGACGCCGCCAGGGAGAGCGCCCTCGCGCAGCTGATCCGGGTGCGCCAGGTGTACGAGCTCACCGGCCGGCTGGACGAGGACAAGGTCGGCGAGGCCGACGCGCGGATCGACTGCCCGGGGCTGCCGGGGCCGCTGCGCCGGGCGGCCCTCGCGGGGCAGCGCACCACCTACCTCGACCTGTCCGGGCCGGATCCGGCGGTGTGGGCGGCGCGCCCGGTCGGCGGCGAGCACGTGCTGTCCGTACGGCGTTCGCTGGCCGGCGAACAGGCCGAACTGGTCGAACTGGACCGGCAGCTGGTGGCCTACGGCGCCGGGGTCGTGACGCTCGCGGCGATCGCGGGGGCGCTGATGGCGAGCCGGCTGAGCAAGGACCTGCGCACGGCGGCCGAAACGGCCCGCCGGATCAGCGAGGGCGAACTGGACGCGCGGATCGGGGCTTCGGGCGCGCCGGGGACCCGGAACGAGGTCGCCGAGCTGTCCTCGGCGGTGGACACGATGGCGGCCAGTCTCCAGCAGCGGCTGGAAGCTGAGCAGCGGTTCACGGCCGACGTGGCGCACGAGCTGCGGACCCCGCTGACGGGGCTGCACACCGCGGCAGAGCTGCTGCCGGCAGGGCGGCCCACGGAGCTGGTCCGGGACCGGGTCGCGGCGCTGCGGACGCTGACCGAGGACCTGTTGGAGGTGGCGCGGCTGGACGCGCGCCGGGAGGAGGCGCAGCCGGCGGCGCACGCGCTGGGTCCGCTCGTCGCGGCGATCGTGCGCCGGTCGGGGGTGGCGGCGCAGGTGGTCGGCGCGGACGGCCCGGCGGTGGTCCGCACGGATGCCCGGCGCCTGGAGCGGATCCTGACGAACCTGCTGGTCAACGCCCATCGGCACGGCGGGGACCCGGTCACGGTGACGGTCTCCCGGAACACGGTGACGGTACGGGACCGCGGTCCGGGCTTCCCGGCGAAGCTGCTGCGGGAGGGGCCCCAGCGGTTCCTGACGGGTGCGGCCGAGCGCGGGCAGGGGACGGGGCTGGGCCTGACCATCGCGTTCGGCCAGGCGCAGGTGATCGGGGCGCGGGTGACCCTGTCGAACCCGCCTCCGGGGGGCGCGGCGGCGACGGTGACACTGCCCGCGGCCTGAGCCGGGGCGGGGTGGCGCCGGGGCGGGGTGGCGCCGGGGCGGGGTGGCGCCGGGGCGGGGCTCGCAACCCCGGCCCGGGCCCGGCCCGCGCCCCGGCTCACCCGGACGGGGTGGCACCCCCGAATGGCCGAAGGCGGAGCCGTGACCTGCGGCAACGGCAGCTGCCCGAGCAGATCTGACGGAACATCAGCAGGCGCTCCGCGGCCGGGCACGGTTTCCTCGGGAACACGACCCCGTGTCTCCAGGAGCCTCCATGCGCCGACGCACCGCCCACGTGCTCACCGCCACCGCGCTGACCGCCGCCGCGTTCACGGGCCCGGTCGCCGGGGCGGTCGCCGCCGCGGAGCTCGGCGCGGCGGGCTTCGCACCCGGCGACTTCGCGAAGCTGGAGATTTGGCCGAAAACAGCCGCTCCCGGGGCCAGCATCACCGTGAACACCACCGCCTGCGGCGCGGGCAGTCACGCCGACGGCGATGCCACCACGGTCGGCGGCGGCCGCTTCAAGCTGATCCCCGGCACCCACAAAGAGGTGGTCATCGGGCAGTTCCAGATCGCCCGGGACCTGCGCCCGGGCACCTACAACATCGGCGCGACCTGCGCCGACGGCAAGTTCGCCACCGGCGACCTGGTCGTCACCGAACGCGGCCCCAAGGGCCACGTCCGTACCGGAGTGGGTGGCGCGACGACCTCCACCGTCGACCCCACCAAGATCACGGCGGGAGCGGTCGTGCTGGCCGCGGCCGCCGTCGGCGGTACCTGGCTCCTGCGTCGCCGGGCGAGCGGCACGCGGAGCTGACGGGCGCCCACCGCGGCTTCGGCCGCGGTCCGACCGGTACCGTCCTCCGTCGCCCGCCCCGCGAGGTCCCCCCCGTTCGCGGGGCCGGGCGACGGCCTGCCACACGGAACACGGCCCCGGACGGGACCGGGACCGGGATTTCCGACCCGGGACCCGGGACCCGGCCCGGACTCGGAACACACCGCCAGGGGGCACCCATGGGCAGAGGCCAGGCCGGTCGCGGCGGGCTCGTCGCGCTCGCCGCCTGCGTCGGCATCTGGCTCGTCGGCAGCGGCTCCGGCCAGTCCGTCGGACCCCCGCTGCCCTCCCCCGCGGATGCGCTGGGCACGCAGGCGCACTACCCCGGGAGCATCGACCCGCTCCCCGGGTCACCGCCGGTCCGGATCCGGATCCCGTCCATCCGTGTCGACGCCCCACTGACCGGGCTGGGTCTCGATCCCGACGGCAGCATCGAGGTGCCGCCGCCCGCCCGCCGCGATCTGGCGGGCTGGTACCGCGACGGCACCACCCCCGGCGCGGTCGGCACCGCCGTCGTCGTCGGCCACGTCGACCACGCCACCGGCCCGGCGGTCTTCTACCACCTCGGCGCGCTGCACCGCGGAGCCGCGATCGAGGTGCAGCGCGCGGACGGACGTACGGCCGTGTTCACCGTCCACGCGGTCGAGGTCTACGAGGCCGACCGCTTCCCCGACTCCCGCGTGTACGGACCCTCGCCGCGCGCCGAGCTCCGCGTGATCACCTGCGGCGGCGGCTTCTCCCCGCGCACCGGCTACCAGGGCAACGTGGTCGTCTTCGCCCACCTCACCGGCACGTACTGACGACGGCGCAGGCCCGTCAGCCCCACTGCTCCAGACCGAGCTTGACCACCAGCGCGGCGACCACCGTCAGCAGCACGCCGCGTACGAACCCGCTGCCCTTCTTCAGCGCCATCCGGGCTCCGACCATGCCCCCGGCCAGGTTGAAGGCGGCCATCAGCGCGGCCAGCTGCCACAGCACCATGCCCTGGTACGCGAACATCGCGAGCGCCCCGGCGTTCGTGCAGCAGTTGACGATCTTGGCGGTGGCGGAGGCGGTGACCAGGTCGAGGTGGAGCAGCGCGGTCAGGGCGAGCACCAGGAAGGTGCCGGTACCGGGCCCGATGAGCCCGTCGTAGAAGCCGATGCCGAGGCCCGCGAGCCCGATGGCGAGCAGCACCCGCTGCCTGCTGACGGGCGCGGTGGAGGGGGCCGTGCCGAAGCCCGGCTTGAAGATCACGACGGCTGCGACGACCACGAGCACGCCCATGATGAGCGGGCGCATGGTGTCCTTGCTGATCCCGCCCGCCAGCGCGGCGCCGCCCATGGATCCGGCGAGCGCGGCGAGGCCGATCCGGACGGCGAGCTTCACGTCCACCGGTGCCTTGCGCGCGTACGTCACCGCCGCGCCCGCGGTGCCGACGATGGCAACGGCCTTGTTGGTGCCGAGGACTGCGGCGGGTTGGGCGTTCGGCAGGCCGAGGAGCAGGGCGGGCAGGAGCAGCAGTCCGCCGCCGCCCACCACCGCGTCGATCCAGCCGGCCGCTGCGGCGGCCACGCACAGCACGATGATCATGGTCGTTGATATGTCAGGCACGGCCACGACCCTATGGAGCCGATGGGTGCAGCAACCATCAATCGCCGGAAAGTTGCGCAAAGGTTGAGCTTTGCCTGGCCGGCCTCCCGGTCCGGGGCGGCCGGGTTCACGGTCGACGTCAGCGCAGTCGCGGCCGGCGCACCGGCGAGCCCGACCCCGGCCGTGAGCCGCCGCGCGGGCGGTACGGCGGCCAGCACGAGCACGCCCGCCCGCAGGCGGAGGGCCGGCGGGGCTTGCGGTTCCGGGCCGCAGGGCCGGGCGCGGCGGCGGCCCCGACCGGTACGAACAGGGGCACGTGCAGCGGGTGGCGCAGGGCGCGGCGGCCTCCCGGAATCCCGTACGGGTCGGCGGTCGGCAACTCGGGGCGTCGACAACGGCTCGGACCGCAGCACCAGCGGCTCCCCGCCCTTGACCTGCGTCGCCGCATCTCGCACACGGATCATGCCAAGGGGCCTCCCAGCGCCGCCGACCTGCCCGAACCGGTCCTCAAGCCGCCCTTGCGGGGCGCCTCACCGACCCGTAACCCGGGCGCTGAGGTGCGCGTTCCGTCCGGGTAACAGCGGCGATGCGGCGGGGAAACAGCGGGCGCGCACGCTCGTGCCATGACCTCGGAGCAGCAGCGTGTGGTGGTGATCGGCGGCGGCCTCGCGGGCCTGCGGCTCGCTGCGCGGCTGGCCGCGCAGGCCGGTGCGCGGACGAAGGTGACGGTCCTCGGAGAGGAGTCACACGTTCCGTACAACCGGGTCCTGCTGGCGGAGGTCCTGGCGGGCCGGTACGCGCCGGAGGTGACCGCCCTCCCGGACCCCGGCCCGGCGCTGCGCCGGGGCGTCCGCGCGGTCCGCGTCGACCGCGCCGACCGGGCGGTCCACTGCGACGACGGCAGCACCGAGCGGTACGACACGCTGGTCCTGGCCACGGGCTCCAACGCGGTACTGCCCCCGCTGCGCGGGCTGTTCGAGCCGCAGGGGCGGGAACTCCCCGACGGGGTCCACGCGTTCCGCACCATGGACGACTGCCTCGCCCTGACGGCCGCGGTGCCCGTGCGCCCCGGTGGCGGGTCCGAAGTACGGCCCGGGGGCGGATCCGGGGTGCGCGCGGTGGTGATCGGCGGCGGCCTCCTGGGTGTCTCCGCGGCCCGCGCCCTGGCCGAGCGCGGCGCCCAGGTGGTCCTGGCCCAGCAGGGCGAGCGCCTGATGGAGCGCCAGCTGGACGCGGAGGCCTCGGCCCTGCTGCACGCCCACCTGACCACCCTCGGCATCGAGATCCACACCCAGTGCCGGGTCCGCGGCCTGACGACGACCCCGACCCCCGGCCCCCGGCCGGACGCGGACGGCCGGCGGGTCACCGGGGTGGAGTTCGCCGACGGCTACCGGCTCGACGCCGATGTCGTCGTGCTCGCCTGCGGAGTGCGGCCCAGGACCGGGCTCGCACTCGCCGCCGGGCTCGACGTGCGCACCGGGATCGTCGTGGACGACCGGCTCCGGACCAGCGACCCCCGTATCCACGCCATCGGCGACTGCGCCGAGCACGCCGGCCGGGTGTACGGCCTCGCGGGCCCCGCGCTGGAACAGGCCGACGCCCTCGCGGACCACCTCACGAACCTCACCACCACCACCGACACCACCGACACCACCGCGCCCGGATACACCGGAACCCGCGCCCTCACCCGCCTCACCCTCGCCACCGCCGCGGGCACGGGCACCGCTCCCGGCGGCCCCGGCCCGCTCGACCTCGCCGCCTTCGGCGAGACCACCCCGCTCCCCGGCGACGACGTGGTCCGCCTCGCCGACGCCACCCGCCGGACCTACCGGAAGGTCGTCGTCCGCGGCGATCGCCTCGTCGGCGGGGTCCTCCTCGGCGAACTCTCCACCGTGGGCGCCCTCGCCCGCAGCTGGGAGGACGCCGAGGTCCTCACCGACCTGTTCCACCTGCTCACCGACGACGGAGGCTCCTGATCATGGCCGCAGCCACGCCCACGCCCACCCCCGCCATCGTGCTCATCGGCCACGGCATGGTCGGCCAGCGCTACCTGGAGGCCCTCGCCGAGCGGGGGGCCACCGCCACGCACCGGATCACCGTGCTCTGCGAGGAGCCCCGGCCCGCCTACGACCGCGTACACCTCACCTCGTACTTCTCCGGAAGCACCCCCGATGACCTCTCCCTCACCCCCGCCGGCTTCATGGAGCAGCACGGGATAGAGCTGCACCTCGGCGACCCCGCCGAGACCATCGACCGCGACGCCCGCACCGTCACCTCCCGCTCCGGGCGGGTGTTCCCGTACGACGTGCTCGTCCTCGCGACCGGCAGCTACCCCTTCGTGCCGCCCGTCCCCGGCAAGGACGCCCCCGGCTGCTTCGTCTACCGCACCATCGAGGACCTGCTCGCCATCGAGGAGTACGCGAAGACCCGCACCAGCGGCGCGGTCGTCGGCGGCGGGCTCCTCGGGCTGGAGGCAGCCGGCGCCCTCCAGGGCCTCGGCCTCGCGACCCGCATCGTGGAGTTCGCCCCGCGCCTGATGCCCGTCCAGGTCGACGACGGCGGCGGCGCGGCCCTGCTGCGCACCATCGAATCGATGGGGCTGACGGTCCACACCGGCGTCGGCACCCAGGAGGTACTCACCGGAGCGGACGGTTCCGTCACCGGCATGCGGCTCTCCGACGGCTCCACCGTCGACACCGACCTCGTCGTCTTCTCCGCCGGGGTCCGCCCCCGCGACCAGCTCGCCCGCGACTCGGGCCTGACCGTCGGCGAGCGCGGCGGCATCGGCGTCGACGCCCGCTGCCGCACCTCGGACCCGCGCGTCTACGCCATCGGCGAGTGCGCGCTGGCCGCCGACGGCCGGGTGTACGGGCTGGTCGGCCCCGGGTACGAGATGGCCGAGACGGCCGCCGAGGACCTCCTGGGCCGGGACAGGGAGTTCACCGGAGCCGACCTCTCCACCAAGCTCAAGCTGCTCGGCGTGGACGTGGCCTCCTTCGGCGACGCCCACGGCGCGGCACCCGGCAGCCTCGACGTCGTCTACTCCGACTCCCGCTCCGGCGTCTACAAGAAGCTGGTGGTCTCCCCGGACGGGGTCCTGCTCGGCGGTGTCCTGGTCGGCGACGCGGACTCGTACAGCCTGCTGCGCCCGCTCACCGGCAGCGTCCCGCCGGTCAGCCCCGACCAGCTGGTCCTGCCCGCCGGTCTCGGCGCGCCGGTCGCCCTCGGCCCGTCGGCGCTGCCCGACTCCGCGGTGATCTGCTCCTGCCACAACGTCACCAAGAAGGCGATCACCGCCTGCGCCACCCTTCCCGAGGTCAAGCAGTGCACCAAGGCGGGCACCGGCTGCGGCAGCTGCCTCAAGGTGATCGGCCAGCTGCTGCCCGCCGCCGCCGACAAGGGGCTGTGCGACTGCTTCCCCTTCACCCGCGCCGAGCTCTACGAGATCGTCCGGACCCGCCGGCTCACCTCGTACGAGCAGCTCCTCGACGGCCACGGCCGGGAGGCGGCCCGCGGCGGGGACGGCTGCGAGGTCTGCAAGCCGACCGTCGGCTCGATCATCGCCTCGCTCGCCCCCACCCTCGGAGCGAGCGGGTACGTCCTCGACGGGGAGCAGGCCGCCCTCCAGGACACCAACGACCACTTCCTGGCGAACCTCCAGCGCAACGGCTCGTACTCGGTCGTCCCGCGCATCCCCGGCGGCGAGATCACCCCCGACAAGCTCATCGTGATCGGCGAGGTGGCCCGCGACTTCGGGCTCTACACGAAGATCACCGGCGGCCAGCGCATCGACCTCTTCGGGGCCAGCGTCGACCAGCTCCCGCGGATCTGGGCCCGGCTCGTGGAGGCCGGATTCGAGTCCGGGCACGCGTACGGGAAGGCCCTGCGCACGGTGAAGTCCTGCGTGGGCCAGACCTGGTGCCGGTACGGGGTCCAGGACTCCGTACGCATGGCCATCGACCTGGAACTGCGCTACCGGGGCCTGCGGGCTCCGCACAAGCTCAAGTCGGCGGTGTCCGGCTGCGCCCGCGAGTGCGCGGAGGCGCAGAGCAAGGACTTCGGGGTGATCGCGACGGCGAACGGCTGGAACCTCTACGTCGGCGGGAACGGCGGGGCCACCCCGCGCCACGCCGACCTGCTGGCCCAGGACCTGTCGGACGCCGAACTGGTCCGGCTCATCGACCGGTTCCTGATGTTCTACATCCGCACGGCGGACCGTCTGGAGCGCACCTCCACCTGGCTGGACCGGTTGGAGGGCGGCCTGGACCACCTCCGGGACGTGGTCGTGCACGACTCGCTCGGGCTGTGCGCGGAGCTGGAGTCCCTGATGGCCGACCACGTGGCGCACTACCGCGACGAATGGGCCGAGACGCTCCAGGACCCGGAGAGGCTGCGCCGGTTCGTGTCCTTCGTGAACGCGCCCGGCGCCCCCGACCCGACCGTGAAGTTCGTCCCCGAACGCGACCAGGTCAAGCCCGACCTGACCATTCTCGACATCCGGCCGCTGGAGGCCGTGGGAGGCACCCGATGACCGTGGAACTGCACGTGGCCGAAGGCTGGCTGACGGTGTGCGAGCTGTCCGATCTGACCCCGGGGCGCGGGGTGGCGGTCCTGCTGCCCGACGGGAGCCAGGCCGCGGTGTTCATCGACCGGTCGGGGCGTACGTACGCCATCGACAACCGGGATCCGTTCACCGGGGCGGCCGTCCTCTCGCGGGGGCTGGTCGGGCGCGCGGAGGGCGGGCCCTTCGTGGCCTCGCCGCTGCTGAAGCAGCGCTTCGACCTCGGATCGGGGCGCTGCCTGGACGACGAGGCGGCGGCGGTCCGGACCTACCCGGTACGGACCGCCGCGACCTCGGCGGCGGTGGCGGTGGCGTAGCGGGGCATCAGCCCTGGACGGCCGCCGGGTCCATCCAGATGTACTCCCAGACGTGGCCCTCCAGGTCCTCGAAGGCTCGGCCGTACATGAAGCCGAGGTCCTGGGCCGGGCGGGGTTCGGTGGCGCCCGCCGCGAGGGCGGCGCCGACCACCTCGTCGACCTGCTCGCGGCTCTCCGCGCTCAGGGCGAGCATCACCTCGGTGGTCTTGGTGGCGTCCGCGACCTCCTTGGTCGCGAAGTCCTTGAAGCGGGCCTCGGTCATCAGCATCGCGAAGATCGTGTCGCTGATGACGAGGCAGCCGGTCTTCTCGTCGCTGAACTGGGGGTTGAAGGAGTAGCCGAGCTTGCCCCAGAACGCCTTGGAGGCCTCGATGTCCTTGACCGGCAGGTTGACGAAGATCATGGTGGGCATCTCGGTCCCTCTTCTTTCGTGTGTGCGTCGCGTGCGTGCTTTCGAGAGATAGACCGGGGGGCCCGGGAAAACTCATCGCCCCTGTGGAAACTTTTCCGAGGATTGCGCCGAAGATCGCTGCGAGCCGTCAGGCGAGGCACATCTGCGCAGGTCAGGCCGGGGATCGGAGCTTCAGGGCGGTCAGCGGGATGAAGCCGCGGGCGTCCTTCCGGTGGAGCAGCGCGGGGTCCGGCCCGGCCAGCCGCTTGTGCAGGGCCAGGGCGATCCGCTCGCCCGTGGCCTTCGCCCGCTCCGCGTTCGGCCCCCGGTGCAGGCCGTCGACGGCGGCGTTCCACAGCTGCACCCAGCGCCCGAAGTCCTCGGCGGTCATCGCGCGCGCCGCGTGCAGGGCGGCGTGCGGGCCGAAGGCGTCGCGCCCGTAGTCGGCCGTACGGAACAGGGCCCGCTCCCAGAAGTCCGTGATCCGGGGCAGGTGGGCCTCCAGGTCCGTGCCGGCTATCTCGGTGAAGAACGGCCCTATCCGCCGGTCGGCGAAAGCGGCGGTGTAGAAGCGGCGCAGCACGACGGTGAGGTCGGCGCGGCCGGAGATGTCGTTGTCCGCGGCGAACTGGTTCATGGCTTCACCATCCTGGCGCACGCACGGGTGTTCCAGGGCGGAAAGTCCCGCCGTTCGTCACTTCGTGCGGATCGCGGGCGAACCGGTCGCCCGCGCGGGCGACCGATCGTACGACCGGTCCGGGGCCCTCGTCGGCGGCATCGGCCGGCCGGCCGGCCGATGCCGCCGGGTCAGGAGGCCACTGCTCCGCCCCTCAGCAGCGCGGCCCCCAGCGGGGTCACCGTGTGCAGAACGGCGTTGCCCCGGCGCAGGGTGGTGACCAGGCCCGCCTCGCGCATCACGCAGGCGTGCTGGCTGGCAGAGGCCAGCGAGACCCCGGCCCGGCGGGCCAGCTCGCTGGTGGTGGCGCCGTCGCCGATGGCCCGCAGCACCACCGAGCGGGTGTGCCCGACGAGCTTGCCGAGCGTGCGCTGGCGCTGCTCCTCCAGGGGCCGAATCGATTCGCCCGCCGCGGACGCCGAGGCCAGCTGCGCGGCAGCCGGGTAGACCAGTACCGGGGGCAGCTCCGGGTCGTGCAGGGTCACGGCGGTGCGCCGGCAGAAGAACGACGGCTGGAGCAGCAGCCCGCGCCCCCGCAGCCGCACGTCGCGGTCCACGGGGTAGTCGCACTCCAGGACCGGCGCCCGCCAGCGCAGCATCGGCGGCAGTGAGGCCAGCAGCTCGTCCGCGCCCCCGTCCAGCAGGGCCCGGCCGCGCGCGGCCCGCTCGGCCTCGATCTGGGCCTGGATGTGGGTCCAGTACGGCTCCACGGCCGCCCGGTGGTAGCCGCGCAGCTCGCCCAGCAGCCTCGGCAGGTGCTTGGTACCGCCCTCCATGAAGTCCCGCAGCCGCCGCGGGACCGGCGCGTCGACGCCTCCGCTGACGGCCGCGGGCATGCCGAACGCGGCCCCGACGCCGGCGCCCGCGCCCAGCAGCGCGAGCTCGCGCCGCATCCGCTCGGGGCGGATCCCGCGCAGGGCGTCCAGACCCACGTCCCACCCGTACTGCCCCTCCACAGGGGTCAGGAAATCGGGAAAATAACCACGACTCGGTATGAGCGCACCGAGCAAGCGTGTTTCACTATTCAACCTGCTCCGGGTTTCCGTACGCCATTCACCGAAGAGCCGCGCATCACGCCGGTCTCTTAAGCGGTGAAAACTCAGAATCGTTTCCCACAACGCATCGGGACGCCCTGCCATCCGTACGCGTGCCAGGTCCACTCCAGTGAAATGGATACGCAGCACCGAACCCCCACCTGTGCAACCGCAATCCCCCCGCCCCATGAGTATGCATGCCGTCACACGACGTCACCACGCCCTTTCAGCCACAGTTGAAACCCCTTTCGGCGGGGGCGTGACAACCGAAATCCTGTACTCCGCCAGGCACACTCCGGTGCGACCGAAACGCTCCGTGAAGGCCGTGGGGGGCTTTGCGGGGCCTGGCGGTCGGTCGCACCGGGAAGCGCCGACGTGTCTGGCAGATTGGCAGCAGGCGGTGGACGGGTGGGGATCCGTCCACCGCCTGCTGGCGTAAAGATTTGTTGAACACAAAAAGTGGCGCGTCCGCCCTCGGGGGTCAGGGAACCCGGGGGCGGACGCGCAGTCAGCGGGCCTTGTCAGGCCTGGAGGGACTCAGCGGCTGTCGCTGCCCTTCGCCTCGGCGGCGGCACGGCCGGCCTCCAGGCGGGCCACCGGAATCCGGAACGGCGAGCAGGAGACGTAGTCGAGCCCCACCTCGTGGAAGAAGTGGACGGACTCGGGGTCACCACCGTGCTCGCCGCAGACGCCGAGCTTCAGGTCGGGGCGGGTCGCCCGGCCGGCCTGGGCCGCGCTGCGGACCAGCGCGCCGACGCCGTCCTTGTCGATGGTCTCGAACGGCGAGACACCGAAGATGCCCTTCTCCAGGTACGCGGTGAAGAAGCTGGCCTCGACGTCGTCGCGGGAGAAGCCCCACACCGTCTGGGTCAGGTCGTTCGTACCGAAGGAGAAGAACTGCGCGGCCTCGGCGATCTGCCCGGCCGTGAGGGCGGCGCGGGGCAGCTCGATCATCGTGCCGATGGTCAGCTTGAGGCTGGTGCCGGTGGCGGCCTCGACCTCGGCGATGACCGCGTCGGCCTCCTCGCGGACGATCTCCAGCTCCTGGACGGTGCCCACGAGCGGGACCATGATCTCGGCGCGCGGGTCGCCCTTGGCGTTCTTGCGCTCGGCCGCGGCCTCGGCGATCGCCCGGACCTGCATGGCGAACAGACCGGGGATGACCAGGCCGAGGCGGACACCGCGCAGACCCAGCATCGGGTTCTGCTCGTGCAGCTTGTGCACGGCCTGGAGCAGGCGCAGGTCGTTCTCGTTGGCGTCCTTGCGGGCCTCGGCGAGGGCGACGCGCACCGACAGCTCGGTGATGTCGGGCAGGAACTCGTGCAGCGGCGGGTCGAGGAGGCGGACGGTGACGGGCAGCCCGTCCATGGCCTCGAACAGCTCGACGAAGTCCTTCTTCTGGAGCGGCAGGAGGGCACTCAGTGCCGCCTCGCGCTCCTTGTCGGTGTCCGCGAGGATCAGGTGCTCGACCAGCTCGCGGCGCTCGCCGAGGAACATGTGCTCGGTGCGGCACAGGCCGATGCCCTGGGCGCCGAAGCGGCGGGCGCGCAGCGCGTCCTCGGCGTTGTCGGCGTTGGCGCGCACCCGCAGCCGGCGGACGCGGTCCGCGTAGGCCATGATCCGGTGGACGGCCTGGACCAGCTCGTCGGCGTCGTCGGCGCCGGCGTGCATGCGGCCCTCGAAGTACTCGACGACCGGGGACGGTACGACGGGTACCTCACCGAGGTAGACCTTGCCGGTGGAGCCGTCGATGGAGACGACGTCGCCTTCCTCGATCACCGTGCCGCCGACCGTCATGCGGCGGCGCTTGGTGTCGACTTCGAGGTCCTCGGCGCCGCAGACGCAGGTCTTGCCCATACCGCGGGCCACGACGGCGGCGTGCGAGGTCTTGCCGCCGCGCGAGGTCAGGATGCCCTCGGCGGCGATCATGCCGTCCAGGTCGTCCGGGTTGGTCTCGCGGCGGATCAGGATGACCTTCTCGCCGGAGCGCGACCACTTGACGGCCGTGTACGAGTCGAAGACGGCCTTGCCGACGGCCGCACCCGGGGAGGCGGCGATGCCGCGGCCGAGCAGCTCGGTGGCGGCGCCCTCGTCGAAGCGCGGGAACATCAGCTGCGCCAGCTGGGCGCCGTTGACGCGCTGGAGCGCCTCGGCCTCGTCGATCAGGCCCTGGTCCACGAGCTGGGTGGCGATGCGGAAGGCGGCGCCGGCCGTGCGCTTGCCGACGCGGGTCTGCAGCATCCACAGCTGGCCGCGCTCGATCGTGAACTCGATGTCGCAGAGATCCTTGTAGTGGGTCTCCAGCGTCGTCATGATCGTCATGAGCTGGTCGTACGAAGCCTTGTCGATCGACTCCAGGTCCGCCAGCGGGACCGTGTTGCGGATGCCCGCGACGACGTCCTCGCCCTGGGCGTTCTGCAGGTAGTCGCCGTAGACGCCCGCGTGGCCGCTGGCCGGGTCGCGGGTGAAGGCGACGCCGGTGCCGGAGTCGGGGCCGAGGTTGCCGAACACCATGGAGCAGATGTTGACCGCGGTGCCCAGGTCGCTCGGGATGCGCTCCTGGCGGCGGTAGAGCTTGGCGCGGTCGGTGTTCCACGAGTTGAAGACCGCCTCGACGGCGAGGTCGAGCTGCTCGCGGGCGTCCTGGGGGAACTCGCGGCCGGCCTGCTTGGCGACGATCTTCTTGAAGCGGGTGACCAGCTTCTTGAGGTCGGCGGCGTCGAGGTCGGTGTCGACGGCGACCTTCTTGGCGGCCTTGGCCTCGTCGAGGGCTTCCTCGAAGAGCTCGCCCTCGACGCCGAGGACGGTCTTGCCGAACATCTGGATGAGGCGGCGGTACGAGTCCCACGCGAAGCGCTCGTTGCCGGCCTGGGAGGCAAGGCCGGCAACGGACTCGTCGGAGAGGCCGATGTTGAGGACCGTGTCCATCATGCCCGGCATGGAGAACTTGGCGCCGGAGCGCACGGAGACCAGCAGCGGGTCGTCCGACTGCCCGAGCTTCTTGCCCATCTTCGCCTCAAGGGCGGCCAGGTGGGCGCTGACCTCGTCGCGCAGGGCGGCCGGAGCCTCACCGCTCGCGAGGTAGACCTTGCAGGCCTCGGTGGTGATGGTGAAGCCGGGAGGGACCGGCAGACCCAGGTTGGTCATCTCGGCGAGGTTGGCCCCCTTGCCGCCGAGAAGGTCCTTGAGGTCGCGGTTTCCCTCGGTGAAGTCGTAGACGAACTTCTGATCTTTGTTTTCCGACACGGGTCTCGACTCCTCGAGGACTCGGTGGCTGCCCTGACGGCCAGGAACATACCCAGATCGAAGGCTTCTGGGTACGTCCACTTGGCCGTCATGTGGCTGTAACCACTCGTGCGCCACCAGATCGAAAGTAACCAATGAGTAGCCAGAACATACGAAGAGCGTTCACCTCCCGAAGACGGAAGGGCCCCTTGAGGCCTGTTCCCGCTCGGATGAGCGATCATCGATACATTTGCGTTCAACTCTTGAACGAACAAAGGGTGGCACCCAGTGCCACCCTTTGGAAGTCATACCCGTGATTTTCGCGCTCATGTGAGCGCAACCCCACCCATGCGTGGCGTATGTCACGCCGCCCACGGCACAATTTGTCAGCTGATTCTCAGCCCCCGGACGTGTCCAGTTCGGCATCCTCGCTCACGCCCGCGCAGTCGTACGGATCCTTCAGCCAGCCATCCGGGAGGACAACTCGGTTGTTTCCGGACGTCCGGCCGCGCGGGCCGTCCGCGCTCTCCGGCCACGCCTGGTCCAGGTCGAGCTCGCTCAGATGAGCGTTCAACTCGGCCAGCGACGACGTGACCGCAAGCCTCTTCCGCATCTCGGAACCCACCGAGAAGCCCTTGAGGTACCAGGCCACGTGCTTACGGAAGTCGATCACCCCGCGCGCCTCGTCGCCGATCCACTCCCCCAGCAGCTGGGCGTGCCGGTGCATCGTGGCCGCGACCTCGCGCAGCGTGGGCTTGTGGAAGTCCTCGGGGCGCCCCTCGAAGGCCGCGACCAGGTCGTTGAACAGCCACGGGCGGCCCAGGCAGCCGCGCCCGACGACCACGCCGTCGCAGCCGGTCTCGCGGACCATGCGCAGCGCGTCCTCGGCGCACCAGATGTCGCCGTTGCCGAGCACGGGGATCTCCGGCACGTGCTCCTTGAGCCGCGCGATGGCGTCCCAGTCGGCCGTGCCGCCGTAGTGCTGGGCCGTGGTGCGCCCGTGCAGGGCGATGGCGGTGACGCCCTCCTCCACGGCGATGCGGCCGGCGTCCAGGTAGGTGAGGTGGTCGTCGTTGATGCCCTTGCGCATCTTCATGGTGACGGGCAGGTCGCCGGCGCCCGCGACCGCCTCGCGCAGGATCGCGCGCAGCAGGTTCCGCTTGTACGGGAGGGCGGAGCCGCCGCCCTTGCGGGTCACCTTGGGCACCGGGCAACCGAAGTTGAGGTCGATGTGGTCGGCGCGGTCCTCTTCGACGATCATTCGGACCGCCTTGCCGACCGTCGCCGGGTCGACTCCGTACAGCTGGATCGAGCGGGGTTTCTCGGTCTCGTCGAAGTGGATCAGCTGCATGGTCTTCTCGTTGCGCTCGACCAGGGCGCGGGTCGTGATCATCTCGCTCACGAAGAGGCCCTTGCCGCCGCTGAACTCCCGGCAGAGGGTGCGGAACGGGGCATTGGTGATGCCGGCCATGGGGGCGAGCACCACGGGGGGCTGCACGGTGTGAGGGCCGATCGCGAGCGGCGGAGGGAGCGTGGTCATCCCCCCATTGTCGCCCAGCCGAACCGGAGCACACATCTCTTTAGTTAGGCGTACTATCGGAACCATGCCGGAGTTGAGCCGCCGACGGAGGATGCTGGTCCTGGCGATCTGCTGCATGAGCCTGCTCATCGTCAGCCTCGACGTGACCGTCCTGAACGTCGCCCTGCCCTCGATGCGCCGTGAGCTGCACGCCTCGGTCTCCGGGATGCAGTGGACGCTCGACGCGTACACGCTGGTCCTGGCCTCGCTGTTGATGCTGGCGGGTTCCACGGCGGACCGGATCGGGCGCCGCAGGGTCTTCACCGCGGGCCTCGTGGTCTTCACGGCGGGCTCGCTGCTCTGTTCGCTGGCGCCGACGCTGGAGTGGCTGATCGCCTTCCGGATGATCCAGGCCGTGGGCGGCTCGATGCTCAACCCGGTCGCCATGTCGATCATCACCAACACCTTCACGGACCCGCGCGAGCGGGCCCGCGCCATCGGCGCCTGGGGCGCGGTGGTCGGCATATCCATGGCCGTCGGGCCGCTGATCGGCGGGCTGCTGGTGGAATCCGTCGGCTGGCGGTCCATCTTCTGGATCAACCTCCCGGTCGGACTGCTGGCCCTGGTGCTGGCCCTGCGCTTCGTCCCCGAGTCGCGGGCCGCGCGCCCGCGCCGCCCCGACCCGGTGGGCCAACTGCTGGTCATGGCCCTGCTGGCCTCCGTGACGTACGGGATCATCGAGGCCCCGAGCGCGGGGTGGACCGCTCCGGTCATCCTCGGCTGCGCGGCGCTGGCGGTGGCCTCGCTGGCGGGGCTGCTGCTCTACGAGCCGCGGCGGGCGGAGCCGCTGATCGACCCGCGGTTCTTCCGGAGCGCTCCGTTCAGCGGCGCCACGCTGATTGCGATCAGTGCCTTTGCCGCGCTGTCCGGGTTCCTGTTCCTGAACACCCTGTACCTGCAGGACGTACTGGGGCTCAGCGCGCTCGACGCCGGGCTGTACATGCTGCCGATGGCGCTGCTGACCTTCCTCTGCGCCCCGCTGTCGGGCCGGCTGGTCGGCAACCGGGGGCCGCGGCCGTCACTGCTGATCGCCGGGACCGCGATGGGGGCGAGCGGGGTGCTGTTCGCCGCCTTCTCGGCGCAGACCTCGACGCCGCTGCTGTTCACCGCGTACGTGCTGTTCGGGCTGGGCTTCGGCATGGTGAACGCGCCCATCACCAACACGGCGGTCTCCGGGATGCCCCGGGCCCAGGCGGGCGTGGCCGCCGCGGTGGCCTCGACCAGCAGGCAGACCGGCGGCACGCTGGGCGTGGCCGTGATCGGCGCGGTCCTGGCCTCGGGGACGGCGGCCGGCGCCGGTTTCGTCGAGGCGGCGCGTCCGGCCTGGTGGATCATCGCGGGCTGCGGGCTGCTCGCGCTCGTGGTGGGGGCCGCGACCAGCGGCCGGTGGGCCATGGGGACGGCGGTGCGGACGGCCCGCACGCTGGAGCAGGCGGCGGGGCCGTCACGGGCCGCGGCTCCCCCGCGCGGCTGAGGCCAGGCGGGCGGCGGTGCGGCTCCGGAGGGTGCCGTCCTCTACTCGCCGCACTCGAAGTGTTCGGGGTTCGAGTCGATCCGGCCCAGCAGTCCGCGCAGCGCGTCCTGGTCCTGCTGCGAGAAGGCGGAGAACAGCGAGAGCTCGACCTCGTCGAGCGCCGCGTTCGTCTTGGCGAGGGCGGCCGATCCCGCCTCGGTGATGGCCACGTTGTGGCGGCGGCGGTCTGCGGGGTCCCGGCGGCGGACGGCCAGGCCCTCGCCCTCCAGGTCGTTGAGGATGCCGACCAGCACGCTCGGATCCACCTCCAGCCGCTCGGCGAGTACCCGCTGGCCGAGGGGGCCGTCCTCCAGGTGCATCAGCGTCATCGCATGCCGGGGGGTGAGTCCGGCCGTGCTGAGCGCCTTCTTCATGAGGGTCTCGGTGATCGAGCCGTGCCAGGCCAGCAGCAGGCCCAGCCGCTGCGGGGGGTGCGGGGATTCCTGAGCTGCCGTCATATCGGACATCGTAACAATCAGGGAATGGTTGCAGAGTTTCGATCGTTGACGCGATTCAATGATTTGAAGCCTTCGATCATTGGAGTTCATCATGTTCATTGCGTACGCCGTCGTCGCCGGCCTGCTCGCACTCGTCCTGGCCGCGTCCGCCACGTTCACGCTCCAGCGGAACGAGGCGGTCATGGCGAGCATGCGGAGGGTCGAGGTCCCGGATGCCTGGCTGCCCCGACTGGCCGCGCTGAAGGCGGCGGGGGCGATAGGCCTGGTCGCGGGCCTGTGGGTGACTCCTCTGGGGGTGGCCGCCGCCCTCGGCGTGACCCTCTACTTCATCGGCGCGGTCGTCAGCCACCTGCGCGTCAAGGACTTCGAGCTGGCCCCGGCGGCCGTGCTCGCCCTGGTCGCGGCGGGGGCGCTGGTCCTGCGCGTGGCGGCGTAGCACCCTGACGGGTGACAGATATTGAAATCTGTCACCCGTCATGCCATGGTTGTCCCATGACCACGAATGAGAACACCCGCACCCTTGGCTCGACCGGCCCCTCCGTCTTCCCCCTGGGGCTGGGCTGCATGGGCATGTCCGCCCTGTACGGGGAGGCCGACCGCACCGAGTCCATCGCGACCGTCCACGCCTATCTGGACGCCGTCCCCGACGGCGCGGGCGCGCTGCTCGACACCGGCGACTTCTACGGCATGGGGCACAACGAGATGCTCATCGGCGAAGCCCTGCGCACGGCGCCGGCCGCGGCCCGCGAGCAGGCGCTGATCAGCGTGAAGTTCGGCGCCCTGCGCACCGTCGAGGGCGGCTTCACCGGCTACGACGGCCGCCCCGAGGCCGTCAAGAACTTCCTGGCCTACTCGCTCCAGCGCCTGGGCCGGGACCACATCGACGTCTACCGGATCGCCCGCGTCGACCCGTCCGTCCCGATCGAGGAGACGGTCGGCGCCATCGCCGAGGCCGTCGAGGCCGGGCACGTACGGCACATCGGCCTCTCCGAGGTCGGCGCGGACACCCTGCGCCGGGCGGCGGCGGTGGCGCCGATCGCGGACCTCCAGATCGAGTACTCGCTCATCTCCCGCGGCATCGAGGCGGAGATCCTGCCGGCCGCCCGCGAGCTGGGCATCGGGGTCACGGCGTACGGGGTGCTGAGCCGCGGCCTGATCAGCGGGCACTTCAGCCGCGACCGGGAGCTGGCTCCGGGCGACTTCCGCGGGATGAGCCCCCGCTTCCAGGGCGAGAACCTGCAGCGCAACCTCGACCTGGTCGACGCCCTGCGCAAGGTGGCGGAGGACAAGGGGGTCAGCGTCGCCCAGACCGCCATCGCCTGGGTGCTCTCGCGCGGCGAGGACATCGTGCCGCTGGTGGGCGCCCGCCGGCGGGACAGACTGGCCGAGGCGCTGGGTGCCATGGCGGTGGAGCTGACCGCTGCGGACCTGGCGGCCATCGAGGAGGCGGTCCCGGCGGGAGCCGCGGCCGGAGAGCGGTACCCGCAAGCGCAGATGGCCCACCTCGACAGCGAGCACTGAGCGGGCGGTACGGTCGTACTCATGCCCCCCGCTGCTGCCGAGCCCCTGACACCCGAGCGCATCCTTGAGACCACCGAGGAGGTGCTGCGCCGCTACGGCCCCACCAAGGCGACCGTGGTGGACGTGGCCCGGGCCCTGGGCGTCAGCCACGGCAGCGTGTACCGGCACTTCCCGTCGAAGGCGGCGCTGCGCGAGGCCGTCACGGATCGCTGGCTCGCCAAGAGCGTGGTGCGGCTGGAGGAGATCGCCTCCGCCCCCACGGGCACCGCGCCCTCCAAGTTGGAGGCTTGGCTGGAGGCGCTCTTCGAGGCCAAGCGCCACAAGGCGGGTGACGACCCGGAGCTGTTCGCGACGTACACGGTGCTGCTCGCCGAGAACAGCGGCGTGGTGGACCACCATCTGACCCAGCTGATCGAACAGCTGGGCCGGATCATCGCCGAGGGCGTGGAGGCGGGCTCGCTCAGCGCGCCCGATGTACCGGCCGCGGCCCGTGCGGTGTTCGATGCCACCGGCCGTTTCCATGATCCGCAGTACGCGGCGGAATGGCTCAAGCCCACGATCATCACGGAGTTCGAGGCGGTCACCGCGCTCGTGATCCGGGGCCTGCGCGCCTGACCGGGGCCGCACCGTCCGGAACGAGCCACTCCGCACAGTTTGATGATCATTTTGGGTGTGGCTTACTTGTCCGTACCCCGTCAAACTCCATACGGTCCCCCTACCGCACTTCATCAGGCACGTTCCAGGGGGAACCTTGTCCGCTCAACCAACTCAGGCAGCGCAGCCCGCGCCTCCGGCCCGCTCCGGCGGCGCCGCTGCGATCGGCTGGATTCTGACCATCGGCCTCAACGTGGTCGCGCCGATCCTCACGTACAACCAGCTGCACGACCACGGCTGGAGCGAGTTCGGCGCGCTGCTGGTCAGCAGTGCCTGGCCAGTGCTCGACAGCGTGATCAGCCTGGCCTGGCGCCGCAAGCTCGACGAATTCGCCGTCGTCACCCTGGTGTTCCTGGTGATCACGGCCGTCGTCTCGCTCGTCGGCGCCCACTCGGCCCGCGCCCTGCTGATCAAGGACTCTGGTGTGACCGGGCTGTTCGGGCTCCTGTGCCTCTCCACCCTGCTCGCGCCGCGGCCGCTGATGTTCTACTTCGGCCGCAAGTTCGCCACCGACGGCACTCCCGAGAGCACCGCCTGGTGGAACGGCCTGTGGCAGTTCGACGGCTTCCGCCGCACGATGACCGTGATGACCACGGTGTGGGGCGTGGCCTACCTCGCCGAGGCGGCGGTGCGGGTCGTCCTGGCGTACGTTCTTCCCACCGACACCATGGTGGCCGTCAGCCCGATCATGATCTACGGCGTGCTCGGCCTGCTGGCCGCGTGGACCACGTTCTACGGCAAGCGCTCGAAGGCCGAGGGTGAGCGGCGCGCCGCCGTGGCGGCCGCCGAAGCCCAGGTGGCGAGCGCCTGAGCAGCGCCGCAAACGACGGTGGCCCGGTGCGCGGGACGCGCACCGGGCCACCTGCCGTTCAGCCCCGGTCGGGGCCGGCGCCTAGCAGCCGAGCAGGCGGCTGCCGAGGTAGCTCTGGATCTGGTCCAGGGAGACGCGCTCCTGCTTCATGGTGTCGCGCTCGCGCACGGTCACCGCGTTGTCGTCCAGGGTGTCGAAGTCGACGGTGACGCAGAACGGCGTGCCGATCTCGTCCTGGCGGCGGTAGCGGCGGCCGATGGCGCCCGCGTCGTCGAACTCGATGTTCCAGTTCTTGCGCAGGTCGGCGGCCAGGCCCTTGGCCTTCGGCGACAGCTGCGGGTTGCGGGACAGCGGCAGGACGGCGACCTTGATCGGGGCCAGGCGCGGGTCGAAGCGCATCACGGTGCGCTTCTCCATGGCGCCCTTGGCGTTCGGGGCCTCGTCCTCGACGTACGCGTCGAGCATGAAGGCGAGCATGGCGCGGTTCACGCCGGCCGCCGGCTCGATGACGTACGGGGTGTAGCGCTCACCGGCTTCCTGGTCGAAGTAGGTGAGGTCCTGGCCGGAGGCCGCGGAGTGCGCCTTCAGGTCGAAGTCGGTGCGGTTGGCGATGCCCTCCAGCTCGGAGAACTCGCTGCCGCCGAAGTTGAAGCGGTACTCGATGTCGGCGGTGCGCTTCGAGTAGTGGGACAGCTTCTCCTTCGGGTGGTCGTACCAGCGGATGTTCTCCTCGCGGATGCCGAGGCCGCGGTACCAGTTCCACCGCTCCTGCATCCAGTACTCCTGCCACTGCTCGTCCTCGCCCGGCTTGACGAAGAACTCCATCTCCATCTGCTCGAACTCGCGCGTGCGGAAGATGAAGTTGCCCGGAGTGATCTCGTTGCGGAAGGACTTGCCCATCTGCGCGATGCCGAACGGGGGCTTCTTGCGCGAGGTGGTCTGCACGTGGGCGAAGTTGGTGAAGATGCCCTGGGCGGTCTCGGGGCGCAGGTACGCCTTCGAGCCGGTGTCCTGGGTCGGGCCGAGGTGGGTCTCCAGCATGCCGGAGAACTGCTTGGGCTCGGTGAACTGGCCCTTCACACCGCAGTGCGGGCAGTTGATGTCGGCGAGGCCGTTCTCGGGCGGACGGCCGTGCTTGGCCTCGTACGCCTCTTCCAGGTGGTCGGCGCGGTGGCGCTTGTGACACGAGGTGCACTCGGTCAGCGGGTCCGAGAAGGTCGCGACGTGGCCGGAGGCCACCCAGACCTCGGGGGCCAGGATCACGGAAGAGTCGAGGCCGACGATGTCCTCGCGCCCGGTGACCATGGCCTTCCACCACTGGCGCTTGATGTTCTCCTTGAGCTCGACACCCAGCGGACCGTAGTCCCAGGCAGCCCTGGAGCCGCCGTAGATGTCACTGCACGGGAAAACGAAGCCACGGCGCTTGCTCAGGCTGACGATGGTTTCGATCTTGTCGGCGGCCACGGTGCTCTCTTCATTACGAGGACGAACGGCGAAGGCTTTAGGTTACCGGCGCCCGCACCCCCCCTATCAAATCGGTTCCCCGTTCACGGTGCGGTCCCCGGGCTCCTCACCTGGGTTTTTGACAATCGTTTCCATCTTTGATGAAAATGGATGTCATGAACGTACGACGCCTCATACCCGCCGCCGCCCTCGCCGGAGCCATGGCCCTCGGCGCCACGGCCCTCACCGCCTGCTCCGCAGGCGCCGCCGGAGGCGGCAAGGACGGCAAGCTCGACGTCATGTCGTCGTTCTACCCGATGCAGTTCCTCGCCGAACAGATCGGCAAGGACCACGTGAAGGTCGGCACCCTGACCAAGCCGGGCGTCGAACCGCACGACCTGGAGATCACCCCGAAGCAGACCGGGCAGCTGGGCGAATCCGATGTCGTCCTCTACCTCAAGGGCCTGCAGCCCGCCGTCGACAAGGCCGTCGCCCAGTCCGGCGTGAAGCACGTCGTCGACGCCGCCAAGCTCACGAAGCTCGAAGTCCACGGCTCCTCCGGCCATGATCACGCCCACGAGGGCGAGGAGGGCCACACCGAAGGCGAGGCCGGGGGCCACGACCACGGCCACGGCGAGGCCGGCGAGGACCCGCACGTCTGGCTGGACCCGGTGAAGTACGCCGAGGTCGCCAAGGGCGTCGGCGCGGCCCTGGAGAAGGCCGACCCCGACCACGCGGCGGAGTACCGCAAGAACACCGACGAGCTGCTCGGCAAGCTGACCGCGCTCGACACGGAGTTCAAGGACGGCCTGCGGAACTCCGCCTCCAAGACCTTCATCACCACGCACTCCGCCTTCGGCTACCTCGCCGAGCGCTACGGCCTCGACCAGGAGGGCATCTCCGGCGTCGACCCCGAGTCCGAGCCGAGCCCGGCCCGGATGAAGGAGCTCCAGGCCCTCGCGAAGAAGGACAATGTCTCGACCGTGTTCTTCGAGACCCTGGCCAGCGACAAGACGGCCAAGACGCTCGCCACCGACACGGGTCTGAAGACCGACGTCCTCGATCCGCTTGAGGGAATCACCGACAAGTCCCAGGGCGCTGACTACTTCGAGGTCATGCGGTCCAACCTGAAGAACCTGCAGAAGGCGCTCGGTAGCAAGTAATGGCAGTAACGGAGGCGCGTGCCATGGAGTCCCAGCCCGCGGAGGCGGCGGACCAGCCCGTCATATCCCTGCGCGGGGCCACGGCCTCGCTCGGCTCGCGCCCCGTGCTGCGCGGGGTCGACCTCACCGTCCGGCGCGGGGAGGTCGTCGCCCTGCTCGGCGCCAACGGCTCCGGGAAGTCCACGGCCGTGCGCGCGGTCGTCGGGCAGGTCCCGCTCTCCGACGGCGAGCTGGCGCTGTTCGGCACGGACTTCAAGCGCTTCCGCGCCTGGTCGCGCATCGGGTACGTCCCGCAGCGCACCACCGCCGCCAGCGGCGTCCCGGCCACCGTCCGCGAGGTGGTCTCCTCCGGCCGGCTCGCCCGCTCCCGCTTCGGCATCCTGCGCAAGACCGACAAAGCGGCCGTCGAGCGGGCCCTTGACCTCGTCGACATGGGCCAGTACGCCGACGCCTCCGTCAACGCCCTCTCCGGCGGCCAGCACCAGCGCGTGCTCATCGCGCGGGCGCTCGCCGTGGAGCCCGAACTCCTGATCATGGACGAGCCGATGGCCGGCGTGGACCTCGCCAACCAGGAGGTCCTCGCGAACGCCCTGCGCGAACAGGTGGCCGCCGGCTCGACCGTCCTGCTCGTCCTGCACGAGCTGGGCCCGCTGGAGCCGCTGATCGACCGCGCGGTCGTCCTGCGCGACGGCTGCGTGGTCCACGACGGCCCGCCCCCGGAGGCCGTGGGGCAGCACGCCCTGCCCGGCCACGACCACGTACACCCCCACGCGGCGCACGACGCCGAGCCGCTCCGGACGGGACTGCTGAGCTGATGGACCTCCTCGACTACGCCTTCATGCAGCGGGCCCTGCTCGCGGCCGTCCTGGTCGGCGTCACCGCCCCGGCCATCGGCACGTACCTGGTGCAGCGCCGCCAGGCCGTCATGGGCGACGGCATCGGGCACGTGGCCATGACCGGTGTCGCGCTCGGCTTCCTGTTCAACGCCAGCCCGGTGTGGATGGCGACCCTGGTCGCGGTCGTCGGCGCGGTCGGCATGGAGCTGATCCGCTCCCGCGGCAAGACCAGCGGAGACATCGCGCTCGCCATGCTCTTCTACGGCGGCCTGGCCGGCGGTGTGATGATCATCAACCTGGCTCCGGGCGGCTCGACGGCCAATCTGACCAGCTACCTCTTCGGCTCGATCACCACGGTCTCCGCCGAGGACGTCACCGCGGTCGTGATCCTCGCGGCCTTCGTCCTCGCCGTCACCCTCGGACTGCGCCGCCAGCTGTTCGCCGTCTGCCAGGACGAGGAGTTCGCCCGGGTCACCGGCCTGCCGGTGCGCTTCCTGAACCTGCTGATCGCGGTCACCGCCGCCGTCACCGTCACCGTGGCCATGCGGATCGTCGGCCTGCTGCTGGTCAGCGCCATGATGGTCATCCCGGTCGCGGCGGCGCAGCGCGTCACCCGCGGGTTCACCGCCACCCTGTCGGTGGCCATGGTGATCGGCGTACTGGTCTCGCTCTCCGGCACGACCCTCACGTACTACATCGACGCCCCCTCCGGCGGCACCATCGTGCTGCTCGCGATCGGCGTCTTCATGGTGATGACCGCACTGTCCACGCCGCTGGCCCGGCGCCGGGCGAACGCGGCCCGCGCCGCCGAAGGGGTCTGCACGCGCGATGATGTGAAGGTCTAGGAGGTACGGCCGCCTGGCACAATGGGCCGAGGCCGATACGAGGAGGAACCGGTGGCGACTGCGCCTGGCGAGATGAATACCGCGCCAGTACGAGGACGATCCACCCGGCAGCGGGCAGCCGTCGCCGCGGCGCTGGACGAGGTGGACGAGTTCCGCAGCGCCCAGGAACTCCACGACATGCTCAAGCACCGCGGTGACTCGGTGGGCCTGACCACCGTGTACCGCACCCTCCAGTCGCTCGCCGACGCCGGCGAGGTCGACGTGCTGCGCACCAGCGACGGGGAGTCGGTCTACCGGCGCTGTTCCACCGGGGACCACCACCACCACCTGGTCTGCCGCAAGTGCGGCAAGGCGGTCGAGGTGGAGGGCCCGGCGGTGGAGAAGTGGGCGGAGTCCATCGCGGCCGAGCACGGCTACGTGAACGTCGCCCACACCGTCGAGATCTTCGGCACCTGCGCCGACTGCGCGGCCGCCTCCGCCTAGATCGAACCAGGTCGAAGGGGCGGCCTAGAGCCGCCTCAGGTTCGCGTCCAGGAGCCCGCGCAGGCGGTCGACGTCCGCCGGGGCCTGGGCGCCGCGCTTGGGCAGGACCGTCATCGACACGGCTCCCTTGCCCTCGCTCAGCATGACGAACAGCTCGTCCGTCTCCGCGTACGTGGGCTGCACGGCCCAGCCGATGCGGGTGTCGCAGCCGGCCGCCGTCACGCGGACCCCGGAGCCGTCGACGACGGCCCGGGTCTCCCCCGCCTTCTCCAGCAGCCCGCGGAAGGCCCGGGCCTGCAGCCGGTGGCCGAGCGGCCCGAAGACCCACAGGAACGCGCCGCCCGCCAGGAAGCCCGCGGCCCTCGCGACATCCGGCGCCTCCCCCGTCAGCAGCAGGACGCCGCCGATCAGGGACAGCGTCCCGACGGTGCGGAACAGCCACGTCTTGCGGCGCACGGCCGCCGTGCGGCGGTTGCGGGCACGCAGGGCTCCGGCGAAGTCCGTCTCGGTCGTCCGGTAGACGAGCTCGACCGACGGGACGTCCACACCGCCGGTGTCCTGCCCCCTGCCCATTTCAGCCATGTCCATGACAGCCGACCCTACCGCCCGGCCGGGCCGGCTGTGCGCGCCGGCCCGGCCCGGCGGGGTCACGCCGAGGCGCCCGGCTCGGCCTGGTTCGGGACGGCGCCGCCGAAGCGGCGGTCGCGCTGGGCGTACTCCAGGCAGGCCGCCCACAGGTTGCGGCGGTCGAAATCCGGCCACAGCACGTCCTGGAAGACCATTTCGGCGTACGCGCTCTGCCACAGCAGGTAGTTGGAGGTGCGCTGCTCGCCGCTCGGCCGCAGGAACAGGTCCACGTCCGGCATGTCCGGGTAGTACATGTACTTCGCGAAGGTCTTCTCGTTGACCTTGGACGGGTCCAGCTTGCCCGCGGCCACGTCCCGCGCGATCGCCTGCGCCGCGTCCGCGATCTCGGCGCGGCCGCCGTAGTTCACGCAGAAGTACAGGGTCATCGCGTCGTTGTCGACGGTCTGCTCCTGGGCGACCTGGAGCTCCTGGACGACCGACTTCCACATCTTCGGCATACGGCCGACCCAGCGGATCCGGATGCCCAGCTCGTTCATCTCGTCGCGGCGGCGCCGGATGACGTCCCGGTTGAAGTTCATCAGGAAGCGGACCTCGTCGGGTGAGCGCTTCCAGTTCTCCGTCGAGAAGGCGTACAGGGAGAGGTTCTTGACGCCCATCTCCAGGCAGCCCTTGAGCACGTCGAGCACGACGCCCTCGCCGACCTTGTGGCCCTCGGTGCGCGGCAGGCCGCGCTCCTTGGCCCAGCGGCCGTTGCCGTCCATGACCACCGCGACGTGGTTGGGGACGAGCTCGCCGGGGATCTTCGGCGGGCGCTCACCGGACGGGTGCGGCTCGGGAACCTTGTACTCCCGGCGAGAGCGTCCCAGAATCCCGCGTCGTGCCATGTGTCCAGCTCCTATTTCTCGACGTATCGCAGGGAGCGTAGCCCGCGCTCCAGATGCCAGTGCAAATAGGCGGAGACGAGCCCGCTGCCCTCCCGCACGTACCGCGCCTCGCAGGCGTCCGCATGCCCCCAGTCGCCCGTCAGCAGCGCGCTGAGCAGGGCGATGGCCTCCGACGAGGGTACGACGCTGCCGGCCACCCGGCAGTCCCCGCAGACGACCCCGCCCGCGGCGACCGAGAAGTGCCGGTTGGGGCCGTGGATCCCGCACTTCGCGCAGTCCGTGAAGCTGGGCGCGTAGCCGTTGACGGCGAGCGAGCGCAGCAGGAAGGCGTCGAGGATCAGGTTCGGCTCGTGCTCGCCGCGCGAGAGCGTGCGCAGGGCGCCGATCAGCAGCAGGTACTGCTGTACGGCGGGCTCGCCCTCGTTCTCGGTGAACCGCTCGGCGGTCTCCAGCATCGCGGTGCCGGCGGTGTAGCGGGCGTAGTCGGTGACGATGCCGTTGCCGTACGGGGCGATGATCTCGGTCTGGGTGCAGAGCGGGAGGCTGCGGCCGACCAGCTCGCTGCCCCGGGCGAAGAACTGCACGTCGGCGTGGGAGAAAGGTTCCAGCCCGGCGCCGAACTTGGACTTCGTGCGCCGCACCCCGCGGGCGACGGCCCGCACCCGGCCGTGGCCGCGGGTGAGGAGCGTGATGATGCGGTCCGCCTCACCCAGCTTCTGGGTGCGCAGCACGATGCCGTCGTCGCGGAACAGACTCATGCGCCCATTGTCGCCTGTGCGGGCACGGTGGAAGGCCCTCCGCCCGGACACGCGTCCGGGCGGAGGGCCTTCGCCCCTTGGGAGGGTCAGGAGGCGGGCGCGGTCTCCTCGTCCGCACCGGCCTTCACGGCGGTGGCTGCGACCGTGCTCACGGCGGTGCCGACCGTGGCCTCGGCCACCGTCTCGGCCTCGGCCGAAACGGCCGCGCCGGTTTCCGCCGCGGCCGGGGCCGGGGCAGGGGCCGCAGGCGGGGCAGGGGCCGCAGCCGGGGCAGGGGCCGCAGCCTCGGCCTGCGGCTCGGCCGGAGCCGCCGCCTGGGCCGGCACCACGGCCGGGGCGGCGCCGTGCGCATCGTCCTTGGCCAGGCCGTTGAAGATGAGGTTGAGCACGATCGCGGCCGAGGCACCGAGCGTCACACCGCTGTTGAGCAGCGAGGAGAGGTCCGCGTTCATGTGGTCCTTGAAGAAGACCGGGACGGTCGCCGGGAGCAGCGCGAAGGCCAGGGAGACACCCACGACCAGAGCGTTCTTCTCTTCCTTGAGGTCGACCTTGGCGAGGGTCTGGATACCGGCCAGGGCCACCATCGCGAACATCACCGTCGCCGCTCCGCCGAGCACTCCGTGCGGGACGGCGGCGACGATCGCGGCCGCCTTGGGGATCAGCCCGAGCACGATCATGAAGACGCCCGCGGCGACCACGACGAAGCGGCTCTTGACCTTCGTCATGCGGACCAGGCCGACGTTCTCGGCGAAGGCCACGTAGGGGAAGGAGTTGAGGACGCCGCCGAGGGCGGTCGCGGCGCCGTCGGCGCGCAGGGCGCGGGCCACGGTCTCGCTGTCGATGTCCTTGCCGACGATGTCGCCGACGGCGTACGTGTCACCGGTCGTCTCGACCATGGTGATCAGCATGACGATCAGCATCAGCAGGATCGGGAACCAGGCGAACTTCGGCGCTCCGTAGTGGAACGGGGTGGTGACGCCGATCCAGTCCGAGCCGCTCACGCCGCCGAACTCGGCGTCTCCGAGGAGGAACGCGACGGCGGTGCCGCCGACCAGGCCGAGCAGGATGGAGATGCTGGAGAGGAAGGGCTTGCCGAGCTTCATCAGGACGAGGATGAAGAGCATCGTGCCGCCGGCGTACGCGAAGTTCTTCGGGTCGCCGAAGCCGGGGCTGCCGACACCGCCCGCGGCGTCGTTGAGGCCGACGGGGATCAGCACGATGCCGAGGACCGTGATCACCGTGCCGGTGACGACCGGCGGGAAGAGCCGCATGACGGCCCGGAACGCCTTGGGGGGCAGCCACGCGAAGGCGAAGGTCGCGATGCCTGCCGTGATGACCGCTCCGTAGATGACGAGCAGGCCCGCCGTACCGCCGCCGGCTCCGAGCCCGATGGCGATCATCGGGGAGACCGCGGTGAAGGTGACGCCCTGGATGAGCGGCAGGCGCGCGCCGATCCGGCCTATGCCCCACGCCTGGATGATCGAGGCGATGCCGCAGGTGAAGAGGTCGGCGTTGATCAGGTAGACCAGCTGCTCGGTGGTCAGGCCGAGGGCACCGCCCACGATGATCGGAACGATCACCGCACCGGCGTAGAAGGCGAGTACGTGCTGGAAGCCGTACAGCGCGAGCTTGGGGAGGGGGAGCACCTCGTCGACCGGGTGCGTGCTCTGCTCTCCGTTGGCGGAAAGCCGGGCGGCGACACGTGCCATCTCTGCCTTGCCCTTCAAGAGGTAGGTGAACGAGAGGAATCTGGTTATCCCTGGTGAAGTGGGTCGCTATCCCGTTGGTTCGCCAGGGTTGTCAGCGCGTTCACGTGAATCGAAGCCCCGCTGTGTTACCGGCGGCGTCTCGTCGTGTGACCGGAATTGAACGCCTGTGGGGGCGCTCACAGGTATCGTGGACTTCCACAAAGTGTTGAGCTCTGGAGAGCCGAGGTCTGTAGGTATCTCCAGTGGCGGAATGTCTCCGCAAGGGCGTAACGCCGACGGCCACGGAGTCCGTACGCGCAGGTCACGGGCCCGTCCGGGTGTCCAATGGGTGGACGGCCGAGGCCGGAACGCGCGAATCCCCCCTTCACGCGGAGTGTGAAGGGGGTGGATTCGGTCGCGCGAGGCCGGATCGTTACCCCGCCGAAGGCCTACCGAGCCCGTACCGAGCCCGTACCGAGGCCGAACCGAGGCCGTTTCGGCCGGCGTTACGGCGCCCGTACCGCCGACAGCAGGCGGGACACGTCTTCGGATGCGATCCGCAGGGCCGCACCCACCGTGGCGAGCACCTCGCGCTCGGCCGGGGTGTACGGACCGTCCGCGAGGGCGATCCGCGCCCCCTGCAGCAGGATCGACTCCCGCCCGGGCCCGGCCAGGTGCGGGGCCAGCGGCTCCAGGGCCTCGTGCAGCTCGATCGCCAGCGCGGCGCCGCAGCACTCGGGGACGTCGTACAGCCCGAGCCGGCCCTCGTCGGTGGCCAGCGCCTCCACCAGGGACTCCAGCTGCTCCTCCGTGCAGTCCTGGAAGCCCGCCGTCCGTACGGCCGACACGGCGGCCTCCAGCGCGCCGCGCGAGGCGGTACCGCCGGCCGCGAGCACGGCCAGCGTCACCGTGTGCACGGCGTCGCGCAGCATCGCTGAGAAGCGGGTGGTGGTCAGGTGGTCGAGGACCTCGGTGTCGAAGCGCTCCCGGCAGCCCTGGCACTCGATGACGGGCCCGGCCGCGCCGCGCGGCAGCAGCGGGACTCCGAGGACCGTGAACCGGCGGCGCCCGGTGCGCCGGCGGTAGTTGCGGTCGCCACCGCAGTCGGGGCAGAAGAACTCCCCGTCACCCACGGTGCTCCAGGTGGTACGGATGCCCCAGACCGTCAGCTTCCGGCCGTCCCCACCCCGAACTGGCAGCACGTCGCACCTCCGTCACGCCCCTGTGGTCCTTCGGACACGGGCGGGGCCCTCAGCCGGCAGCGGCGCCGGTTTGGCGTGATGTTAGCCACATCGGTGAGGATCCGTCAGTCGTGTGACAAGACAACCTGCGCCACCCAGGGGACTTGGCCGAACTGCGCCCCCGCCGGCCTCCGTTTTTCCCTACGCTCTGCCGCGTGAACGAGAAGTCCTGTCTGGTGACCGGGGCCGCGAGCGGCATCGGCAAGGCCACCGCCCGGTTGCTGGCCCGCTCCGGGGCCCGCGTCACCGCGGCTGACATCAATGGCCCCGGGGTGGCGCAACTGCGTACGGAACTGGCCGCCGAGGGCATCGGCATCACCGTGGTGGCGGGTGACGTGGCCGATCCGGAGGCCAACCGGGCGATGGTCGACGCGGCCGTGGAGGCGTACGGGAGGCTCGACGTCGCCGTGGCGAACGCCGGGGTGCTGCCTCTTTCGGACGTGAACGAGACCGGCCCCGAGGACTGGGACCGGGTCATGGCGATCGACGGCCGGGGCATGTTCTTGACCTGCAAGTACGCGATCGAGGCGATGACCGCGCAGGAGCGGCCCGGTGGGGCGCTGGTCTGCGTGTCCTCGGTCTCGGGGGTGGCCGGGCAGGCCCGGCAGGCCGCGTACGGGCCGGCGAAGTTCGTGGCGTCCGGGCTGACGAAGCACCTGGCGGTGGAGTGGGCGGCGCGCGGGATCCGGGTCAACGCGGTGGCCCCCGGCACCATCCGTACGGAGCGGGTGCTGGCGCTGAAGGACGAGCCGGGCGGGCCGGAGTACCTGGCGGAGGTCTCCGCGGCCCATCCGATGGGCCGCCTCGGCGAACCGGAGGAGGTGGCCCGGGTCATCGCCTTCCTGGCCTCCGACGCGGCCTCGTTCGTGACGGGCGCGATCGTGCCGGTGGACGGCGGCTACCTGGCCCGCTGACTCCGCGAACGGCGGAACCCCGCCCCTCCGCGGGGAGGGGCGGGGTTCCCGTACGAGGGGTCAGCGGCCCGCGCGGTTGACGGCGGAGATGACCGCCTTCAGGGAGGCGCGGGTGGTGTTGGCGTCGATGCCGATGCCCCACAGGACGCGGCCGTCGATCGCGCACTCGATGTACGAGGCGGCCACGGCGGAGGCGCCCTCGCTCATCGTGTGCTCGGTGTAGTCCAGCAGTCGGGCGTCGACGCCGATGCCGGCCAGCGCGTCGAAGAAGGCCGAGATCGGACCGTTGCCGGTGCCGTTCAGGACCGTCTCCACGCCGTCCACGACCGCCTCGACGGTCAGCGTGTCCGTGCCGTCCTTGTCGGTCGCCGTCGAGCCGGAGCGCAGCTGGATGCGGCCCCACGGGTTCTCGGGGTTGGGCATGTACTCGTCGGAGAACACGTCCCAGATCGCCTTCGGCGTGACCTCGCCGCCCTCGGCGTCGGTCTTGGCCTGGATGATCCGCGAGAACTCGATCTGCATGCGGCGCGGCAGGTCCAGCTTGTGGTCGTTCTTCAGGACGTACGCGATGCCGCCCTTGCCGGACTGCGAGTTGACGCGGATGACCGCCTCGTACGAGCGGCCGACGTCCTTCGGGTCGATCGGCAGGTACGGGACCGCCCACTCGATGTCGTCCACGGTCTTGCCCTGGGCGGCCGCGTCGGCCTCCATGGCGTCGAAGCCCTTCTTGATGGCGTCCTGGTGGGAGCCGGAGAAGGCGGTGTAGACCAGGTCGCCCGCGTAGGGGTGGCGCGGGTGGACCTCCATCTGGTTGCAGTACTCGCTGGTGCGACGGATCTCGTCGATCTGCGAGAAGTCGATCTGCGGGTCGATGCCCTGCGAGAACAGGTTCATGCCCAGCGTGATCAGGTCGACGTTGCCGGTGCGCTCGCCCTGCCCGAACAGGCAGCCCTCGATGCGGTCGGCGCCGGCCATCAGGGCCAGCTCGGCGGCCGCCACGGCGGTGCCGCGGTCGTTGTGCGGGTGCACGGAGATGCAGATGTGCTCGCGGCGGGTCAGGTTGCGGGCCATCCACTCGAAGCGGTCCGCGTGGGTGGAGGGCGTCGAGCGCTCCACGGTGGCGGGCAGGTTCAGGATGATCTCGCGGCCCTCGGACGGCTGCCAGACGTCGCAGACGGCCTCGCAGACCTCCAGGGCGAAGTCCAGCTCGGTGTCGGTGAAGATCTCCGGGCTGTACTGGTAGCCGAAGGTGGTCTCCGGGCCCAGCAGCTTCTCGGCGTACTCCATGACCAGGCGGGTGCCGTCGACGGCGATCTGCTTGATCTGCTCCTTGGAGCCGCGGAAGACGACCCGGCGGAAGGTCGGGGCGGTCGCGTTGTACAGGTGCACGGTGGCGCGCTTGGCGCCGACCAGCGACTCCACGGTCCGCTCGATCAGGTCCTCGCGGGCCTGGGTCAGGACGGAGATGGTCACGTCGTCCGGGATCGCGCCCTCTTCGATGATGGAGCGTACGAAGGCGAAGTCGGTCTCGCCGGAGGAGGGGAAGCCGACCTCGATCTCCTTGTAGCCCATGCGCACCAGCAGGTCGAACATCTCGCGCTTGCGGGCGGGGGTCATCGGGTCGATCAGCGACTGGTTGCCGTCGCGCAGGTCGGTGGAGAGCCAGCGGGGGGCCTTGGTGACGCGAGCGTCCGGCCAGGTGCGGTCGGGGATGTCCACCTGCTCGTACCGGCCGTACTTGTGGATCGGCATCCCGGAGGTCTTCTGGGTGTGGGTCGCGTTGGTGATGGGCGTGGGGCGACCGACAAAAGGCTGCTGGCTCATGGCGTTGGGCTCCTCGCGTGTCCGCGTGTAGTTCGCTGGAACGGCCGACGGCGGTCGTAAAAACCGCAACACCAAACTCCGCGGGGAGGGGGTCGGCCTACGACTACAGACCCTCGCCGCGGCAGCTAAGGAGAAGCAGCCCGAAACGCATGATGGGCCGAGCCTAACCGAGCCGCGCCGTAACGCGAGGACCTGTTTCAGTATGCGGGACCGCCCTGTCCGATTTGTACCTAATGTGAGCTACATCGCTTTTCTCGATACAGGTCCGGCCGATCCGTCAACGCGGTGTGACCGCTTTCAGACAACCGAATGAATCATGGTTGCGGGTAGTGACACAGTCGTGACCCACTGCCACATTGCCGGGATGGATGCCTCCCACGTTCACCGCCACCCCGTCTTCTGCACGGTGGTCCCGCCCCACCTGCTCGACAAGATCGCCCAGTCCGAGGTGCTCCGGCGCGCCGACGCCGCCCAGCGCACCCTCGAACACGACGCCCTGCTGCGCACCCGGCGCAGCGTCACCACCCTGCGCGGGATCGCCCCCGCTGCGGCGGCGCCCGTCCCCGACGAGCCCCGCCGGACCGTCTACGACGCCCAGCACCGCACCCGGCTGCCCGGGAAGAAGGTGCGCGGGGAGGGCGACGAGGCCGCCGGCGACGCCACCGTCAACCGCGCGTACGCGGGGCTCGGCGCCACGTACGAACTGTTCCTGAAGGGCTTCGGCCGACACTCGATCGACGACTCCGGGCTGGCCCTGGACGCGAGCGTCCACTACGGCCAGGACTACAACAACGCCTTCTGGGACGGGCAGCAGATGGTGTTCGGCGACGGGGACGGGGACATCTTCCTCGACTTCACCGTGTCGATCGACGTCATCGGGCACGAGCTCACCCACGGGGTAACCCAGTACACGGCGAACCTCGACTACCACGGGCAGTCCGGCGCCCTGAACGAGTCGATGTCCGACGTCTTCGGTTCGCTGATCAAGCAGTACTCGCTCGACCAGACGGCCCAGGACGCGGACTGGCTGATCGGCGCCGGGGGGCTGCTGGGCCCGAACGTCAGCGGGGTCGCGCTGCGCTCGATGAAGGCACCGGGCACGGCGTACGACGACGACGAGCTCGGCAAGGACCCGCAGCCGGCGACGATGGACGACTACGTGAGGACGTCGCAGGACAACGGCGGGGTGCACATCAACTCCGGCATCCCGAACCACGCCTTCTACCTCGTGGCGACCGAGCTCGGCGGCAAGGCGTGGGAGCGGGCCGGGCGGATCTGGTACGACACGCTGACGGGCGGCGAGCTGGCCTCGGACGCGGACTTCAAGGACTTCGCCCGGCTGTCGGTCGCGGCCGCGGTGGCCCGGTACGGGGACGGCGGAGCGGAGCACCAGGCCCTGCAGAAGGCGTGGTCGGCGGTCGGCCTGGGGTAGAAGGCAGGGCATGCGGATTCTGGTGGTGCGGACGGGCGGCTTCGCGGGCATCGAGCGGCGGGCCGAGGTGGACACCTCGGGCCGGCCCGATGAGGACGAGTGGCGGGCCCTGGCCAAGCTGGCGCTGCGGCCCGTCCCGCCCGCACCCGGGTCGGACCGGATCCGGGACGGGTTCTCGTACCGGATCACCGTCGACGGCCGGACGGTCTCCTGCCAGGAGCCCAACCTGTCGGAGGCGCAGCGGACGCTGATCTCCCGGCTGCTGAAGGAAGGCGCCTGAGCCGTGCCGTGCCTTCCGGCGTGTTGCCGGAACGGCAACGATGTTTGTCTGGCGGCGGGCCGCGGCGGAGCATCGGAGGACAGGCAGCCGCACCGGAAGAGGTCCCCATGTCACAGCAGCAGCGCCCGCAGCAGCACGCAGCCGCGCCCGAGTCCGCGCCCGAGTCCGCGCCCGAGTTCGTGGGCGAGGAGTTCTGGGACTCCCGCTACCGCGAGAGCGGCCGGATCTGGAGCGGGGAGCCCAACGCCGTGCTGGTCCGGGAGGCCTCGGACCTCGCGCCCGGGCGCGCCCTCGACCTCGGCAGCGGCGAAGGCGGCGACGCCGTCTGGCTGGCCCGCCGCGGCTGGCGGGTCACCGGGACCGACATCTCGGGCGTGGCCCTGGAGCGGGCCGCCGGGCACGCCGCCGGGGCGGGCGTCGCCGACCGGATCGACTGGGAGCGGCACGACCTCGCCGAGTCCTTCCCCGCCGGGGAGTTCGACCTCGTCTCCGCGTGCTTCCTGCACTCGTTCGGCGACTTCCCCCGCGCCCGGATCCTGCGCCGCGCCGCCGCGGCGGTGGCACCCGGCGGGACCCTGCTGATCGCCGGCCACGCCGGCTGGCCGGCCTGGCAGCAGGAGACCCGCCCCGAGGTCCACTTCCCGACCCCGGACGAGGTCGTGGCGCAGCTGGAGCTGCCCGACGGCGCGTGGGAGGTCCTGCTCGCCGAGGAACACGAACGGGTCCAGAACCTGCCTGACGGCACGCCCGGGACCCGTACGGACAACGCGGTGAAGGTACGCCGGCTCGTCTGAGGCCCCCCGGCCCCGCCGGACGGGATCCGGCGGCGCGGCGGCCCGGAGCCCCTGGGGCGCCCCCGTGCACCGGGCGGTGCGGGGGCGCCGAAGGATCAGAACCCCAGCTTGCGGAGCTGCTTGGGGTCGCGCTGCCAGTCCTTCGCGACCTTGACGTGCAGATCGAGGAAGACCGGGGTGCCGAGCAGCGCCTCGATGTGCTTGCGCGACTTCATCCCGACCTCCTTCAGCCGGGAGCCCTTCGGGCCGATGATGATGCCCTTCTGGCTGGGCCGCTCGATGTAGACGTTCGCGTGGATGTCCAGCAGCGGGCGGTCCGCCGGGCGGTTCTCCCGGGGGATCATCTCCTCGACCACGACGGCGATCGAGTGCGGGAGCTCGTCCCGTACGCCCTCCAGCGCGGCCTCGCGGATCAGCTCCGCGACCATCACCATCTCGGGCTCGTCGGTGAGGTCGCCCTCCGGGTACAGCGGCGGGCTCTCCGGCAGCAGCGGCGCGATCAGGTCGGCCAGGAGCTGGACCTGGGTGTCGCCGACCGCCGAGACGGGGACGATCTCGGCCCACTCGATGCCGAGCTCGGCGCCGAGCTGGTGGATCGCGAGGAGCTGCTCGGCCAGGGCCTTGGAGTCGACGAGGTCCGTCTTCGTCACGATGGCGATCTTGGGGGTCTTCTTGATCCCCGCGAGCTCCTTGGCGATGAACTTGTCGCCGGGGCCGAGCTTCTGGTCGGCCGGCAGGCAGAAACCGATCACGTCGACCTCGGCCCAGGTGGTCCGCACGACGTCGTTCAGCCGCTCGCCGAGGAGCGTGCGCGGCTTGTGCAGACCGGGCGTGTCGACCAGCACGAGCTGGGCGTCGGGGCGGTGCACGATGCCGCGGACGGTGTGGCGGGTGGTCTGCGGCCGGTTGGAGGTGATCGCGACCTTGGTGCCCACGAGTGCGTTGGTCAGGGTCGACTTCCCCGCGTTGGGGCGGCCGACGAAGCAGGCGAAGCCCGCACGGTGCGGGGCGGTGGACTCGGGGGAACGATCGCTCATACGGGCCATTCTCCCCGATGCGGGTCCCAGCGCCGACCAGCCCGCCGCGAGAGGGCGCGGACGGCCGCGGGAACGGCCGCGAGCGGGGGCCGGGAGGCTGGCCGTAGGCCTCCCGGGCGACGGCCGAAGCCGCCGTCGCGGGCGGTGTCGTAGGCGTCGGCGACGTAGAGGCGGAAGGTGCGGGGGCGGCGGGACGGCGCCGGCGTCCCGGGCACCAGGGCCGCGGCCCTGCCCGCGGGCCGGGTCGGGAGCCGCGGAGCGCGGGTCACGAGAGCGTGAGGGCCAGCACCGCCCGGTACGCGCCGGGCGGGGTGTACGGCGGCAGCGTGAGGGTCACCGCCGCGTCGATCGTGAACGTCCCGCCCGCCGGGGCCCCGCCCCGCGCGGACGCGAGCACCGCCCCCTCCGGCCCGACGACCCCGGCACTGCCCGCCACGCAGCGGCTCGGGCTGCCCGGCGCGGGCGAACACCTCGGGGTCCAGCGCAGCGAGGCCCCCGGGATCCGGACCCCGCCCGGGCCGGTGAATTCCGTGACCTTGCCGATCAGCGTCCATCCCGCCGGTCCGCCGCGGGCGTCCTCGACCGTGACCGTCCCGATCCGGCCGGCGACCGCGCCGCGCTCGCCGTACGGGACCGCGCCCAGCGTGATCGACCCGCCGGCCTGGGTCATGGTCAGCGCGCCCGGCTCGACCACCGCCGTCACCTTCTGCGTGCCCGGCGCCGTCACCTTCTGCGTGCCCGGCGGCGTCTGCGCCGCGGCGACGACCGTGTACGCCGCGGGGCCCGATCCCTGCTGCGCCGACCAGGCCGTGCCCTCGTACGCCACCACCGCCGTCGTCGCCCCGTCGGTGACCGGAAGCTCCGCCACGACCGCGCCCCGCGCGTCCGCCGTGGCCGCCACCCGGTCCGCGGTCTCGGCGGCGCCCGCGCGCCCGGCCACCGTCACGGCCGCGCCCGGGGCGAAGCCGGTGCCGCTGACCTCGACCGCGGCGCCCGGCTTCCCGTACGCCGCGCCGAGCGCGACCGACCGCAGGTTGGCCCGGGGCAGCGGGCTCGCGGTGAGCCGTTCGGAGACCGGTGCCCCGGAGACGGCGCAGGCGGTGTCCAGATCCAGCAGGTGGCTGGTGTGCAGCGCGTAGCCGCCCGGGGCCAGGGTGATCGCACCCGCCCCGGTGATGGTGAACGTGCCGGTCATGGTGACGGCCGGCAGCTCCGCCCCCGCCTCGACGGGGTCATTCCGCTTCGCTCCCACGACGGTGACCTCACCGCTCTGCGCACCCCCCAGCTGGATCCGCCCGGTCGGCGTCAGCACGTCGGCCGGGAGCTCGGCGGCGATCGGGTTCACGGCGGGGGTCCGGGCCACCTGGTACGTCACGGTGACCGTGTCGCCGACCTCCGGCGCCGGGTCGTCCACGGTGATCCGGGCCGTGGTCGGCCCGTCGGCGGGCGGTAGACCGGCCTCCCGCGGCGGCACGCAGTGCGTGGGGAACTCCACCTGCCCGGACGGCGCCTCCCCTTCGGCCGCGGCGGGCGGGCTCAGCGCGCCCCCCGTCGTCGCGGCGAGCGCGGCCACGCCGAGGGCCACCGACCATCTCCTGCTGCCCGCCCGTGTTCGCACGGCCCGCCCCCTGGGTTCCCTCGCGCCGACAGGGGGCCATTCACGAGCGGGCGGCGGGAGAAGTCAATGCGCGGACCCGGCATCAACTGATGGCCCATCAGGAGCTGGCAGGCTCCCCGTGCCCGGCGGCCGCACGGAACGTGCGGCGGTACGCCGTCGGACTCACCCCCAGTGCCGCCTGCACGTGCTTGCGCAGCGACTGCGCCGACCCGAACCCCGTCTCCCGCGCCACCTGTTCCATCGGCAGATCCGTCCGCTCCAGCAGCCGCCGGGCCCGTTCCACCCGCTGGCCGACGATCCACTCGCCGGGACTGACCCCGGACTCCTCCCGGAACCGGCGCGTGAACGTCCGTACCGACATGGCCTCCTGCCGCGCCAGGTCGACCAGCCGTACCGGCTCGTGCAGCCGGTCCAGCACCCACGCGCGGGCCGCCGCCGTACTGGCCAGCTGCGGCTGCGGCACCGGCCGGTCGATGAACTGGGCCTGCCCGCCCTCCCGGTGGGGCGGTACGACGGTCCGCCGGGCGACGTCGTTGGCGACGGCCGCGCCGTGGTCGCGGCGCACGATGTGCAGGCACAGATCGATGCCGGCGGCGACCCCGGCCGAGGTCAGCACGTCCCCGTCGTCGGTGTAGAGCACCCCGGCGTCCACCCGCACGGCCGGGAAGAGCCGCTGGAAGTGCTCGGCGTGAGCCCAGTGGGTGGTGGCCGGACGGCCGTCCAGGAACCCGGCGGCGGCCAGCACGTACCCGCCCGTGCAGATGGAGACGAGCCGCGTCCCGGGCCGGATGCGGGCGAGCGCCCCGGCGAGCTCGCCGGTCAGCCGGCCCTCCTCGTACACCGGCCCCAGCTCGTACGAGGCGGGCACCACCACGGTGTCCGCCGTGGCCAGCAGCTCGGGACCGTGCTCGACGTGGACCGCGAAATCGGCGTCCGTGCGCACCGGCCCGGGGGCGAGTGCGCAGGTGAGGATCTCGTACAGCGGCGCTCCGGCGGGATCCTTGGCGCGGCCGAAGATCCGGTGCGGGATGCCGAGCTCGAAGGGCAGCAGCCCGGTGAGCGCGAGGACGACGACGCGGTGAGGGGCCATGGCCCAATCGTATCGAAGGGTGTCGGTCAGGCCACTGTCGTACGGGGTCCTCCCGGCCGGAAGCTGTCTGCGTGACGCAGACAGCACCCAAGCCCCAGCCCTCCCCCACCTCCACCCCCACCCCCACGAGTCCGGCCCCGGCCGCGCCCGGGCGCATCCACCGCGCCTGGTTCGTCGCGGCCGTCGCGTTCGTGACGATCATCGGGGCCGCCGCCTTCGCCTCCCTGCCCGGACTGCTCATCGAGCCGCTGCACGAGGAGTTCGACTGGTCGCGCGGCACGATCGGCTTCGCCGTCTCGGTGAACCTCGCGCTGTACGGGCTCACCGCGCCCTTCGCCGCCGCGCTGATGGACCGCTTCGGCATCCGCAAGGTGGTGGCCCTGGCCCTGCTGGTCATATCCGGCGGCACGGTGGCCACCCTGTGGATGACGCAGTCCTGGCAGCTGGTGCTGTTCTGGGGCGTGCTGGTCGGGCTGGGCAGCGGCTCCATGGCGCTGGCCTTCGCGGCGACGGTGACCAACCGCTGGTTCACCGCCCGGCGCGGACTCGTCACCGGCATCCTGACCGCGGCCGGCGCCTCGGGTCAGCTGATCTTCCTGCCGCTGCTGTCCTGGCTGGTGGAGCACCACGGCTGGCGTCCGGCGGCGGTGACGGTCTCGCTGGCGGCCCTGGTCGTCGCCCCGTTCGTGTGGCTGCTGCTGCGCGACCACCCGGCGGACACGGGACTCGCCCCGTACGGGGGGACGTACGCGGAAAGGCCCGTCCCGGTGACGGGCGCGGCGCGGCGGACGGTGACGGTGCTGTTCAAGGCGGCCCGCACCGGCCCGTTCTGGCTGCTGGCGGGGACCTTCGCGATCTGCGGGGCCTCGACGAACGGGCTGGTCAAGACCCACTTCGTACCCGCTGCGCACGACCACGGCATGCCGGTGACCATGGCGGCCGGGCTGCTGGCGGTGGTCGGTGTCTTCGACGTGATCGGCACCATCGCCTCCGGATGGTTCACCGACCGCTTCGAGGCGCGCCGCCTGCTGGCGGTGTACTACGCGCTGCGCGGGATCTCGCTGATGTTCCTGCCGATGCTGCTGGCGCCGTCCGTGCACCCGCCGATGATCTTCTTCATCATCTTCTACGGGCTGGACTGGGTCGCGACCGTCCCGCCGACCATCGCGCTGTGCCGCGAGCACTACGGCGAGGACAGCGCGATCGTCTTCGGCTGGGTCCTGGCCTCGCACCAGGTGGGCGCCGCGGGGGTGGCCTTCCTGGGCGGCCTGGCCCGCGACGCCTTCGGCTCGTACGACCTGGTCTGGTACGCCTCGGGCGCGCTGTGCGCGATGGCGGCGCTGATGGCGATGGTGATCCGCCGCCGCCCTGCCGCGATCGCCGCCGCAGCGTAGGCGGCGGCGCGTGGGCGGCGGTGCGCTAGGCGGCGGCGCGTCAGGCGCCTGCCGGGGTGGTGGACTTGAGGCTGCCGTCCGGGCCGGCCAGCAGCACCGGGGTGGCCGGGCCGCCGAGGTCGCGGACCGCCGCGCGGTCGGCGTCGGCCACCGCCTCCGCCGAGCTGACCACGGCCGCGGCCTCCAGGGACTCGGCCCCGCTCGCCACCGCCATCGCGACCGCCGTCTGCAGCGCACTCAGCTTCAGGGAGTCCAGCTCCACCGTCCCGGCGACGTACGTGCGGCCCGTCTCGTCCCGCACCGCCGCGCCCTCGGGCACCCCGTTGCGGGCCCGGGCGCTGCGCGCCAGCGTGATGATCTTGCTGTCCTCGGGGTTGATCCCGGTGCTGTCGGTCATGGGCGAAAGCATATGGAGCGTCTCGGCGGGGCCGCACGACGGCCCCGCCGAGACGCTCTCCCCTCCGTCCCCCGCGGCCCCCTGGCTCTTGTGGCACGCGGGACCAAACCCAAGCGCCGGATGAGCGGATCCAGTGATCCGAAGGTCACGGAGACCCGGGACCTTCGCCCCCGCTGCGTACCACCCTCACGGCCGGTCGAGCCGCAGCCGCTCCGCCCTCGGCAGACCCGCGACCACCAGGTCGTACGAGTCCTCGACCAGCTCCCTCACCAGCGCGTCCGGCAGTCCGCCGACCGTCACCGTGTTCCAGTGCCGCTTGTTCATGTGCCAGCCCGGCACGATCGCCTCGTGCTCCGCCCGCAGCCGCACCGCCAGCTCCGGCTCGCACTTGAGGTTGACCTTCAGCGGGTCGGCGTCCAGCGCGCTCAGCGCGAACACCTTCCCCAGCACCTTGAACACCGAGGTCTCGGGCGTGAAGGGGAACTCCTCCACCGCCGCGTTGAAACCCAGGCAGAACGCACGCAGCTCCGCCGGCGTCATGCGCCCTCCCCGTCCTCGCCCGCCGCCTGGGCCAGCGGCTCCACCAGCACCGTCACGATCTTGTTCCGGCGGCCCGCCGGGGATTCGGCCGTCAGCCGCAGCGGGCGCCCGTCCGGCAGCTCCACGACAGCCGAAGCGCCCGCGATCGGCACCCGGCCCAGCGCCTTGGCCAGCAGGCCGCCGACCGTCTCCACGTCCTCGTCGTCGTAGTCCTCGACCTTGAACAGCTCGCCGAGGTCGGTGATGTCGAGCCGCGCCGTCACCCGGTAGCGGTCCTCGCCCAGCTCCTCGACGGGCGCGAGCTCGCGGTCGTACTCGTCGGTGATCTCACCGACGATCTCTTCGAGGATGTCCTCGATGGTGACGATGCCCGCCGTGCCGCCGTACTCGTCGATGACCACGGCCACGTGGTTGCGCACCTGCTGCATCTCCCGCAGCAGATCGCCCGCGTTCTTGGTGTCCGGTACGAACACCGCGGGCCGCATCGCCGTCGTGACCAGGTCGGCCTCCGCCTCACGGCTGATGTGCGTCTTGCGGACCAGGTCCTTCAGGTACACGATGCCGACGATGTCGTCCTCGTTCTCGCCGGTCACCGGGATGCGCGAGAAACCGGACCGCAGCGCCAGGGTGGTCGCCTGACGGATCGTCTTGTACCGCTCGATGCAGACCAGGTCGGTGCGCGGCACCATCACCTCGCGCACCAGCGTGTCGCCGAGCTCGAAGACCTGGTGCACCATCCGGCGCTCGTCGTCCTCGATCAGCGACTCCTTCTCCGCCAGGTCGACCATCGCGCGCAGCTCGGCCTCGGAGGCGAACGGCCCCTTGCGGAAGCCCTTTCCGGGCGTGAGCGCGTTGCCGATGAGGATCAGCAGCTGCGGGACGGGCCCCATGACCCGGGCGAGCGGGACCAGGACGTACGAGGCGGCCGTCGCCGTGTTGAGGGGGTGCTGGCGGCCGATGGTGCGCGGGGAGACCCCGACGGCCACGAAGGACACCAGCACCATCACGGCGATCGCGATGAGCAGCGCCTTCCAGTTGTCGCCGAACTCGTCGAGACAGACGTAGGTGACGAGCACGCCGGCCGCCATCTCGCAGGTGACCCGCACGAGCAGCGCCACGTTCAGGTAGCGGGTCGGGTCGGCGGCGACCTGCGCGAGCTTCTCGCTGCCGCGCCGGCCCTCCCGTACGGCCTGCTCGGCGCGGAAGCTGGAGATCCGGGCGATTCCGGACTCGGCGCACGCCGCGAACCAGGCCACCACCACCAGCAGCACCGCGCCGGTGATCAGCTGCGGGGCGGTCACGAGACGGTCGGGGCCGGGGACGGACCGGTCATGCCGCGCTCACCGCGCCAGCCGTCGACGATGGCCGCCTGGAGGCCGAACATCTCGGCCTTCTCGTCCGGCTCCTCGTGGTCGTAGCCGAGCAGGTGCAGCACCCCGTGGACGGTCAGGAGCTGGAGCTCCTCGTCCATGGAGTGCTGCGTCGGGGCTTCCTCGCCCTGCTTCTTCGCGACCTCGGGGCAGAGCACGATGTCGCCGAGGAGCCCCTGCGGGGGCTCCTCGTCGTCCTTCGCCGGCGGACGGAGCTCGTCCATCGGGAAGGACATGACGTCGGTGGGACCGGGCAGGTCCATCCACTGGATGTGGAGCTGCTCCATGGCGTCCTCGTCGATGACGATGACGGAGAGCTCGGACAGCGGGTGGATCCGCATCCGGGTGAGCGCGTAGCGGGCGATGTCGAGGATCGCCCGCTCGTCGACCTCGGTTCCGGACTCGTTGTTGACGTCGATCGACATGGTGCGCTGGGTTCTACTTCCGCTGGTAGCCGTTCCGGGACTGCTGGGCGTCCTGGCTGTCGTCGTACTTCTCGTACGCATCGACGATACGGCCGACCAGCTTGTGCCGGACGACATCCTCGGACGTGAGGCGCGAGAAGTGGATGTCCGGAACCCCTTCGAGGATCGCCTGGACCTGGCGCAGACCGGACTTGGCGCCGCCGGGCAGGTCGACCTGGGTGATGTCACCGGTGATGACGATCTTCGAATCGAACCCGAGCCGGGTCAGGAACATCTTCATCTGCTCGGTGGTCGTGTTCTGCGCCTCGTCGAGCACGACGAACGCCTCGTTGAGGGTGCGGCCGCGCATGTACGCGAGCGGCGCGACCTCGATCGTGCCCGCCGCCATCAGGCGGGGGATCGAGTCCGGGTCGATCATGTCGTGCAGTGCGTCGTAGAGCGGGCGCAGGTACGGGTCGATCTTGTCGAACAGGGTGCCCGGGAGGAAGCCGAGGCGTTCGCCCGCCTCGACCGCCGGACGGGTCAGGATGATCCGGCTGACCTGCTTGGACTGCAGTGCCTGGACCGCCTTGGCCATGGCGAGGTACGTCTTGCCGGTACCGGCGGGGCCGATGCCGAACACGATCGTGTTCTTGTCGATCGCGTCGACGTACCGCTTCTGGTTGAGGGTCTTGGGACGGATGGTGCGGCCGCGGCTGGAGAGGATGTTCTGCGTGAGCACCTCCGCGGGCGTCTCGTCCGGCCCGTTGCCGTTGCCGCTCGCCTTGAGCATGGCGATCGAGCGTTCCACTGCGTCCTCCGTCATCGGCTGCCCGGTGCGGAGCACCAGCATCATCTCGTCGAACAGGCGCTGGACCAGGGCGACTTCCGCCGCATCTCCGACCGCGCTGACCTGATTGCCCCGAACATGGATGTCGGCCTTCGGGAAGGCCTTCTCGATCACGCGCAACAGGGCGTCACCCGAGCCGAGCACCGCGACCATCGGGTGCCTGGCCGGAACGGTGAAGTGGGCTCGCGCCTGCCCCGGCGCCGGTGTCTGGGCTGTGGGTGTCTGAGTCATGGGCCGGCACTGTGGCCTGCACATACCTCCCGCTGAGGGGCCGCGCCGATCGACGACCTCCGGAGTACCAAGGGTACGACTCCGCAGCGCCATCCCCGAGGGGTTTTCCCCCGCCCCCTCCCGGCCCTTGCGCCGCCCCCTCCCGGCCCTTGCGCCGCCCCCTCCCGGCCCTCCGGCGGGCCCGTCCCCCCAAGGGGGTCGGAAGCCCTAGACCGGGTGGCGGAAGCCGATGGTCGGGACCGCCCTGCGCCGGGAGGCCGGCTCCGCGCGCGGCGGGACCAGCTCGTCCAGGAACCCGTAGCGCGGCCGCAGCGCCTCGGGGGCCGTGCGCCACCAGTGGGCCACCTCCGGCCAGCCCGGGGCCGAGAGGGAGCCGCCGAACTCCTGGACCGACAGGGCCGCCGTCAGGCCCGCGAAGGCCAGCCGGTCCGCCAGCGGCCAGCCCGCCAGGGTGCCGGTGACGAAGCCCGCCACGTAGACGTCCCCCGCCCCCGTCGGGTCCAGCTCCTCCACCGCGATCCCGGGGACCTCCGCCGTCTCCCCGGTCCGCCCGTCCACCGCGTACGAGCCCTCCGCGCCCATCGTCACCACCGCGACCGGCACCTTCTCGGCCAGCGCCCGGGCCGCGGCTCTCGGACAGTCGGTCCGCGTGTACCGCATCGCCTCCCCCGCGTTCGGCAGGAAGGCCTCGCAGTGCTCCAGGTCGGGCAGTGCCCCGAGGTCCCAGCGGCCGCTCTCGTCCCACCCGACGTCCGCGAAGATCCGCGCCCCGCACCGCGCCGCCTCGGCGATCCACGGCTCCGTCCGCCCCTGCGCCAGCGAGGCCACGGCCGCCCGGGTGCGCGGTGGACACTGCGGGAACGGCCCCGGGCCGGCCGGGGGCGGTGCCTCGTGGCCGTGCGAGACCATCGTGCGCTCGCCCTCGTACGCCATCGAGACCGTGACCGGGCTGTGCCAGCCCGCGATGGTCCGCGACATCGACAGGTCGATGCCCTCCCCCTGCGCCAGTGCGTCCCAGCAGTACTCGCCGTAGTGGTCGTCGCCGAACGCCGCGGCCAGCGAGGTGCGCAGGCCGAGCCGGGCCAGGGCGGTGGCCATGTTGGCCACTCCGCCCGGGCTGGAACCCATGCCGCGCGCCCAGGACTCCGTACCGCGCACCGGGGCCGAGTCGAGGCCGGTGAAGATGATGTCGAGGAAGACCGTGCCGGTCAGGTAGACGTCGAAACCCGGTTCCAGGGGGCTGCGCAGCGGACCGAGCGGGTCCACGGCCGCGGCGGCGCTGTCGAGCGGGTCCAGGGCTGCGCTGCGGCTGGTGCGGCTGTCCCGACTGGTCACGGTGATCTCCCCGGCTGGTGCGAAGGCTCGTTTCTGCAAGCGGGCGTGCAGTGGAAAGCTGCCAGCCTTGCCCGCCCCAGGCAGGGCCAAAACACAGTGTGGCGCACATCACTCTCGTGGCGCTCTTCTCCGGGTCGTTGAGCACTTGATAGACATGGGGACCGCGGCCTCGCGGAACATCCCGCCCCACCTGCGCACCACCGGGAAAGAGCCGTGTCCGACAACACCTCCGCGCCGCCCGCCGCCTGGCCCCTGGTGGCCCTCTTCACGGCGGGGTACGTCGCCCCCTACCTGCTTCCCACCGTGGTCGGACGCCTCGACTCCCATCTCCCGCTGAGCCCCGCCCAGGCCGGGCTCGTCGGCACGGCCCTGCTGCTCGGCTCGGCCACGGCCGGGTTCACCCTGGCCTCCCGCATCCCCCGCCGCGGTCCGCGCTCGCTGGCCCGGCTCGGGCTGCTGCTCGCCGCCCTGGGCTACGGCACCGCGGCCTCGACCTCGCTGCTCCCGCTGGTGGTCGCGGGCGTGGTGGTCGGCGGCTTCGGCTCCGGCAGCGCCACCGCCGTGGCCGCCGCCGGGATCGCCGGGCACCGCGATCCGCACCGCGTCTCGTCCCTCGGCCTGCTGTCGGTCTCGGCGACTGTGGGGGCCCTGTACCTGACCCTGCCGCACCTCGGCGGCGGACACGGGCTGCCGTTCGCGGCCATCGCCCTGGTCGCGGCACTGGCCTGGCCGGCCACCGGCCGGCTCGGCGGGCCCACCCGCCCGGGGCCTGCCGTACGGGGCTCCGGACGGCCTCCGTACCCGCGCGCCGGGGCGGTGCTGGCGGGCTGCCTGCTGTTCTGGTCCCTGACCCAGGAGGCCCTGTGGGGCGTCAGCGGCCGGATCGGCGCCGAGCAGGCCGGGCTGTCCGAGGCCGCGCTGGGCGCCGTCTTCGCGGTGGCGCTGGGCGCGGGACTGCTCGGGGTCACGGGCGCTTCCGCGTTCGGCACCCGGCTGGGGCGGGCGGTCCCGATCGGCGCGGGCACGGCGGCGATCGCGGGCTGCGTGGTGCTGACCTCCTCCGCGGACGGGCTCACCGGGTTCGCGGCCGGGGAGATCCTGTGGAACGCGGTCTACCCGGTCGTCCTCTCGTACGTGATCGGCCTCGCGGCCGCCTTGGACCCGCGCGGCCGCTGGGCGGTCTTCGCCGGGGCCGCCTCCTCGCTGGGCACGGCCTGCGGCCCCGTGGTGGGCAGCCTGCTCGCCGAGGCGTTCGGGTTCCCGGGCATGGGGCTCGTGCTGGGCGGGCTGCTACTCGCGGTGGCCGGGCCGCTGACCGTCGTCGCCCTGCACGCGGGCCGGAGCGCGGCGGACGGGACCGGGGTGCCGGACCTCCGCATCGAAGCCCCGGCCGCGGCGGTGCTTCCCGCTCCCGGTCCCGGGAAGCCCCGCCGGGTGCTGCTGCTCTCTCCGGCGGCCCGCCGCTCCCGCGACCGGCGCCGCGACGCCTCCGGGGTCTAGCTCCGCTTCGGCAGGGGCACCCGTACGAGGTCCGCGGCGATCGTCAGCTCGCCGTCGAAGCCGGCTGCGCGGGCCTGGCGTTCGAACTCCTGCGGGTCCGAGTAGCGCTGCGAGAAGTGCGTGAGCACGAGGTGCCGTACGCCCGCGTCCCGCGCGGTCCGGGCCGCCTGGCCGGCGGTCAGGTGCCCGTGGTCGGTGGCGAGCGCCTCGTCCTCGTCGAGGAACGTGGACTCGATCACCAGCATGTCGCAGCCCGCGGCGAGCTCGTCCACGCCGGGGCACAGCCGGGTGTCCATGACGAAGGCGAAGCGCTGTCCCGGCTTGTGCTCGCTGACGTCGTCGAGCGTGACCCCGCCCAGCTGCCCCTCGCGCTGGATCCGGCCCACGTCCGGCCCCTTGATCCCGTGCCGCGCGAGCAGTTCGGGCACCATGCGGCGCCCGTCCGGCTCGGTGAGCCGGTAGCCGAAGGACTCCACCGGGTGCGAGAGCCGGCGGGCTTCCAGGACGTACGAGGACCCCCGGGCCAGAGCCCCGTCCGCGGCCACGGGCTCCTCGCGGAGCGCGACGGTCTCCCGGTAGGCGGTGGCGTACCGGAGCCGGTCGAAGAACCTCTGTCCGGAGGCCGGGTAGTGCGCGGTGACGGGGTGCGGGACCCGGTCCAGGTTGATGCGCTGGATCACCCCGGCGAGCCCGAGGCTGTGGTCACCGTGGAAGTGGGTGACGCAGATCCGGTTGATGTCGTGCGCGGCCACCCCGGCGCGCAGCATCTGGCGCTGGGTGCCCTCGCCGGGATCGAAGAGGATGCCCTCGCCGTCCCAGCGCAGGAGGTAGCCGTTGTGGTTGCGGTGGCGGGTGGGCACCTGGCTGGCGGTGCCCAGCACCACGAACTCTCGTACGGACACGGTGTTATCCGGGGGGCCACTGGAGGCCGCGGCCGCCGAGGAGGTGCGCGTGCGCGTGGAAGACGGTCTGGCCGGCGCCGGCGCCGGTGTTGAACACGACGCGGTAGCCGTGGTCGTCGAGCTTCTCGTCGGCCGCGATCCGCCCGGCCTCGCGCAGCAGGTCGGCGGCGACGGCCGGCTCGGCGGCGGCGAGCGCGGCGGCGTCGGGGTAGTGCACGCGGGGGATCACGAGGACGTGCGTCGGCGCCTGCGGGTTGATGTCCCGGAAGGCGAACGTCGTCTCGGTCTCCCGGACCACGGTCGCCGGGATGCTCCCCGCGACGATCTTGCAGAACAGGCAGTCCGCCTGCGGTTCCCCGGCCATTGCTTCGCCTTCCGTGACAGCGGCGTTGACGGGCCGTCGACGCCGACGTTGATCAGTCCGGGCATCGTATCCGGCGCCGTCGGCGCCCTCATGTGCGTTTCAGGACCAGCGGCCGGTACGCGCCAGCAGGACCGCCGTCGCCGCGGTGCCGGCGGTGGAGGTGCGCAGGACCGAGGAGCCCAGCCGGTAGGGGTGGGCCCCGGCCTCCGCGAAGACGGCGAGCTCCTCCGGGGAGACCCCGCCCTCGGGTCCGACGACCAGCACGATGGAACCGCCGGCCGGGAGTTCGGCCGTGGCCAGGGCGCCCGAGGGGGTGTCCCGGTCCTCGTGGAGGACCATCGCCAGGTCGGCCCCGGCCAACAGCGCCGCGACCTGCTTGGTGGTCATGGCCTCCGCCACCTCCGGGAAGCGGACGCGGCGGGACTGCTTGCCCGCCTCCCGGGCCGTGGCCCGCCACTTGGCCAGGGACTTGGCGCCGCGGTCGCCGCGCCACTGGGTGATGCAGCGCGAGGCCTGCCAGGGGACGATGGCGTCCACGCCGGTCTCGGTCATGGTCTCGACGGCGAGCTCGCCGCGGTCGCCCTTGGGCAGGGCCTGGACGACGGTGATCCGGACCTCCGGCTCGGGTTCCTCCGCGATGGAGTGCAGGTCCATGACGACCAGCCGGTCCTTGCCCTCGGCGGCCTTGACCACGCCCTCCGTCCAGTGACCGCGCCCGTCGGTGAGGACCACGTCCTCGCCCGGGTTCAGCCGTTTCACGGAGACCGCGTGCCGGCCCTCCGGGCCGTCGAGCACGAACTCCGGCCCCGCGGGGACCTCTTCGACCACGAACACGGGGGCGGTCATGACGTACTCCTGTCGTTCATCGACTTCAACGCGGATCGGGCCTCGGCCAGTTCGGCCGCCAGCACCTCCACCAGCTCCCCCGCGGGCAGCGCCCGCGCCAGCCGGTGCCCCTGGCCCGCCCACAGGGCCATGCCCTGCGGGTCCCCCGCCGCGGCGGCCGCCTTGCGCAGTCCGCTGGTCATGTGGTGGATCTGCGGGTAGGCGGCCGGGGCGTACGGCCCGTGCTCCCGCATGAACCGGTTCACCAGGCCCCGGGCCGGCCGCCCCGAGAACGCCCGGGTGAGCTCCGTGTGGGGGAACAGGGGGTCCGTCAGGGCCTGCTTGTGCAGCGGGTGCGCCCCCGATTCGGGGCAGGCCAGGAACGCGGTGCCGAACTGCGCCGCCTCCGCGCCCGCCGCCAGCAGCGCCGCGATCTGCGAGCCCCGCATCAGCCCGCCCGCCGCGATGATCGGGAGCGCCACGGCCTCCCGTACCTGCGCCACCAGCGCGAGCAGGCCCACGCCCGCCGTGCCGTCGGCCTGCGGGTCGTCGCGGTGGGTGCCCTGGTGGCCGCCCGCCTCCACGCCCTGGACGCAGACGGCGTCGGCGCCCGCCGCCTGGGCGGCGCGTGCCTCGTCGGCCGAGGTCACGGTGACGACGGTGTACGTGCCCGCCTTGCGCAGGGCGGCCAGGACGGCGGGCGCGGGCACGCCGAGGGTGAACGAGACGACGGGGACCGGGTCTTCGAGGAGGATCGCGAGCTTGGCGTCGTAACCGTCGTCGCTGGTGCCGATGATGTCCTCGTCGGCCAGGGACAGCTCGTACCAGCTGGCCTCCCCGGCCAGCTGCCCGCGGTACGCCTCCACCGCGGCGGGGTCCACGTACCCGGTCTGCGGCATGAAGAGGTTCACGCCGAACGGGCGCCGGGTGAGCGCGCGCAGCTGCTTGATCTCCTGGTACATGCCGTCGGCGGTCTTGTAGCCGCCGGCCAGGAAGCCCAGGGCGCCCGCCTCGCACACGGCGGCGGCGAGCGGCGGACAGGAGGCGCCGCCCGCCATGGGAGCCTGCACGATCGGGTGGGGGGAGAGACCGTACGGTGCGGAGGACATGCCCTGCATCGTGCCACGTCCCGCTCACCGGGCCGAATCACGGCATTCGCCTGGCATAGTCCGCTTCCCCGGCGTCGTCCGGATCCATGCGGCGAGCCCGGTCCGGGGCTTCCCCGGACCGGGCTCGTACGTCTGCCGAAGGGCCGGTCAGCGGCCGTTGAAGGCGTCCTTCAGGCGGCTGAACAGTCCCTGCTGGCCCGGCGCGAACTGGCCCATGGGCCGCTCCTCGCCGCGCAGCTTGGCGAGCTGTCGCAGCAGCTCCTCCTGCTGGGCGTCCAGCTTGCCGGGGGTGGTGACCTCGACGTGGACGATCAGGTCGCCGCGGCCGCCGCCCCGCAGGTGCGTGACGCCGCGCCCGTGCAGCGGGATCGACTGGCCGGAGCCGGTGCCCGGGCGGATGTCGATCTCCTCCATGCCGTCCAGGGTCTCCAGCGGGCACTTGGTGCCCAGGGCCGCGGCCGTCATGGGGATGGTCACCGTGCAGTGCAGGTCGTCCCCGCGCCGCTGGAAGGTCGGGTGCGACAGCTCGTGGATCTCCACGTACAGGTCGCCGGCGGGGCCGCCGCCGGGGCCGACCTCGCCCTCGCCCGCGAGCTGGATCCGGGTGCCGTTCTCGACGCCGGCCGGGATCTTGACCGTCAGGCTGCGGCGGGAGCGGACCCGGCCGTCGCCCGCGCACTCGGGGCACGGGGTCGGGACCACGGTGCCGAAGCCCTGGCACTGCGGGCAGGGCCGCGAGGTCATGACCTGGCCCAGGAAGGACCGGGTGACCTGCGAGACCTCACCGCGCCCACGGCACATGTCACACGTCTGCGCCGAGGTGCCGGGGGCGGCGCCCTCGCCGGAGCAGGTGGTGCAGACGACGGCCGTGTCGACCTGGATGTCCTTGGTGGTGCCGAAGGCGGCCTCGTCCAGCTCCAGGTCGAGGCGGATCATGGCGTCCTGGCCGCGGCGGGTCCGCGAGCGCGGGCCGCGCTGCGAGGCCTGGCCGAAGAAGGCGTCCATGATGTCGGAGAAGTTGCCGAAGCCGCCCGCACCGAAGCCGCCCGCGCCCGCGCCGCCCCCCGAGGAGGACAGCGGGTCGCCGCCGAGGTCGTAGACCTGCTTCTTCTGCGGGTCCGAGAGCACCTCGTACGCCGCGTTGATCTCCTTGAAGCGCTCCTGCGTCTTCGGGTCCGGATTCACGTCCGGGTGGAGTTCACGCGCGAGGCGGCGGAAGGCCTTCTTGATCTCGTCCTGCGATGCGTCGCGGCGCACGCCGAGAACGGCGTAGTAGTCCGTGGCCACTTACGACTCCGCCAGGATCTGTCCGACGTAACGTGCCACTGCGCGTACCGCTCCCATCGTTCCGGGGTAGTCCATGCGGGTCGGTCCGACCACGCCGAGTTTGGCGACAGTCTCGCCGCCCGAACCGTAGCCGACCGAGACGACGGACGTGGAGTTCAGTCCCTCGTAGGCATTCTCATGCCCGATCCGTACGGCCATTCCCGACTCGTTGGCCTCGCCCAGCAGCTTGAGGAGCACGACCTGCTCCTCCAGCGCTTCGAGCACCGGCCTGATCGTCAGGGGAAAATCGTGTCCGAAGCGCGTGAGATTGGCGGTTCCGCCGATCATCAACCGCTCCTCGGCCTCCTCGACCAGCGTCTCCAACAGGGTGGAGAGCACGGTCGACACCGTGCCGCGGTCCTCCGGGTCGAAGGACTCCGGCAGGTCCTGCACGAGCTGCGGCACGTCGGTGAACCGGCGGCCGACCACCCGGCTGTTGAGCCGCGCCCGCAGATCGGCGAGCGAGGTCTCGCCGAACGGTGACTGGCAGTCGACGAGCCGCTGCTCGACCCGGCCCGTGTCGGTGATCAGCACGAGCATGAGCCGGGCCGGGGCCAGCGACAGCAGCTCCACGTGCCGGACCGTGGACCGGGTCAGGCTCGGGTACTGGACGACGGCGACCTGCCGGGTCAGCTGCGCGAGCAGCCGCACGGTGCGGCCGACGACGTCGTCGAGGTCGACGGCGCCGTCGAGGAAGTTCTGGATGGCCCGGCGCTCGGGCGTCGACAGCGGTTTGACCCCCGCCAGCCTGTCGACGAAGAGCCGGTAGCCCTTGTCCGTGGGGATCCGTCCGGCGCTGGTGTGGGGCTGGGCGATGTAGCCCTCGTCCTCCAGCACGGCCATGTCGTTGCGCACGGTGGCGGGCGAGACGCCGAGCCGGTGCCGCTCGGTGAGCGCCTTGGAGCCGACCGGCTCCTCCGTCCCGACGTAGTCCTGGACGATGGCGCGCAGCACCTCGAGTCTGCGTTCGCTGAGCATCGCGCACACCTCCAGCTGGTCGTCGTCGCTCGTCACGGTCGGTTTCATCGGCTTCGTTGGCACTCCGGGCGTTCGAGTGCCAGAGATCCCCCGGCCAGTGTACGGCCGGGTAGTCAGGCCCTGGCAAGGGCGGCCCGCCAAGGTAGCGTCGCGGCATGGACGTGCGTTGGGAAGAGGCGGGCTGGGAGCGGCTGACCGGGCGGACCGGACGGCGCCGGCTCCCGGTGTGGGACTGCACCGTGGGACTGGTGGTGGGGGACGATTCCGTGCTCCTCGTGGATCCGGGTTCGTGCGTGCGCGAAGGCGCGCAGCTGCGGGCCGAGGCGGAGCGGCTGACGGGCCGGCGCGTGACGCATATCGCATTCACGCACGGACATTTCGATCACGTACTGGGCGTGGCCGCGTTCGCCGGGGCCGAGGTGTTCGGGGCGGTCGGGCTGGACGCCGAGCTGTCGACCGGCCGGGAGGAACTGCGCGCCAGTGCGGTCCTGCAGGGGCTGGCGGAGGACGAGGCCGCCGAGGCGGTGGACCTGCTGGTGGTGCCGAAGCACTCCGTGTCGGGCGAATGGACGCTGGAGCTGGGCGGGGTGCAGGTGCTGCTGGCCAACGTCGGGCCCGGGCACACCCCGCACGACCTCGCGGTGTTCGTACCGGGCGAGCGCGAGACGGTGTTCTGCGGGGACCTCGTCGAGGAGTCGGGCGAACCGCAGGCGGGCGGCGACGCGGTGCCCGCGCAGTGGCCGGCGGCGCTGGACCGGCTGCTTTCGCTGGGCGGGGACGACGCGCTGTACGTGCCGGGTCACGGAGCGGTGGTCTCCGCGGGCTTCGTCCGTGAGCAACGCGACACACTGGCACGGCGGTTCGGCGTGTCGGGCCCGTGAGCCCGCGCTCTCTCCTACGCTCGGCCGGATGCGCGAGTACTCCCCCGACCTGACCCCGCAGTGGAAGCGCCCCAAGCCGGTGCCGGAGGTGCCGGCGGACACCGACCTGGTGGTCGAGGTGGCGGGTACGGACTTCTGCGGCGCGGTGGTGGCCTGCGAGGCGGGCACCGTGACCCTGGAGGACCGCTTCGGCAAGCGGCGGGTGTTCCCGCTGGAGCCGCGGGGGTTCCTGCTGGAGGGCGCCGTGGTGACCCTGACCCGCCCCTCACGGGCCCCTGCGGCGCCCTTGCGCACGGCGTCGGGCTCGGTGGCGGTCCCCGGGGCGCGCGCCCGCGTGGCGCGCGCCGGGCGGATCTACGTCGAGGGGCGGCACGACGCGGAGCTGGTGGAGCGGGTCTGGGGCGACGACCTGCGGATCGAGGGCGTGGTGGTGGAGTACCTGGAGGGCGTCGACGACCTCCCGGCGGTGGTCGCGGACTTCGCCCCGACGGCCGGCGCCCGCCTGGGCGTCCTGGTGGACCACCTGGTCCCGGGCTCGAAGGAGTCCCGTATCGCGGCGTCGGTGACCTCGTCGGACGTCCTGGTCGTCGGCCACCCGTACGTGGACGTCTGGCAGGCGGTGAAGCCGTCCGCGCTGGGCATCGCCGCGTGGCCGGTGGTCCCGCCGGGCCAGGACTGGAAGACGGGCGTCTGCAGGGCGCTGGGCTGGCCGGAGAACACCGGGGCCGCCTGGCAGCACATCCTGTCCCGCGTGCGGTCCTACAAGGACCTGGAGCCGGTGCTGCTGGGCCGCGTGGAGGAACTGATCGACTTCGTCACGGCGCCGGCCTGAACTACGGCAGCGTGCCGAACTCCGCGATCGTCCACGGCGGTCACCTCCGCGCCCTCCACCTCTGTCGCCGGGCATGCGGCAGAAGACGATGGACGGCCAGGCCGCACCTGCCCGCATGCGCAGCGATTCACCCCGTGGAGTGATCAGTCCACCAGGTCACGGACCACGGCGTCCGCCAGGAGGCGCCCGCGCAGGGTCAGGACCGCGCGGCCCGCCTCGTACGGGGCGGCCTCCAGCAGGCCGTCGGCCAGGGCGCGGCGGGACGCCGCGAGGCCGGCCGGGGCCAGCAGGGACAGCGGGACGCCGTCCACCAGGCGCAGCTCCAGCAGGATCCGCTCCACCCGGCGGTCCTCCTCGGACAGGAGCTCTCGGCCCGCGCCCGGGGAGCGGCCCTCCGCGAGGGCGGCGGCGTAGGCGCCGGGGTGCTTCACGTTCCACCAGCGGACCCCGCCCACGTGCGAGTGGGCTCCGGGGCCCGCGCCCCACCAGTCGGCCCCGCGCCAGTACAGCTCGTTGTGCAGGCAGCGGCCGGCCTCCGAGGTGGCCCAGTTCGAGACCTCGTACCAGGAGTACCCGGCCTCGGCCATCACCGAGTCGGCGATCAGGTACCGGTCGGCGTGCACGTCGTCGTCGGTCATCGGGACCTCGCCGCGGCGGATCCGTCGGGCCAGCTGGGTGCCCTCCTCCACGATCAGCGCGTACGCGCTGATGTGGTCCGGGCCGGCGCCGAGCGCGGCGGCCAGGGAGGCCCGCCAGTCCTCGTCGGTCTCACCGGGCGTGCCGTAGATCAGGTCCAGGTTCACGTGCTCGAAGCCCGCCGCCCGCGCCTCCGCGACGCAGGCTTCCGGCCGCCCGGGGGTGTGCGTGCGGTCGAGCACCTTCAGGACGTGCTGCTTGGCGCTCTGCATGCCGAAGGAGACCCGGTTGAAGCCCCCGGCCCGCAGCTCCGCCAGGTATTGCGGGTTCACCGACTCCGGATTGGCCTCCGTGGTGACCTCGGCGTCCTCGGCCAGCCCGAACTCGTCCCGGATCGCCGCGAGCATCCGTACGAGGTCCGCGGCGGGCAGCAGGGTCGGCGTACCGCCGCCCACGAACACCGTGCGCACGGCGCGCGGGTCGTCGCCGAGCACCTTGCGGGCGAGGCGGACCTCGTCGATCAGGGTGTCGGCGTAGTTCTCCCGGGAGGCGAGCACGCCGCCGGTACCGCGCAGCTCGGTCGCGGTGTAGGTGTTGAAGTCGCAGTACCCGCACCGCGTGGCGCAGTACGGGACGTGCAGGTAGAACCCGAGCGGCCGGTCTCCGCCGCCCGCCAGGGCATGCGACGGCAGCGAGCCGTCTTCGGGCATGGGTTCACCGTCGGGCAGTGCGGAAGGCATGCCCCCATTGTCCCGCACCCGGGCCGGGGGCCCGGCCGCTCGCCGCCGCCCCCGGGTCCCTCGTACCTCCCGCTGCCGCCCGCCGCCGCGCTACGCCTCGCGCGAGCCCTCGTACATCTCGTCGATCAGGTGCTTGAACTCACGCTCGACGGCCGGCCGCTTCAGCTTGAGGCTGGGCGTGAGGTCGCCGTGCTCCACGTCGAGGTCGCGGGGCAGGATCCGGAACTTCTTGATCGTCTGCCAGCGCTGGAGGCCCTCGTTGAGGGTCTGGACGTACGTCTCGATCAGCCGGTTCGTCTCCGCCGCGGCCAGGACCTCGGCGTACGTCTTGCCGTCCAGCCCGTTCTCGGCGGCCCAGACCATGATCGACGGCTCGTCGAGCGCGACCAGGGCGGCGCAGAAGTTCCGGTCGGCGCCGTGCACCACGATGCTCGACACGTACGGGCAGATCGCCTTGAACCGGCCCTCGATCTCGGCCGGCGCGACGTACTTGCCGTTCGAGGTTTTGATCAGGTCCTTCTTGCGGTCCGTGATGCGCAGGTAGCCGTCGGGCGAGAGCTCGCCGATGTCCCCCGTGTGCAGCCAGCCGTCCTCTTCCAGCACCTCGGCGGTCTTCTCGGGCTGCAGGTGGTAGCCCTGCATGATGCCGGGGCCGCGGAGCAGGATCTCGCCGTCGTCGGCGATGCGGACCTCGGTGCCGGGGAGGGGCTTGCCGACGGTGCCGGTGCGGTAGGCCTCGCCGGGGTTGACGAAGGAGGCCGCGCTGGACTCGGTGAGCCCGTAGCCCTCCAGGATGTTGATGCCGGCGCCGGCGAAGAAGTAGCCGATCTCGGGGGCCAGGGCGGAGGCGCCGGAGACGGCGGCGCGCAGCCGGCCGCCGAAGGCCTCGCGGAGCTTGGAGTAGACGAGCGCGTCGGCGATCTTGTGCTTGGTGGCCAGGCCGAAGGGGACCGCGGCGCTGCCGGTGCGCCGGTAGTTGTCCTGGGTGGTCTTGGCGTACTCGCGGGCCACGCCGACCGACCACTGGAAGATCTTGTACTTGGCGCCGCCGCCGGCCCGGGCCTTGGCGGCGACCCCGTTGTAGACCTTCTCGAAGATGCGGGGGACGGCCGCCATGTAGGTGGGCTGGACCACCGGCAGGTTCTCGATGATCTTGTCGATGCGGCCGTCGACGGCGGTGACGTGCCCGACCTCGATCTGGCCGGAGGTCAGGACCTTGCCGAAGACGTGCGCGAGCGGCAGCCACAGGTACTGGACGTCGGTGCTGGAGATCATGCCGGTGGCGACGGTGGCCTTGGCCATGTACGACCAGTTGTCGTGGGGGAGCCGTACGCCCTTGGGGCGGCCGGTGGTGCCCGAGGTGTAGATGAGGGTGGCGAGCTGCTCGGCGCCGATGGCCCCGATCCGCTCCCTGACCGCCTCGGGATGCTTGGCGAGGTACTCGTTGCCGCGCGCCTCCAGGTCGGCGAGGGAGAGCACCCAGCCCTCAGGATCGCCGGCGGCCGGTACCGCGTCGGCCGCCTCCAGGACCACCACGTGGGCGAGCTCGGGCAGGTCGGCGCGGCGCTCGCGGGCCTTGGCGAGCTGGGACGCGTCCTCGGCGATCAGCACGCGGCTGGCAGAGTCGGAGAGGATGAACGCCGACTCCTCGGCGTTGGTGCTGGGGTAGATCGTGGTCACGGCACCGCCGGCGCACATGACGCCGAGGTCCGAGAGGATCCACTCAACGCGGGTGTTGGAGGCGAGCGCGACCCGGTCCTCGGGCTGCAGGCCCAGGTCCAGCAGGCCGGCGGCGATGCCGAAGACCCGCTCGGCCGCCTGTCCCCAGCTCATCGACTTCCAGTCGTCGGGGCCGCTGCCGCCGGCCGCGGGCACCGGGAACCGGTAGGCCTCGGCGTTCGGCGTGGCGGCGACACGCTCAAGGAAGAGGGCCGCCACGGTGGGCGGGCGGTTCTCGATCAAGGTCTGTGTGTCGCTCACGGACGTCCTCCGGACCACGCGGCAGGGCCTGCCATTCAGGGGCTTGTAACTGGCGAGTAACCATCGAGCAGTGATCAGACTAGGTGCCCTCCGGCCAGGGCGTAAGAGTCCGCGAGCGGCCGATTCATAACGAAACAGGCCCCCGCGCTCTTGCGCGGGGGCCTGTTTCGCACGGCGTCGGTCGCAGCGGCTACTTCTTCTTGCCGGCGGACTCGTCGCTGGAGAGGACGGCGATGAAGGCCTCCTGGGGCACCTCCACCGAGCCGACCATCTTCATGCGCTTCTTGCCTTCCTTCTGCTTCTCCAGCAGCTTCCGCTTACGGGAGATGTCACCGCCGTAGCACTTGGCGAGGACGTCCTTGCGGATGGCGCGGATGGTCTCGCGGGCGATGACGCGCGAGCCGACGGCCGCCTGGATCGGCACCTCGAAGGCCTGCCGCGGGATGAGCTCGCGCAGCTTGGCGACGAGCCGCACGCCGTACGCGTACGCGGCGTCCTTGTGGGTGACGGCGGAGAAGGCGTCGACCTTGTCGCCGTGCAGCAGGATGTCGACCTTGACCAGGCTGCCGGACTGCTCGCCGGTGGGCTCGTAGTCGAGGGACGCGTAACCGCGCGTCTTGGACTTCAGCTGGTCGAAGAAGTCGAAGACGATCTCCGCGAGGGGCAGGGTGTAGCGGATCTCGACCCGGTCCTCGGAGAGGTAGTCCATGCCGAGCAGCGTGCCGCGGCGGGTCTGGCAGAGCTCCATGATCGCGCCGATGAACTCGGTGGGCGCGAGCACGGTGGCCCGGACGACCGGCTCGAACACGTCCGAGATCTTGCCCTCGGGGAACTCGCTCGGGTTGGTGACCTGGACTTCCTTGCCGTCCTCCAGGACGACGCGGTAGACCACGTTCGGCGCGGTGGCGATCAGGTCGAGGCCGAACTCGCGCTCCAGGCGCTCGCGGACCACGTCCAGGTGCAGCAGGCCGAGGAAGCCGACGCGGAAGCCGAAGCCCAGCGCCGCCGAGGTCTCCGGCTCGTAGACGAGCGCGGCGTCGTTGAGCTGGAGCTTGTCCAGGGCCTCGCGCAGGTCGGGGTACTCGGAGCCGTCGAGCGGGTAGAGGCCCGAGAAGACCATCGGCTTCGGGTCCTTGTAGCCGCCGAGGGCTTCGGTCGCGCCGTTGTGCAGGCTGGTGATCGTGTCACCGACCTTGGACTGACGGACGTCCTTCACGCCGGTGATGATGTAGCCCACCTCGCCGACGCCGATGCCGTCGGCCGGGGTCATCTCCGGGGAGGAGACGCCGATCTCCAGCAGCTCGTGGGTGGCGCCCGTGGACATCATCCGGATGCGCTCGCGCTTGTTGAGCTGGCCGTCGACCACTCGGACGTACGTCACGACGCCGCGGTACGAGTCGTAGACCGAGTCGAAGATCATCGCGCGGGCGGGGGCGTCCTTGACGCCGACCGGGGCCGGAACGGTGGCGACGACCTTGTCGAGCAGGGCGTCCACGCCGAGGCCGGTCTTCGCGGAGACCCGCAGGACGTCCTCGGGCTGGCAGCCGACCAGGTTCGCGAGTTCCTCGGCGAACTTCTCCGGCTGGGCGGCCGGCAGGTCGATCTTGTTCAGGACCGGGACGATCGCGAGGTCGTTCTCCATCGCCAGGTACAGGTTGGCGAGGGTCTGGGCCTCGATGCCCTGTGCGGCGTCCACCAGGAGGATCGTGCCCTCGCAGGCGGCGAGGGAGCGCGAGACCTCGTACGTGAAGTCGACGTGCCCGGGGGTGTCGATCATGTTGAGGATGTGCGTGTTGCCCACGCCCTCGCCCGTGGTGGGCGCCCAGGGCAGACGGACCGCCTGGGACTTGATCGTGATGCCCCGCTCACGTTCGATGTCCATGCGGTCGAGGTACTGGGCGCGCATCTGCCGCTGGTCGACGACACCGGTGAGCTGGAGCATCCGGTCGGCGAGCGTCGACTTGCCGTGGTCGATGTGCGCGATGATGCAGAAATTGCGGATCAGCGCCGGGTCGGTACGGCTCGGCTCGGGCACGTGGCTGGGGATCGCGGGCACGCAGTGTCCTGATTCTCGGGTCGCAGTCGGAAGCGTTTCCGGCTCTCGTCGGATCTGTACGCAGGCTCCCATGGTCCCATGGACGGGGCGATGCGCTCGGTTTGGGCCGGTCGGAGCGCGCCTGGTAGCCTGGGCAGCTGTGTCTCGTATGCCCTCTCAGCTGTCGGGACACAATCCGAAGATCAAACTCTGAACCTGAAAAGGCTCTTTCGTGGCGAACATCAAGTCCCAGATCAAGCGGAACAAGACGAACGAGAAGGCGCGCCTGCGCAACAAGGCCGTCAAGTCTTCGCTCAAGACCGCGATCCGCAAGGCCCGCGAGGCCGTGGCCGCGGGTGACGTCGAGAAGGCCACCGTGGCTTCTCGCGCCGCCGCGCGTGCGCTCGACAAGGCTGTCTCGAAGGGTGTCATCCACAAGAACGCCGCCGCCAACAAGAAGTCGGCGCTGGCCATCAAGGTTGCCACCCTCCAGGGCTGAGCTCTGATGTGATCGCCGGAACGGACCCAGCGGGCCCTCTCTCCCGCTCCTGACCGGCCCCCGCGCCGCACACGAAGCGTTCGCCACGCGGGTGCGGTGCAACAAGAAGTAACCGAAGGCCCCGAGAGCCACCCTTCCCCAGGGCGGCCCCCGGGGCCTTCGTCTTGCCCGGGCCGGCCCGGGCCGGGCCGGGAGGCCCGGGACGGTCGGCCGGCTGGATGGCCGGGCCGGCGGCTACCGGCGCTGGGGGCGCGCTGCGCGGGCCACGGCCACGACCGCCTTCTCCAGGGCGTACTCCGGGTCGTCGCCGCCGCCCTTGACGCCTGCGTCGGCCGCGGCCACGGCCCGCAGGGCGTCCGCGACGCCGTCCGCCGACCAGCCCCGCATCTGCTGGCGGACCCGGTCGATCTTCCACGGCGGCATCCCGAGGTCCCGGGCGAGGTCGCCCGGGCGCGCCCCGCGAGGGGCGGAGGCCAGCTTGCCGATGGCCCGCACCGCCTGGGCGAGCGCGCTGGTGATCAGCACCGGCGCCACCCCCGTGGACAGCGACCACCGCAAGGCTTCGAGGGCCTCCGCCGCCCGCCCCTCGACCGCCCGGTCGGCGACCGTGAAGCTGGAGGCCTCGGCCCGGCCCGTGTAGTACCGGCCGACCACGGCCTCGTCGATCGTGCCCTCGACATCCGCGCACAGCTGCGCGGCGGCACTCGCCAGCTCCCGCAGATCGCTCCCGATCGCGTCGACCAGCGTCTGGCACGCCTCGGGGGTCGCCGACCGGCCCAGCGTGCGGAACTCGCCCCGCACGAACGCCAGCCGGTCCGCCGCCTTCGTCATCTTCGGGCAGGCGATCTCCCGGGCCCCGGACTTGCGGGCCGCGTCCAGCAGCCCCTTGCCCTTGACCCCACCCGCATGGAGGAGCACGAGGATGATCTCCTCGAACGGCGCCGCGAGGTACGCCTTGACCTCCTTGACCGTGTCCGCGGACAGGTCCTGCGCATTGCGTACGACCAGCACCTTGCGCTCGGAGAACAGCGAAGGGCTGGTCAGCTCGGCGAGGGTGCCGGGCTGGAGCTGCTCGGGTGCGAGGTCGCGCACGTCCGTGTCGGCGTCGGCGGCCCGGGCGGCCGCCACCACCTCCCGTACGACGCGGTCGAGCAGCAGGTCCTCCTGCCCCACCGCGAGGGTGAGCGGGGCGAGCGGATCGTCGGTGGAGTTCTTCCTGGTGGCCATCGCCTCCAGCATCCCACGCCGCACTGACAGCCCCCCGCACCGCGGGCTCCCCCACCGCATCCCCGAGAATGTCCGGGTGAACGTGCGACATGTACTGGTGCTGCCCGACCGCGACGCCGCCGAGGAGGTGGCCCAGGAGGCGGTCGACCGCTTCGGCCTCCCCGAGGAGCCGCAGCTGTTCCGCGACGCCCTCGCCGGTGAGGACGACGCCGAGGACGCCCAGTGGCTGGTGGTCGTCGAGGACCCGCAGGAACGGCTCGACACCACGGTGCTGGACGGCCTCGCCGCCGAGTACGAGGGCTGGTTGGAGACCCCTTAGCCCTCGCAACGCCTAGCTAGGCCTTGTGCACGATCTGGACGTCCAGCACGACTTGCACGCTCGAACCGATCGCCGCTATCCCCTGGGCCAGCACGGACTGCCAGTTCAGGCTGAAGTCCTCGCGGTGCAGTTCGGCGGTCGCCCGGCAGGCCGCGCGCGGTTCGCCCTCCAACCCGGTGCCGAGGCCCAGGTACTCCGTGTCCAGCGTCACCGAGCGGCTGACCCCGTGCAGGGTCAGGGCCCCCGCGACGGCCCAGCGGCTGCCGCTGCGGTGGATGAACCGCTCGCTGTAGAACTCGACCGTCGGATGCCGGGCCGCGTCCAGGAAGTCGGCGGACCGCAGGTGGTCGTCCCGCATCCGCAGGCCGGTGTCGATGCTCGCCGCGTCGATGATCACGTGCATGGAGGAGTCCTCCATGCGGTCGGCTATCCGCACCCCGCCGGCGAAGGTGTTGAACCGGCCGCGGATCCGGGCGAAGCCGATGTGCTGCGCGGTGAAGGCGATGGACGAGTGCGCCGGGTCGAGCTCCCAGTGTCCGGGTGCCGGCAGCAGCGGCGGCTCCACCGCGTCGAGCACGATCTCCCCGGTGCCGGGCTGCGCCGGGTCCCCCACCAGCGTCGCCCCGTGGAAGGGCGCATAGCCCTCGGCGGTGACGGAGAGCCGGTACTCGCCCTCCGGCACGGCCGCGGTGAACCCGCCGTACGGGTCGGTCTCGCCGCTGACGACGCGCCGGCCGATCGGGTCCGTCACCTCGAACCTTGCCTGTCTGACCGGCTGGTGGACCGTGTCGAGAACACGACAACTGAGCAGCCGTGCCGTATGAGGCAGCGTCAGTGTCGCGGATGTGTGCTGACCGGCGTTTCCGGCCGTCTCCATCCCCCTTCGGCGACCGAACATGGTTGATGCACCCCCGTGCTGTGTGGACTTGTACCGCTCTGGCGAAGACGCATTCGATCATGCTGTCGGGTTGCGGGCAAACGGAAAGACGGTGTCCGGTATGCCCGTGTCGGCGCCGCCGCCGGCGCGAGGGGAACGCCCACACCCCCGGACCGCTCCCGGCCACCGCGATCGAACCGTCGGTATCGGTGCGCAGCACGGTCGCGCCCATGGCCCGCAGTCGGCCGAGCGTGCCCGGTGCGGGGTGCCCGTACCGGTTGCCCTCACCGACCGGGACGAGCGCGAGCCGGGGCCGGATCCGGCCCAGGAGGCCGGGGTCCTGGTGGGCGGAGCCGTGGTGGGCGACCTTGAGGACGTCCACCGGTCCCAGCTCCGGATGCGCCCTCAAAAGGGCTTCCTGCGAAGGCGGTTCGAGATCGCCGAGCAGCAGGAGGGTCAGGCCGGCGGTGCGCACCAGCAGGGCGACGCTGGCGTCGTTGGGCCCCTCCGGCCGCGGGCCGTCGGGCGAGGGCCACAGCACCTGCCAGTCCAGCGGCCCGGCCCGCCGCCGCTCCCCCGCCGAGGCCGCCACGACGGGGACGCGCGCGGCCGCCGCGGTCCGCCGGACGAACTCGGCTTGGGCGCTCGGCTCTTCCAGCGTGGTGGTCTGAATCACACCCGTGGTCCGGCCCCGCAGCACTCCGGACAGGCCGCCGACGTGGTCCGCGTGGAAGTGCGTCAGCAGGAGCAGCGGCACCCGGCGCACCCCGAGGGCGGTCAGGCAGGCGTCCACCGGGCCCGGTTCGGGGCCGGCGTCCACCACGACAGCCGTGCCCGGGCCGACGGCGAGTACGCCGGCGTCGCCTTGGCCCACCGCGCACTGCACGTAGCTCCAGTCGGGGGGCGGCCAGCGGGTGAGGGTACGGGTCAACTGCGGCGGCCGCAGTACCGCCAGGAGCAGCAGCACGGCCAGTGCGGAGCACACCCACGGCCGGCGCCGGATCCGCGCGCCGAGCCCCGCGACGGCCAGGGTGGCGGCGGCCAGCAGCAGCCCCCCGGTGAGCCCGCCCGGCCAGGCCACTTCCGCGCCCGGCAGCCGCGCCCCGGCCCGGGCCACGCCGGCGATCCACCCGGCCGGCACCCCCGCGCACCGGGCGAGCAGCTCGGCGACGGGCATGCACAGCGGGGCCGCCGCGAGCGCCGCGAAGCCGAGCACGGTCGCCGGGCCCGCCGCGAGTTCGGCGAGCAGGTTGCAGGGCACCGCGACCAGGCTCACCCGGGCCGAGAGCACGGCGACCACCGGCGCACAGACCGCCTGGGCGGCCGCGGCGGCGCCGAGCGCCTCGGCGAGCCGCGGCCGCGTCCCGCGCCGGCGCAGGGCCTCGCTCCAGCGCGGGCCCAGCGTGAGCAGGGACCCGGTGGCCAGGACCGAGAGCAGGAAGCCGGGGCTGCGGGCGAGCCACGGATCGTAGAGCACCAGCAGCAGGACGGCCGCCGCCAGGGCGGGGATCAGGGATCTGCGCCGCCCGGTGGCGATGGCCAGCAGGGTGATCGCCCCGCAGGCCGCGGCCCGCAGCACGCTCGGCTCCGGCCGGCACACCACCACGAACGCCAGGGTCAGCGCCGTCCCGCACAGGGCCGTCGCCCGCAGGGACAGCCCGAGGCGGGGTGCCAGGCCGCCCCGCTCGGCGCGCTGCGCGGCGGCGGGCGGGCCGATGAGCAGGAACAGCACCACCGTCAGGTTGGACCCGGACACGGCCAGCAGGTGCAGCAGGTCGGTGGCCCGGAACGCCTCGTCCAGATCGGGCGGGACCCGGTAGGTGTCCCCGACGACCAGCCCCGGCAGCAGGGCCCGGGCGTCCGGGGCGAGCCCCCCGGTGGCCTCGCGCAGCCCGGCCCGCAGCCTCCCGGCGATCCGCTGGACGGTGTCGGGCCCGCCGGTCACCCGCGGCGGGGTGTCCCCCGCGGGGCGCAGCAGCGCCACGGCCCGCTCCCCCGCCCGGCCCGGGGCCAGCCGGGCGACGACCACGACCCGGGTGGAGGGTTGCAGCCGGGCCCACTGCGGATGCCCGGCCAGCACCCGTACGGGGGTCTCGACCCGGGTCTGCGCCCCGTCGGGCCCGGTCACCCGGGTCAGCACCGCGTCCAGGGCCACCACGGGCGGCCCGCTCCCGCCGCGGGCGGCCCGCGGGTCGGAACCGACGGTGAGCTCGGCGAGGACCCGGGCGTGCTCCCCCGCGAGGCCCACCACCGGCCCGGCCCGCGCCTCGGCCCGCTGGAGGCCCGCCACCCCGGCCCCGGCTGCCCCGCAGAGCAGGGCGGCGGCCGCGGCCGTGCCGATCCGCCACAGCGGCTCGGGGCGCCGGCAGGCGGCCAGGAGCAGCAGCCCCGCGCCGAGGACCCCGAGCCCGGCCCCGGCCGCCGCCCAGCCGGCCGATGCGTCGAGGGCGAGGGCGGCAGCCGCCCAGGCGGCCAGCGCCGGCAGGACCAGGCGCAGGTCCAGCGGGCCCGGCCCCTCGGGGCGCTTCACGGCCGGACCAGCTTGCGCAGATCGGCGAACCGCCGCTCGCCGATGCCGGCGACCTGCCGGAGCTCCTCCACCGAGCGGAAGCCGCCGCGGGCGGTCCGGAACTCCACGATGTGCTGCGCCAGTACCGGGCCGACCCCGGGCAGGCCGTCCAGCTGCTCCACGGTGGCCGTGCCGAGACTCAGCGGCCCGGCAGCGCCGCCGGCGCCCGCCCCCGGCCCGGCGCCGGAACCCGGCCCGCCCACGGCGGGCTGCGCCGGGGCGCCCACCACCACCTCCTCGCCGTCGACGAGCACCCGGGCCCGGTTGAGCCCGCTGGTGTCCGTACCGGGCCGCACTCCCCCCGCGGCGGCCAGCGCGTCCTCGACCCGCGATCCGGCGGGCAGCCGCCGCACACCGGGGTCACGCACCTTGCCGCTGACGTCCACCACGATCCGCGCACCGCCACCTCCGGCAGCGGCGGCCGAGGCCCCGGGGCTCGGGGCCGGTGCCGGTGCCGTCGCCGGGGTGACCACCGCGGGCGCGGTCACCGGCTGCGGCCGGGCGGTCCAGAACTGCTGCGCCCCGAAGGCGACGGCGGCGGCCAGCACCACCCCCACGGCGGCCACCGTGCGCGGCTCCACCGCACACCGGGCCTGCAGCCACACCGGCAGCCGCTCCCGCACGGCGAGCCGCAGCACTGCTCCCCCGGACAGCGGGGTCGGCCCGGGCAGCGGGATGATCCCCACCGGGGTGTCGCCGGGCGGCGGGTCGGCCACGGACCGGATGGCCGGTCCCGGGCCGGGCGGCGTCTGCGGCACCGCCCCGACCGGTGGCGAAGGCGGTGGCGAAGGCGGTGGCGCGGGCGGTGGCCCACCGGCGCCGCCGAGCAGGGCTTCGGCCCGGCGGCGCACCACGGCGGGCTCGGGGTGGTGCGGTCGCGGACGTCCCCGGCGGTGGCGCAGCCGCCCGTCCGAGAGGCGGGACCGGCCGGGGCCGCCGGTGGCTCCGGAGGAGGGCGAGGTACGTGTGCGTAGAGTCATGGCACGACGGTAGGGGCGAATCCCGACCGCGGTTCGGACTTGTCAATTCCGGTGGAAATCCCAGCCGTGTGGATAACTCAGCCACTCGTTCCGGTGATCAGCGAGGTGATACGACCGCCGCCAGCAGCCCCGGCCCGGTGTGCGCGCCGATCACCGCGCCGACCTCGCTGACGTGCAGTTCGACCAGGCCGGGGATGCGTTCGCGCAGCCGCTGCGCGAGCTTCTCGGCCCGTTCGGGCGCAGCGAGGTGGTGCACGGCCACGTCGACGCTGCCCGCCCCGGCCCGCTCCACGGCCAGCTCCTCCAGGCGGGCGATGGCCTTGGAGGCGGTGCGCACCTTCTCCAGCATCTCGATCCTCCCGCCCTGCAGGGTGAGCAGCGGCTTGACGGCGAGGGCCGAGCCGAGGAGGGCTTGGGCGGCCCCGATGCGGCCGCCGCGGCGCAGGTAGTCGAGGGTGTCGACGTAGAAGTACGCGGACATGTCGGCGGCCCGCTTCTCGGCGGCGGCCACGGCCTCGTCGACGGAGCCGGCGCTTTCGGCCACCTCTGCGGCGGCGAGGGCGCAGAACCCGAGGGCCATCGCGACCATGCCGGTGTCGACGACGCGGACGGGCACGGGAGCGGTCTTGGCGGCGACGACGGCGGCGTCGTAGGTGCCGGAGAACTCCGCGGACAGGTGCAGGCTGACGATGCCGGTCGCCCCGGCCTCCGCGGCCGCCTGGTAGGCCCGTACGAACTCCTCCGGGCTGGGCCGGGAGGTGGTGACGGGGCGGCGCTTCTGCAGCGCCAGGGCGAGGCTGCGGGCCGAGATCTCGGTGCCCTCTTCGAGGGCTTCGTCGCCGAGGACCACGGTCAGCGGGACGGAGGTGATTCCGTGCCGCGTCATGGCCGGTTGGGGCAGGTAGGCCGTGGAATCGGTGACGATCGCGACATGGCGGGACATGAGCCGGAGGTTACCGCCCGTGGGGGCGTGACGGCAGCCCGACCCTGGCCAGGGGGACAGGAAGGGTGCCGCGCCGCCGCCGCTCAGCGCCCGCGGCTCAGGTCGTCGTTTCCGGCCGCGGCGCCTTCTGCCACGGGTAGCCGGCCTTGGGGGACGTCGGGTTCAGGGCCGCCGGGGGCTCCGGAACCCGCCCCGCGGACCCGGCGGAGCCGGGACGCCCCGCGGGCCCCGCGGGCGGCTGCTGTGCGTCCCACGCCGCAGCCGCGGCCGCCAGGTCGTCCACCGATTCCCGGGACCAGTCCCGCAGCGCCCCCGATTCGACCTCGATCTGCGCCGACAGCGCCGACAGCTCGTCCTCCGCGAAGCGCCGTGCCCGCTCGCGGGCGGCCCACCGCAGCGAATCCGCCGCCTCCGTGATCTTGGCGGTCCGTACCTTCAGCTCGGGCAGCATCGCGCCGATCCGGCCCCGGTCCGGCTCCTGCTCCAGCCGCTTCAGCTCGTCGTCCAGCTCGTGTCCGTGCGCGCTCAGCCGCTCGAACAGCCCGATCGACTCCTTCAGCGAGGCGTCCGTCTGGACCCCCTGGTACAGCGCCTGCTGCGTGGCCCGCATCGACGTCCGCAGGTCCAGCCGCAGCTGCGCCAGCGCCCCCGCCACGCCCACCTGCCCGAAGCTCTTCGCCTTCAGCGCGGTGTCCTCCACGGTCCGGCGGGCCTGCGTGATCGTGCGGTCCACGCCGCGCTTCGCCGCTCCGACCGCCTTCACGGTGGCCCAGGCACCCAGCCCCAGGAAGGCGAACAGCACCAACAGGGCAAAGATGATGATCAACGCGCCCGCCTCCATAAGAGGCTCCCTTCCCCTGCCGTTTCCGTCCCCTCCACCGTAAACGCCACGGGCAGGTCGGGGGTTCCAATCGAACCCCCAACCTGCCCGTACGGGACAACCCCTAGACCCCGGCCGGCAGGGTCATACGTGACACGGATCTGTCACACGCCCTGCTCACACGCCCTGTCACGCCCTGCTCACGCGACCTGTCACAGGGCCGGCCTCGCGGCCCGGTCTCGCGTCCGGTCTCGCGGCCGGTCTCGCGGCCCGGTCTCGCGGCCCGGTCTAGCGGCCAGTCGCCAGAGCGTCACACGACGATGTTCACCAGCTTCGGCGCGCGCACGATCACCTTGCGGATCTCCGCTCCGCCCAGCGCCGCCACGACCGCCTCGTCGGCCAGCGCCAGCTTCTCCAGGTCGCCCTCGGAAATCGTCGGCGGCACCTCCAGGCGGGCCTTGACCTTGCCCTTGATCTGGACCACGCAGGTCACGCTCTCGTCCACGACGTACGCCGGGTCCGCGACCGGGAAGTCCTGGTGGACGACCGAGTCCGTGTGGCCCAGGCGGTGCCACAGCTCCTCCGCGATGTGCGGGGCCAGCGGGGCGATCAGCAGCACCAGCCGCTCCGCGACCGAGCGCTCCAGCGGGCGGCCGGCCTTGGTCAGGAAGTTGTTCAGCTCGGTGATCTTCGCGATGGCGGTGTTGAACCGCAGCCCCGCCATGTCCGCACCGGCCCCGTCGATGGCCTTGTGCAGCGCGCGCAGGGTGTCCTCGCCCGGCTCGCCGTCCACGACGGTGACCGCGCCGGACTCCTCGTCCACGATGTTGCGCCACAGGCGCTGCAGCAGCCTGTACTGGCCCACCACGGCCCGGGTGTCCCACGGACGGGAGACGTCCAGCGGGCCCATCGCCATCTCGTACAGGCGCAGGGTGTCCGCGCCGTACTCCTCGCAGATCTCGTCCGGCGTGACGGCGTTCTTCAGGGACTTGCCCATCTTGCCGTGCTCGCGCTTGACCGGCTCGCCCTGGTAGAAGTAGCCGCCGTCGCGCTCCTCGACCTCGGCCGCCGGGACGTAGACGCCGCGCGCGTCGGTGTAGGCGTACGCCTGGATCATGCCCTGGTTGAACAGCTTGTGGAACGGCTCGGCCGAGGAGACGTGGCCCAGGTCGAACAGCACCTTCGACCAGAAGCGCGCGTACAGCAGGTGCAGCACCGCGTGCTCGGCGCCTCCCACGTACAGGTCGACGCCGCCGTGCGGCGCGCCCTCGCGCGGACCCATCCAGTACTGCTCGATCTCCGGGTCCACCAGCGCCGTGGCGTTGTTCGGGTCCAGGTAGCGCAGCTCGTACCAGCAGGAACCGGCCCAGTTGGGCATGGTGTTGGTCTCGCGGCGGTACGGGCGCACCCCGCGCCCGTCACCGAGGTCCAGCTCGACGTTGACCCACTCTTCGTTCCGCGACAGCGGGGTCTCCGGCTTCGACGCGGCGTCGTCCGGCTCGAAGGTGCGCGGCGAGTAGTCCTCGACCTCGGGCAGTTCCAGCGGCAGCATCGAGGCGGGCAGCGCGTGGGCCACGCCGTCCTCGTCGTAGACGATCGGGAAGGGCTCGCCCCAGTAGCGCTGGCGGCTGAACAGCCAGTCGCGCAGCCGGAAGTTGACCGTCCCCTCGCCGATGCCCTGCTCGGCCAGCCAGGCCGTGACGGCGGCCTTCGCCTCGACGACGCCCAGGCCGTCCAGGGAGATGCCCTCGCCGGTCGAGTTCATGAGGGTGCCGTCGTACGAGGAGAACGCGTCCTCCCACTCCGCCGGGTCGGCGTCGCGGTCGTCCGAGGGCTCCACGACGCAGCGCATCGGCAGCTCGAAGGCGCGCGCGAACTCGAAGTCGCGGCCGTCGTGCGCCGGGACGGCCATGATGGCGCCGGTGCCGTAGCCCATCAGTACGTAGTCCGCGATGAAGACCGGGACCAGGTCGCCGCTGACCGGGTTGACCGCGTACGCGCCGGTGAAGACACCGGTCTTGTCCTTGGCCTCGGCCTGCCGCTCGACGTCCGACTTCGCGGCGGCCTGCCTGCGGTACGCGTCCACGGCCTCGCCGGGGGTCGCGGCGCCGCCGGTCCACAGCTGGTGCGTGCCCTCGGGCCACGCGGCCGGGACGATCTTCTCGACCAGGCCGTGCTCGGGCGCCAGCACCATGTAGGTGGCGCCGAACAGGGTGTCGGGGCGCGTGGTGAACACGGTGATGGCGTCGTCGCCGACCGCGAAGTCGACGCGCGCGCCCTCGCTGCGGCCGATCCAGTTGCGCTGCTGCAGCTTGATGGCCTCGGGCCAGTCCAGCGCGTCCAGGTCGTCCAGCAGGCGGTCCGCGTAGGCGGTGATCCGCATGTTCCACTGGCTCAGCTTGGCCTTGAAGACCGGGAAGTTGCCGCGCTCGGAGCGGCCGTCCGCGGTGACCTCCTCGTTGGCCAGTACGGTGCCCAGCCCGGGGCACCAGTTGACGGGCGCGTCCGAGGCGTACGCCAGTCGGTACTCGTTGAGCACGTCGGCCCGCTCGCCCGCGGTCAGGGCGGCCCAGGAGCGGCCCCCGGGGACCTCGCGGGAGCCGTCCTCGAAAGCGGCGACCAGCTCGGCGATCGGGCGGGCCTTGGCCGCGTCCGCGTCGTACCAGGAGTTGTAGATCTGCAGGAAGATCCACTGGGTCCACTTGTAGTAGTCCGGGTCGATCGTCGCGAACGAGCGGCGCTTGTCGTGGCCCAGGCCCAGCCGGCGCAGCTGGACCTTCATGTTCTCGATGTTCGCCTCGGTGGAGACGCGCGGGTGCGTGCCGGTCTGCACGGCGTACTGCTCGGCCGGCAGGCCGAAGGCGTCGAAGCCCAGGGTGTGCAGGACGTTGTGGCCGCTCATCCGCTGGTGGCGGGCGAAGACGTCGGTGGCGATGTACCCCAGCGGGTGGCCGACGTGCAGGCCCGCACCGGACGGGTACGGGAACATGTCCATGATGAACTTCTTGGGGCGCGCGACGACCGCCGCGTCACCGGCCAGGTCACCGGTCGGGTTCGGGGCCTCGTACGTGCCCTGCGCGTCCCATACGTCCTGCCAGCGTGCCTCGATGTCGGCGGCCATGGCAGCCGTGTAACGGTGCGCCTCGGCCGCCTCGGGGGCCGGGGTGTTCGTCTCGCTCATGATTTCTGAAGCTCCATCGATCGTCTCTGCCGTCTCTGCCTGCCCAAACGAAAAAACCCCTCGCACAGGAGGGGGCGCCGCGCCGATGCCGACCGTCTCGGAGGGTCGGTACTGATCAGCGCGGCTCGGTAAGCAGAAGGCGTACGGCACGCATGGCGCCAGGGTACCGCAGCGGCCCAGACCGGCGCTCGACCGTTCCGCACAACGAGAAGCGGGCCACCCGATCCGGGTGGCCCGCTTCTCTTCTGTGGAGCTAAGGAGAATTGAACTCCTGACCTCCTGCATGCCATGCAGGCGCTCTACCAACTGAGCTATAGCCCCTTGCTTCTCTGCCGCCGGGCCCCTGCTCGGTTTCCCTTGCCGGTTCCCCCTGGCGACATCGAGAACATTACACGGTCATGGCCCAGGTCCAAAAATCGGTTTCCGGGCGCTCGATCTCGCCCGGTTCGTCCCTCTTCCGTGCAGTGGCTCCGCGCCCCGGACGCCGTCGCTACGCTCTCGCGAACTGGTAGAACCGCTTGAGCGTGCAGTGCTCGTCGAGCAGCCGCCCGTAGATCGGCTCCCCTTCCAGCTCGCGGTACGTCTCGATCGGGTCGCCTTTTATGATCAGCGCCCGCGCGCATTCCTCGCACCAGTACTGGTAGTCGGGGTTGACCGGGTCCATGTCCCGCACGATCGGCGTGCCGTTGTTGCACCAGTCGCACCGCCGCCGGTGTGCACCCATCCGTCAGCGACTCCCTCCCACGTCGGGCCGTCGACTCCCCCTCCGGCGGTCCCGATTCTGCCACGCGGGTACGGGCCAGGTCAGCAGGCACCGAAGGAACAAACGGAAGGATCCCGCCCCCTGTTGGGGACGGGATCCTGATTGTGGAGCTAAGGAGAATTGAACTCCTGACCTCCTGCATGCCATGCAGGCGCTCTACCAACTGAGCTATAGCCCCGCTCTCCGCCGCGCTCCCCCCGTTTCCGGTGTTCCGCGCTGCGAACAAGAAGAACTCTAGCCTGTGACCAGCCGGAAAGTGAAATCCGGGTGGGAGCCGCCCTGAGGCGGGCTCAGTCGTCGTCGCCGAGCACCGGTTCCGGCAGCGTGCCGGCGTTGTGCTCCATCAGACGCCAGCCGCGGGCGCCCTCGCCGAGGACCGACCAGCAGCAGTTGGAGAGCCCGCCCAGGCTCTCCCAGTCGTACGCGTCCAGGCCCAGCAGCCGGCCGATCGTCGTACGGATGGTTCCGCCGTGGCTGACCACGACGAGCGTGGCACCGTCCGGCAGCCTGTCGGCGTGCTCCAGCACCACCGGCGCCGCCCGGTCGGCGACCTCGGTCTCCAGTTCGCCGCCACCGCGGCGGACGGGCTCGCCGCGCTTCCACGCCGCGTACTGCTCGCCGTACTTCGCGATGATCTCTTCGTGCGTGAGGCCCTGCCACTCACCGGCGTACGTCTCGCGCAGCGCGGCGTCGTGCGTCACGGGCAGGCCCGTGACGGCGGACAGCTCGGCGGCCGTGGCGGAGGCCCGCCGCAGGTCCGACGCGACGATGGCGGCCGGCTTCAGGGAGGCGAGCAGCCGGGCGGCGCGGCGCGCCTGCGCCACACCCGTCTCGGTCAGCTCGATGTCCGTGGAGCCCTGGAAGCGGCGCTCCAGGTTCCACGAGGTCTGACCGTGGCGCCAGAGAACGATCTTCCGGCCCGTCTTGCGGGTGGCGGTCGCGCTCAGAACAGATCACCGTCCAGGTCCTCGTCGCCCGCCGCCTCGCGCAGCTTGGCGTGCTCCTCCGCCTTGCCCTTGGTGAGCTTGGCGTCCTCGGGCAGCTCGATCTCGGGGCAGTCCTTCCACAGGCGCTCCAGCGCGTAGAAGACCCGCTCCTCGCTGTGCTGCACGTGGACGACGATGTCGATGTAGTCGAGCAGGATCCAGCGGGCGTCGCGGTCGCCCTCGCGGCGCACCGGCTTGGCGCCGAGCTCCTTGAGCAGGCGCTCCTCGATCTCGTCGACGATCGACTTGACCTGGCGGTCGTTGGGCGCCGAGGCGAGCAGGAAGGCGTCGGTGATCGACAGCACGTCGCTGACGTCGTACGCGATGATGTCGTGCGCGAGCCGGTCGGCCGCGGCCTGGGCGGCGGCGGTGATGAGCTCGATGGAGCGGTCCGTGGCGGTCACTGGCCATGCTTTCGGGTTGGCGGGCAGATCCATACAAGGGTCTCATGTACCGCCGACCCCGCCCGCGCGGAACGTCCCGCGCGGGCCGGGGCACCGCCCGAGAGCCGGATCAGGCCCGGCCCCGGGCCTGGTCAGGACGGTTTGTAGTCCTTGCCGAGGGTCACCACGACGTCGGCGTTGACCGCGTTCTCGCCCTTCTTCACGACGGTCTCCGGCAGGCCCAGCGTCTTGGCGACGTCGACCGCCTTGGTCCGCTGCGCGTCGTCCTGGTACGTGATCTGCGTGGCGGACTGGGCCTTGTCGGCCTTGCCGCCGTCCACGAAGGTGTAGCCGCCGTTCAGCAGCGCCGCCTTCGCCGCGATCTGCGTCTTGTCGTCGCCGGTGGCGTCCTTCAGGCCCACGCGCGGCGCGGTGCCGGCCTGGGCCGCCGTGAAGCTGCCGCCGAGCACCTCCTTGACGACGTTCTTGTTGGCGTCGTCGGTGAGCGTGCCGTCCGGCTTCACCGCGAGGACGTCCGTGCGGTACGCGCCCTCCTTGGCGTGCTCGCCCAGCTTGGCCAGCAGCGAGCCGAGGGTCTGGGCGTTCAGGGAGGGGTCGAGGATCTGGCCCATGCTCTCGACGGTGACGGTCGCCGACTTCGCGTCGCCGGGAACCTTGCGCAGCACCCCGTAGAGCACCTTGCCGAGCCGGTCCAGCTGCTTGGCCTCGGGCTCGCCCTGGCCGCGGTACGTGGCGTACGCGACGGCCATCGCCCCGCTGAGGTGCTGCTTAGGGCCCTGCCCCACGGCCGGGACCTTGGCCGCGTCGTCGGCCGGGACCGCGACGTCGGTGTCGGTCTCGATGCCGCCGACCAGCTCGACCAGGTTCTCCAGGAAGGGGGTGTCCAGGCGCCAGGTGCCGCCGATGCGGGTGCCGAGCACCGAGTCGAGGGAGTCCTTGACGCCCAGGCCGCCCTCCTCGACCGCCTTGCCGAGGGCCGTGCCGGTCCCGTCGTCCTTCGTGACGCCCAGCGTGTTCGGCAGCAGGACGGTGGCGCCCTTCTCGGTGGTGACGTTGTCGACGAGCAGCGCCGTGGAGGTGCCGCCCTTCTTGGTGTTGTGCAGGTGGACGACGATCATGTCGCGCTTCTGCGGGCCGGCGGCGGCCGCCGCGCCCCCCTTCTTGCCGGGGCCTTCGAGGAACGGCAGCTTGCCCGCGTACCAGAGGTAGCCGGCGCCCGCGACGACGAAGAGGGCGAGGACGACGATCAGGGCGACGACCCGGTTGCGGCCGCGGCGCCGGGCCTCCTCGCGGCGCTCGGTCCGGCTCTCGGTGAACTTGAGCCAGTCGATGACGTCCTCGGAGTCCTCGTCCGGCTGGTCGATGAACGCGAACTGCTCGGTGCGGTAGTCCGGGTCGGACGTCCCGCCCTCGGGCCGGCGCGGCTCGGGGACCCGGTCGGGGCGCGGCGGCTCCGGCTCGGCCTCGCGGGCCGGGGCGGGGGCGGGCGGCTCGGGGGCGGCCTGCTGCGGGACCCACTGCCCGGTCTGCTGCGCCTCGTACCCGTAGGCGGGGGCCTGGGGGTACTCCTGCTGCCCGTACTCCGGGGCGGCCGGCTGATGCGGCTGCTGGTAGTACGCCTGCTGTGCCTGCTGACCGTAGCCCTGGGGGTCGTAGCCGTACTGCTGCTGCTCGTACGCCTGCTCGTACTGCTGCCCGGGGGCGGGCTGCGCGGGCACCTGGCCGTACACCGGCCGCCCGTACGGGTCGTAGCCGATGAGCTGCTGCTCCTGGGCTGCGTGCGGATCGTACCGGTCGTACTGATCCTGTCGGTCGTTCACCGCGGGGCCCCTCTCTCCGGAAGCTCAGGCTCCCCGGTACAGCTCACGCTTGTCGATGTAGCGCACCACACCGTCGGGCACCAGGTACCAGACAGGATCCCCCTGGGCGACCCGGGTGCGGCAGTCCGTGGACGAGATCGCCAGCGCGGGCACCTGTACCAGGGAGACGCCGTCCTCCGGGAGCCCGTCGTCGCTGAGCACGTGGCCCGGCCGGGTGACTCCGATGAAGTGGGCGAGCGAGAAGAGCTCGTCGGCGTTGCGCCAGGTCAGGATCTGGGCGAGGGCGTCGGCACCGGTGATGAAGAAGAGGTCGGCGTCTTCGTTGAGGGCGCTCAGATCACGCAGGGTGTCGATCGTGTACGTCGGCCCGCCGCGGTCGATGTCGATGCGGCTCACCGAGAACTGGGGGTTCGAGGCCGTCGCGATGACCGTCATCAGATAGCGGTCCTCGGCGGGGGACACGGCGCGCTGCGACTTCTGCCACGGCTGGCCGGTCGGTACGAACACCACCTCGTCGAGGTGGAACAGGGCGGCCACTTCACTGGCGGCCACCAGGTGTCCGTGGTGGATCGGGTCGAATGTCCCGCCCATCACGCCGAGCCGGCGCTTGACCGGGCCGGTAGGCATCTCCTGCTCTCCCATGAGCGCAGAGCCTACTGGCCCGGCGGAGCGGTGCCGACCCGCGATCGAGCGGGTGCGTGGCGACCGGTTCAGCGGTCGCGGTTCAGGCGCGTGGTCACCCAGAGCATCAGGAGCAGGATGAACAGCGCGCCGCCGCCGGTCAGGTACGGGTTCAGGCTGTCGTGGTTGCCGCCGTGCTGCTCGGCGCCCTCCGACGCGAGAACGACCAGGTTGTGGGCGGTGGAGGAGAGGCTCATCAGGCAGATACCTATCGAGTCGGGGAGCGAGCGGAGACTTCGCCCACATCGTATGCGGGGGCCTGGGGCACGCTCACGCCGACTCAGGCGTTGGAGAGGATAGACGCAGAAGCACTCAGGCCGATCAAGGGGGAGGGCGTTATGACGGAGACCGGGTTCGAGAAGGTGCCGGCGAGGGACCGCAGGAGGTTCCCCGGTATTTCCTCACGCGCGTACGAGCACCCGGCGGACCGCTCGGCGCTGGTGGCGCTGCGCAAGCTGACCGGGTTCGACACCGTGTTCAAGGCCCTGAGCGGACTGCTTCCGGAGCGGAGCCTGCGCCTGCTCTTCCTGTCGGACTCCGTCCGGGTGGGCGAGACCCAGTTCCCGCACTTGTACGCGATGCTGCGCGACGCCTGTTACATCCTGGACCTGGAGAAGGTCCCGCAGATGTACGTGCAGCAGGACCCGAGGCCGAACGCGATGTGCATCGGGCTGGACGAGCCGATCATCGTGGTGACGACGGCCCTCGTCGAGCTGCTCGACGAGGAGGAGATGCGGGCGGTCGTGGGCCACGAGGTGGGCCACGCCCTGTCGGGGCACGCGGTGTACCGCACGATCCTGCTGTTCTTGACGACCCTGTCGCTGAAGGTGGCGTGGATCCCGCTGGGCAATGTGGCGATCATGGCCATCGTGACCGCGCTGCGCGAGTGGTTCCGCAAGTCGGAGCTGTCGGCGGACCGGGCGGGGCTGCTCGTCGGGCAGGACGTGACCGCCTCGATGCGCGGCCTGATGAAGCTCGCGGGCGGCAACCACCTCCACGAGATGAACGTGGACTCCTTCCTGGCCCAGGCCGAGGAGTACGAGGCGGGCGGCGACCTGCGCGACTCCGTGCTGAAGATCCTCAACATGCTGCCGCGGACGCACCCCTTCACCACCGTGCGGGCGGCCGAGCTGAAGAAGTGGTCGCAGAACCGGGACTACCAGCGGATCATGGACGGCCACTACCCGCGGCGCGAGGAGGACAAGGACACCTCGGTGACGGACTCCTTCCGGGAGTCGGCCTCGCACTACGCGGACGCGGTGCGCAACAGCAAGGACCCGCTGTTCAAGCTGGTCGGCGACATCGCGGGCGGAGCGGCCGATGTCGGCGGCAAGCTGCGCGACAGGTTCACGGGCGCGGCCGGCGGGGGCGCGAACGGGGCCGGCGAGGCCAAGGGCGGGGCTACGGAGCAGGGCTGACGGGGGCGGTACCGGCGGGCGTGGGCGGCGCCAGTACGCCGCACAGCCCGGCGGTGCGCCTCGGGGTGCCGCTGGCGTACGGGTCGCTCGCGGCCGGGCCGACCGTGGTCGGTCCGGCCCCGGCCAGGACCGGGCGGAAGCCCTCGGCGGGCTCGGTGGAGCAGGCCTGCGGCCCGGCCATCACATAGGCCGAGACCAGCTCCGCGCGGCGGGTCGTGAGGTCTTCCGCGTCGAAGCGCATCCGCAGCTCGCGCCGGATGGTGAAGAGCGAGGCGCCGTCGGCGGCGGCGGGGGATCCGGTGGCCGGGCGCACGGCGTACACGAAGGTGTGGTCGGTGGTCACTTCGAGGACGTCCGCGGAGATCTCCTCGAAGGCGAGGGTTCCGCTGACCCGGACCCGGGTGTCGGCCACGGTGGCCGTGCCCGGATCGAAGCGGACCAGCCAGCCGGTGGCGGCGTGCCGGCCGTCGCCGGCCGGCGAGGTCATGCTGCGGTCGAACTGCGCCAGCTGATCGGGGTCGAGCAGGACCCGCACGGGCCGGGTGGCGGCCCCGGCGAGCACGTCGGGGTCCAGCGAGGACTGCACGAGGTAGTCCTTGGCGATGGACAGCGCGGTGACGACCTGCCCCTCGGTGAAGTGGTGGGTGCGGCGCGCGGCGGGCAGGCTGATCCCGGCCGCCCCGACGCGGTAGTCGGCTGCGGGGCTGCTCGCGTACAGGTCGACGGGACGTCCGCCGGGTACGGCGGCGGCGGGCGCGAGCGGCACGATCGTGCTGGTCAGCGGATCGGTGCGGCCGGCGTCCACGGGCATGGTCGGGTTGCTCAGGCCCATGTAGACGGCCACGGCGAAGGCCGTGGCGATGAGCAGCACCAGCAGCATGCCCTGGCGGGCGCTGCGGCCGGGCGTGCTGGTCCCGGGCTTGCCGGGGCCGCCTCCGGACCAGATGGACCGGCTGCGTACGGCCCGTGCGTGTTCGCCCATGCGCTCCTGGGCGGAGAACTCCTGGAGCCGGGCAGCCCGGACGAAGTCCTCGTCGAACACCACCGACCGGTACTCGTCCGACCGGAATTCCTCGTCGCCCCCGCCGATGCCCTCGGGGGTGCCGTCGGGTGGATCTCCTGGCACGGCCATCGCTTCTCCCCGCTGTCCCCGCTTCAGAGAAGCCCCCTGGCTCCGGTGAACGCGAGAGGGGTCGTACCTTCAGGGTTGGCGGCCGACGGGGTACGTAAACGCTCCGGCGCCACTGACTTCCGTGAGCGGGGTGGTGGCGGGAGCGGGCGTGTGGTCCGCGTCGCTCGATGCGCTGCGGTAGACGGCGCTGAAGGCCAGGGCGACCATGCCGAGGCCCATCACGAAGGCGAGCACCCAGGCGACCGGACGCAGCCAGGGAGAGCGGCCGCGATAGGGCCGCAGCGCGCCGCCGTAGGCCCCGTAGGGACCCTCCGCGTAGCCGGGGCCGTGGTCCCAGCCCGGTTCGTCGATGCCGTACCCGCCGGGGCGGCCGTAGCCGTAGCCGTCGTAGTCGTCGTCGGAGGTCCAGCCGCCGGCGACGGCGCGGGCGGCTTCCGCCTCCGCGCGCGCCCGGTCGGCGGCCCGCTGGCGTTCCACGGCGCTCGGCTCATGGATCTCGGCGCTCCGGACGAAGTCCTCGTCGAACACCACGGAGGCGAAGTCCTGATCCGCGCCTCCGCGGTCGTCGTTGTCGGGCTCCCCGTCGTCCGGGAACTTGCCCCCCACGTCGTCCGGCACGGCACCAGCGTAGACCGGGGGAACCGCTTTGGGCAGGGTGTGCGAGAAATCCGGCCACCCGGTGTGTGGGGTCCGACTACCGGACGTGACCGTCGCCCGTGACGATGTACTTGGTGGAGGTCAGCTCCGGAAGGCCCATCGGGCCCCGGGCGTGCAGCTTCTGGGTGGAGATTCCGATCTCGGCGCCGAAGCCGAACTGGCCACCGTCCGTGAACCGGGTGGACGCGTTTACGGCGACCGTGGTCGAGTCGACCAGCTGGGTGAAGCGGCGGGCGGCGGCCTGCGAGGTGGTGACGATCGCCTCGGTGTGGCCGGAGGTCCAGCGGCGGATGTGGGCGACGGCGTCGTCGAGGGAGTCCACGACCCCGGCGGCGATGTCGTACGAGAGGTACTCGGCGGCCCAGTCCTCGTCGGTGGCGGGCAGAGCGGTGGCCTTGGAGTGCTCGGCGGCCGCGAGGACCCGGGCGTCGCCGTGGACGGTGACGCCGGCGTCGGCGAGGGCGTCGAGGGCGCGCGGCAGGAAGGCGTCGGCGATGTCGCGGTGGACGAGGAGGGTTTCCGCGGAGTTGCAGACCGAGGGCCGCTGGGCCTTGGAGTTGACGAGGATGTCCACCGCCATGTCGAGGTCGGCCTGGGCGTCCACGTAGACGTGGCAGTTGCCGGTACCGGTCTCGATGACCGGAACGATGGACTCCTCGACGACGGTCTTGATGAGGGAGGCGCCGCCGCGCGGGATGAGGACGTCGACGAGGCCGCGGGCGCGCATCAGCTCGCGGACGGAGTCGCGGGACTCGCCGGGGACGAGCTGGATCGCGTCGGCGGGCAGGCCGGCGCCTTCGACGGCGTCGCGGAGGATGGCGACGAGGGCGGTGTTGGAGGCGTAGGCGGAGGAGCTGCCGCGCAGCAGGACCGCGTTGCCGGACTTCAGGCAGAGGGCGGCGGCGTCGACGGTGACGTTGGGGCGGGCCTCGTAGATGATGCCGACGACGCCGAGGGGGACGCGGATCTGGCGGAGGTCGATCCCGTTGGGGAGGGTCGAGCCGCGGACGACCTCGCCGACGGGGTCGGGGAGGGCGGCGACGTCCCGGACGTCGGAGGCGATGGCCGCGACGCGGTCGGGGGTGAGGGTGAGGCGGTCGATGACGGTCTCGCTCGTGCCGGCCTCGCGGGCCTTGGCGGTGTCGGCGGCGTTGGCCTCGACGATCTCGGCCGTACGGGCCACCAGCGCGTCCGCGATGGCCAGCAGCGCGGCGTCCTTGGCGGACCGCGGGAGTGGGGCGATGGCCGCGGCGGCGGTACGGGCGGCTTGCGCGGTGGCGATCACGGGCGAGGCGGGGGCGTCGAGCGAGGTCATGCCGCCCAGGGTAGTCCCCGGCCCCGCCGGGGCGGACGGGGTTCCACCCCCCGAGACGCCCCCACGACCCGGCGTTCTCGCCTCGGACGCCTGCCGACCCGGTCCGGGGATCGTGCGCACCCGACCCCGCCGGCCAGACCGGACTGACGACACCCCCTAGTACGGGTGGACTCCCACGGGGTGCGCCGGGGGCGGCCCGTACCCCTCCGCGACCCGGAGGTGGTAGGTCGCGCGGTCGATGACCTCCAAGCCGACGATCTCCCACGGCGGGAGCTGCGCCGAGGAGCGGTGTTCACCCCACAGGCGCAGGGCGACGGCCGCGGCGTCGTGGAGGTCGCGGGCCTCCTCCCAGTACCGGATCTCCGCGTGGTCGTCGGCGTACCGGCTGGTCAGGAGGAAGGGGTGGTCGTGCGCGAGCTGTTCCAGGCCGCGCCGGACCTCCGACAGCGGCGCCGGCTTGCCGGAGACGCTCAGGGTGACGTGCCAGAGACGGGAGGCTTCGCCCTGCTCGTCGTCCCCGCCGCCGCTGATGCTGGTCAGCGCTCGTCTCACCAGCCCGCCTCCTGTCTGCGCCATGCCTGTCCGCCCCTCACAGTTGACCAGTCCCCGGGCCGCCGCGCGGCGGTTTTACCGAACCTCAGCCCTCCAGCAGGACCAGATCGTCGCGGTGTACGACCTCGCGCTCGTACGCCGGGCCGAGTTCCTTCGCCAGCTCCCTGGTGGAGCGGCCCAGCAGCTGCGGGAGTTCCTTGGCGTCGAAGTTGACCAGCCCGCGGGCCACGGCGCGGCCGTCGGGCCCGCGCAGCTCCACCGGGTCGCCGGCGACGAAGTCGCCCTCGACGGCCGCGATCCCGGCGGGCAGCAGGGAGCTGCCGCGCTCGGTCACCGCGCGTACGGCGCCCTCGTCCAGGACCAGGTGCCCCTGCGGGGTCGAGGCGTGCTGGAGCCACAGCAGCCGGTCCGCCGAGCGCCGGCCGGTGGCGTGGAAGTGCGTACCGGTGAGCCGGCCCGCCAGGGCGTCCGCCGCCTGGCTCGCCGAGGTGAGGACGACCGGGATGCCGGCCGCGGCCGCGATCCGCGCCGCCTCGACCTTGGTGACCATGCCGCCGGTCCCGACGCCCGCCTTGCCGGCGCTGCCGATCGAGACGTGCGCGATGTCCTCGGGGCCGCGCACCTCGTCGATGCGGGTGGTGCCGGGCAGCGACGGGTCGCCGTCGTAGAGGCCGTCCACGTCGGACAGGAGCACCAGGAGGTCGGCGCGGACCAGGTGGGCGACGAGGGCGGCGAGCCGGTCGTTGTCGCCGAAGCGGATCTCGTCCGTGGCGACGGTGTCGTTCTCGTTGACCACCGGCAGGGCGCCCATGGCCAGGAGCTGGTCCAGGGTCCGGTACGCGTTGCGGTAGTGGGCGCGGCGGCTGGTGTCGTCGCCGGTCAGCAGCACCTGCCCGACGCGGACCCCGTACCGGGCGAAGGAGGCCGTGTAGCGGGCGACCAGCAGGCCCTGTCCGACGCTGGCGGCGGCCTGCTGCCGGGCCAGGTCCGTGGGGCGGCGGCGCAGGCCGAGCGGGGAGAGCCCGGCGGCGATGGCGCCGCTGGAGACGAGGACGATCTCCTTCTCGCCGCCGCTGCGCGCCTTGGCCAGTACGTCGACCAGGGCGTCCACCCGGTCGGCGTCCAGTCCGCCGGCCGCGGTGGTCAGGGAGGAGGAGCCGACCTTGACCACGATCCTGCGGGCGTCCACGACACCTTGCCTAGCCGCTGACACGTCTGTCCCCTTGCCCCTTGCCGGTACGTCTGCCCACCTCAATCTACGGGGTGGTGCGCCGCGACCGCGCAGGGGTTTCAGACGGTGGACTCAGGCCCCTGAGCCGCTGCGGGCCGGCTCCGGGTCCTCGGCGGCGGCGGCCGCGCCCGGGACGAGGATCTTGCGGGAGAGCAGGTACGTGAAGGGGATGGCCACGACCGCGGCGACGAGCGGGGCGATCCGGGTGTCGAGTCCGGCCCAGGTGACCAGGGCGTAGAGCCCGACCGACTGGATCACGTAGTTCGTGATGTTCGTCAGCGGGAAGAGCAGGAACTTCTTCCAGGTGGGCTTGGTCCGGTAGGTGAAGTACGTGTTCATGAAGAACGAACCGACCATCGCCAGCAGGAAGGCGAGGGTGTAGGCCAGGAAGTACGGCATCCACGGGTGCAGCAGCAGGTAGATGACGAAGAAGGTGCCGGTGTTGACGGCGCCTACGAGGCCGAAGCGGAAGATCTGGCCGAGCTGGCTGCGCATGGTTCAGCGCACCTCGTGCTCGGCGGAGACCGTGGGGCGCGAGGCGGACAGGCCGCCTCGCTCGCGGGCGCCGGGCCGGACCCCGGGGGCGTCGGGCCGGGCCTGCGGGTCCGCGCCGTGCGCCTCCTTCACCAGGAAGTGCGGGCGGCGCTTGGTCTCGTAGTAGATCCGGCCGATGTACTCGCCGATCAGACCCAGCATGATCATCTGGACGCCGCCGATGCCGGTGATGATCGCGACGAGGGTGACGTAGCCGGGTGCGGTGACCCCGTTGGTCATGGCCATGATGGCGATGACCATGGCGTACAGGACGGTCAGCCCCACCAGCGACACGCCCGCCCAGATCCCGATCCGCAGCGGCCGGTTGTTGAAGGAGATCAGCCCGTCCATGGCGTAGTTCAGCAGCGAGCCGAACTTCCACTTCGTCTCGCCCGCCTCGCGCTGGGCGTTGCGGTAGTCGAAGTGGACGGTGTCGAAGCCGATCCAGGAGAAGAGCCCCTTGGAGAAGCGGTTGTACTCGGGCAGGGACAGCAGCGCGTCCACGGCCGGCCGGGACAGCAGGCGGAAGTCCCCGACGCCGTCGGTGAGCTCCACGTCGACCCAGCGGTTGACGCCGCGGTAGTAGAGGCGGCTGAGCGCGGAGCGGACCTTCTTGTCGCCTTCGCGGGTGCGGCGGGCGATGATCTGGTCGTGGCCCTGCCGGTAGTAGTCGAGCATGGTGGCGATGAGCTCCGGCGGGTGCTGGAGGTCGGCGTCCATGATCACGACTGCGTCGCCGGTGGCCTCGCGCAGGCCGGCGAGCATGCCGGCCTCCTTGCCGAAGTTGCGGCTGAAGGAGACGTACCGGGTGCGGTCGCCGTGCTCGGCGGCGATCTCGCGGAGCTTGGCGAGGGTGCCGTCACGGCTGCCGTCGTCGACGTAGCAGACCTCGTACTCGACGGGCAGGGAGTCCAGGACCCTGCGGATCTCCAGGTCGAAGCGGTCGATCACGGCTTCTTCGTTGTAGCAGGGGACTACTACGGACAGCTTCGTCATGAACACTTCCTGCTGGGTCCGAACGGGTGATTGTCGGCGACCGGACCCGCCACACACCTCTACCTCAGAAGTATGCACGCCGGGGGTCGGTCTGCCGGATCCGCACGCGGCACACGGTAGCTTTGACGGGTTAAGCGGAATGGAACAAAGGGATCGAGGTGCACGTGCCTGACGTCTCCGTGGTCGTCATCGTCTACAACGACGCAGAGCGTCTGCCGACAGCCGTCCAGTCGGTTTTGGACCAGACCCTGCACGGGGTCGAAGTCGTGATCGTCGACGACTGCAGCAAGGACCGGTCGTACGCGGTCGCCCAGGAGCTCGAAGCCGCACACCCGGGGAGAGTGCGCGCCTTCCGGCTGCCGGAGAACAGCGGCGGCTGCGGTGCCCCGCGCAACCACGGCATCCAGCAGGCGACCGGTACGTACGTCATGTTCCTGGACAGCGACGACGTGCTGGAACGAAACGCCTGCCGGAACATGCTGGCCGCGGCCGAGCGGACCGGGTCCGACCTGGTCTCCGGCATGTGCGTGCGCGTGCACCTCGACAACCGGTGGGGCAAGACCACCGAGTGGTACCCGTGGATCTACTCGCGCACCCGCACGCTGGAGTCGATCACCGAGGACCCGGACCTGCTGGTCTACGACACCCTCTCCACGAACAAGTGCTACCGGCGCGCGTTCCTGCTGGAGCAGGGCCTGGAGTTCCCGGTCGGCATCCACTACGAGGACCTGCTCTTCTCCGCGCAGGCCTACGTCGCCGCCCGGCGCATCACGCTCATCCCGAACCACGTCTACTACTGGAACGTGATCGAGAAGGCCGCGTCGAAGTCGATCAGCAACCGGCGCCACGAGATCGCGAACTTCGTCCACCGGATGGAGATCCACCGACGCGTCGACGAGCTGCTGGCCGCCAAGGGGCACACGGACATCAAGTCCGCGAAGGACGCCAAGTTCCTCAAGCACGACCTGGTGCTGCACCTGCGCGACCTGCCCCTGCTGGGCGACGCGTACCGCCAGGAGTTCGCCCGCCTCGCCAACGGCTACCTGGCCGGCATCGACCCGGCCGCGTACGAGAACGTCACGTACCTCCAGGCGATCTGCGCCTACCTGCTGGGCAAGGAGGACTGGGACAACCTGCTCCCGGCCGCCGACGCCATGACCAACAAGGGCCGGCTGTCCTCGCCGCTCGCCGAGCGCGACGGCCGCGTCTACTGGTGTGCGGCGCACATCGACGACGAGCGCGACGGCGAGGAGGCCCGCCGGATACTGGACGTCACCGAGCAGGGCTTCCACACCGCCCCGCTCTCCTCGCTCGCGCTGGGCAACCGTCTGACCTCGTACGAGGACGACGGGCGCGGCACCGTCACGCTCTCGGGCTCCGTGGTGAACCCGCTGGGCCGGATCAGCCCGGAAAAGGAGCTGACGGCCACGCTGGAGTTCCGGGCCCGCCGGCAGATCGGCGTGCGGTCCTTCAGCTTCCCGGTGGCAACCGTGCGGCACGCCGGGCACACGATCGAGTGGACCGCCACGGCCGACATCGGCAGCACCGTGCGCCCCCTGGGCATCATCGACGCCGTCTGGGACGTCCGCCTGAAGCTGACCGCGGGCGGCAACCGCATCACCACCCGCGTCTCCGTGGGCGGGGTCGACCTGGATTCGGCGGCCCGCCTGCGCGTACGCCCGCGGCTGACCCGGCTGGTCTCCGACCGCTTCGCGCCGGAGGTCACCAAGAAGGGGAACCTCTCCTACGTCCTGACCGCCGAGGGCGCCGCCTCCGTCCGCACGCAGACGCTGATCACCAGCGCGATGCACGGCAAGGCGGCCGGCGTGGTCAAGCGGGGCCTGCGCAAGGCCCTGCGGGCCCGCCGCAACCTCGGCTCGGGCGAGCAGAAGGTGAAGGTCTACCACGAGGTCTTCTCGAAGCTGCCGATCAAGAAGGGCACGGTCGTCTTCGAGAGCCACATGGGCAAGCAGTACAGCGACAGCCCCAAGGCGATCTACGAGGAGATGGTCCGCCAGGGCGTCCCGTTCGAGGCGATCTGGTCGTACGCGGGCGGCAAGCCCACCGGCTTCCCCCAGGACGCCACCCTGGTGCGCCGCTGGAGCTGGGCCTACCTGCGCGCGCTGGCGCAGGCCGAGTTCTGGGTCGACAACCAGGGCTTCCCCCTGGCCCTGGCCAAGCGCGAGGGGACCACGTACATCCAGACCTGGCACGGCTCCGCGCTCAAGCGCATGGGCTTCCACGAGCCCCGCACCAAGGCCCAGGGCAAGGCAGGCCAGGACCGCTTCCAGGCGGCCGTCAACCGCTTCGACCACTTCCTGATCCGCTCCGAGCACGACGCCCGCACCCTCGCCAAGGGCTTCCGGCTGCGCGACGAGGTGCTGCTGCGCACCGGCTACCCGCGCAACGACGCCCTCGTCGAGGCGCACCGCGCCGAGTCGCAGAGCGGGGAGCGGGTGCGCGGGCCGCTCGCGGCCGAGCTGGGGATCGACCCGGAGAAGAAGGTGCTGCTGTACGCGCCGACCTTCCGGGCGACCGCGGACGGCGCGGTGGAGGGCTTCGAGTTCCCCTTCGACGTGGAGGAGTTCGCCGAGCGGCTCGGCGACCGCTTCACGCTGCTGGTGCGCACCCACTACCTCAACAGCGTCTCGCTGCCGCCGTCGGTCGCGGGCCGGGTCATCGACGTCTCCCGCCACCACGACATCACCCCGCTGCTGGCGCTGGCCGACGGGCTGATCACCGACTACTCGTCCGTGATGTTCGACTACTCGGTCCTGGACCGGCCGATGCTGTTCTTCGCGTACGACTACGAGAAGTACGCGACCGACATCCGCGGCACGTACTTCGACCTGAAGGAGAAGGCGCCCGGCCCGGTGGTGGCCACGGCCGACGAACTCCTCCAGGCGCTCGCCGCCTTCGACGAGGCGGACGTCAAGTACGCGGAGGCGCGGCAGCGTTTCCTCACCGAGTTCGGCGAGTACGACCGCGGGGACGCGGCCCGCCAGATCGTAGAGAAGTTCTTCACCGGGAGCGGCAAGTGAGCCGGGACATCTTCATCGTCTCCAACAGTGTCGACGAGCTCGGCGGCGTGACGACCTGGTCGCACCAGATGGCCAGGCTGTTCACGGACCGCGGGCACCGGGTGCACATCGTCGGCATCGCCCCGGTCGCCGAGGAGATCCGGCAGAAGCTGCCGCAGGACCTGCCGTACGGGATGACCACCCTGTACGACGCGCACCCGCCGAAGGCGCGCCGCCTGCGCGGGATCAAGGGCAGGCTGAACGCCCCCGAGCGGCGCCGCCAGGCGGCCCGGCGGGCGAAGATGCGGGCCAAGGCGGAGCAGTTGAACGAGCTGCTGCGCGCGGCCCGCCCCGGGGCCGTCGTGATCGTCACGCAGGTCTGGGCGATGGAGTGGGTGGCGCTCGCCGACACCAAGGGGATCAGCGTCATCGGCATGAGCCACGAGTCGTTCGAGGCCAGCCAGAAGTCCACCCGCGGCGAGCGGGTCCGCCGCCACTACGGGGAGGTCGACCGGCTGCTCGTGCTGACCCCGGAGGACGCGGACCTGTGGATCCGGGCCGGCATGGAGAACGTGGGCAGCATGCCGAACCCGCTGCCGTTCATGCCGGACTCCCCCGCGCCGCGCTCGGAGAAGGTCGTCGCCAGTGTCGGCCGCCTCGCCTTCGAGAAGGGCGTGGACCTGCTGCTCGACGCGTGGGCCGACGCCGCCCCGCACCACCCCGACTGGGTCCTGCGGATCTACGGGGCGGGCGTCGAGGAGCCGGCGCTGCGGGCGCACGCCGCCACGCTCGGGCTCACCGACTCCGTGGAGTGGATGGGCAGCACCGACGACGTGCTGGGCGCGCTGCGCGGGGCCTCGGTGTTCGCGCAGGCCTCGCGGGCCGAGGGCTTCCCGATCACGCTGCTGGAGGCGATGGCCGCGGGCGTGCCGGTGGCCGCGTTCGACTGCGCGCCGGGCGTACGGGAGATCGTGTCGCACGGCGAGGACGGGCTGCTGGCCCGGCTGGGCAACACGATGGAGCTGGCCGGGCACCTCGACGTGCTGATGTCGGACCGCGAACTGCGCGACCGGCTCGGCGACAACGCCTTCCGCAGCGTGCAGCGCTACTCCAGCGCCGAGATCACCGACCGCTGGGAAGAGCTCTTCGCGTTCCTGGAGCGCTGAGCCGTCCGCGTACGAAGCCGCCCGCCCCGGACGCGTTCCGGGGCGGGCGGCTTCGTACGCGGCACGTGCGGGGGATCAGCGCGCGACGTGGGGCACGGCGCCCTTGCGGTTGGCCTCCCAGCCCGCCCAGGCCGAGGTGATCATCTCGCGGACGTCGTGCTTGGCCTTCCAGCCCAGCTCCGCCGCGATCTTGTCGGCCGAGGCCACGACCTTCGCCGGGTCGCCGGGGCGGCGCGGGACGACGACGGGCTCGTACGTGTGCCCGGTGCCCTCGTTCAGCAGCTGCGCCATCTCCCGTACGGAGACGCCCTCGCCGCGGCCGATGTTGACGGTGAGGTCCTTGTAGTCCCCGGTCGCGCCCCACTCGACGAGCTTGCGGGCCGCCACCACGTGGGCCTCGGCGAGGTCCTCGACGTGGATGTAGTCGCGGATGCAGGTGCCGTCCGGGGTCGGGTAGTCGTCGCCGAAGATCCGGGCGCCCTCACCCATGTCGAAGCGCTCGAAGACCATCGGGACCAGGTTGAAGACGCCGGTGTCCGCGAGCTCGGGGGTGGCCGCGCCCGCCACGTTGAAGTAGCGCAGGCAGGCGGTGGAGATGCCGTACGCCTTGCCGGCGGAGCGGACCAGCCACTCGCCGGCCAGCTTCGTCTCGCCGTACGGGCTCAGCGGCGCGCACGGGGTCTCCTCGGTGACGAGCTCCACGTCGGGCATGCCGTACACGGAGGCGGAGGAGGAGAAGAGGAAGTTGCGGACGCCGGCGGCGGCCACCGCGCCCAGCAGGACCTGAAGGCCCTCCACGTTCTCGTGGTAGTAGTACAGCGGCTTCTCGACGGACTCGCCGACCTGCTTCTTGCCCGCCAGGTGCACCACGCCGGTGATGTGGTGCGCGCGGATGGTCTCGTCCAGGGTCAGCCGGTCCAGGACCGAGCCGATCACCAGCGGGACGCCCTGCGGGACGCGGTCCTCGTTGCCCGTGGACAGGTCGTCGTAGACGACGACCTCCTCCCCGGCGGCGAGCATCGCGCGGACGACGTGGGAGCCGATGTAGCCGGCGCCACCAGTGATCAGAAAAGTCATGCGTATCTCCCTGGGGTCCCCGGACCGGGTCCGGGGTCCTGTCCGAAATCTTAGGCGGCCTGACGGTCGCCGGCGGTCTTCACTCCGATCCGCGGCCTGCCCGGGCCCGGTGGAGACGGTTGCGGACGAGACTCAGCGCGCCCGCGGCGCCCGGCGCGAGCCGCAGGGCCAGTGATCCTCCGCCCGTACGGAACGGCTGCGCCAGCAGAACACCGTACCTGCTGCTCGGCAGCGCGCGGCGGTGCAGGAGGTCTTCGAGGGGGCGCGGGGAGGTGAGCAGGGAGCTCCCGTCGGCGAACTCCACGCCCACCTGGACGCCCCACGACTGCATGCCCCGGCGGCCCTGGCGGCGGCCCGCGGCGGCCACGCCGGTGAGCCGGAACGGCAGTTCGGCGGTCCAGCCGTCGCCGTCGGCGGCGGGGCGCAGCTCCGCCGGCCGGTCCTGGACCGGCTGCCCGCCCGAGCGGGGTACGAAGCTCAGCCGGGCGGTGCGCGGCCCGGCTTCGGCGAGGCGCCCGTACAGGTCGCGCACCCGGATCCGGAGCCGGCCCGCGCCCAGCGGTTCGGCGTCGACGCTGACGGGCAGTTCGGCCACCGGCAGGCCGGCCAGCCCGTCCAGGACGACCGGGAGCTCCTCGCTCCACACGGGCCGCCCCTGCGGGCCGGTCGCGTACGGGGGCAGCAGCCGCGGCGGCTCGGCGGCGAAGCGGGTGAGCCGCTCGACGTCGGCGGGCGGGTTCGCGGTGGCGCGCAGCAGCCGGACGATCCAGCGGGCGTGCGCCCCGGCGGCTTCGACGGCGGCCTCGTCGAACCCGGCGACGTAGTCACGGGTCAGCGTCCACCACGCGGCCTGGTACTCGGGGTCCTTGCCGAGCTCGCGCAGGTACATGCGCAGGTCGTACTCCAGGAACTTCACCTGGCAGGCGAGGCCCAGCTCCGGGGAGGACCCGGTGATGATCCGGCGGGCCTCGCGGTGGGCCTCGATCCGGGAGCGCCAGTTGCCGACGTCCTTGCGGTCCAGGGAGATCGACACCTGGGCGGCGTCGCGGCGCACGTGCCAGACGTAGACGAGGTCGCCGATGACGGCGATGCGCGGGGCGGCGGCCAGCACGCGCGCGGTGAAGACGAAGTCCTCGTAGGTGAACCGGCCGTCGGGGAAGCGGATCGCGTGCTCGTCCAGGAAGGCCCGCTCGTACAGCTTGTTGACGCAGAGGGTGTCCCGGACCAGCTCGGGCCGGTCGGCGGGCCGCTCGATCACGTCGCCCGGGGTGTACAGCCCGGGCATCCACGGCACGTCGTGGTGGAGCGGCAGCTCGCGGCGGACGCACGCGCCGACGGTCACCGGCGCCCGGTGCTCCTCGGCGGCGCGCACGAGGGCGTCGGCCGCCCCCGGGGGCAGCACGTCGTCGCTGTCGAGGAAGAGCACGTACGGGGAGCTCGCGGCTGCGATCCCGTCGTTGCGCGGGGTGCCGCAGCCGCCGCTGTTCTCCGTGCGGTGCACGACCTTCAGGCGGGGGTGGACCGCGGCCAGCTCGTCCAGCACCCGCGCGGTGCCGTCGGCCGAGGCGTCGTTCACGGCGATCACCTCGGCGACGACCGGGCCCTGGGCGAGAGCCGAGGAAACGGCCTCGCCCACGAGCACGGCGTCGTTGTACGCGATCACCACGACGGAAACGCTGGGAGTGTTGGTGCTGCTCACCCGTGGATCCTAGGCGACCGGGGTAAACATCACTTCAACTCCGCCGTCCGGGGCACGGACGCGGCAAAGCAGCAGATCAGAACGGCCGGAACTCGTCGTACTCCTTCTGCGCCGAGTCGCCGCGCTGGGCTTCCCTGTCCTTGCGGCGGGTGGTGGCCGGACGGGGGGCGTCCAGACGGTGGTCCTCGCCGCGGCGGCCCAGCATCTCGGCGCCGGCCATCACGGTCGGCTCCCAGTCGAAGACGACCGCGTTCTCGTCGGAGCCGATGGCCACGCCGTCGCCGGCGCGGGCGCCGGCCTTCTTCAGCGCGTCCTCGACACCGAGGCGGTTGAGACGGTCGGCGAGGTAGCCCACGGCCTCGTCGTTGTTGAAGTCCGTCTGGCGGACCCAGCGCTCCGGCTTCTCGCCGCGCACCCTGTAGACGTCCTCGACCTCGTCGTAGGTGACGGTGAAGCCGGCGTCGTCCACGGCCTTCGGGCGGATGACGATGCGGGTCGCCTCCTGCTTCGGCTTGCGGGCGCGCGCCTTGGCGATGCCCTCGGCCAGGAAGTACGAGAGCTCCTTGAGGCCCGTACGGGCGACCGCGGAGACCTCGAAGACCTTGTAGCCGCGGGCCTCCAGGTCCGGGCGGACCATGTCGGCGAGCTCCTGGCCGTCGGGGATGTCGACCTTGTTGAGGACGACGAGGCGCGGACGCTTCTCCAGGCCGCCGCCGTAGAGCTTGAGCTCTTCCTCGATCACGTCGAGGTCGGCGATCGGGTCGCGGTCGGACTCCAGGGTGGCGGTGTCCAGGACGTGCACGAGGACCGAGCAGCGCTCGACGTGGCGCAGGAACTCCAGGCCGAGGCCCTTGCCCTGGCTGGCGCCCGGGATCAGGCCCGGGACGTCGGCGATGGTGTAGACGGTCGAGCCGGCGGTGACGACGCCCAGGTTCGGGACGAGGGTGGTGAAGGGGTAGTCCGCGATCTTCGGCTTGGCGGAGGAGAGCACCGAGATCAGCGAGGACTTGCCGGCGGACGGGAAGCCGACGAGGGCCACGTCCGCGACGGTCTTGAGCTCCAGGACGATGTCGCCGGTGGCGCCGGGGACGCCGAGGAGCGCGAAGCCGGGGGCCTTGCGGCGGGCGGAGGACAGCGCGGCGTTGCCGAGGCCGCCGCGGCCGCCCTCGGCGGCCACGTACGTGGTGCCCTGGCCGACGAGGTCGGCGAGGACGTTGCCCTCCTTGTCGAGGACGACGGTGCCGTCCGGCACGGGCAGGACCAGGTCCTGGCCGTCCTTGCCGGAGCGGTTGCCGCCCTCGCCGGGCTTGCCGTTGGTGGCCTTGCGGTGGGGGCTGTGGTGGTAGTCCAGCAGCGTGGTGACCGCCTGCTCCACCACCAGGATGACGTCGCCGCCGCGGCCGCCGTTTCCGCCGTCGGGGCCGCCGAGCGGCTTGAACTTCTCCCGGTGAACGGAGGCGCAGCCGTGGCCCCCGTTACCCGCGGCGACATGCAGCTCGACGCGGTCCACGAAGGTGGTCATGGTTGTTCCTCCAGATACATACGGGAATGTCCCGGGCAGGCCTAGCTGCCCATTAAAACGTGGTCTGTATGACAACGCGCCGAGGGCGGACCTCTCTTCCCGGCTCGCGCCGGGAAGAGCTGAGATCCGCCCTCGGGAGGTTACGTACCGCTGATCAGCAGGAGCTGGATCAGGCGGCCGGAACGATGTTGACGACCTTGCGGCCACGGTGCGTGCCGAACTCGACGGCACCCGCCTGCAGCGCGAACAGCGTGTCGTCGCCGCCACGGCCCACGCCCGAGCCGGGGTGGAAGTGGGTGCCGCGCTGGCGGACGAGGATCTCACCAGCGGAAACGACCTGACCGCCGAAGCGCTTCACGCCGAGCCGCTGAGCATTGGAATCGCGCCCGTTCCGGGTGGACGATGCGCCCTTCTTGTGTGCCATGTGTCAGTCCCTCTTACTTCGCAGCCGCGGGGATACCGGTGACCTTGATCGCCGTGTACTGCTGGCGGTGACCCTGGCGACGGCGGTAGCCGGTCTTGTTCTTGTAGCGCAGGATGTCGATCTTGGCGCCCTTGTGGTGGTCCACGATCTCGGCCGTGACCTTGATACCGGCCAGGACCCACGGGTCGCTGGTCACGGCGTCGCCGTCGACAACGAGCAGGGTCGAGAGCTCGACCGTGTCGCCAACCTTGGCAGTGGAAATCTTGTCAACCTCAACGATGTCGCCGACAGCAACCTTGTGCTGGCGACCACCGCTGCGCACGATGGCGTACACGCGGATCTCTCTCTCACTCGGGACGGATGCTCCTGAAGCCAGCCGCTCAGGCAGACCCCTCTTGCGGGGGGACCGAACTGATCCGGATTGGACGAGCGGCCTCTCCGGCGGGCGGGGCCCGGCCGGAGGAAGGTGCTCAGGAGCGCGACGCGCACTAGACGTATTCATCTAGGACATGCCGACGGTCTAGGTTACGGGGCCGGTTCCGGAGGGTCAAACCGGGCCCCGCACAGGCCGTGGGCCCCGCCTCTGAGCGGGGTCCACGGCCGTGCGGCGGATCAGGCTTCGGTCGGAGCCGAGACGGAGGGCAGCGACTGCTGCTCGGCCGCCGCGGTCTTCTTCGTCGCCCGCTTCGCCACGGTCTTCTTGGCCGTCGCCTTCTTCGCGACGGTCTTCTTGGCTGCCGTCGTCTTCTTGGCGGCGGTGGCCTTCTTCGCCGGGGCCTTCTTGGCGGCCGTCTTGCGGACCGCCTTCTTGGCCGGCTTCTCGGCCTCCTCGGGGGCCTCCGCAACCTCGGCCGGGGCCGGGGAGGCCTCGGGCTCGGCGGCGGCGGTCTCGACGACCAGGACGGCGGCCTCCGCCGCGCCGGCCGGGGAGCCGGCGGGTGCGGTGGCCTTACGGGTGGCACGCCGGCGGGGGCGGGCCGGTGCGGCCTCGGCCGCGGGGGCCTCCTCGACCGGGGCCTCGACGACCGGGGCCGGGGCGACCGGGGCCTCGGCCACCGGGGCCGGGGCGACGGCCTCGGGCTCCGGTGCGGACTCCGGCTCGGCAGGGGCCTCGGCCACCGGGGCCGGGGCCGTGGCCTTGCGGGTGGCCCGGCGACGGGTCCGGCCCTTGGGCGCGGCCTCGACCGTCTCGGCGGCCTCCACGGCCTCCGCGACGACCTCGGTGGCCGGCTCCAGCACCGTGTCGGCCGGCTCGGTCACCGGCTCCGCCTCGACGACGGGCTCGACGACGGCCTCCACCACGGGCTCGGCCACGGGGGCCGGAGCCGGGGCGGCCGCACCGCGCGGGGCACCCGCCGGGGCGGTCGCCTTGCGGGTGGCACGGCGGCGGTTGCGGCGGCCGCTCAGGCCGGCCGCGGCCTCCGCCTCCGCCGGGCTGCTGTAGAGCTCCTCGTCCGCGACGAACGCCGGCTCGGGCAGCGCCACGGGCGCCGCCAGCTCGGCGGCCACCTCGGCCTCGGTCTCGGTCTCGATCTCGGCTTCGAGGACCTCGCCAGTCAGGGCGCCCTCGATCTCGTGGTCGTGCTCGTGGCCGCGGCCGCCGCGGCGCTTGGCGCGCTTGCCGTTGCCACCGCCGCCGACCGCGGTCGGCGTCTCCATGTGCACGATCACACCGCGCCCGTTGCAGTGGACACAGGTCTCGGAGAAGGACTCCAGCAGACCCTGGCCCACGCGCTTGCGGGTCATCTGGACCAGGCCGAGCGAGGTCACCTCGGCGACCTGGTGCTTCGTACGGTCGCGGCCCAGGCACTCCAGCATCCGCCGCAGGACCAGGTCGCGGTTGGACTCCAGGACCATGTCGATGAAGTCGATGACGACGATGCCGCCGAGGTCGCGCAGCCGCAGCTGGCGCACGATCTCCTCGGCCGCCTCCAGGTTGTTCCTGGTGACGGTCTCTTCGAGGTTGCCGCCCTGACCGGTGAACTTGCCGGTGTTGACGTCGATGACGATCATCGCCTCGGTCTTGTCGATCACGAGGGAGCCGCCCGAGGGCAGCCACACCTTGCGGTCGAGCGCCTTGGCGAGCTGCTCGTCGATCCGGTACGTCGCGAAGACGTCGACCTCGGAGGTCCAGCGCGACAGCCGGTCGGCCAGGTCCGGGGCCACGTGGTTCACGTAGCCGTGGATGGTCTCCCAGGCGGTGTCACCGCTGACGATGACCTTCGAGAAGTCCTCGTTGAAGATGTCGCGCACGACGCGGACGGTCATGTCCGGCTCGCCGTACAGCAGGCTCGGCGAAGAGGTCGAGATCTGCTTCGACTTCTTCTGGATGTCCTCCCACTGGGCCTGCAGACGCTCGACGTCGCGGCGCAGCTCGTCCTCGCTCGCACCCTCGGCGGCGGTGCGCACGATGACGCCCGCGTCCTCGGGGACGATCTTCTTGAGGATGGTCTTCAGGCGGGCGCGCTCGGTGTCGGGCAGCTTGCGGCTGATACCGGTCATCGAGCCCTCGGGCACGTAGACCAGGTAGCGGCCGGGCAGCGAGACCTGGCTGGTCAGGCGGGCGCCCTTGTGGCCGATCGGGTCCTTGGTGACCTGCACCAGGACCGACTGCCCGGACTTGAGGGCGGACTCGATGCGGCGCGGCCCGTTGGCCATGCCGAGCGCCTCGAAGTTGACCTCGCCGGCGTACAGGACCGCGTTGCGGCCCTTGCCGATGTCGATGAAGGCGGCCTCCATCGACGGCAGCACGTTCTGGACCTTGCCCAGGTAGACGTTGCCGACGTACGAGGTGGCTTCTTCCTTGTTGACGTAGTGCTCGACGAGCACGTTGTCCTCGAGGACGCCGATCTGGGTGCGCTCGCCGGCCTGGCGGACGACCATCACGCGCTCGACGGCCTCGCGGCGGGCCAGGAACTCGGCCTCGGTGATGATCGGGACGCGGCGGCGGCCCTGCTCGCGGCCCTCGCGGCGACGCTGCTTCTTCGCCTCCAGACGGGTCGAGCCCTTGATGGACTGCACCTCGTCGGACGGCTCGGCCTTCTCCCGGGCCGGGCGCGGCTCGCGGACCTTGACGACGGTGCGTACGCCGTCGTCCTCGCCCGCTTCGCCCTCGGTGCCGCTGTCACCGCTGCGGCGGCGACGGCGACGGCGGCGACGGCTGGAGCTGGAGCCGAGGGCGCCGGTCTCCTCGTCGTCCTCCTCGGCGGAGTCCTCTTCCTCCGCCTCCTGCTCGGCGGCCTCGGCCTCCTCCTCGGCGGACTCGTCGAGGTCGGCGGCCTCACCGCGGCGGCGGCGACGGCCACCGCGACGGCGGCGGCGGGACGGGCGCTCGCCCGACTCGTCGCCCTCTTCGAACTCGGCGCTCTCCTCGTCGAGCTCCGCGGCCTCGGCCTCGTCCTCGACGCGCTCCACGTCGGCCAGGGACACCGGCGCGGATTCGGCGGCCGGGGCGGCCTCGACCGCACCGCGGCCACGGCGACGGCGACGGCCGGCCGGCTGCGCGGCGGGGGCCTGGACGACCTCGGCCTCGGCTTCGAGCTCTTCCTCTTCCTCGACCTCTTCCGCCTCGACGGCTGCGGCGGCGGCCGCGGCGGCCATGGCGGCGGTCTCCGGGGTCTGGAACATCGGCTCGGCGAACACCGGAGCCTGGAAGACGGCGACGGCGGGGCGTACGGCGCGACGGCCGCGAGCCGGAGGGGCGGGCTCTTCCGCGGCGGGCTGCACCGGCGCGGCGGCCGGGGCCGCCGGGGCGGCGGGCGCGGCGGAGCGGGTGGCGCGGCGGCGGCCGCCGCGCTTCGGCGAGTCCACGGCGTCGGCGACGGTGACCGTGGCCTTCGGCGCGGGCTCCTCCACGACGGGCTCGGCGGCGGGCGCCTCGGGAGCGGCCACGGCACGGGTGGCACGGCGACGGGCACGCGGCGCCGGAGCAGCAGGCTCCTCGGCAACCGGAGCAGCGGCCTCCACGACGACCTCGGCGGCAGCCGGGGTCTCCGGAGCGGCCACGGCACGGGTCGCACGGCGACGGACACGCGGCGCCGGAGCAGCAGGCTCCTCGGCAACCGGAGCAGCCGGAGCAGCGGCCTCCACGACGACCTCGGCGGCGGCCGGGGTCTCCGGAGCGGCCACGGCACGGGTCGCACGGCGACGGGCACGCGGCGCCGGAGCAGCGGGCTCCTCGGCAGCCGGAGCAGCGGCCTCTACGACGGCTTCCGCGGCGGCCGGAGCTTCCGGAGCGGCGACGGCACGGGTGGCACGACGCCGGGCACGCGGCGCCGGAGCAGCGGGCTCCTCGGCCACCGGAGCAGCAGCCTCCACGACGACCTCGGCGGCAGCCGGGGTCTCCGGAGCGGCGACGGCGCGGGTCGCACGGCGGCGGGTACGGGCCGGGGCGGCGGCCGGGGCGGCCTCCTCGGCGGCGGGTGCGGCCGGGGCGGCCTCGGTCACCTCGGCAGCGGGTGCGGCGGCGGCCGTCGCACCGGGCGGTCCGGCGGGTCGCGACGCGGCACGGCGACGCCTGCGCGGAGGCAGGTTGTCGCTCGGGCTGCCGCTGTCGGCGCCACCGGTGGTGTTGTTGGTTTCGTTGTTGAGCATGCGGGCGGTTCTCCCGTCACGCTCCCGGGCGCCGCGGCTGACTTCCGGTCCGGCACGGCTTCGCGCGTCAGCGCGGATCCGGCCTCCGGGGCGCGTTCGCCACACGGGAGCTCTGGTCCATGGCCGCCGGTTCCGTACGTCTTGTCCGTACGGCCTGGCGGAAGTCTTCAGGTCTGTGCGCGGCCCGACCCAGGTGGCTCCGAGTGCCAGGGCTGCGCGACGACGACGATCCCTACGCGGCGGGACCTTCCGGCGCCTTCGCGTCGGCTGCTACGGCGGCCGTGGGTGGGGCGGCCGTGACAGCCTCGCGGTCGGGCGCGAGCGGGTCGGTCACCGTGCCGGACTCCTCGTCGAAGAGCCCCTGCGCCAGCCTGGTCACCGCTGCGGGGACCGGCGGCGCCAGGTCGGCCACAGCGTGGAGACCGGACAGGACGTCGTCGGGTCGTACGGCAGGTGTCAGATGCCGAACAACCAGCCGCAGTATCGCACAGGCATTGTCCGGCGTCCTATCAGCCGGAGCAGGAACTGCTTCGAGGCTGACCACGGCGCCGCGGGTGTCGAAGGTGCGCATGCCGTTCTTGGTGCGGCGCTGCACCTCCACCGCCTCGGCGGCGAGGAAGGCCTCGACCGCCCGCTGGGCGTCGGCGCCCTCCACGCCCTCCAGCCGCAGCTCCCACACGGAGGCGGTCAGCCGGTCGGCGAGTCCGGAGGTGCGGGCCTCGACGGCCTCGGTGATGTCGAGGCCGACCGGCATCGACTCGTCGAGCAGCTCGCGGAGCTTCTCGGGGTCGCGGGGCTCGGCGAGGGCGATCTCCAGGTACTCGGCCTCGCTGCCGGTACCGGTCGGAGCGGCGTTCGCGTAGGACACGCGGGGGTGCGGGGTGAAGCCCGCCGAGTACGCCATGGGCACCTCGGCGCGGCGCAGGGCCCGCTCGAACGCGCGTTGGAAGTCTCGGTGGCTGGTGAACCGGAGGCGGCCGCGCTTGGTGTAGCGCAGTCGGATGCGCTGCACCACCGGTGCGGGGGGCGGGCCTTCGGGCTGTCGCTTGCCCAGTGGTTCTTCTCCTTGTGCGGGGCTCCGCGGCTCGCGCGTCGCCCTGAGGTCTGGTGAGCCGGCGCTCTCCGGCTCACCCTCGCTTGCGCCAGGAGATCTCGGGAGCGGAGGGCGTCTCGCCCACGGCTGTCGTACTACCCAGAGTACGCGCCCGTGACCTCGCCGGTTCCCGGGCGGGGCCCCCGAGCAGCGCCTTTCGCACCTCGGCCCGGACCTCGCGGACGGTGGTGCGGACGGTCCGCCACACGTCCCGTACGACATGTCCGACAGGTGTCAGCACGTGCCGGTACACCTGCGCCGCGGGCCAGCCGACGAGCACCCACCCGACCAGCCGGACTGCGCGCCACACGGCCCGCACGATCCGCCCGGCGACGTGCCAGGCCCAGGCGAGTGCCTGCCCTAGCGGCGCGAGCAGGTACCGGTACAGGGCGGTGGCCAGCCAGGCGGCGCCGAGCCCGACGGGCCGCAGCAGGTACCGGTACAGGGCGACCACGAGCCAGGCGAGACCCAGCCCGACGGGCCGCAGCAGGTACCGGAACACCGCGATCGCCAGCCGTACGAAGCCGTGCCCGATGGGGGTCAGCACGTACCGGTAGACCGTCTCGGCGAGCCACGTCACCCCGCGGCCGACCGGATCGAGCACGTAGCGCCACAGCGCGACCCACGGCCAGACAAACAGCGTCATGCCGAGGACCCACCCGATCCACAAGGCGCCCTTGGCGAGGGGCGCGAGCAGGTAGCGCACGCCGCCGCGGCCGAGCCAGGCCAGCGCCTCCCCGAGCGGACGCAGCACGTACCCGGTCACGAACCGTCCGGCCGGCGCCAGCACCTGGTCGCACAGGCCGCGCCACACCAGTGCCACCCCCTGCCCGACCGGAACGAGCAGGTACCGCCACAGCCCGGCCCAGGGCCAGACGAACACCAGCTTGAGCAGCACGGTCAGCACCCGGCCGATGCCGCGCAGCACCGGCTGGAGCACGTACACGGAAAGGGGCCCCAGCACGTGCCGCCGAGCGGCCCGGCCGAACGCGACGAGCAGCTCCCAGACCACCCGTACGGGCAGTACGACGATCAACGCCACGATCTTGACGGGTACCCGGACGACGCCCACCAGGCATCCTTCGCCGCCGTCGCCGGGAGGCCGCTTGTCGAGTTCCATACCCGTAGGACACGAGCGAGGCCCCCACCCGTTGCGGGTGGGGGCCTCTCGTGACTCAAGGGTTACTTCTCACTTCACGACCGTGAGGGGGAGGAGCTTCTTGCCCGTGGGGCCGATCTGGATGTGGGTGTCCATCTGGGGGCAGACGCCGCAGTCGAAGCACGGGGTCCAGCGGCAGTCGTCGACCTCGGTCTCGTCGAGGGCGTCCTGCCAGTCCTCCCAGAGCCAGTCCTTGTCGAGACCGGAGTCCAGGTGGTCCCAGGGCAGGACCTCCTCGTACGTGCGCTCGCGCGTGGTGTACCAGGCCACGTCCACGCCGTAGGCCGGCAGCGTCTTCTCCGCGGCCTCCATCCACCGGTCGTACGAGAAGTGCTCGCGCCAGCCGTCGAAACGGCCGCCCGACTCGTACACGGCGCGGATGACGTCGCCGATGCGGCGGTCGCCCCGCGAGAGGAGGCCCTCGACGATGCCCGGCTTGCCGTCGTGGTAGCGGAAGCCGATCGAGCGGCCGTACTTCTTGTCGCCGCGGATCTTGTCGCGCAGCTTCGCCAGGCGCGCGTCCGTCTCCTCGGCGGACAGCTGCGGCGCCCACTGGAACGGGGTGTGCGGCTTCGGCACGAATCCGCCGATCGACACCGTGCAGCGGATGTCGTTCTGGCCGGAGACCTCGCGGCCCTTGGCGATGACGTTGACCGCCATGTCGCCGATCTGGAGCACGTCCTCGTCGGTCTCCGTGGGCAGGCCGCACATGAAGTACAGCTTCACCTGGCGCCAGCCGTTGCCGTACGCGGTGGCCACCGTCCGGATCAGGTCCTCTTCCGAGACCATCTTGTTGATGACCTTGCGCATGCGCTCGGATCCGCCCTCGGGGGCGAAGGTCAGACCGGAGCGGCGCCCGTTGCGGGTCAGCTCGTTCGCCAGGTCCACGTTGAACGCGTCCACGCGGGTCGACGGCAGGGACAGGCCCACCTTGTCGTCCGTGTAGCGGTCCGCGAGGCCCTTGGCGATCTCGGCGATCTCGGTGTGGTCCGCGGAGGACAGCGAGAGGAGGCCGACCTCCTCGAAGCCCGTCGCCTTCAGGCCCTTCTCCACCATCTCGCCGATGCCGGTGATGCTTCGCTCCCGCACGGGGCGCGTGATCATGCCGGCCTGGCAGAAACGGCAGCCGCGGGTGCAGCCGCGGAAGATCTCGACGGACATCCGCTCGTGGACGGTCTCGGCGAGCGGGACCAGCGGCTGCTTCGGGTACGGCCACTCGTCGAGGTCCATGACCGTGTGCTTGGACACGCGGTACGGGACGCCCGACTTGTTCGGCGCGACGCGCGCGATGCGCCCGTCGGGCAGGTAGTCGACGTCGTAGAAGCCCGGTACGTAGACCTGGCCGGTCTTGGCCAGGCGGAGGAGGACCTCCTCGCGCCCGCCCGGACGGCCTTCGGCCTTCCACGTGCGGATGATCTCGGTCATGTCGAGGACGGCCTGCTCGCCGTCGCCGATGACCGCGCAGTCGATGAACTCCGCGATCGGCTCGGGGTTGAAGGCCGCGTGGCCGCCCGCGAGGACGATGGGGTGGTCGACCGTGCGGTTCCTGGCCTCCAGCGGGATGCCCGCCAGGTCCAGCGCCGTGAGCATGTTCGTGTAGCCCAGCTCCGTGGAGAAGGACAGGCCGAACACGTCGAAGGCGCCCACGGGGCGGTGGCTGTCCACGGTGAACTGCGGCACCTTGTGCTCGCGCATCAGCTCTTCGAGGTCCGGCCACACGCTGTAGGTGCGCTCCGCGAGCACGCCCTCGCGCTCGTTCAGCACCTCGTAGAGGATCATGACGCCCTGGTTGGGCAGCCCGACCTCGTACGCGTCCGGGTACATGAGCGCCCAGCGGACGTCACACGAATCCCACGGCTTGACGGTGGAGTTGAGTTCACCGCCGACGTACTGGATGGGCTTCTGCACATGCGGGAGCAGAGCTTCGAGCTGTGGGAAGACCGACTCGGACATCACGCGACTTTCGTGAAGCTGGCAGGGGGCGACTCTCAAGCGTAACCCGAGGCGCAGCCGCCGCCTGCCGCCGTGATCGCCCGGCTAGGAGCGGAGCTCCGCCCGGAGAGCGGGGTCCGCGGCTTGCCCCCATACGTCCGGAAGCTCCCGCTCACCCTGTGCGGCCAGGGCTTCCTCGCGGGCGTAGAGCACGCCCCAGGTGAAAGCGGACTCCCCCGCTCCGGCCGCCTGGGTGCCGAGACCGAGCAGGGCCTCGCGCGCGACGACGCTGTCCTGGTGGTCGCCGAGCAGGCTCTGGACCGACTTGATGGCCTTGGCCAGGTGTTTTGCCGGTTTGCCGAGCTCTGGGGTGGCCGCCTCCGCCGCGTAGCGGGCCCGTTTGGCGGCCTTGCGCGCCCCGTGGAGGGCCAGATCGCGGGATTCGCCCGGCTCCAGGTCCAGGGCGCCGGCGACCCGGGTGGCGAGCCGCTCGTAGTCCTTGAGGACGGCCTTGGGCAGGGCCCGGGCGGCAGGCTTGGCCGCGCCGGGGCGCAGGGGCGGGTCGGCCAGCAGCGCGTCGAGGGCGTCGAGCAGGGCCGCGTACCGCTTGCCGTCGAGGGCGGCGAGCGCGCGGCGCCGGGTCGCCGAGCGGCGGGCGTTGTTCCACGTCCGCAGGCGGCCGCGGACGGGCCCGACCACGAGGGTGCGGGGGAGCTCGGTGAGGTGGGTCTGGATGCGGTCGAACAGGACCTCCTGGTCCCGGTCGAGACCGAGCTCGGCGGCCAGCCAGCGGAGCTCCTCGCCGAGCGGGTCGGTGGCGGCGCGGTCGAGGACCTTGCGGTACGTCTTGAAGGCGCTGCGCATCCGGCGGCAGGCGACCCGCATCTGGTGGACGGAGTCGGGCAGGTTGCGCCGGACGGCGGGGTCCTGGGCGACGAGTGCGTCGCGCTGTTCGTGCAGGTACGAGAGGACCAGCGCGCCCGCGGTGCCCTCGGCCGCGGCGGGTCCGGGCCGGGCCGGCGGCTCGGTGCCCGTCTCGGTGAGGGCGCGGGCGAGTTTCGAGGGGGCGTCGGAGACCTTGAGCCCGGCTTTGCGGAACTTCTTCTCGACGGCGTCGAGGAGGCCGGGGTCGACGCCGTCGGCGAGTTCCACCTCGACCTCGGTCCAGGCCGCGGCGGCCTCGTCCCGTTCGGCGCGGACGGCGTCGGTGGAGAGCTCGGCGAGGAGGGCGCCCTCGGCGTCGAGGAGGTGGCTCACGCGGCGGGAGGAGACCAGCCTGACCTGGGGTTCCAGGGCGAGGTCGCGGACGCGGGAGCGGACGAGGGCGGCGAGGGCGCGCGGGACGGTGTCGCTGAGGGGGGCGGCGACCTCGTCGCGTACGCCCGGGGAGACGGGCAGTTTGAGGTGCCAGCCGGCGTCCGCGCCGCCGGTGCGCCGCCTGAGGGTCAGGCCGTCGGCGGCGAGCCGCTGGTCGGGGGTGTCGTAGTAGACCGCGTCGAGGTCGACGGTGCCCTGGTCGGCGACGGCCGCGATCGCGGCCGTGCCGGTCAGGTCCGGGACTCCGCGGCGCGCGGCCTTGCTCGTCGTGAACTCGAATTTGCGCTCGATCTCGCGTTTCGTGTCCGCCATGCATCGAACTTAATCCTGAACGGATCACCACGGCACGGTGAACGGGGAATCAACGGCGGAACCGGCCGAAGATCGGCCCCGCTAGGCCGACATCGGCCGTTGCACCCTGATCGATTGCAGCAGTCCGACCGCCACCCACACCGCGAACATGGACGAGCCTCCGTAGGAGACGAACGGCAGCGGGAGCCCGGCCACCGGCATGATCCCGAGGGTCATCCCGATGTTCTCGAAGGCCTGGAAGGCGAACCAGGCGATGATCCCGGCGGACACGATCGTCCCGTACAGCTCGGTGGTCTCCCGGGCGATCATGCAGGCCCGCCAGAGGATGATGCCGAGCAGGACCAGGATCAGCCCGGCGCCGAGGAAGCCCAGCTCCTCCCCCGCCACCGTGAACACGAAGTCGGTCTGCTGCTCGGGCACGAACTGGCCGGTGGTCTGCGAGCCCTTGAAGAGCCCGGATCCGGTCAGCCCGCCCGAGCCGATCGCGATCCGCGCCTGGTTGGTGTTGTAGCCGACGCCGGCGGGGTCGAGTTCGGGGTTGGCGAAGGCCGCGAAGCGGTTGATCTGGTACTCGTCGAGCACGCCGAGCTGCCAGATCAGGACGGCCCCGGCCGCGCCGGAGCCCATCAGGCCGACCACCCAGCGGTTGGAGGCACCGGACGCGAGCAGGACCCCGAGCACGATGACGACCATGACCATGACGGAGCCGAGGTCGGGCATCAGCATGACGATGCCCATCGGCGCGGCGGCCAGGCACAGCGCCTTGACCACGGTGCGGTGGTCGGGGTGGACGAGGTCGCCCGCGTCCACCCGGGTGGCCAGCAGCATCGCCATGACCAGGATGATCGTGATCTTCACGAACTCCGAGGGCTGGAGCGAGAACCCGCCGCCGATCACGATCCACGCGTGGGCGCCGTTGATGGTGGCGCCCAGCGGGGTGAGCACGGCGAGGATCAGCACCAGGGAGAGCCCGTACAGGATCGGCACGGCGCCGCGCAGGGTGCGGTGGCCGAGCCAGACGGTGCCGATCATCAGCACGAGGCCGATGCCGGTGTTCAGGGCGTGCCGGACCAGGAAGTAGTACGGGTCGCCCTGGTTGAGCTGGGTGCGGTTGCGGGTCGCCGACCAGACCAGCAGGGCGCCGATGAAGGACAGGGCGAGCGCCGAGAGGAGGATCGGCCAGTCGAGCCGGCGCAGCACCGAGTCGCGCGAGGTCAGCTTGGCCATCGCGCCGCGCTCGGGCGCGTACCGGGATACGGAGAACTTGTTCGCGGTCTGCATGTCGGTTTTCGGTCCTCAGTCGTGCCGTGCGGGAGACGCGGCGGGCGGCCCGGCGAGCGGGGGGGCCGGCTCCTCCGGCGACGGCGGCACGTACGGCCGGATCTCGGGGGATTCGATGGAGCCGTCGGCGTCGATCTTGGGCAGTTCGGTCTCCGGTCCCAGCAGCAGGGCCTTTTTCAGGTCCTGCTTGCCCTCCATGTCGAGACCGTAGATGGCGTTGTAGAGGTTGCGGACGGCGGGGCCCGAGGCTCCGGAGCCGGTGCCGCCCTGGGAGATCGTCATGACGATCGTGAAGTCCTTGGTGTAGGTCGCCAGCCAGGACGTGGTCTGCTTGCCGTAGACCTGGGCGGTGCCGGTCTTGGCGTGCATCGGGATCTTGTCCATCGGCCAGCCCGTGAACCGCCAGGCGGCGGTGCCGCCGGGCTCGACGACCATGCGCAGGCCCTTGTCCAGGTTGCCGATGGTCTTGGCGTCGATCGGCAGCCTCCCGTGCGCCCGCGGCTTGATCATCTCCACGCGCTTGCCGTCGGGGCTGATCACGGCCTTGCCGACCGTGGGGTTGTAAAGGGTGCCCCCGTTGCTGATCGCGGAGTAGGCGGTGGCCATCTGGATGGGGGTGACGAGCACGTCGCCCTGCCCGATGGCGAAGTTGATGCTGTCGTAGGCCTTCAGCTGATTGCCTTCGAGGCAGCTCTCGTAGGCGATCTGCTCGACGTAGGTGCCGCCCTTCTTGCCCTGCTTGCACCAGGAGTCCTTGTTGGCCTTCCAGAAGCTCTGCTTCCACCTGCGGTCGGGGATACGGCCGGTGACCTCGTTCGGCAGGTCGACGCCGGTCTCGGCGCCGAGTCCGAACTCCCGGGCGGTCCGGTAGAACCAGTCGTGGGCGTCCTTCTTGGGCGAGAGGCCGCCGTCGCGCTGCCACTCCTTGTGCCCGAGGGCGTAGAAGACCGTGTTGCACGAGAACTTGAGGGCTTCGCCCAGGGTGATGGGGCCGTGCCCCTTGGACTCGAAGTTCGCGAAGCTCCGGCCGCCCATGTTGTAGGAGGCGCTGCAGTTGTACTTGCCGTCGAAGTCGTAGCCGGCCCGCACGGCGGCGCTCGCCGACACCACCTTGAAGATGGAGCCGGCGGGGGCCTGGCCCTGGATGGCCCGGTTCAGCAGCGGGTAGTTGGAGTTCTTGCTGGTGAGCCTGGCGTAGTCCTTGCCGGAAATGCCGCCGACCCAGGCGTTGGGGTCGTAGTCGGGCTGGGAGGCCATGGCGACGATCCGGCCGGTCTTGGCCTCCATGACGACGACGGCGCCCGAGTCGGCCTCGTACTTGCGGCCGGTGATGTTGTCGGTCTCGTTGCGGACCACCTTCATCGCCTGCTGGAGCTCGTACTCGGCGACGGCCTGGACCCGGGCGTCGATGCTGGTGACGAGGGTGGCCCCGGCAATGCCCGGATCGGACTTGGTCTGGCCCATGACCCGGCCGAGGTTGTCGACTTCGTACGAGGTGACTTCCGCCTTGCCGCGCAACTGCTTGTCGTAGGTGCGTTCGATCCCGGAGCGGCCGACCTGGTCGGAGCGCAGGTGCGGCGAGTCGGTGTCCTTGGCCTTCTGGATCTCGTCGTCGGTGACCGGCGAGAGGTAGCCGAGCACCTGCGCGGTGCGGGCCCCGCCGGGGGCCGGGTAGCGGCGGACGGCGGTGGGCTCCGCGGTGATGCCGGGGAACTCCTCGGGGCGTTCGCGCAGCTGCAGCGCCTGCTGCGTGGTGGCTTCGAGGGTGACCGGGATCGGCTGGTACGGGGAGCCGTTCCAGCAGGGCGCGGGGGTCTGGGAGTCGCAGAGCCGGACCTTTTCCATGACCTCCTTGGGGCTCATGTCCAGGACGTCGGCGAGACGGGTCATGACGCCCTTGCCCTTGTCCTTCATCTTCATGAGCTTGGTGCGGCTGGCGGAAACGACCAGGCGGGTCTCGTTGTCGGCGAGCGGGATCCCGCGGGCGTCGAGGATCGAGCCGCGCACGGCCGGCTGGACGACCCGCTGGACGTGGTTGCTCTTCGCCTCGTGGTAGTACTCCGCGCCGTCGCGGATCTGGAGGAACCAGAGCCGGCCGCCGAGGGTGAACAGCGTGGAGAAGACGAGGACCTGGATCATCATCAGCCGGATGTGCACCCGCGGGGTGCGGCCGGTTTCCGGATTGTTGGTCACGCCTGCTCCTCCCTCACAGCTTCTTGACGCTCTTCACACCCTTGACCGGCTTGACGCCCTTTATCCGGCCGGCCTTGTTGGCGCGGCTGCGGGCCGTCTTCAGCCGCAGGCCGCCGCGCTGGCTGCCGATGCGCAGGCCGGTGCCGCCGGAGAGCCAGCCGGAGGACACGTCGGCGGTCTTGGCCTGTCCGCCGTTCGCCTCGACGGCCATCGGGTCGTTCTCGGCGCGCCGGGCCAGCGCCATGATGAACGGCACGGTGAACGGGGCGAGCAGCAGGTCGTAGAGGGTCGCCGTGAACAGCAGCCCGGTGAGGCCCACGTGGCGGGCGGCGGTGTCTCCGACGAGGGCGCCCACGCTCGCGTAGAGCAGGGTTGAGCCGATCGCGGCGGCGACGACGGTCAGCATCGGGCCCCAGGCGGAGCGGAACCGCCCCGAGTCGGGGCGGGCCAGCCCGGCGGCGTACCCGATGACGCAGAGCACCAGCGCGTACCGCCCGGCGGCGTGGTCGGCGGGCGGGGCCAGGTCGGCGAGGAGTCCGGCGGCGAAGCCGATGAGCGCGCCGCTGAGGTGCCCGTACACGAGGGCGAGCGCGACGACGGTGAGCAGGACCAGGTCGGGTACGGCGCCGGGCAGTTGCAGCCGGCCCAGCACGGAGACCTGGACGACGAGGGCGACCACGACGAGCGTGGCCGAGAGCAGGATCCGGTTGAAGCGCATGACGGTGGGCTCCTACTCGTCGGCCGGCTTGGCGGGCACACTGGCGGACGGCGACGGCGTGACCGTGACGGTGACCGTCGGGGTGGGCTTCACCTCGGGCTTGGGCGGCAGTACGGCGTCGCGCGGGTCCTCGCGCGGGGGCATCACGACGACGCCGACGATGTCCAGGCGCGAGAAGCCGACGAACGGACGCACCCAGATGGTGCGGGTCAGGTCGCCGCGCGAGGGGTCGACCTTGACGACCTCTCCGATCGGGACTCCGGGCACGAACGGCTTGTTGCCGCGGGAGCCGAAGGTGACGAGCCGGTCGCCGGGGCTGACCTTGGCCTTGCCGTTGAGCATCTGGACGGACAGGGCGCGGTCGCCCTGGCCGGTGGCGAAGCCGAGCTCGCCGGTCTTCTCCAGGCGGGTGCCCACGGTGAAGTCGGGATCGTTGGCGAGGACGACCGTGGCGGTGTCGGGGCCCACGGTGGCGACCCGGCCGACGAGTCCCTCCCCGTTCAGCACGGTCATGTCGCGCTCGATGCCGTCCTTGCTGCCGGCGTCGATGGTGACGGTCCAGGAGAAGCCCTGGGCCGCTCCTATGGCGATGACCTCGGCGCCCTTGATGCCGTACTGTCCGGCGCCGGCCCGCTTGAGCATCTCGTCGAGCTCGTGGATCCGGCTGCGGGTCTGGTCGTCGCTGCCCAGCTTCGCCTTCAGGGCGGCGTTCTCGCGCTCCAGCGTGGCGATGCGGTTGTGGCGTTCGCCGGAGTCCCGTACGGCCCCTATCGCGTTGGCGACGGGGTCGACCGCGGTCGCGACGCTCTTCTCGACCGGGCCGAAGACCGCTGCGGCGGCCTGCCGGGCGCCGTCGACCGGAGACTCCTCGCCTGCCCTGATGTCCACCGTGATCAATGCGAACGCGATGGCGATCAGGAGCACCAGGAGCAGCCGGCTTTCTCGTGTGTCCCTCACGTGCGGCGGCCGTGCCTTCCTCGTCGGAAACTTCTTGGTCTGTATATCAACGATCCGCCGCACGGGTGCGGCAGCACCCGTACGGCGGATCCTTGTGTTCCGCATGGCCCCCTGACGGGGGTCTGTATCAGCGCCGGGGCTGGGCGTCCAGAACCTGCTGGAGCGCCTCGAACTCCTCCACGCACTTGCCGGAGCCGAGGGCGACGGAGTCGAGCGGATCCTCGGCGATGTGGATCGGCATGCCCGTCTCGCGGCGCAGCCGCTCGTCGAGGCCGCGCAGCAGGGCGCCGCCGCCGGTCAGCACGATGCCGCGGTCCATGATGTCGCCGGAGAGCTCGGGCGGGCACTTGTCGAGGGTCGTCTTGACCGCGTCGACAATGGCGTTGACCGGCTCCTCGATGGCCTTGCGGACCTCGGCGGCGGAGATCACGACCGTCTTCGGGAGGCCGGAGACCAGGTCCCGGCCGCGGATCTCGGTGTGCTCGTCCTTGTCGAGGTCGTACGCCGACCCGATGGTGATCTTGATCTGCTCGGCGGTGCGCTCACCGAGGAGGAGCGAGTACTCCTTCTTGATGTGCTGGATGATCGCGTTGTCGAGCTCGTCGCCGGCCACCCGGATGGACTGCGCCGTGACGATTCCGCCGAGGGAGATGACGGCGACCTCGGTGGTGCCGCCGCCGATGTCCACGACCATGTTGCCGGTGGCCTCGTGGACGGGCAGGCCCGAGCCGATGGCGGCGGCCATGGGCTCCTCGATGATGTGCACCTGGCGGGCGCCGGCCTGCGTGGACGCCTCGATGACGGCGCGGCGCTCCACTCCGGTGATGCCGGAGGGGACGCAGACCACGACGCGCGGACGGGCCAGGTAGCGGCGCTTGTGGATCTTGAGGATGAAGTAGCGGAGCATACGCTCCGTGATCTCGAAGTCGGCGATCACGCCGTCCTTGAGGGGCCGTACGGCGACGATGTTGCCGGGCGTCCGGCCGATCATCTTCTTCGCCTCGGAGCCGACCGCCAGAATGCCGCCGGTGTTCGTGTTGATGGCGACCACGGACGGCTCGTTCAGGACGATCCCCCGGCCCCTCACGTACACCAGCGTGTTGGCGGTCCCGAGGTCGATCGCCATGTCACGGCCGATGAACGACATGTTGTTCCCCTTGTTCCCCATGAGGAGCGTCTGGCCTTCCAGTTGATAGCGGCTGCTGTCAGGTCGGCGAGGTGGGTGTGTGGGTGGAGGCCCCATCGTAGTGCCGCAAGTATGAACACCGCGCGACGGGACTCCGGCAATCCCGCCGGAACGGAAACCCGCCCCCTAGTGGTGACGACGTGTCCTGCACATGCGTTCCCGCTCGCGACCGGTAATACCGAGGGGCGACCGAAATTACTTCGGTCGCCCCAGGTCATGAGCGCTATTCGGCTGATGTTACGTCAGGAAGGACTCATCACAGGGAGGGGAAGAACAGCTTCAGCTCGCGCTCGGCGGACTCCTCGGAGTCCGAGGCGTGGATCAGGTTCTCCCGGGTGATGGTGCCGAAATCCCCCCGGATGGAGCCGGGCGCCGCGGCGATCGGGTCAGTGGGTCCGGCCAACTGGCGGACACCCTCGATCACGCGTTCCCCTTCCACCACGAGGACCACGACCGGGCCGCTCGCCATGAAGCCCATGAGGGGCTCGTAGAAGGGCTTGCCCTTGTGCTCGCCGTAGTGCGCCTCCAGGGTCTCCTGGTCCAGCGTGCGCAGCTCCAGCGCGGGAACGGTCCAGCCGGCCTTCCGCTCGATGCGGCCGATGATCTCGCCGATCAGGCCTCGACGGACGGCGTCGGGCTTGAGGATGACGAGCGTGCGCTGGGTCATGTTGCGGCTCCTTGCGGCATACGGGTGCGGTCCGACGAGGCTACAGGGAGTCAGCGGGGCCCTTGCGCGGAGCCCCGTGCCCCCGGCGGCAGGGGCCGGGGGTCGGGGTCGGGGGTCGGGATCCGCGTGCGCCGGGACGGCCTCGGGGCTCGGGCCGGGGAGAGCAGGGCAGGGCAGGGCAGGGCAGGACTTCGGGGATGCCCCCTCAGGCCTGGGCCTCGCTCTGGGCCGCCCAGCGGGCCTTGATCGCGTCGATCTTGGCGCCGTAGTGCACCGAGCACCACCACAGAGCCGCGAACACCGCGCCGAGGAAGAACATCATCGGGACGACGAACCCGCTCAGGATCAGCCCGATCTGCAGCGCCCAGCCGATCTGGACCGCGCCCGGACGCGAGAGCATCCCGCACAGCAGAACCGACAGCAGCATGGCGATCCCGCAGACCGTCCACACCGTGGCCTGGGTCAGATCCGGGTTCTTCATGGCCACCAGCCCCGCGAAACCGATCACGAAGAACTCGCCGATCAGCGTCGAAGCACACAGCGTGCGCATCCCTCAGCCCCTCTTCAGCAGCAGGCGGGCCTCGCCCACCGTGATCACGGAACCGGTCACCAGGACCCCGGCCCCTCCGTACTCGGCCTCTTCCTCCGCGAGGGTGATCGCCGCTTCCAGGGCGTCGTCCAGCCGCGGCTCCACCTGCACCCGGTCCGGCCCGAAGACCTCGACCGCCACGGCCGCCAGCGCGTCCGCGGACATCGCCCGGTGGCTGGAGTTCTCCGTCACGACGATCTCCGCGAAGATCGGCTCGAAGGCCTCCAGGACCCCCTTGACGTCCTTGCCCTCGCTCGCGGCCACGACCCCGACCAGCCGGCTGAAGCCGAAGGCCTCGGTCACCGCCTCCGCGGTGACGCGTGCGCCCGCCGGGTTGTGCGCCGCGTCCAGGACCACCGTCGGGCTGCGCCGTACGACCTCCATCCGGCCCGGCGAGGTCACCGAGGCGAAGGCCCTGCGCACGGTCTCCAGGTCCAGCTCCCGCGACTGCTGCGCGCCGACCCCGAAGAAGGCCTCGACCGCCGCCAGCGCCACCGCCGCGTTGTGCGCCATGTGGGCCCCGTACAGCGGCAGGAAGATGCCGTCGTACTCGCCGCCCACGCCGCGCAGCGTCAGCATCTGCCCGCCGACCGCCACCTCGCGCGAGACGACGCCGAACTCCATGCCCTCGCGGGCCACGGTCGCGTCGACCTCGACGGCCTTCTTCAGCAGCACCTGCGCCGCGTCCACCGGCTGCTGCGCCAGGATCACGGTGGCGTCCTGCTTGATGACGCCGCCCTTCTCCTGGGCGATCTCCGCGGGCGTGGAGCCGAGCCGGTCCGTGTGGTCCAGGCTGATCGGGGTGATCACCGCGACCGCGCCGTCGATCACGTTGGTCGCGTCCCAGGTGCCGCCCATGCCGACCTCGACGACGGCCGCGTCCACCGGGGCGTCCGCGAAGGCCGCGTAGGCCATTGCGGTGAGCACCTCGAAGAAGGACAGCCGGTACTCCTCGGAGGAGTCGACCATCTCCACGTACGGCTTGATGTCGTAGTACGTCTCGACGAAGCGCTCGGCGCTGATCGGGGCCCCGTCGAGGCTGATCCGCTCGGTGACCGACTGCACGTGCGGGCTGGTGTAGCGGCCTGTGCGCAGCTCGAAGGCGTTGAGCAGGGCCTCGATCATGCGGGCGGTGCTCGTCTTGCCGTTGGTGCCGGTCACGTGGATGGAGGGGTACGCGTGCTGCGGTTCGCCCAGGACGTCCATCAGCGCGGCGATCCGCGTGACGGAGGGCTCCAGCTTGGTCTCGCCCCAACGGGTGGAGAGTTCCTGCTCCACCTCCTGGAGCGCCCGCGCCACCTCAGGGTCGAGGGGCTGCGACAGTACCGGGTCGCCCTGGGGCGGTCCGGCCTGGGCGCGCAGGGTGCGGCTGCCGGCCTCGATCACCGCCAGGTCGGGGTCGCGGTCGGACTCTTCGGCCACGATCCGTTCGAAGAGATCGGAGGTCTCGTCGCGGTCGTCGGGTCCGTTGCTCTCGGGCTGCTGCTCACTCACGGGCCCAGTCTACGGACGGGGGGCCCGGGGACTTTCGACCCGGCCGTTTCAGGACGTTCGGCGGCCAATGCGACCGGATCGTTATGCAAGCCTTGCGGGCAGGAGATAGGGGAACAAATGCCGCAGGCCAGCACCAACAAGTCCGCTTCCAGCCGCGACATAGGGATCGACTTGGGGACCGCGAACACCCTGGTCTACGCCCGGGGCCACGGAATCGTCCTCAATGAGCCGTCCGTGGTCGCCGTGAAGGCGGGCACCACCACCGCCCTGGCCGTGGGGACCGAGGCCAAGGAGACCATCGGCCGCACCCCCGGCTCCATCACCGCGATCCGCCCCCTGAAGGACGGGGTGATCTGCGACTACGAGGCCGCCGAGGAGATGCTCCGGCACTTCGTCCGCAAGGCCGTGCCGGGGCGGCGGCCGCGCACCCGGATGGTGATCTGCGTGCCTTCCGGGGTGACCCCCGTCGAGCGGCGGGCCATCGTCCACGCCTCGACGCGGGCGGGGGCCAAGGCCGTCCACCTGATCGAGGAGCCGATGGCGGCGGCGATCGGCGCGGGGCTGCCGGTGGCCGAGCCGCGCGGTTCGATGGTGGTGGACATCGGCGGCGGCACCACCGAGGTCGCCGTCATCTCGCTCGGCGGGATCGTCACGTCCCGGTCCCTGCGGGTCGGCGGGGACCGGCTGGACGGCGCGATCATGGACTACGTGCGCAAGGAGCACGGGCTGCTCATCGGGGAGCGCACCGCCGAGGACGTCAAGGTCGGCGCCGGATCGGCCTGGCCGGTGCCGGACCGGCCGGAGCTGGAGACGCGGACCTTCACGGTGCGCGGCCGGGAGCGGGTCGGCGGCATGCCGAAGACGCTCTCGCTGGGCGCCTCGGACGTACGGGCCGCCCTCGACGAGCCGATCGAGGCGATCATCGCCGCGGTGCGCACCACCTTGGAGGAGTGCCCGCCCGAGCTGTCGGGCGATGTGATGGAGCACGGCATCGTGCTGACCGGCGGCGGGGCGCTGCTGCCGGGGCTGGACCTGCGGATGGCCTCCGCGACGGGGATCCCGGTCTTCGTCGCCGACGCCCCGCTGGACTGCGTGGCGCTGGGCTCGGGCAGGTGCGTGGAGGACCTGGACACGCTGAACGGCCTGCTGGTCCCGGCGAAGGCCTGAGGCCAAGACACCCCCTAGCCGCGGGGGAGGACCGCCACCACCGTGTAGGAGTCCTCCGTGCGCGTCGCCGTCAGGGACCCGCCCAGGCTGCGCACGCGCTCGGACATGCTGGCCGTGCCCGAGCCCGCCGAGACGGGGGCCCGCACCGGCGTCCGGACGGGCAGGCCGTTGCGCACCTCGATCCGCAGCTGCGCACCGTCCGCCGCGATGGACACCTCGATGGTCTCGCCGCAGGCGTGCTTGGCCGCATTGGTCAGGCATTCCTGCACCACCCGGTAGACCGCGGCCTGGCGCAGCGGGGACAGCCCGTGCACGTGCGGATCCAGGTTCAGCCGTACGGGCGAACCCGCCCGTCCGCTCTCCTCCGCGAGGGCCGGCAGCCCGTCGACCCCCGGGGTCGGGGCCCGCTCCCCGCGCTGCACGATGATCTCGTTGAGCACCAGGTGGGCGCGGCGCGCGGTGTCGGCGAGCTCCTCGAAGTCCTTCGCGTACGCCGTCTCGCGCGCCCGCGTCGACAGCACCTCGGAGCGCACCGTCAGCAGGGTCAGCTCGCGGCCGACGAAGTCGTGGACGTCGCGGGCGACCGAGGTGCGCTCCTGCTGGACGGCCTGGAGTACGGCCGACTCGGCGCGCCCCGCGGCCAGCTCGCGCACCAGGTCGTGCCGGTAGGCGGCGATGCCGACGGCCGAGGCGAGCACCCCGATCGGCACGACGAGCCCGAGGAAGGCGCTGAGCGTCTGGGCCCGCGGTTCGGGCCAGCCCGGCACACTGAAGACGATCAGCGCGAAGGCGATGTACCCGAGGGTGGCCAGGACTGCGGGCCGCCGCCCCCGGTGGCGGCCGACCGAGTAGAGCGCGAACTGGATCAGCGTCAGCTCGTGCAGCCAGCCGATGAAGAGCAGGGCGGTGAGGTACGCGACCCAGGGCGCCCGGCGCCGCACCACCAGGGTGGAGCACCCGGCGGCCAGGACGACGGCGGCCATCGGCCCGCTGAGCGAGTTGTCCGCGGCGGCCAGGCCGGGCAGGTCCAGCGCCATCAGCGCCAGGCAGCTGAGTGCGGTGAGCACGTCAAGCGCGCGGGGTGACCCGGCCCAGCTCGCGGCGAGCCGGCGACCGGCGGCCGCGGCCCGGTGGAGCGCCGAGGCGACGGGCGGGACGTACATGCCTCCCATCATCCGTGCTCGGCATGCGCTATCGGATCAGCTGACCCGACCGAAGACGTGATGTGCGACACTCCGGACAACTCGGGACACAGCGGGTCAGGGCATGGAAGCGGCGCCCGGCCCCGCGTAGTCGGATCCGAAGCAGGCCCGGATCTCCCGCTCCGAGTCCGGGCGTCCCGCGAAGTTCAGCCGGGAATCGTGTTCCTTGGGAGCCGCCTTGGGGTCGGCGTCGAAGGTGACCGACCACCAGTAGACGCCCGTCATCTTCCGCTCCCGGACGACCTGGCAGACCGCCTTGTACCAGTTCGCCTGCACCGTGGGGTTGAGCCTGCGCCGCGCATAGAAGTCGCCGGGCGCGTGATACGCCCCGTCCATGGCGCTGATGCCCGCCTCGGCGAGCACGATCCGCGGCAGCGGCCCCTTGCTCTTCTTGTCCAGCCAGGTGTTCCAGCCGTCGACGAGCTGGTCGACCGGTGCGTCGTCGGGAACCTTCACGGGGAAGTACGCGTCGACGCCGAGCCGCTCGACGGGCACGTCGATGCGGCCGCCCACGTAGTTGTCCCAGTTGGCGTCGTAGGACACCTCGCCCTTGAACCGCTTCTCGGCCGCCGCGATCAGGGCCTTCCAGCCCGGATGGCCCTCCATCGAGTTCAGCTCCGTGCCGATCACGAACGTCGCCGCCTGCTGCCGCTGGGCCACATCGAGGTACGGGACGAGCAGGGCCTCGTACGCATCGAACCAGGCCTCCTTGTCGGTCGGCTTGATGTTGCCGCGCCAGCCCTCCGGCGGAACGAGCACCGCCTCGTCCAGCGTCGGGCGGACGGTGGTGCGCAGTCCGGCCTCGTGGAAGACGCGCAGCACCGTTTCGATGTGCTCGGGCGTGGGGGTGCCGGGGCCGGCCGCCAGCTTCGTCGACGTGCGGCCCTCCGTGTAGAAGGGGAAGGAGACGGAGACGGCGTTCGCCTTCAGCCCGACGAGGTAGGCGGCCTGCTTGTGCGCCTGCTTCTCGATGTACGCGTCGTCGTGGTCCTTCTTGTCCTCCCAGAAGATCTGGACGCCCCACTCGGGCATGCCGGCCTTCCAGGGCTTGTCCACCTTCGGCGCGGGCCCGGCGGGCAGGGCCTGCTCGGTCTCCTCAGCCGCTGCCCCGCCGGCGGCGGGGGCGGTGGCGGAGCCGTGGGCCGCGGTACGGGTGGGGTCGGAGGCGGAGTCGCGCAGGACCAGGGCCGGCTCCAGGGAGCCCGGCCGCCAGCGCAGCGGATGGTCCCCGACCACGAACGGCAGGCCTATGACCAGGGAGGTCACGGTCACCGGCAGGATGGCGAGCAGAGGGACCTTGGAACGCCGGGCCGCCTTCCCCTTCTTGCTCCCGCTCCCGCTCTCCCTGTTGCTCTCGTTCTCGTTTTCGTTCTCGTTGTTCATCTCGTCGTTCACGAGGGACTCTCGGCTTCTCACGCGGGCTTGGCGATGACGACGAACTTGTTCTCTTCGCGCTTGATGAACTTGATCAGCCCGCGCAGGCCGCCGAGTCCTTCCATCACGGAGAAGACGGGGATGAGGCCCAGCACGACGATCGGCTCCCACCAGCGGCGCCGACCGTTCGCGGAGACCAGTGCGTTGAGCCGCAGCCCCTCCCAGTACGTCCAGATGACGTACGCGAAATTCAGCGCCCACATGATCACGACGGTCTGGGCCACGGGGGAGGTGTTGAAGTCTCCGATGAGCCAGGCCACGAAGAGCACCGTCGCGACGTGCTGGAGCGGACCGAAGACCCAGGTGGCCACGCAGAGCAGCAGGAACCAGCGGTAGCGGAAGGGCACCGTGCGGTTGAAGCACAGCGCGACGAGCCCCCAGGCCCAGCGCTCGCGCTGCTTGATGAAGTCCCTGGTGGTGGCCGGGGAAGCGCCGTAGCAGCGGCCGTTGAACCAGTCGCTGCGGCCGGGGTACGTACGGCAGAACGTCAGCGCCAGCTGCGCGTCCTCGACGATGGCCTTCGGGCCGAAGTCCCAGCCGATCGTCGCCTCGATGGAGGCGCGGAGCAGCAACAGCTCCCCGTGCACGCCGGCGACCGGGGTCCCGAGACCGGTGAGGGCGCGGAACCGGGCTATGTCGTCGGCGGGGCGGACCGCGTCGGCCAGCCAGGTGAAACGGTTCACGGCGTTCTCGCGCGGGTAGGCGAGGATGCCCTGCGCCATGTGCTTGCCCTCGTCCCCGGCCCGCCGCTGGCGGTTGACGAACTGGGCCATGGAAGCGGCGGTGTCGGGGCCGACCCCGGTGTCGTCGTCCATGTGCAGGACCCAGATGTCGTCGAGGGCCTCGCCCTCGTCGATCCGCAGTTCGTGCGCGTAGTGGTTGGCGCGGGCCTTGAACCGGGTCCCGTTCGCCGTCTCGTACGCCTTCGGCACCGTGACCACGCGGATCAGCGGATGCATCGCGGCCAGTTCGTCGATCTGCTCGGTCGCCTCGCAGCCCTCCTCGGTGAGGACGTCGACCCGCATCAGCGGGAAGTACGGGGGCAGGTGCTCCACGTAGCTCAGGACCGAGCGCTCCAGCGCCGGGTACGTGTCGTGGCGGCCGATGGTCGGCACGAGCACGATGAGGAAGTCCTCCTCCACCGGCGTCGGCGGGACCATCTCGTGCGACTTCCGCAGCCTGCGGCGGATCAGCAGAGCGCCCTGGAGACCGACCATCACGCCGACGCCGGGCAGTGACCAGACGACCGACAGGGTCCAGCCCAGCGGGGTCGGATTCGGCTTGTACGCCCACAGGCCGAATCCGGCGAGGAGCAGGAAGGGCAGCAGGAAGGGCAGCACGCCGGGCTTCCACTCGGCATGGCGCTGCACCAGTTTCGCATCGCGCCGGGTGGCGGGCGCGACCTCTTGTACGGAGGCGGAGGTCATGGAAGAGGTCCTTCGGGGTTCCTACTACTGCTGTTGCTGCGGCGGCGGCGACTGCCGGGGCTGCTGGGGGTGCTGAGGCTGCGGCTGGGGCTGCGGCTGTTGCTGCTGCTGGGGCCAGGCGGGCTGATGGCCGTACGGCCCGGGCCCGTAACCGGGCTGGGGCTGCTGCGACTGCTGGGGCGGGTAGGGCTGGGGCTGGGGCTGCGGCTGCGGCTGCCCGTAACCCGTCTGCGGCAACTGAGGGCCGGGCTGCGCCTGGTAGACCGGCGCACTCCCGAACCCGTTGGCCGGCTGCGGCGATTGCTGCTGCGGCAGCTGCTGTGCCTGCCGGGCCTCGTTGGCCTGCCGGGTCCAGGGGTTCGCCGGCGGCTGCCACGCCTCGTACACCGCGAAGTCCCGCAGCAGCAGGACGATGAGGGTGCAGGTCACCAGGGCCCCGACGGCGAAGGTCGCCAGCTTCAGGCCGCCCTGGACGGTCGTGGTGAAGTACTCGGCCTGCTTGTCGTCGAAGAGCGCACCCGACAGGCTGCGCACCCGGTTGTAGCCCTCGATGGCGGCGCCGCCGATGATGATGCCCCGCCCGAGGGTGTTCCCGCGCAGGACCAGCAACCCGCCCGCCACATAGACGACACCCCAGTTGAGGTTGAACGTCTCTGCGGTTCCGGATCCGTCACCGGTGCCGTAGTACACGATGCCCTGGAGGAAGTCGGCGACGCCGACCTGCCAGAAACAGTTGTACACGGCCCAGAGGAGCAGGATGCCTGCCCAGCCCATGGCCACGAAGGCGGCCACACGGTGGGGGCGTGGCGTTGACGCGCTCAACTTCACTCCTATTCGAATGTTCCGTCGTGCAGGGCGGGCCACTGCACGCCCACGGGGCCGGATTCACGGCCACCGGTGATCGTCTTGGGGTCGTCGTACGTCTGTCGCACATCGGCGTCCGAGTTCTTCGCCGTGAGTCCGTCGCCCCACACGGTCCACAGGACCCACGGGGCCTGGTCGAGCGTCGTGCGCTGCGCCGAACCCAGCGGTACGTGGAAGGACTCCGCGAGGATCCGCGGCTTGCCGTAGTCCGCGAGGCCGCGGTGCCAGGTCGTGGTCCAGCCGCCGGGGTCGAAGGGCCGGTCCGGCGTTCCGCTGTAGTCGTCGACCCCGACCACGTCCACGTACTCGCCGCCCGGGTAGAAGTCCCAGGGCTCGCTGCCGTGGACGCCGTCCCAGGCGGTGGGGGCCCACACGAAGATCAGGTTGTGCAGTCCGCGAGAACCCACCAGGTAGTGGTGGAGCAACTCCCACAGCGCCGTGTACTGCTGGGGCTTGAGCCCCGCCCACCAGAAGCTCTGCTCCCCTCCGAGCGAGTTCATCTCGTGGTACGGGCGCAGCAGTACGGGGACGTCGTACGCGGCCAGGTAGCCGAGGTGGTCCGCGAGGAAGGAGAGGTCGAGCAGGAGCGCCGCGTGTTCCGGGGTCCCGGGGGTGAGCACCCGGTCGATCCAGCCGGGGTCCTTCGCGGAGGGCGCGTTGCGGCGCAGCGTCTGGTCGTAGCTCTTGACGGGGCTGCCCGGCCACGGCTGGTGGAACGACATGCCGACCAGGCCCGCGGGCGCTCCCCCGTTCTCCGGCAGCACGGTCTTGGTGCCGTTCCAGAGGCGTTCCGTGCCGGTCGGGTTGTACGAGCCGTCGTCCTCGCGGGGCAGTCCGTGCCAGACGCCGAGGGCGAGGTCCACCACGTCGTTCGTGTAGGTCCAGAACTCGCGGCGGGCGGGCCAGGCGGCGCGCGAGTAGTCCCGTGCCTCCCCCACGCCCCAGCCCTGCTGCTGGTAGCCGGGGCCCAGGTCGAGTTCGAGGAAGGCCGGCAGCTTGCCGGTGATGTCCCGGGGTTTGCGGTAGTAGTAGCCGGGCGGTTTGGGGCCGGTGTGGTCGCCGTACTCGGGGTTGTACCGCTCGTTGTGGACCTCGGCGTGCTGGCCCATGAGGGTGCCTCGGCGGCGGCCCGCCCGGGCGTCCGTCTCCAGGGCGACCAGGAGCCGGTACACGGCCTGGGCCGTCTTGGAGGCCTTGGGATCCCGGCCCAGCAGATCCTTCTGGAGGCCGGTGGCCGGCGCGCGCGAGGTGTTCAAGGCGGCAACTCCGGCGAGGGCACCGCCGGTCGCGACCGTGGCAGCCGCGCCGAGGAGGAGGTTGCGGCGGTTCAGCTCGCGGCTTAACCCGCGAGTCCGCAGGTCACGACCCCACACTCCGAGACCCCCCTCGGTCGACAGCCGGCAGGCTTTCGGCCCCTGTGGGTTGCGCGGAACCTCTGGGGCCGGATTCACCCTACGCGTCGGCCCCCGGGCGATGTGCCCGGGGGCCGATGGTTCACAGTTTGTTACACGTCACGTGGTGCGCGATACGCGCTACGCGGCGGGCAGCGTGTCCAGTTGGGCCTGGATCCGGGCGATGTCCGCCTCGGCCTTGGCCAGTCGACCCTTGATCTTGTCCACGACGTTGTCGGGGGCCTTGGCCAGGAAGGCCTCGTTCCCGAGCTTCGCCTCGGCCTGCTGCTTCTCCTTCTCCGCGGACGCGAGGTCCTTGGAGAGGCGCTTGCGCTCGGCGGCCACGTCGATCGTGCCCGACAGGTCGAGCGCGACCGTGGCACCGGCGACCGGCAGGGTGGCGGTGGCGGTGAAGCCCTCGCCCTCCGGCTGGAGGCGGAGCAACTGGCGCATGGCCGCCTCGTGCGCGGCGAGCGCCGTACCGGTCAGGTCCAGGCGGGCCGGGACCTTCTGGCCGTCCTGGAGGCCCTGCTCCTTGCGGAACCGGCGGACCTCGGTGACGACGGCCTGGACGCTCTCGATCTCGGCCTCGGCGGCCTCGTCGCGGAAGCCGCTGTCCTTGGGCCACTCGGCGATGACCAGCGACTCGCGCCCGGTCAGCGTGGTCCACAGCGTCTCGGTGACGAACGGGACCACCGGGTGCAGCAGCCGCAGCATGACGTCGATGACCTCGCCCAGCACCCGGCCGGAGACCTTGGCCTGCTCGCCGCCCGCGAAGAACGTCGTCTTCGACAGCTCGACGTACCAGTCGAAGACCTCGTCCCACGCGAAGTGGTAGAGCGCCTCGCTGAGCTTGGAGAACTGGAAGTCCTCGTAGTACCCGTCGACCTGGGCGACCGTCTTGTTGAGGCGGGACAGGATCCAGCGGTCGGTCGCGGACAGCTGCTCGACCGGGGGCAGGTCTCCCTCGATCGTGGCGCCGTTCATCAGCGCGAAGCGCGTGGCGTTCCAGATCTTGTTGGCGAACTTGCTGGAGGCCTGGACCCAGTCCTCGCCGATCGGCACGTCGGTGCCCGGGTTGGCGCCCTTGGCGAGGGTGAAGCGGACGGCGTCGGAGCCGTACTTGTCCATCCAGTCCAGCGGGTCGACGACGTTGCCGAAGGACTTCGACATCTTCTTGCCGCGCTCGTCGCGGACCAGGCCGGTCAGCGCGATCGTCTTGAACGGCGCCTCGCCGTCCATGGCGTACAGGCCGAACATCATCATCCGGGCGACCCAGAAGAAAATGATGTCGTGGCCGGTGACCAGGACGTCGGTGGAGTAGAACTTCGCCAGGTCCGGGGTCTTCTCCGGCCAGCCGAGCGTGGAGAACGGCCACAGGCCGGAGGAGAACCAGGTGTCGAGGACGTCGGTGTCCTGGTGCCACCCCTCCCCGCTGGGCGCCTCGTCGTCCGGGCCGACGCAGACGATCTCACCGTCCGGGCCGTACCAGACCGGGATCCGGTGGCCCCACCACAGCTGCCGCGAGATGCACCAGTCGTTGAGGTTGTCGACCCAGTCGAAGTAGCGCTTCTCCATCTCCTTCGGGTGGATCGTGACCCGGTCGTCGCGGACCGCGTCGCCGGCGGCCTTGGCAAGGGTCTCGACCTTGACCCACCACTGCAGCGACAGGCGCGGCTCGACGGTGGTGGAGCAGCGGGAGCAGTGCCCGACGGAGTGCAGGTACGGGCGCTTCTCGGCGACGATCCGGCCCTGCTCGCGCAGCGCGCCGACGACCGCGGAACGGGCCTCGAAGCGGTCCAGGCCGAGGAAGGGGCCGTGGACGGTGATGGTGCCGTGCTCGTCCATGATCGTCATGTGGGGCAGGCCGTGGCGCTGCCCGATGGCGAAGTCGTTCGGGTCGTGCGCCGGGGTCACCTTGACGCAGCCGGTGCCGAACTCCGGGTCGACGTGCGTGTCCGCGACGACCGGGATGGAGCGGTCGGTGAGCGGCAGCTTGATGAGCTTGCCGACGAGGTGCTTGTAGCGCTCGTCGTCCGGGTGGACGGCGATGGCCGTGTCACCGAGCATCGTCTCGGCGCGCGTGGTGGCGACGACGAGGGTGTCCTCGCCCTCGCCGTACTTGATCGAGACCAGCTCGCCCGCGTCCTCCTGGTACTCCACCTCGATGTCGGAGATGGCCGTGAGGCAGCGGGGGCACCAGTTGATGATGCGCTCGGCGCGGTAGATCAGCTCGTCGTCATAGAGCTTCTTGAAGATCGTCTGGACGGCCTTGGAGAGGCCCTCGTCCATGGTGAACCGCTCACGGGACCAGTCGACGCCGTCGCCGAGGCGGCGCATCTGGCCGAGGATCTTGCCGCCGTACTCTTCCTTCCACTGCCAGACGCGCTCCACGAACTCCTCGCGGCCCAGGTCGTGGCGGGACTTGCCCTCCTCGGCGAGCTGCTGCTCGACCTTGTTCTGGGTGGCGATGCCGGCGTGGTCCATGCCGGGCAGCCACAGCGACTCGTAGCCCTGCATCCGCTTGCGGCGGGTCAGGGCGTCCATGAGCGTGTGCTGGAAGGCGTGCCCCAGGTGCAGGGAGCCGGTGACGTTCGGCGGCGGGATGACGATGGTGTACGCGGGCTTCTCGCTCGCGGGATCCGCCGTGAAGTACCCACGCTCTACCCAGCGCTCGTAGAGCTTCCCCTCTACCTCGGCCGGAGCGTACGCGGTCGGCAGTTCGGAGTTGGGGCTGCTGGGTGTCTGCGTGTTCTCGGTCACGAGACACAGTTTAGAGCCGTAACAGTCCAGTCATGAAACCGGTAATCAGGGGGCCCGGCGCCGTGCGCGACTCCGCCTTCCGTCAGGATGTCTGAAACGCATAAGGGATTCCTGAAGGGGGACGCGGGCATGAGCTACAACCAGCCGGGACCGTACGGAGGCCAGCAGCCGCAGCAGCCGGGACCGTACGGGGGCCAGCAGCCGGGACCGTACGGCCAGCCCGCGCCGCAGCCCGGCTACGGCTACCCGCAGCAGCCCCCGCCGCCGGGCATCCCCCCGCAGGGCTACCCCCAGCAGCCCCAGCTGGGCTACGGCTACCCGCAGCAGCCGCCGTACGGCATGCAGCCGCAGCAGCCGAAGAAGTCCAAGGCGGGCGTGGTGATCGCCGTGATCGTCGCGGTGGCGGCCATCGCGGGCGCCGGCTGGTACTTCACGAAGGGCGGCGGCGCCTCGGGCGCGGTCTCGTCCGCCACCAAGGGCTACAAGCTGGTCGCCCCGGAGACGGTGGACGACTTCAAGAAGAACCCGAATTACAAGGAGAAGCCCCTCGCCGACAAGGACCGCCAGGAACTGGAGGCCATCGGCATCAAGAACCCCACCAGGGTCGCCATGGACTACAGCTCCGGCGACCCGGCCAACCCGCTGACGACCAAGGGCCTGAGCTTCCAGGGGCTGTACGGCGAACTCGCGGATCCCGAGAAGTCGGTGGACGCCTACTTCGCCACCGCCAAGCTCAACGCCGGCAAGGACAAGTCCGCGACGGTCGAGATGCTCGGCAGCCCGAAGTCGATGTCCCCCTCGGGCTTCAGCGGCGCCGTGATGAAGTGCCAGGAAATGAAGATCTCGTCGACGAGCACCACGGCGTCGAAGGGTCCGAAGGAGCTGACGCTGCCGATCTGCATCTGGGGTGACTACAGCACCCTGAGCATGGTCAGCGCCTCGGACGCCGCCTCCATTCTGGCGGGCAAGCCGGGCTACACCCTGGAGCAGACCGCCGACCTGACGGCGAAGCTCTACAACACCGCCCGCGTCAAGAAGTAGCGGCCGGTCCACCTCGTGCAGAAGGGGTGCCCCCTCGGGGGCACCCCTTCTGCACGAGCGCTGTTCAGGCGGCCGTCAGGCCGACTTCTCCTGCGGGCCCTGGTCCTTCGGGACGATGCGGGGGACCAGCGTCGGGTTCACGTTCGAGCGGACGACGTCCGCGCTGATGACCACGCGGGCCACGTCCTTGCGGGACGGGACCTCGTACATCACCGACATCAGGACCTCTTCCATGATGGCGCGCAGTCCTCGCGCACCCGTCTGGCGGAGGATCGCCTGGTCCGCGATGGCTTCCAGCGCCTCGCGCTCGAAGTCCAGCTCCACCCCGTCGAGTTCGAACAGCCGCTGGTACTGCTTCACCAGCGCGTTCCGCGGCTCCACCAGGATCTGCAGCAGCGCCTCGCGGTCCAGGTTGTGCACCGAGGTGATGACGGGCAGGCGGCCGATGAACTCCGGGATCATCCCGAACTTCACCAGGTCCTCCGGCATGACCTCCTGGAACTGGTCGCTCGCCTCGATCTCGCGCTTCGAGCGGATCGTCGCGCCGAAGCCGATGCCCTTGGCGCCGGCCCGCGACTCGATGATCTTCTCCAGGCCGGCGAACGCACCGCCCACGATGAACAGCACGTTCGTCGTGTCGATCTGGATGAACTCCTGGTGCGGGTGCTTGCGGCCGCCCTGCGGCGGGACCGACGCCGTCGTGCCCTCCAGGATCTTCAGCAGGGCCTGCTGCACGCCCTCGCCACTCACGTCGCGGGTGATCGACGGGTTCTCGCTCTTGCGGGCGACCTTGTCGATCTCGTCGATGTAGATGATCCCGGTCTCGGCCTTCTTGACGTCGTAGTCGGCCGCCTGGATCAGCTTGAGCAGGATGTTCTCGACGTCCTCGCCCACGTACCCGGCCTCCGTCAGCGCCGTCGCGTCGGCGATGGCGAACGGGACGTTGAGCATGCGCGCGAGCGTCTGGGCCAGCAGCGTCTTGCCGGAGCCCGTCGGGCCCAGCAGCAGGATGTTGGACTTCGCGAGCTCGATCGCGTCGTCGCGGCCCTGCGCGCCGCCGTTCTCGCCGGCCTGCACACGCTTGTAGTGGTTGTACACCGCCACCGAGAGGGCCTTCTTCGCCGGCTCCTGGCCGACGACGTAGCTCTCCAGGAACTCGTAGATCTCACGAGGCTTGGGGAGTTCCTCCCACCGGACCTCGGAGGTCTCCGCGAGCTCCTCCTCGATGATCTCGTTGCAGAGGTCGATGCACTCGTCGCAGATGTACACACCGGGTCCTGCGATGAGCTTCTTCACCTGCTTCTGGCTCTTTCCGCAGAACGAGCACTTGAGCAGGTCGCCGCCGTCACCGATGCGTGCCACGAGGTGCTTCCCCTTCGCCTGGGAGACGCCTGGTTCAGCGCTCCTGGTGCCTCATATCCGACGGTACCTTGCCGGGGGCCCCGTACGGGGCCCCCTTGACGTGGTTCACATCGCCGATTGTGACGACGTGCCCACGCCAACTGGTGGCAAGGATCAGTGGGAGTTCTTGCGGGTCGAGACGATCTGGTCGATCAGGCCGTACGCGAGCGCGTCCTCGGCCGTCAGGATCTTGTCGCGCTCGATGTCCTCGCGGATCTTCTCGATCGGCGTGGTCGAGTGCTTGGCCAGCATGGTCTCCAGCTGGTCACGCATGCGCAGGATCTCCTTGGCCGCGATCTCCAGGTCGGAGAGCTGCTCGCGGCCGGTGCCGCCGGAGGGCTGGTGGATCAGCACGCGGGCGTTCGGCAGCGCCATGCGCTTGCCGGGGGTGCCGGCGGCCAGCAGGACGGCGGCGGCGGAGGCCGCCTGGCCCATGCAGACCGTCTGGATGTCCGGCTTCACGAACTGCATCGTGTCGTAGATGGCCGTCAGCGCGGTGAAGGAGCCGCCGGGGCTGTTGATGTAGATCGAGATGTCCCGGTCCGGGTCCATCGACTCCAGGCACAGCAGCTGCGCCATGACGTCGTTGGCGGAGGCGTCGTCGATCTGCACGCCGAGGAAGATCACGCGCTCCTCGAAGAGCTTGGCGTACGGGTCGTACTCGCGCACGCCCTGCGAGGTGCGCTCGACGAAGCGCGGAACGACGTAGCGGTTGTCCACCGGCGCGCCGGTGTAGAGGCCGCTCGCGGGAGAGAGGTTGTTCATGTGCATCTGGGTGTTCACCATCCTGGTGGCGTTCTGCGGGCTGGGGCTTGCCGGGTGCGGGCGGGCGTACGGGGCCTCGTACGAGGCCCCGCGCGCCGGGGCCGGGGTCAGGCCCCGGTGCCGCCGCCGCCCGGGACCAGCGACGCGGCGGAGATGATCTCGTCGATGAGGCCGTACTCCTTGGCCTCCTCCGCGGTGAACCAGCGGTCGCGGTCGCCGTCGCGGATGATCGCCTCCACGGTCTGGCCGGAGTGGTGCGCGGTGATCTCGGCCATGCGCTGCTTCGTGCGCAGCAGGTACTCGGCCTGGATCTTGATGTCCGAGGCGGTGCCGCCGATGCCGGCGGAACCCTGGTGCATCAGGATGTCGGTGTTCGGGAGCGCGAAGCGCTTGCCCTGGGCGCCGCCGGTGAGCAGGAACTGGCCCATGGAGGCCGCCATGCCCATGCCGATGGTGACGACGTCGTTCGGGATGTACTGCATGGTGTCGTAGACCGCCATGCCCGCCGTCACCGAGCCGCCCGGGCTGTTGATGTACAGGTAGATGTCCTTCTCCGGCTCCGCGGCCAGGAGGAGGAGCTGCGCCGTGATCTTGTTCGCGATGTCGTCGTCGACCTGCTGGCCGAGGAAGATGATGCGCTCGCCGAGCAGCCGGTTGTAGACATGGTCGCCGAGGCCGCCACCGATGGACGGCTCACCCGCGGCGTAAGGCTTCAGATTCGTCACGTATCCACCTGCTCGTCTCCGACGGCCACTTGCCGTCTCAGCGTCTCGTTCTGGGGCGCGGACCGGTCGGGGCGGCGGTGGCCGCCGCGTCCGGGTACTCCCGTGCCCTCGTATTCATGGACCCTAACGCGCAGGTCGGACAACGCCATCCCGCTTCCCGAACTGTTCGCTCGGAGCGCAAGGTCCGCGGGGGCTCCGAGACGTGCGGAGAGGCCCGCACACGGCTGTGTGCGGGCCTCTCCCGATGCTGCTCAGCGGGTGCCGCGCAGGGCGGCACCCAGGGTGTTACTTGGCCTCGTCGGCCTGCGCCTCGGCGTCACCGTCGACGGCGGCCTCGACGGTCTCGGCGGCCGTCTCCTCGTCCTCGTCGGACAGGTCCACGACCTCACCGTTGGTGTCGACGACCTTGGCGGCCTCGACGACGACCGCGAGGGCCTTGCCGCGGGCGACCTCGCCGACGAGCATCGGCACCTGGCCACCCTCGACGACGGCCTGGGCGAACTGGTCGGGGGACATGCCGGAGGAGGCGGCACGGCGCATGAGGTGCTCGGTGAGCTCCTCCTGGTCCACGCCGAGCTTCTCCTTGTTGACGAGCGCGTCCAGGACGAACTGGGTCTTGATGCCCTTGATCGCCTGGTCCTTGGTCTCGGCGTCGAACTCCTCGACCGTCTTGCCCTGGAACTCCAGGTACTTCTCGATGGTCAGGCCCATCTGGCCGAGCTGGTGGTGCTCCAGGTTGTGCTTGCGGGTGTTGACCTCGTCCTCGAGCAGCTTCTCGGGGATCGGCACCTCGACGAGCTCCAGCAGCTTCTCCAGGACGCGCTCCTGGGCCTGCGTGGCCTGGTCGTACTGCTTCATGTTCTCGAGGCGCTTGCGGCTGTCCGCCTTGAGCTCCTCGAGGGTGTCGAACTCGCTCGCCATCTGCGCGAACTCGTCGTCCAGCTCCGGGAGCTCCTTGGCGGAGACCTTGGTGACCTTGACGGTGACCTCGGCGTCCTTGCCCTCCGCGGAGCCGCCCTTCAGCTGGGAGGTGAAGGTGGCCTCGCCACCGGCCTCCAGGCCCTTGACGGCCTCGTCGATGCCGTCGAGGAGCTCGCCCGAGCCGATGGTGTACGAGACGTCGGAGGCGACGCCGTCGGGCAGCACCTCGCCGTCGACCTTGGCCTCCAGGTCGATGGTGACGACGTCACCCTCGGCGGCGGCGCGCTCGACGTCGTTCGTGGACGCGAAGCGGCCGCGCAGCTGCTCGACCGACTTGTCGACGTCCTCGTCGGAAACCTCGACCGCGTCGACCTCGACCTCGATGCCGGAGTAGTCCGGGATCTCGATCTCGGGGCGGACGTCCACCTCGGCGGTGAAGGCCAGCAGCTCGCCGTCCTTCAGCTCCGTGATGTCGACCTCGGGCTGGCCCAGCGGGTTCAGGTCGGCCTCGTTGACCGCCTCGGTGTAGAACTTCGGGAGGGCGTCGTTGACGGCCTCCTCCAGCACCGCACCGCGACCGAAGCGCTGGTCGATGACCCGGGCGGGGATCTTGCCCTTGCGGAAGCCCTTCACCGTGACCTGCTGGTTGATCTTCTTGTACGCCGCGTCGAGGCTGTCCTTGAGCTCCTCGAAGGGCACCTCAACAGTGAGCCGAACCCGAGTCGGGTTCAGGGTCTCCACGGCGCTCTTCACGGTTCGGTCTCCTTGTGGCTGACTGCTTGGGGTCTGCGTCCACGCTGCGATTCAGCGGTTCTGCGGATTCGGCCCGGTACATCAGACACACGGGCACGCAGCTTGCATAGTAACCGCAAGCGGCAATCAGCCCACAACGCGATCTTGTGATGGCGGTGGTGGTGGTCGGGGTGGCCGGATTCGAACCGACGACCTTCCGCTCCCAAAGCGGACGCGCTACCAAGCTGCGCCACACCCCGTCGGTGCGACACGTAGGGTACATGGCCGGGGACACTCTGATGCGCGGGGTTTTGAGCGAACGTTTCCGGACGCCGCGCCGCGACCCCTCAATGGGGTGTGCGCTCCCCCGGCCCGACCCGCTAGGATGCTGTCCGTGCCGCGGTCCCCGGACCTGCGGCGCACGCGTTGCGGGCGTAGCTCAATGGTAGAGCCCTAGTCTTCCAAACTAGCTACGCGGGTTCGATTCCCGTCGCCCGCTCTGAACGACGAAGGGCCAGGTCAGAGGACGTTTCCTCCGCCTGGCCCTCAGTCATTCCCGGGGCCTGCGATCAGTCCTGCATGCCGCTTGCCTTTGCGCGTGCCCTTCCGCGCGCCCCACACGAGCTTGCTCAGCGCGTCGGCGATCAACCAGTCCCGATCGGCGCTCGCATGCTGGTAGATCACTGCGGCGCCGGCGGTGCTGTGACCCATCCGGGCCATCAACTCCCGCGTACTCGCGCCGGTTGACGCGGCCAAGGTGTTCCCCGTGTGCCGAAGATCATGGAAATGCAGCCCTTGATCCCTGCTTCCCGGCAGGCCTTCTGCCACAGCCGGAGTAGCCCCTTTGACCCCGGCGAACACCCGCCGGTCGGCGCCGGCCTCTGCATACGTGTCCAGGTGCTGCCGGATTTCCTGGACGATCACCTCGGGAATGGAGACGGCACGCCGGACCCGCACTGCCCGGTGGTCGAGATCAATCGAGGTCCCGGCGTTGCAACCCGATCAGCTCACCCCAGCGCAGCCCGAGGAACCCGGCCATGCGCACGAGCACCCGGTACCGCGGCTGAACGGCCCCGGCCAGGGCGTAGACCTCTTGCACGGTGGCGGTCGACCGCTCCGGGGCGTGGACCGTACTGGCTCCCTTGGTCGGGCACGGGTTCCGCCTGATCATCCGGTCAGACAGCGCCGTCCCGAGAATGGCCCTGAGCAGGGCGTACGCCTTAACCACGGTGGTCGAACCCGGGAACCGTACGAACTCACCGCGGGCACGCTCGTCGTGCTGCCGGAGGGCGGGCCGCATGCGGGGGTCGGCGTCGTGAACCCGATGGCCGCGATCGGGATCGCCGTCAGCCATGCCGTGGAGCAGCCGGGGCCGCGGCAGGCGACTGCCGGGGAAGCATCGCTCCTCGGGATCCAGAAGGCCGCTCTGGTCACGCACATCCGGCGGACGTACTACACCGACGAGGGACGGCCCGTGGAGACGGCTGACATCGTCATCTCCGCCGCACTGTGCGAAATCGTCTACGAAGATCCCGGTCGGTCGCCAGAGCGGTCGGTGGAGGAGGGGGTACCGCCATGGACGCGGAGCGAGAGGCTCACATAGCCGAGGTGGCTGCGAGGGCGCGGCCTGTTTGGGCGGAGCACCACGACGGCGGGGTACTTCAGGAGTTCCTGAAGGAGATCGGCTGTGACGGCGTGGACGCGGTCATGGTGACCAGGCAGGTGGTCGGGTGCAGTCTCCTCGGCGAGGCTCAGGCGACACCTGATCCGTCGGTCGCACTCCCTACTGCTGTGGGATCCCGTCCGACCTGCGTACGCCGGCACAGGCCACCAGTTCGCCGCTGTCTGCCGTGAGGAAGAACGTGTAGACCCATGACCTGTCGGACGTTGCAACGCTGCCTCCAGGACTCAGAGGGCCGAACGGGTGCGGTTGTGCGGGGGCTCGGGGAACGTCGGGGACCCGAGCGGGAACGTGCAGGTCAGGGGCTTGACTGATCGTGGGTGGCGGCACGTACGCGATCTTCCAAACCAGCTACGCGGGTTCGATTCCCGCGCCTGCTCTGAGCATCAGTAGTGGACCGATGCGCAGGTGACGGTGGTTTTGCCGTCGGCCGTCTTGACCACGTACTTGGACCCGCTCAGGCCGCCGAGGTCGAACCTTCCCGACTTGTCGATGGGGACCGAGCCCGAGGTGGAGCCGGAGTAGGTCACCGTCGTGCCTGCCGGGAATCCCTCTCCCCAGACGTGGTACTTGCCGGCCGAGTCCACCTCCACGTTGCACTTCGCGGCCGCGGGGGCCGCGGCGTGTGCGGCGACCGCAGGGCCCAGTGCGAGAGCGGGGGCCACGAGGAGTCCGAGTGCTGCCAGGCGACGTGTTCGGTTCATCATTCAACCTGCCTCGAATGCTGCCCCCCATGCCCCTTTCAGCCTATCGGCCGGCTTCTCGGGCGGCATCTTGGCGGCGGGCGAGGGAGGTTGTGCACTCACATCCGCTTCGAGACCTGCACCGGCCCGTACGCCGGGCGGTCAGGTGAACTCGGACCGGGAGTACCGGAGCGCTCCCGGCACCCCTTGAGCGGGTTCCGGCTAGAGCTTGATTCCCGCGATGGTGTCCGCGAGGGAGTTGAGGAAGCGGTTGACGTCCGGTGCGATGGAGCTGGACGCCAGGAAGAAGCCGAAGAGGACCGCGACGATCGCGGGGCCGGCCTTGATGTGGTTGCCACGGATCAGCACCACCAGGATGACCGCCAACAGAACCACCACTGACAGCGAAATGGCCACTACTGATCACACCTTCGGTCGTCCCCTGGTCGGCCTGGGGCACACGGCCACGCGCACCCCCACATGGACCATCCTCCCACCAACGGGCGTCGGCTATCCGTCCCGTGGCGAATCGACGTCGGCGCTTTCCCGCCAACCGGCGATGCGCCGGGCATATTTCGGGCATGGGGCCCGGGTCATGGCGCGGTGAGGCCGAGGAGGGAGCGGACATACGCGTACTTCGCGGACAGCCGTTCCCGGGTGGGGTCGTCCAGGACGGAGAGCCGCACGGGGTCCGCGTTGTGCGCCAGATCCGCCTCCTTCACCAGGAGGGCGCCCGGGGTGGCGAGGATCCGGGCCGCGTACTCCTCCACCGGCTCGCCGGCGCGCTTGGTGACGGCCAGCACCATGTCCTTGACCGACTGGGGCAAGGCGGCGGAATCCAGCCAATCCCGGCTGAGCGCATCGTCCTCGACGGCGTCGTGCAGCCAGGCCGCCGCCTGCTGGTCCGGGCTGCCGCCGCGGGCGCGGACTCCCTCGGCGACGGCCGCGAGGTGCTCGGCGTACGGCCGGCCGGCCTTGTCGGTCTGGCCCTCGTGCGCGGAGCGCGCCAGTGCCTCGACCTCCATCAGGGTCAGCGGTTGCTGCTGCGTCATACCGTCCCCTTCGCCGCCGTGCGGAGGGCCTGCGCGGCCCGGCGCACATCCGCCTGCGTCGTACGCCAGTTGCAGAACGCCGCGCGCAGGCCGGGGGTTCCCGCGTGGACGGTCGGGGTGACGAAGACCTCCTCCTGCGCCGCCTCGCGCAGGGCCGCCAGGCGGGCCGGGGTGGGATCGCCGGCGAGGGTGAAGCAGACGACGTTCAGGCGGACCGGGGCGAGGAGCCGGAAGGAAGGGTCCTGCTCCAGCGCCACGCCCAGCGCCCGGGCGCAGGCGATGTCGCGTTCGACGATCTCGCGGTGGCCTTCTCGGCCGTACGCGCGAAGGGTGAATCAGGCGGCGAGGGCGCGCAGCCGGTGCGAGTTCTCGGGGGTGAGATGGACGAGGTCGGGGTGGTCGCCCAGGGGGCCGAGGTAGGCGGCGGCGTTCTGGAAGACGCGGGCCTGGAGGTCCTGGCGGCGGGTGAACTGGACGGCGCTGTCGTAAGGGACGTTCAGCCATTTGTGCAGGTCGACGCAGACGGAGTCGGAGGCGTCGAGGCCCTCGACGAGGTGGGCGTGGTCCGGGGAGAGCGCGGCGAAGGCGCCGAAGGCGGCGTCGGTGTGGAGCCAGAACGCGTGGCGTTCGCGGAGGGCGGCGATGGCGCGGAGGTCGTCGAAGTCCACGGTGTTGACGGTGCCGGCGTTGGCGACGACGACGGCCGGGCCGGGCGTGTCGGCGAGGGCCCGGTCGAGGGCGGCGGGGTCGACGGCCTCGCGGCCGGGGAGGGTGGGGACGGTGACGAGGGAGCTGCGGCCGAGGCCGAGGACGGAGAGGGCCTTGGCGATGGAGGAGTGCGGGGCTCCGGACAGGACGCGGACCGGGCCGAGCGCTGCCGCGCCGTCCTCGGAGGGGGAGACGCCGAGGCGTTCGCCGAGCCACTCGCGGGCGATGGCGAGGCCGGTGGTGTTGGACATGGTGGCGCCGCTGACGAAGGTTCCGGTGTGGGCGTCGGTGAGGCCGAAGAGGTCGCGGAGCCAGGTGACGGTTTCGCGTTCGAGTTCCTGGCCGGCGCCGTCCAGGGCGGAGTTGGAGTTCTGGTCGTGGACGGCGGTCAGCCAGTCGCCCGCGAGGGCGGCGGGGGTGGCGCCGCCGGTGACGAAGCCGAGGTAGCGGGGGCCGGCGGAGGCCGACAGCCGGGGCGCCCAGCGCTCCGCGAAGGCGGTGAGGGCCGATTCCGCCCCGGCGGCGCGCTCCGGCAGGGGCTCGGGGTCCCGCGCAGGCGCGGCGGACGGTACGACGGGACGGGCGTCCAGGGCTCCGAGGGTGTCGGCGGCGGTGCGGCGGGTGGCCTCCAGGAGCTCGGGGAGGCGGGCGAGGTCGGTGGCGAGCGTGCGGTCCATGGGGGCACGGTAGGGACCCCGCCGGGCCCGGCGGACCGGCCAATCGGGGGTGATTGGCCCGGCTCGGCTCCCGGGGTGCCGTGGGTGCGGCGCGGCTGCGCCTGGGCCCCTGAGCTCCGCCCCGGATCCCACGCCTCAGGCGCCGGCGGGGCCGGGCTGTGACGAGGGGGACTCGGCCGGAGTCGGCATGCGCTGGGGCCGGAGTCGGTGCCCCGGGCCGGAGCCGCCGTGCGCGGGCGGGTCCCGGGTCGGAGTCGGTGTGCCCGGGCCGGAGTCGGTGCCCCAGGCCCGGAGTCGGTGTGCGAGCCGAGTCGGTGTCCCGGGGCCGGAGTCGCCGTGCGCGGCCCGGGTCGCCGAGTCGGAGTCGGTGCCCCGGGCCAGAGTCGCCGTGTGCGGGCCGGGTCGCCCGGTCGGAGTCGGTGCCCCGGGCCGGAGTCGCCGTGCGCGGGCGGGTCCCGGGTCGGAGTCGGTGTGCCCGGGCCGGAGTCGGTGCCCCAGGCCCGGAGTGGGTGTGCGAGCCGAGTCGGTGCCTCGGGGCCGGAGTCGCCGTGCGCGGGCCGGGTCGCCCGGTCGGAGTCGGTGTGCCGGGCCGGAGTCGCCGTGCGCGGGCCGGGTCGCCGGGCCGGAGTCGGTACCCCGGGCCGGAGTCGCCGTGCGCGGGTCGGGTTGCCGGGTCGGAGTCGGTGTGGCGGGCGCCGGGATCGGGCCGTGCGGGGCCGGAGTTGGGCGGCGTAGGGTCGGGGGATGACTCGGTCGGTGGTGGGGGTTGTTGTCGGGGCGGTCGTGGCGGGGGGGCTGGTGGGGTGCGATGTGCCGCCTGCGCCTGCTGCTGCGCCGGGGCCCAGTGGGGTGCGGTCCCCCGCGCCCGCCGTGGTCGCGTCCCCGCCCGCGACGAAGGCGCCCGCGTGCCCCGAGGGCGGGGTACGGCTGCTCGAAGGGGCCGGGGACGCCGCCATGGGGCTCCGCGTCGCCGACATCCAGCTGGTGAACTGCGGTACGCAGCCCTACGTACTGGAGGGCTATCCCGAGATCCGGTTGCTGGACGGGAAGCGGGCACCGGTCGAGGTGGCCGTCGTGCACGGAGCGGACGGGATCACCAGCGCGCCGACCGGCGTGGAGGGCGTCCCGCAGAGACTGGAGCTCCGGCCCGGCCAGGCGGCCGCCGTCGCCCTGGTGTGGCGGAACCTGGTGACCGACTCGACGGTGCCCGCCGCCGAGGGGTGGGTGCTGGACGTGACCCCGCGTGCCGGTGCGCCCCGCGTGGAGCTGGAGCTCCGCCACTCCGTCGACCTCGGGAACACCGGGAAGCTCGGCATCAGCCCCTGGAAGGCGGCCGCCCGGTGATCATCTGGCTCAACGGGCCCTTCGGGGGCGGGAAGACGCAGACCGCGTACGAACTGCACCGGCGGCTGCCCGGCAGCGTCGTGTGCGATCCGGAGCACGTCGGGTTCGGGCTGCACCGCATGATGCCGCCGTCGCTGCGCGGGGACTTCCAGGACCTGCCGGCGTGGCGGCAGGGCGTGTTCGAGGTGCTGGAGCTGGCCGCGGAACGGCACCCCGGGCCCGTCCTGGTGCCGATGACCGTCACGGAGCCGCGGTACTTCGCCGAGACGGTGGGGCGGCTGCGCGAAGCGGGGCACGACGTACGGCACTTCGCGCTGCTGGCCGAGCGGGGGACCGTACTGCGCCGGCTGAGTGAGCGCGGGCTCGGGCGCGGGCTGAAGCGGGAGAGCTTCGCCGTGGCCCGGCTCGACGGATGTCTGGAGGCATTGCGCGGACCGGAGTTCGCCCACCACCTGGTCACCGACCACCTCACGGTGCCCCAGGTCGCGGGCCGGATCGCGGCCATGACCGGTCTGCGGGCCGCCCCGGACACCGACGGCCCGCTCCGCGCAAGGCTGCGGCGCGCGCTCGTCGGTGTCCGGCACATCCGGTTCGACTAGTTCGACTGGTTCGACTGGTTCGACTAGAGCGACTGGGCCCCGCGGCGGAGCGACCAGCGGGCCGGGAGGGCCGTGGCCGTCAGGCCCAGGGTCAGGGCGGCCGCCGCGAAGGAGGCGTACAGCATCGGCGGGATGTGCGGGGGCGCCCCCGTAACAGCCTTGGTCAGCGGGAACAGCGTGGCCAGGGCGATCGCGCTGCCCAGGGCGACGCCCGCGCCGCCGATCAGGAGGGCCTCCCAGCGGAGCATCCGCAGGACCTGGCGCCGGGTAGAGCCGACCAGGCGCAGCATCCGCAGCTCGCGGCGGCGGTCGAGGACGGTCATCACCAGGGTGTTGGCCGCGGCGACGGCCGCGAAGCCGCCGAGGACGGCCGCCATGACGGCATTGGCCCAGGCGTTGACCTCGCGGTCCGTGTTCTGCGCGGTGGTCCAGTCCGAGGGGGACATCGCCGGCCCCAGTCCCGCCGGGAGCGGGCCGCGGACGAGGAGTTCGGTGGCGCGCCCCGCCGTGGTGTGGCCGGTCAGGTCGGACGCCGGGAGGGTGACCTGGCCGAGGCCCAGGCCCCGGGTGTAGACGGCCACGATCTCGGGGTTCGCCGGGGCCCCGTCGGGGAGGCGGAGTTCGACGTGGTCGCCGACGCCGAGCCGGGCGGACTCCGCCACGCTGCGGTCCACGGCGATCGTGCCGGGGCGCAGCGCGCCGAGGCTGCCCTCCCGTACGCCCAGGTCCTGGACGGTGGTGACGTCCCCCGCGACGCCCTGGGCCGAGGTGGACTGGAAGCGCCGCTCGGCGCCCTTGCCGAACACCGCCAGCACCGAAGTGCGGGTGACCGCGACTCCCCCGCGCGCGTCGGCCGGCGGGTCGCTGATCACGTGGTCGGCCAGAAGACCCGCGCTCTGCTGCCGGCGCGTCGCGTCTTCCTCGCTCGTCTGCAGGAAGACGAGGGTGGAGGAGAAGGCCATGGCGAGCACGATCGGGGTGATCGCAGAGGCGAGCCGGCGGGCGTGGGCCCGGGAGTTGGCGGCGGCGAGGGAGCCGGCCGCGCCCGCGGCGCGCAGCGGGAGGCCGAGCAGGCCGGCGCAGCCGCGGGCGATCAGCGGCCCCAGCAGGGCCACGGCCAGCATGAAGAGCATGACCACGCCCAGAGCGGCGTTGGCGGCGTCCTCCCCGCCGGAGGTGGCGGCCAGCCCCGCGCAGGCGGTCCCGCCGGCCAGGGCGGCGATGCCCAGCGGTGTACGGATCCATCCCGGCCGCACGCGTTCCACGGCGGCCGCGGCCAGCGCCTGGCCGGGCCGGATCCGGGCGGGCCGGCGTGCGGCGGCCCAGCCGGCGAGCAGCGCGGTGACCAGACCGATGCCGGCGGCCGAGACGAGCGGGATCCAGGAGACGGCGAGTTCCACCCCGTCCGGGATCGCACCCTTGGCCTTCAGCTGTCCGAACCACCATGCGGCGAGGCCGAGGCCGGGTACGCAGCCCAGCACACCCGCGGCGGGCGCGACGAGCAGCGCTTCGGTGGCGACGATGCGCCGGATCTGCCGCGGGGTGGCTCCGACGGCGCGCAGCAGGGCGAACTCGCGGGAGCGCTGCGCGACGCAGAGGGCGACCGTCCCTGCGGCGGTGAAGACGGCGACGAGGGTGGCGATGCCGCCGAAGGAGCCGCCGAGGCCCGTCAGCAGATCCCGGGCGCCCGCGAGCCGCGGGTCCACGGCGCGGGCGCCCCCGGTCAGCACCTGGGCGCTGCCGTCGACGGCGGCGCGGACCCGCTCCGGGTCGGCGTCGAACAGCACGACCGCGTCGAGTGCGCCGGGGTGCCCGGACAGGGCGCGGGCCTCGGCGTCTGAGAACCAGACTCCGGTGCCCTCGGCCCGTCCCACGACCCGGAATTCCCGCTTCCCGACCGGGGTGTCGAGCGACACCCGATCCCCCGCGAACCCCGCACCCGCACCCAGGACGACCTCCCCCGGAGCCCCCGGGGCCCGGCCTCCCGCGAGCGCCGCACCCGTGAAGGCGGACGCGCCCCAGCCGGAGGCCTCCACGGAGCCGGAGCCCGCACCGCCCCGTACGGGGAACACCACGTCGGGGACGGCCCGGCCGAGCGGGGCCAGCCGCTCCAGCAGGGCGGCGTCGACCCTGGCCCGCTCCGGGACCCGTACCGATTCCTCGTAGGCGCCCTCCCCGCTGCCCGCCTCCCAGTGGATCTGCTGGTCGGCGGCCACGACGACGGGCGCCTGCGCGTAACGGGCCGGCGGGAGGCTCGCCCGGACCCCGCTCTCCAGCAGGATCCCGCAGGCGGAGACGATGGCGACGGTCATGAGCAGGGCGACGAAGGTGCCGGCGAAGGCGGCGGGGCGGAACCGCACGGCGGCCCGGGCCAGGCCATTGGGGTGGAGCAGCATCAGGCGGCCGCTCCTGCGTAGGCGGGGGCCGTGAGGGCGGTCATCCGGGCGGCGATGGCCGCGGCGGAGCTCTGCGGCAGCCGGTCGGCGATGAGGCCGTCGGCGAGGAAGAGCACCTGGTCGGCGGCGGCCGCGGCGGCCGGGTCGTGGGTGACCATGACGATGGTGGCGCCGAGCGAGTCCACGGCGGACCGGAGCAGTCCGAGGACCTCGGCGGCAGTGGTGGTGTCGAGGGCGCCGGTGGGTTCGTCGGCGAAGACGACATCGGGCCGGGTGACCAGGGCCCGCGCGATGGCGACGCGCTGCTGCTGGCCGCCGGAGAGCTCGGCGGGGCGGCGGCCGCCCTTGCCTTCGAGGCCGACGCGGGCGAGCAGGTCGGCGGCCCGGTCCCGGCCCTGCCGCGAGGATCCGGCGCCGGCGAGCCGCATCGGGAGCAGCACGTTCTGCTCCACGGTGAGGGAGGGCAGCAGGTTGAAGGCCTGGAAGACGAAGCCGAGGCGGCTGCGGCGCAGTTCGGTGAGCTCGTTCTCGTTCATGCCGGTGATCTCGGTGCCGCCGAGGCGGACGGAGCCCGCGGTGGGCACGTCCAGTCCGGCCGCGCACTGGAGGAAGGTGGACTTGCCGGAGCCGGAGGGCCCCATCACGGCGGTGAAGCTGCCGCGCGGCAGGCTGAGGTCGATCCCGCGCAGCGCGTGCACGGTGGCGGCCCCCCGGCCGTACTCGCGCCGTACGCCGCGCAGCTCGACCGCGGCCGTGCCGTCGTACCCCGCCTGGGTGCCGCCGTACCCCGCCTGCCCCGTGCCGCCGGACCCCGCCGGCCTGCTGCCGCCGTACCCCGCCCGCCCCGTGCCGCCGTACGCCGCCGGCCCGGTGCCGTCGTACTCCGCCCGCGTGCTCTCGCGCTGCCGCCTGCTCCGCCGGAGCCCCATGGTGTGCCGCCTTCCGTACCCGTCGGTGATCGTGGTCCCGACGCTACGGACGGGGGTACGGGTGCGGACATGGCGGAGCCAGGCGGATCGGTGGTGGGGAAAACCCCCGTACGAAGGTCAGGGGGAGCGGCGGATGAGCAGCAGGGCGCGGTCGTCGTTGACGTCCTTGGCGACCTTTTCGATCAGGTGCCAGGCCGCGCCCTCCCACCCGGCGGCGACGTAGCGGTCGGCCTCGCCGGTGAGGCGGTCGATGCCCTCGCTGATGTCGCGGTCGGCGGTCTCGACCAGCCCGTCCGTGAAGAGCATGAGGACGTCGCCGCGGCGGAGGTTGCCGCGGGCGGGTTCGAACTCGGCGCCGTCGTACACGCCGAGCAGCGGGCCCTCGCCGGACCGCTCCTCCCAGCGGCCGGTGCCCGCGGAGAGCTGGAGGGCGGGCAGGTGGCCTGCGGAGAGGAGCTCGTAGTCGCCCGTCTCCAGGTCCAGGACGAGGTGGATGGAGGTGGCGAAGCCCTCGTCCCAGTCCTGGCGGAGCAGGTAGCCGTTGGCGGCGGGCAGGAAGCCGTGCGGGGGCAGGGCGCCGAGCAGGCCGCCGAAGGCACCGGAGAGCAGCAGGGCGCGGGAGCCGGCCTCCATGCCCTTGCCGGAGACGTCGGTCAGGACGATCTCCAGGGTGCGGCCGCCGTTCGTACGGGCGGCGACGACGAAGTCGCCGGAGAAGGACTGGCCGCCGGCCGGGCGCAGGGCCATCTCGCGGTGCCAGCCGCGCGGCAGGGCGGGCAGCTTGCTCTGGACCCGGATGCGTTCGCGAAGGTCGAAGAGCATCGTGCCGCCGCGCCGCCAGGGCACGCCGACGCGGCTGCGGAACTGCGCGATGACCAGTCCGAAGAATCCGCAGGCGGCCACGACCAGGACGGTGCCGGGGGTGACCCGGGCGGGGCCCTGGGTGTACGGCCCGAGGACCAGCGCCTCGACGATGAGGGCGGCCGCGGAGGCCGCGTACAGCGCGAGCAGGCTCGCGGGGCGCAGCAGCAGGCCGCCCGCGACGATGGGCAGGACGAGGGCGGAGGGCGAGAACCAGACGGGCAGCATGAGCGTGCCGCAGGCGATCGCGGGCACGGTCAGGAGGAGTCCGGCGAAGGCGAGCCAGTCGGAGGCGTCGCCGCGGAAGTAGTCGACGGCGGATTTGCGCAGGGCGGTGCGGGCCCGGTGCGACAGCATGCGCGTCCGGGCCATGAGCGTCTCCATGCGTGCTCCGGCCATTGCTTCGGGACCCTATCCATCCTGGCTGTGCGCGCGCAGGGGGACCCCCGGACCGGGGGCCCGGGCGGCGGCCGAAAAGGCTTCGACTGGGACGGAAGGCCCTGATAGGGATGGCCGTATGGCTCTTGAGATGCGCGAATTGCAAGCCAATGAGTGGGATGTCTGGTACGACCATCTGGAACTGGCGTTCGGCGGCGTGCCCGACTCCCCTGCGGAGCGGAAACTCTACAAGTCACTGACCGAGACGGAACGTTCCCTCGGGGTCTGGGACGGCGAGAACTGCGTGGGCTCGGCCGGGGCCTTCAGTTTCCGGATCTCCGTTCCGGGCGGCGCGCTGGTTCCGGCCGCCGGGGTCACGACGGTGGGCGTCTCCCCCACCCACCGCCGGCGCGGGGTGCTGACCTCGATGATGCGCCGCCAACTGGACGACATCCGGGCGGGTGGCGAGCCGATCGCGGTGCTGACGGCATCGGATCCGGCGATCTACGGGCGTTTCGGCTACGGCACCGCGACGTACGCGATGTCCGTGGACATCGACACGACGCGGGTACGGCTGTCCGTGCCGCCGGGGACGGACGACGTACGGCTGCGGCTCGTCGATCCGGAGAAGGCGCTGGCCGACTGCGAGCGGGTGTACGCCGGGCTGGTCGCCGGGCGCCCCGGGATGCCGGCCCGCCAACCGGGCTGGGAGCGGCAGGGTCTGCTGGACCCGCCGGCCGTGCGGGACGGCGCGTCCCCGCTGAAGTGCGTGGTCGCGGAGGCGCCGGACGGGGAGGTCGTCGGGTACGCGCGCTACCGGGTCAAGCCCGACTGGGACCAGAGCGGTTCGGACGGCAAGGTCAGCGTCCTGCAGCTGGAGGCGCTGGAGCCGACGGCGTACGCGGCGCTGTGGCGGTACCTCTTCGGCATCGACCTGACCTGGCGGGTGCAGGCGTACGGGCGGCCCGTGGACGATCCGGTGCTGCACCTGGTCAGTGACGTCCGGCGGGCCCACGCCCGGCAGCGGGACGCCCTGCACGTACGGCTGGTGGACCTGCCCGCGGCGCTCCGGGCGCGGGCGTACGGGGCCGGGCTGGACGTGGTCATGCAGGTCGAGGACGCGTTCTGCCCGTGGAACGAGGGCCGGTGGCGCCTTGCGGCCGAGGCCGGCGGCCCGGTCGCCTGTACCCGGTCGGACGCGCCGGCGGACCTGGAGCTGTCGGTCCGGGAGCTGGGCTCGGCGTACCTCGGCGGGGTCACCCTGACCTCCCTGGCGGCGGCCGGCCGGGTGCGCGAGCTGCGTCCGGGCGCCCTGGCGGCGGCCTCGCGGGCCTTCACCGGCGATGTGGCGCCCTGGCTCCCGCACGGCTTCTGAGCCGGCGTCCGGCCTGAGGGCCCCGCGGCCTCAGCGGGTCTGGCAGGAGGGGCACCAGAAGAGGTTCCGCGCCGCCAGGCCGGCGGTGCGGACCTCGGTCCCGCAGATGTGGCAGGGCATGTTCGCCCGGCGGTAGACGTACACCTCCCCGCCGTGGTCGTCCACGCGCGGCGGGCGGCCCATGGCCTCGGGCAGGTGCTCGTCGCGGACCGTGTCGATCCGGTTGTTCCGCACGCCCTCGCGCATCAGCGCCGCCAGGTCCGCCCACATGGCGTCCCACTCGCCGCGCGTGAGGTCCTTGCCCAGCCGGTACGGGTCGATGCCGTGACGGAAGAGGACCTCGGCGCGGTAGACGTTGCCGACGCCGGCGATCACCTTCTGGTCCATGAGGAGGGCGGCGACGGTGGTGCGGGAGCGGGAGATCCGCTTCCAGGCGCGGTCCGGGTCGTCGGCCGGGCGCAGCGGGTCGGGGCCGAGCCGCTCGTGTATCGCCTTCTTCTCGGCTTCGCCGATCAGTGCGCAGGCGGTGGGGCCGCGCAGGTCGGCCCAGTGCTCGGGGTTGAGCAGCCGCAGCCGGACCGTGTCCGTGGCCGGGGGCGCCGGGGCGGGGCCGAAGCCGAGCTTGCCGAACAGGCCGAGGTGGATGTGGATCCAGGCGTCGCCGAGTTCCAGGAACAGGTGCTTGCCGTGCGCCTCTGCGCTCTCCAGGTCCCGCCCGTCGAGCAGGGCGGCGCTCTCGGCGAAGCGGCCCTGCGGGCTGCTCACCCGGACCGGCTGCCCGGCGAAGCGCTCGGTGTGGTCCTGGGCGAGGCGGTGGATCGTATGCCCCTCGGGCACTGCACTGCTCCTACCTCTGGGAACGGCCGTGCCGCCGGGCCCGAGGCCGCGGCGGCACGGTGAAGCGGAAGATCAGCCCTGCGGGTGGTGGGCCGGGATCGGGGGGAGCTCGCCGGTCTGCTCGTACGCGGAGAGCATGTCGATGCGGCGGGTGTGGCGCTCCTCGCCGGAGTACGGGGTCGCCAGGAAGGCCTCGATGAAGCCGACGGCCTCGTCCTGCGTGTGCATGCGGCCGCCGACGGAGATCACGTTGGCGTTGTTGTGCTCACGGCCGAGCTTCGCGGTCTCGACGCTCCAGGCCAGGATGGCGCGGACGCCCTTGACCTTGTTCGCGGCGATCTGCTCGCCGTTGCCGGAGCCGCCGATGACGATGCCGAGGCTGTCGGCGTCCGCGGCGGTCTTCTCCGCGGCGCGCAGGCAGAACGGCGGGTAGTCGTCCACCGCGTCGTAGATGTGGGGCCCGCAGTCGACGGGCTCGTGGCCGTTGTTCTTGAGCCAGTCCACCAGGTGGTTCTTGAGCTCAAAGCCGGCATGGTCGGATCCGAGGTACACGCGCATGGCACGAGTGTGGCACGGGCACCCCCCGCAGACCGCGGCAGGGTGTCGCGTAAGTCACTTCTAAAGCTCAAGTAAACCCAAAGAACGCAGATGGGACACGGCGGGACCCAGGTCCTGGACGTTCGTCCCAAAGCAACGATCCGGATTGAGGTCTTCCGTCCTGCGTTCATCTCAGGTTTGAATGCCCGGGCTCGCAACCCGAGAACCTAAGGATCCGTCCATGAGCTCCACGACGACCCTTCAGAAGGCAGGCGACCCGTCCGGTAACTCCGGCGACACGCAGCCCTCCGACGGTCTGAAGGCCGGTCTCAAGAACCGCCACCTGTCCATGATCGCCATTGGCGGCGTCATTGGCGCCGGTCTCTTCGTCGGCTCCGGTGGCGGCATCGCCAAGGCCGGCCCCGCCATCCTGATCTCGTACCTCCTCGTCGGCGCGATGGTCGTCTTCGTGATGCGGATGCTGGGCGAGATGGCCGCCGCCAGCCCGAACTCCGGCTCTTTCTCCGCGTACGCCGACCGCGCGCTCGGCCGCTGGGCCGGCTTCTCCATCGGCTGGCTGTACTGGTTCTTCTGGGTCGTCGTGCTCGCCGTGGAGGCGACCGCCGGTGCGAAGATCCTCGAGGGCTGGATCCCGGCCGTCCCGCAGTGGGGCTGGGCCCTGATCGTGATGGCCGTCCTGACGATCACCAACCTCGGCTCCGTCGCCTCGTACGGCGAGTTCGAGTTCTGGTTCGCCGGCATCAAGGTCGTCGCCATCGGCGCCTTCGTCATCGTCGGCATGCTCGCCGTCTTCGGCGTGCTGCCCGGTTCGGACAACCCGGGCGCGGGATTCGCCCACCTCACCGACGCCGGCGGATTCATGCCGAACGGCTGGGGCTCCATCCTCACCGGTGTGCTGATGGTCGTCTTCTCCTTCATGGGCAGCGAGATCGTCACCCTGGCGGCCGGCGAGTCCGAGGACCCGCGCCGCGCGGTCACCAAGGCCACCAACTCGGTGATCTGGCGCATCGGCGTCTTCTACCTGGGGTCGATCTTCATCGTCCTCACCCTGCTGCCGTGGAACGACAAGTCGATCGTCGACAAGGGCTCGTACGTCGCCGCCCTGGACTCCATCGGCATCGCGCACGCCGGCCAGATCATGAACGTGATCGTCCTGACGGCCGTGCTGTCCTGCCTGAACTCGGGCATGTACACGGCCTCCCGCATGGCGTTCTCGCTGGGCGAGCGCGGTGACGCGCCCAAGGTCTTCGCCAAGGTCAACAAGAAGGGCGTGCCCACGGCCGCGATCCTGGGCTCGGTGGTCTTCGGCTTCGCCGCCGTCTACTTCAACTACACCTCCCCGGACACGGTCTTCAGCTTCCTGCTGAACTCCTCGGGTGCGATCGCGCTCTTCGTGTGGCTGGTCATCTGCCTGACCCAGCTGCGGATGCGCAAGATCCTGGTGCGCGAGGCGCCGGACAAGCTGACGGTCAAGATGTGGCTCTTCCCGTACCTGACGTGGGCCACCGCCGCGATGATCACCTTCGTCCTGGGCTACATGGTCTACGACAAGGACAACCGCGAGACGGTCACGCTGTCGCTGCTGGTCGCCGCCGTCGTGCTGGTCATCGGCGTGGTGCGCGACGTGCGCCGCAAGGCCGCCGAGCGCGCCTAGGCACGCATGCGCGAACACGGCAGCCCCGGACCACTTCACGTGGTCCGGGGCTGCCGTGTCTGCGGTGTCTGCCGTGTCTGCCGTAGGGGGGCCTCCGGCTACTTGCGGCCGACCAGCTTCCACGTGGCGGGCAGCAGGCCCATCGCCAGCGCCGCCTTGAGCGTGTCGCCGATCAGGAACGGGGTCAGCCCCGCCGCGACGGCCGCGCCGAAGGACATCCCGGTGGACAGCGCGAGGTACGGCACGCCCACGGCGTAGATCAGGGCCGAGCCCAGCGCCATCGTGCCCGCCGTACGGAGGACCGAGCGGTCGGCGCCGCGGCGGGCCAGCGCCCCCACGACGGTGGCGGCGAGGAGCATGCCGAGCACGTAGCCGAACGAGGCACCGCCCGCGCCGGAGGTACCGCCGGCGAACCACGGCACGCCCGCCATGCCGACGAGGGCGTACAGGGCGAGCGAGAGGAAGCCGCGGCGGGCGCCCAGCGCGGTACCGACCAGCAGGGCCGCGAAGGTCTGGCCGGTGACCGGGACCGGGGAGCCGGGGACGGGCACGGCGATCTGCGCGGCGAGGCCGGTGAGCGCGGCCCCGCCGGTGACGAGCGCGATGTCGCGGACGCGGCTCGCGGGCAGCAGGTCGGCCAGGACGGCGCCGGGGCGGAAGGAGACGGAAGCAGTGCTCATCGGAGGCTCCGCGGGGTGAGGGTGACGGGACGATCACCGACGCTAGTGCGCGGCCGGGCGCCGCCCCACCTCCGGCCGGGACAAAGCCCTGCTCACCGGTTTGGTGGGGAGTGCACAAAGAGGCGGTTCCACACCCGAGGGGGAGTGATCCGCGTCACGAGCCAGATTCAGACAACACGTCCGTTTTGCGCGGATGGGCGCCGTCCGGCGAGACTGTAGGGTCCCGCCAATCCGAATGCGGAGCCCCCACCGCCGCTGCCGAGCACGAGAGTACGAGCACCCACTCATGCGCGACCGCTTGCCCACCAACCCTCCAGCAGGACCGACGGGACCGGCCGGGCCGAACCCTCCCGGCGGGCCCGAGTTGCCGGCGGAACCCCTCAGCCACAGCCTCAAGCAGCGCCACCTGACCATGCTCGGCCTCGGCGGCGTGATCGGCGCCGGGCTGTTCGTCGGCTCCGGCGCGGGCATCGGCATCGCCGGCCCCGCGATCATCTGCTCGTACCTGCTCGCGGGCGCCCTCGCCATGCTGGTGATGCGCGCGCTCGGCGAGATGTCGGCGGCGATGCCCGCCTCCGGCTCGTTCTCCGTGTACGCGGAGAAGGCGCTGGGGCGCTGGGCCGGGTTCACGGCGGGCTGGCTCTACTGGTTCCTGCTGGTCGTGGTGTTGGCGGTGGAGGCCACCGGCGCGGCGAAGATCGCGAACGGCTGGCTCCCCTCGGTCGACCAGTGGGTCTGGGTGCTGATCTTCATGGTGGTCTTCACCGTGAGCAACCTGGCCGCCGTGAAGAACTTCGGCGAGTTCGAGTTCTGGTTCGCGGCCCTCAAGGTCGGCGCGATCATCCTCTTCCTGATCCTCGGCACCCTGGCGATCTTCGGTCTGCTGCCCGACACCGATCCCATCGGCACGGCCAACCTGACCGGCCAGGGCGGGTTCTTCCCCGAGGGCATCGGCGGGGTGGTCGCCGGCATGCTCGCGGTCATCTTCGCCTTCGGCGGCCTGGAGGTCGTCACCATCGCGGCCGCCGAGTCCGACGACCCGGCCAAGTCCGTGGCCCGCGCGGTGCGCAGCGCCGTGTGGCGCATCCTCTTCTTCTACGTCGGCTCGATGGTGGTCATCGTGACCCTGCTGCCGTGGGACTCGCTGGAGCCGGGGCAGAGCCCGTACGTCGCCGTCCTGGACTCGATCGGGATCCCCGGGGCCGGCCAGATCATGAACATCGTGGTGTTCGTGGCGCTGCTGTCGGCGCTCAACGCGAACCTGTACGGCTCCTCGCGCATGGTGTTCTCGCTGGCCGAGCGAGGCGAGGCGCCCAAGTCGCTGCTGAAGGTGTCGGGCGGCGGCGTGCCGCGCCGGGCCGTGTTCGCCTCGGTGGCCTTCGGCTTCGTGTCGGTGGTGCTGAACCTGCTGTGGCCGGACACGGTCTTCCTCTACATGCTGAACGCGGTCGGCTCGGTGCTGCTGTTCGTGTGGGCGCTGATCGCGGTCTCGGAGCTGAAGCTGCGGCGGATGCTGGAGCGGGAGATGCCGGAACGCCTGACGCTGCGGATGTGGTGCTTCCCGTACCTGACGTGGGCGGCGCTGCTCGGCATGGCGGCGGTACTGGTGCTGATGCTGTTCGACGACGCGGCGCGGCCGCAGCTGCTGTGGTCCACGGGTGCGGCCGGGGCGGTCCTCGTGGTGGCGTGGGTGCGCGAGCTGCGGGCGCGCCGGGCGGCCTGAAGTCCGCGCCCACCGCCCACTGTCCGGATATTGGACAAGAAATGTTCGATAAACGGACGGTGGGCACTATGACCCCATGAGTCAGAGCACCATCACACCCCCTGAGCAGCAGCACGGCACGGCGGCGCGGGCCGAGGGCGGATCCCCCCTCGGCAACGGCCTCAAGCAGCGCCACCTCTCGATGATCGCCCTCGGCGGTGTCATCGGCGCCGGCCTCTTCGTGGGCTCCGGCGCCGGCATCGCCGCCGCGGGTCCCTCGATCGTCATCGCGTACGCCGTGTCCGGTCTGCTCGTGATGTTCGTGATGCGGATGCTCGGCGAGATGTCCGCCGCGGACCCCGCCTCCGGCTCCTTCTCCGTGCACGCGGACCGGGCGATCGGCCCCTGGGCCGGCTTCACGGCCGGCTGGATGTTCTGGACCCTGCTGTGCGTGGGCGTGGCCATCGAGGCGATCGGCGCCGCCCACATCATGACCGGCTGGTTCCCCGGCACCCCGTCCTGGATGTGGGTGCTGGCCTTCATGGCGCTGTTCTGCGGCACCAACCTGGCCGCCGTCTCGAACTTCGGCGAGTTCGAGTTCTGGTTCGCCGCTCTCAAGATCGGTGCGATCGCGCTCTTCCTGGGCCTGGGCGTGCTGGCCGTGCTCGGCCTGCTGCCCGGCACCTCCTCCCCCGGCACCGCCAACCTGCTGCACGACGGCGGGTTCCTGCCCAACGGCATGGACGGACTGCTGGTCGGACTGCTCGCCTCGGTCGTCGCGTACGGCGGCCTGGAGACGGTGACCATCGCGGCCGCCGAGTCGGAGGACCCCGTCAAGGGCGTGGCCAGGGCGGTGAAGACCACCATGTGGCGGATCGCGATCGTCTACGTCGGCTCCATGCTGATCATCGTCACGCTGCTGCCGTGGAACGACCCGGGGGTGACCGAGGACGGCCCGTACGCGGCCGCCCTGGACCACCTGGGGATCCCGGCCGCCGGCGAGATCATGAACGTGGTCATCCTGATCGCCCTGCTGTCGGCGATGAACGCCAACATCTACGGCTCCTCGCGCATGGCCTACTCGCTCGTCTCCCGCGGCCAGGGCCCCAAGGCGCTGGGCAAGGTCAGCGGCCGGGTGCCGCGCCGCGCGGTGCTCGCCTCCTGCGGGTTCGGCTTCGTCACCGTGCTGCTGTCGTACTGGTACCCGGACACACTGTTCGCCTGGCTGCTGAACATGGTCGGCGGGGTCATCCTCGTCGTCTGGGGCTTCATCGCCGTCTCGCAGTTCGTGCTGCGGCGCCGTCTGGAGCGGGAGGCCCCGCAGAAACTGGTCGTGAAGATGTGGGGCTTCCCGTATCTGACGTGGGTGGCACTGGCCGGGGTGGCCGGGGTCCTGGTCCTGATGGTCCTGGACCAGGACACCCGGGTCCAGGTGGTCTTCACCGGCGGCCTCACCGTCGCCCTGGCGGCGACCGGCTACGTGGCGCAGCGCCGGGCGGCGGCCGCCCGCTGACATCCGCTCCGTCCCCAGCTGGGCCCCGTGCGTTCGCACGGGGCCCAGCTGCGTTGTACAGAGGCGACCCTTACGTGATCACTGGAATAGATACTGCTAGCGTGCAGTTGCGCATTGATTGCAATAAGCAGTTGGCACGCTGAGGGGACCGGATAACACGCATGGCCATCTACACGCTTCCTGAGCTTCCGTACGACTACGCGGCGCTGGAGCCGGTGATCAACCCGCAGATCATCGAGCTGCACCACGACAAGCACCACGCGGCCTACGTCGCCGGCGCCAACACCACGCTGGAACAGCTGGCGCAGGCGCGCGACGACGAGAACTGGGGCGCGCTGAACGGCCTGGAGAAGAACCTGGCCTTCCACCTCTCCGGCCACATCCTGCACAGCATCTACTGGCACAACATGGCCAGCCCGAAGACCGGCGAGGGCGGCGGCGAGCCCACCGCGGCGGACGGCGTCGGCGAGCTCGCGGACGCGATCACCGAGTCCTTCGGCTCCTTCGCCAAGTTCAAGAAGCAGCTGACCTTCGCGTCCTCCGCGACGCAGGGCTCCGGCTGGGGCGTCCTCGCGTACGAGCCCGTCAGCGGCCGCCTGATCGTCGAGCAGGTCTACGACCACCAGGGCAACGTGGGTGCGGCCAGCACGCCGATCCTGGTCTTCGACGCCTGGGAGCACGCCTTCTACCTGCAGTACAAGAACCAGAAGGTGGACTTCATCGAGGCCATGTGGAACGTCGTCAACTGGCAGGACGTGGCCAAGCGCTACGCCGACGCCAAGGCGAACACCCCGCTGCTGATCCCCGTCAAGGGCTGATCGCAGCTCCACCGAGCCGTCCGCCTCGTGATCGTCTTCTCAACCTTCGCGTGCGGGCGTGTCCAACGGAAGACCCCCGCAAGGACGTGACTTGCGGGGGTCTTCCGTATGCGCCGGACAGTCCGCCGGAAGGCAAGGCCTACTCGAAGGACGGGCCCTTGGTGCGGGTGCGCTTGATCTCGTAGAAGCCGGGGGTGGAGGCGACCAGCAGGGTGCCGTCCCACAGCCGGGCGGCGGCCTCGCCGCGCGGGGTCGGGGTGACGACCGGACCGAAGAAGGCCACCTCGTCGCCCTCGGCGCCGGGCACGGAGATCACCGGGGTGCCGACCTCCTGGCCGACGCGCTCGATGCCGTTGTTGTGGGAGTCGCGCAGCACCTGGTCGTACTCGTCGGAGTCGGCGTAGGCGAGCAGCTCGGCCGGCAGGCCGACCTCCTCCAGCGCCTCGGCGATGACCTCGCGGGTCGCGCCCTTGTCCTCGTTGTGGATCCGGGTGCCGAGCGCGGTGTAGAGCTTGCCGGTGATCTCCTCACCGTGCTTCTGCTGGGCCGCGATGACCACGCGGACCGGCGCCCAGCCCTTGGGGCCGAGCAGTTCGCGGTAGCGCTCGGGCAGCTCGTCGAGCTTGTTCTCGTTCAGGACGGCGAGGCTCATCACGTGCCAGCGCACCTCGACGTCGCGGACCTTCTCGACCTCCAGCATCCAGCGGGACGTCATCCAGGCCCAGGGGCAGAGCGGGTCGAACCAGAAGTCGACCGGGGTCTTCTCGCGCACCTGGGTGTCGGCCATGTCTCTCCTAGAGTCGCTTGAGCATCACTGGTCGTGTTCCCCCTCGCCAACCAGGCCGGGCCCGCCCGCATTCCCCCGTGCGAGGATTCCGTCAGGTATCGCGATCACGCACGAAGGAGTGCACGTGCCCGGAGAGAATCTGTCCCGTGACGAGGCCCGCGAGCGGGCCGAGCTGCTGTCCGTCGACGGGTACGAGGTGGTCCTCGACCTGAGGTCCGCCGTGGACGAGGCCGAACCGGCCGAGGGGCCCCGGACCTTCCGCTCGGTGACCACGATCCGCTTCCGGGCCGCGGCCCCCGGCTCGGCCACCTTCGCCGACCTCGTCGCCCCGTCGGTGAACTCCGTCACCCTCAACGGGCGGGAGCTGGAGCCGGCCGCCGTCTTCGACGGGGCGCGGATCGCCCTGGCCGATCTGGCCGCCGAGAACGTCCTGGTGGTGGACGCGAACTGCGCCTACAGCCGGACCGGCGAGGGCATGCACCGCTTCGTCGACCCGGAGGACGGCGAGGTCTACCTCTACACGCAGTACGAGCCGGCCGACGCCCGCCGCGTGTACGCGAACTTCGAGCAGCCCGACCTGAAGGCCCCGTACCGCTTCGAGGTGACCGCGCCCGAGGGCTGGCACGTCTGGAGCAACGGCGCCGAGGAGTCCCGCGAGGGCCAGACCCGGCGCTTCGCCGAGACCGCGCCGATCTCCACGTACATCACGTGCGTGGTGGCGGGCCCGTACCACTACGTGACGGACACCTACACGCGCGGGGACCTGACGATCCCGCTGGGCGCGATGTGCCGCAAGGGGCTGGCGAAGCACTTCGACGCGGACGACGTCTTCCTCGTCACCAAGCAGGGCTTCGACTTCTTCCACGAGCACTTCGACTACCCGTACCCCTTCGGGAAGTACGACCAGGCCTTCGTGCCCGAGTACAACCTGGGCGCGATGGAGAACCCGGGGATGGTGACCTTCCGCGAGGAGTACATCTTCCGCGGCAAGGTGACGCGGGCCGCGTACGAGCGCCGCTGCAACACGATCCTGCACGAGATGGCCCACATGTGGTTCGGCGACCTCGTCACCATGAAGTGGTGGGACGACCTGTGGCTCAAGGAGTCCTTCGCGGACTTCATGGGCTCCTTCTCCCAGGTGGAGGCGACCCGCTTCGACCAGGCGTGGGTGACCTTCGCCAACAACCGCAAGGCGTGGGCGTACCGGGCCGACCAGCTCCCCTCCACGCACCCGATCACGGCCGACATCCGTGACCTGGAGGACGCGAAGCTCAACTTCGACGGCATCACCTACGCCAAGGGCGCGGCGGTGCTCAAGCAGCTCGTCGCGTACGTGGGCCGGGACGCGTTCCTGGAGGGCGCGCGACGCTACTTCAAGGCCAACGCGTACGGGAACACCACGCTGGACGATCTGCTGTCGGTGCTCGGCGAGGTCTCCGGGCGGGACATGGCCGAGTGGTCGCGGGCGTGGCTGCAGACGGCCGGTGTGAACGTGCTGACTCCGGTGGTGACGTACGACGCGGGCGGGCGGGTGACCGAGCTGTCGGTGGTCCAGGAGGGAGACGAACTGCGCCCCCACCGGGTGGCGGTCGGCCTGTACCGGCTGGAGGAAGGCGCGCTGGTCCGCTACGCGCAGGCCGAGGCGGACGTGGCCGGCGCCTCGACGGTCGTGGCGAAGCTGGCCGGGCAGGAGCGGCCCGACCTGGTGCTGGTCAACGACGACGACCTCACGTACTGCAAGATGCGCTTCGACGAGGGCTCGCTGGCGACGCTGCGCCAGCGGCTCGGGAGCGTGGCGGACCCGCTGGCGCGGGCGCTGTGCTGGTCGGCGCTGTGGAACCTGACGCGGGACGGGCTGATGCCGGCGCGCGACTTCATCTCGATGGTGCTGGCCCACGCCGGCCGCGAGAGCGACGTCGGCGTGCTCCAGATGCTGCACTCGCAGGCGCTGGCCGCCGTCACGCACTACGCGGCCGCCGACTGGCGCGAGCAGGGCGGCCGGGCGCTGTCGGCGGTCGCGCTGCAGGAGCTGCGGCTGGCGGAGCCGGGCTCGGAGCACCAGCTGACCTGGGCTCGCTTCTTCGCGGCGGGTGCGGCGACGGAGGGCGACTTCCAGCTGCTGCTGGGGCTGCTGGACGGTTCGGCGCGGATCGACGGACTCGACGTGGACCAGGAGCTGCGGTGGGACTTCCTGCTGCCGCTGGCCGCGCACGGCGCGGTGGACGAGGCCGTGCTGACGGCGGAACTGGCGCGCGACGACACGGCGTCGGGCAAGCGGCACCAGGTGCGCTGCCTGGCGGCGCGGCCTTCCGAGGCGGTCAAGGACCAGGCGTGGGCGGCGGTCGTCGAGTCGGACACCCTGTCGAACGCGCTGGTGGAGGCGACGATCGCGGGCATGCAGCAGCCTTCGCAGCGGGCCCTGCTGGCGCCTTACTCGGGGCGCTACTTCGAGGTGATCGAGCGCATCTGGGCGGACCGGTCGATCCAGATCGGCATGCACGTGGTGAAGGGGATGTACCCGTCGCTGGAGGACTCGGAGTCGACCCTGGCCGCCACGGACGCCTGGCTCGCCGCGCACGCCGACGCCGCTCCGGCGCTGCGCCGACTGGTGCTGGAGGCCCGTGACGACCTGGCGCGGGCGCTGCGCGCGCAGGCCTGCGACGCAGCCGCCGCCGCAGGTTCGGCCGCGGTCTAGGAGTGTCGTCGGCGGGGCCGGTCCGCCTGGGCGGACCGGCCCCGCCGAACAATGCGAACAGCGCTATCGGCTTTCGAACGGCCGTACTTTAGTGCGGTCTTGTCCGGATTTGTCGACGGCTGCGTAACAGGGGTTAGCGGGGCCGGGGCGGGCGGGAATCTCCGCCGCATGAACCACAACGCGCCCCTCCCCCTCGCCCACCTCACCGGCAGCCGCCCCCGCGTCATGAGCCTCGCCCAGCTCCGCGAGCACGGTGTCAGTGCCTCCGAAGCCGCCGAGCGGCCCTGGCAGGAGATCCTGCCGGGGGTGTTCCTGCTCCACCCCGGCGCCGCGACCAGCGAGGAGCGCCTGCACGCCGCGCTGCTGTACGCGGGTCGCCGCGGCGGCGAGGCCATGGTCACCGGGCTCGCGGCCCTCGCGCTGTACCGGTTCGCCTCCGCGCCCGCGCTGCTCGCCCTCACGCAGATCGACGTACTGGTGCCGCACACCCGCCGGCTCCGCTCCGTCGGCACCGTCCGGATCGTGCGGACGCACACCCCGCCCCGCCCGCAGCAGGTGACCGGGCTGCCCGTCGCCCCCGTGGCCCGGGCGTTGGCCGACGCGGTCTCCCAGCTCTCCGACGCGGGCACCGTACGCCGCCTGCTCAGCGAGGCCGTTCGCGGCGGGCACTGCGAACCGGCCGCCGTCGTACGGGAGCTGACGGTGGCCCGGCTGCTGAACCGCCCCCACGTCGTGGACGCCGTCGAGTCCCTGCTCGCGGAGGGCCGGTCCATCGCCGAGGACCGGCTGTACCGGCTCGTACGGGGATACGACCTTCCCGAGCCGGTCTGGAACGTGGACCTGCGCCTGCCCGGCGGCCCGCACCTCGGCGGCGTCGACGCGTACTGGCCCGAACAGGCCGTCGCCGTGGAGATCGACACCCGTGCGCCCCGACAGGGCGAGGACGAGCAGTTCTCGGAGGCCGTCCGCAAGCGGGAGGCCCTGGAGCGGCTCGGGGTGACCGTCCTGCACATCACCCCGCGCAAGCTGCGCGACTGGCCCGAGCAGCAGGCGGCGGTGGTCCGGACCGCGCTGACGGCCTCCGCCGACCGCGAGCCCGCCGCCTACCTGGTCGTCCTCCCCCGGTGAGAGGGCAGCGCCGGATTGGCCGGCGAGTACTCCGGGGCGCTCCAGCGCAGCCGCCCGGGGTGCAGGCCCTCCACCACCGACGCGACCCGGAAGCGGACGCTCCGGCTGCCGTCGGGCCCGTACTCGGTCCGGGCAGTGCCGCTGAGCTGGAGCACCGCCCCGCTCTCCCAGTCCGGGAACAACAGTCCGGCCCGCGGGTCCACGGCCAGGTTCCCGAGGGTCAGGAACATGGCGTTGCCCGCATAGTCCGGCCAGGACAGCTCGACGGGCGAGAGCACCTCGACGAAGCCCGGCATTCCGCCCCGGTGGCTGGCGTCCACCCCGTTCCCCGCGGTGGTGGCGACGAAGAAGGTGTCGGCGGCCCGGACGGCCCGTTCCTGCGCGGGTGTGAGCGCGCCCCCGCGCCGCAGGACACCGCCCCCCTCGGCGACCAGCTCCAGCGGCTGCCGCTTCTGGATGTACTTGGGGCAGTTGGCGAAGACCCGCTCCGCCTCGACCGCGAACCCCCGCGCGGTCACCTCCAGGGTCCCGCCCAGGCGCATCCGGCGCCGGGTGCGCGGGTCGAGGGAGATCGTCCCGACCCGGGTACCCGCCGTGGCGAGCGCCTCGGCGAGGGGGTCCCCGGCCGGCACTCCGCCGGCGACCGCCATCCGGTGCGGACCCGTGGCCCGGACGAAACCGGGCGGGCCGGTGAGCAACGAGGCCCACACGCCCCCCGCCCCGTCGGCGGCGCCGACGACCAGGTGCGGCTGCAGCTCAAGGAAGGCCGCGGCGACGTCCTTGATCCCCGCACCGATCGAACGGCCGACGTGATCGGCGAGCTCGCGCACCCCCACGCGTTCCTGCACGGCCAGCGAGCCCTGGTGGTACCGGTCCATGATGCCGCCTCCTGACTGAGCGCCTAGAAGAACCCGCAGGTCGGAGCCCCCGAGACAGGGACGGGCGCCCCCTCGGCGCCGACCGGCGCGGAGATCTCCAGGCGGGTGCCATCGGGGTCGTGGAAGAAGATGCCGCCGGAGGCCCTGCCCTCGCCGTGGGCGACCACCCCTTCGTAGGCGAACTCCACACCCAGCCCGCGCAGCCGCTCCTCGTACGCGCGGACCTCGTCGCCGGTGCCGGCGGAGAGCGCCAGGTGGTGCAGTCCCGCGGCCGCCGGGGCGTACGCGCCGTCGGCCTGCTGCCAGAGCGTGAGGACGAGCTCGCCGTCCTGTCCGAGGAAGGCGAAGCGGCGGCCCTCTTCCTTGCCCTCGCCCAGCAGCTCGAAGCCGAGGGCGTCCCGGTAGAAGGCGAGGGAACGGGCGAGGTCGGTGACGTTCAGACCCACGTGCCCGGTGCGCAGCTTGCTGATGACAGCCGTCACGGCTGCCCCCTTTCATCGGTTCCACTACTCATGTCTAACCTTCTAAATCGAACTTAAAGGTTACAGCCGAAGGTGTCAACCGGTCACGTACCCTTGAGGGGTTAGCGGGCGCGTGCGGAGGGAGCGGCGAGATGGCGACAGCGGCGGCGGATCCCCGCCCCCTGACGGGCGAGCCGGTCTCACTGGACCTGCTGAACACGCGCTGGATGCGGGACGGCGAGATCGCCGACCTCTTCGCCGGCGCCTTCGGGCTGACCCGGGTCGAGGGGCTCGCGATCTGGCTGCGCAGCACCGGTCTGGCCGACCGCTTCCGCGCCGACGCGGCCACCCTCGTCCACCTGCTGACCGCCCGCGAGGCACTCGCCCGTACGGTCGCGGACCCGGCCGACGAGGGCGCGCGCGCCCTCGTCGACGCCGTCCTGGAGCACGGCCGGATCCGGGCCACCCTGACCCCTGAAGGCCCGGGCGAGCGCGCCGAGTTCGAGGACCCGACCTGGGGTCCGGCCTGGACGGCCGCCCGCGACTACCTGGAACTGCTGGGGACGGCACCCGAACGGATCCGCAAGTGCGCCTCGGAAACCTGCGTGCTGCACTTCCACGACACCTCGCGCAACGGCACCCGGCGCTGGTGCTCCATGTCCGTGTGCGGAAACCGGGCGAAGGCCTCGCGGCACTACGCGCGCACGCGCGTGCGCTGACGGCCCGAAAGTTGTCACACCCGATCTGAGACCGAACTCCGGACCATCCGCGCAACGAGGTCGGGAAGTCGACAAAGCAACTCTTCAACCCCTGTGATTCGTACGAGTACGCCCCGGTACGGCCTCGATGGCGCATGATCCGACCTGGCGAGAGTCCGCCATGTCAGGTCTCGGTCAATGACAAGCCTCCCCAAAGAGCGGTCGGTTGCGCAAAGCTGACCGGTCATCCGGCACCGAAATCCGGACCGTATCTTTCACTTATCCAGGGATGCTGATGACCCTCGAATCCCCCAGCTCCATATCCGGGGCCAGACGCGTCGCGCGCGTCGCGGCCGCGGCCGGCCTGGTCGCCGCACTGGCGACCGCGGGCGCGGCGCCCGTGTTCGCGGCGACCGGCCCCGCCGGCACCCCGGGCACGAGCCCGGCCGTCAAGTCCGCCGACGAGAAGATCGGCTCGGCGGACGCCGAGCTGCTCCAGCAGGCCAAGGCCAAGGGTGACGCGACCGTCACCGTCATGGTGGCCACCGCGCCCGGCCAGACCAAGCAGGTCGCGGACCAGCTCGGTGCGGTCCAGGGCGCCTCCGTCGGCCAGACGAACGACAAGCTCGGCTACGTGCGGGCCACGCTGCCGACCGCCAAGGCCGAGGCCGCGCTCAAGGCGGCCGCGAAGCTGTCCTCGGTGCACGCCCTGGACCTCAAGCACGAGATCCAGCTCTCGGACCCGCGTCCCGACGCGGGCAAGGACTCGGGGTCGGCGGGGAAGACCGCCTCCGAGACCTACCCGGGGCCGGACAAGAACACCCCCGCGAAGAACCCGTACAACCCGTCCTTCGAGACGGGCGCGGTGGACTTCGTCGCCAAGAACCCGCAGGCCGACGGCCGCGGCGTGACCATCGGCATCCTGGACTCGGGCGTCGACCTCGGCCACCCGGCGCTCCAGAAGACCACCACCGGCGAGCGCAAGATCGTCGACTGGGTCACCGCGACCGACCCGATCACGGACAACGACGCCACCTGGCGCGCGCAGATCACCCCGGTCACGGCCGCGGGCGGCACCTTCAGCGCGGGCGGCCAGAGCTGGAAGGCCCCGGAGGGCTCGTACCAGTGGAGCCGGTTCAGCGAGTCGATCACCGCCACCGGTGACGCGAAGGGCGACGTCAACCGGGACGGGGACACCACCGACCGGTTCGGCATGCTCTACGACGCCGCCGCCGGCACCGTCCGCGTCGACACCGACCAGGACGGCGACTTCACGAACAACGAGCCGATGAAGCCGTACAAGGACGGCTACCAGATCGGCTACTTCGGCACGGACAACCCGGCGACCGACGTCGCCGAGCGCATTCCGTTCGTGATCCAGATCCGCAAGGACGTCCCGATGGACCCGCTGGGCGGGGACTGGGTCGGCAAGAAGGCCGACTTCGTCAACATCGGCATCATCGAGTCCGAGCACGGCACGCACGTCGCCGGCATCACCGCCGCCAACAGCCTCTTCGGCGGCAAGATGAACGGCGAGGCGCCCGGCGCGAAGATCGTCTCCTCGCGCGCCTGCTCCTGGTCCGGCGGCTGCACCAACGTCGCGCTGACCGAGGGCATGATCGACCTCGTCGTCAACCGCGGTGTGGACATCGTCAACATGTCCATCGGCGGCCTGCCGGCGCTGAACGACGGCAACAACGCCCGCGCCGAGCTCTACAAGAACCTCATCGACACCTACGGTGTCCAGCTCGTCATCTCGGCGGGCAACGAGGGCCCCGGTGTCAACACCATCGGCGACCCCGGTCTCGCGGACAAGGTCATCTCCGTGGGTGCCGCGGTCTCCAAGGAGACCTGGGCCGCGAACTACGGCTCCGGCGTGACCAAGAAGTACGACATGTTCCCGTTCTCCTCGCGCGGTCCGCGTGAGGACGGCGGCTTCACGCCGACCATCACCGCCCCCGGCGCGGCCATCAACACCACGCAGACCTGGCTGCCCGGCTCCCCGGTGAAGGAGGCCGGCTACAACCTGCCGGCCGGCTACTCGATGCTGCAGGGCACCTCGATGTCCTCGCCGCAGGCGACGGGCGCCAGCGCCCTGCTGCTCTCGGCCGCCAAGCAGCAGCACATGACGGTCACCCCGGCGAGCCTGCGCGTGGCGCTCACCAGCACCGCGAAGAAGATCGCCGACGTCCCGGCGCACGCCCAGGGCGCGGGCCTCATCAACATCGTCGACGCGTGGGAGTCCCTCCAGCGCGACGCCAAGGCCAACGAGTTCACCGTCAAGGCACCGGTCGACACCGCGCTCGACCAGTTCCTGAAGACCCCGGGCTTCGGCACCGGCCTCTACGACCGCGAGGGCGGCCTCAAGGTCGGCCAGAAGAAGGTCTACGACGTCGTCGTCACCCGCACCACGGGCGTCAAGTACGGCACCCGGCACAACCTGAGCTGGCGCAACAACGACGGCACGTTCAAGGTCGTCGGCGGCTACGACTACGTCACGCTGCCGCTGAACAAGCCGGTCACCATCAAGGTCGAGGCCAACCCGAAGTCGGCCGGCGTCCACAGCGGCATCCTGCAGCTGGACGACGAGACCACCGAGGGCATCGACAAGCAGATCCTGACCACGGTCGTCGCCTCCACCCCGCTGGCGAAGCCGTCGTTCACGCTGTCGGACACCTCCTCCGTCCAGCGCAACAGCCACAAGTCGTACTTCGTCACCGTGCCGCAGGGCGCGAAGTCCCTTGAGGTCGCCCTCGGCGGTCTCGCGGCGGGCAGCCAGACGCGCTTCATCTCGATCCACCCGTACGGCACGGGCGTCGAGGACAGCGCGACCACCCAGTGCTACCCGAACTACGACAACCCGGCCAACAAGTGCCGCCCCGACCTGCGCTCGTACGAGAACCCGACGCCGGGCGTCTGGGAGATCGAGGTCGAGTCGCGCCGTACGTCGCCGCTGCTCGACAACCCGTTCAAGCTGGACGTCAGCGTCCTGGGCGCGGGCTTCGACCCAGCGGTCAAGGTCCTTCCCGAGGTCAAGCAGGGCACCCCGGCCCCGGTCCAGTGGACCGTGAAGAACGACGGTGCGGCCATCGCCGGCGGCAAGCTCCAGGGCGGCCCGCTCGGCTCCGCGAAGGTCGCCAAGCCGACCATCGCCAACGGCGAGACCCAGACGAGCACCGTCACCATCGGTGAGGGCGTCTCCCGCCTGGACGTGGCCATCGGCGGTGTCTCCGACACCGGTGCCGACCTCGACCTCACCGTCCTCAAGGACGGCGTGAAGGTCGGCTCCTCCGCCGACGGCGACTCCGAGGAGGCCGTGACCCTGCTCAACCCGGCCGCCGGCACCTACACGATCCAGGTGGACGGCTACGCCGTTCCGTCCGGGTCCACCACGTACGACTACCGCGACGTGTACTTCTCGTCCTCCCTGGGCGCCGTCCAGGTCGACGGGGCCGCCGCGGTGAACCTCGCCAACGGCGCCTCGGCGTCCGTCACGGCGAACGTCCTCGCCACCGCTCCGGCCCCCGAGGGCCGTCAGTTCTTCGGCGAGGTCAAGCTGCTCAACGCCCGCGGCACCGCCGCCGGCACCGGTAGCGTCCAGATCGAGAAGGTCCTCCCGTAACGGGTGACCGGCTGATCGCATGACGGAGGGGCGGGCGCCCGGATCGGGCGCCCGCCCCTTCGCCGTTCCCCCCGCGGCACCGCGCGCCGGCTAGGCGCCCAGCGAGCTCAGGTCCTGGGCGTACGTGCCGACCGCGTGGGCGATGACGTCCAGGTTGGTGTCGAAGGCCTTCAGGTCCAGGTTCTTCAGGGTGTCGCCCGCCCCGTGGTAGTTCGGGTCGTACGGCGCCCCCGCCGTGCCGCCGTACCGCCTGGCCTGCTCGGCGGTCTTGACGCCCTCGGCGCCGGTGAAGGTGCCGCCGGCCGGGATGCCGTGCGCGATGAACGGGCCGTAGTCCGAGCGGCCGTCGAAGTCGCTGCCCTCGTGCGGCTTGCCCTTCTTGTCCAGGAAGCCGTTGATGAGCGCCTCGATCTGCGCCGAGCCGGCCGGACCGGCGCCCTCGCCGACCCTGTCCGAGTCATCGCCGTCGTAGACGAACTGGACCGGGTTCGGCGAGGCGATCATGTCGAAGTTCAGGTAGAGCGCGATGTCCTTCCTCTGCCTCTCCGACAGCTGTGCCACGTAGTGCTCGGAGCCCAGCAGGCCGAGCTCCTCGGCCGACCACCAGGCGAAGCGGACCTTGTTCGCGGGGCCCCTGCCCTTCCTGTTGGCCCCCTCGTCCGCGAGCTTGAGGGCCACTTCCAGCAGGCCCGCCGAGCCGGAGCCGTTGTCGTTGACGCCCGGGCCCTCGGGGACCGAGTCCAGGTGGGCGCCGACGGTGACGACGCGGTCGGAGCGGCCGCCCCTGGTCTCGGCGATCACGTTGCGGGTGGTCTTCTTCACGTGCTCCTGGTCCAGGTCCAGGCGTACGGTCACCTCGCCCGCGGCGGCGGCCGCGGCCAGCGCCTCGCCGTCGGCGCGAGTCAGTCCGGCGCTCGGGATGATCCCCTCGGCCGGGGAGGAGAACCCGCCGCGGACCGGAGTGGTCCCGCTGTGGTTGTAGACGATCACGCCGACGGCGCCGGCCGCGGCGGCGGCCTTCTGCTTCTCGACGAAGGTGCAGGCTCCCCGCTTGACCAGAGCGATCTTCCCGGTGAACGCGCCGGCCGGATAGTCGGCGGCGTCGCAGCCCGGGGTCTCGTCGACCCGGGCGAGGGCGACGGGGGCGGTCAGGCCGCCCGCCGGCGTGGACTTGGTGAAGGTGAAGGCGGCGGTGGGCAGCTCGCGCGGCTCCGCGCCGAGGACGGTGGTCCTCTCCGTCCTCGTGTGCGCCTCGAAGATGTCGAAGTCCTGGTAGGCGACCTGGTACCCGGCCTTCTTGAGGGCGTCGTGGACGTACGCGGCCGAGGCGACGTGGCCGGGGGTGCCGGCGGCCCGGTTCCCTCCGTTGGCCTCGGCGATCTGCTGGAACCTGGCCAGGTGGCGGTAGGCGCCGCGGGCGGTGACCTCCGACACCAGCTCCTCGGCGAGCCGGCCCTCGCGCGGACGGGCGGCCGCCGGGGTGGCGGCCAGCAGGACGGGTGCGGCGACGGCGGCGGCCGCGAGGGCGGCGAGCGCCGGTATGGACCGGCGGCGGTGGCTGTGGCGAAGGGCGCGCACGGCGGTTCTCCCCGAGTTCGATATACGGAACGCCCGTCCGGCGAGCGGACGCGACAGACCGGACCGTAACCGGCCGCGATCTGGCAAAAGGGGCGTTCGGCGGGGGTGCAACACAGCCGCCACGAACGTGTCACGGGGGTTCACAATCGGGACACTGTCCGTTCCTCGGACAATGGATTGGACAAGGCTCGTGGGGTCGAACGCATGATGGTTTCACGCGCGCCCGCGTCGTACGGAGCAGAAGGAGTCACCGTGAGGGTCGGAATCGTCGGAGCCACCGGTCAGGTCGGCGCAGTCATGCGCGGCATCCTCGCCGAGCGCAAGTTCCCGGTGGACGAGCTGCGGCTGTTCGCCTCGGCCCGTTCCGCGGGCTCGACCCTCGACTGGGAGGGCCGGGAGATCACCATCGAGGACGCCTCCACCGCGGACTACTCCGGCCTGGACATCGTCCTCTTCTCCGCGGGCGGCGCGACCTCCAAGGCCCTCGCCGAGAAGGTCGCCTCCCAGGGCGCGGTCGTGATCGACAACTCCTCCGCCTGGCGCCGCGACCCCGACGTGCCGCTCGTCGTCTCCGAGGTCAACCCGCACGCGATCAAGAACCGCCCCAAGGGCATCATCGCGAACCCGAACTGCACCACCATGGCCGCGATGCCCGTGCTGCGCCCGCTGCACGACGAGGCCGGCCTGACGTCGATGGTCGCCACCACCTACCAGGCCGTCTCCGGCTCGGGCCTGGCCGGTGTCGCCGAGCTCAAGGGCCAGGCCTGCGCGGTCTCCGAGGCCGCCGACCAGCTGACCTTCGACGGCGGCGCGGTGGACTTCCCCGAGCCGGCCGTCTACAAGCGCCCGATCGCGTACAACGTGGTCCCGCTCGCGGGCAACCTGGTCGACGACGGCTCCTTCGAGACCGACGAGGAGCAGAAGCTCCGCAACGAGTCCCGCAAGATCCTGGAGATCCCGGAGCTCAAGGTCTCCGGCACCTGCGTGCGCGTGCCGGTCTTCTCCGGCCACAGCCTCCAGGTCAACGCCCGCTTCGCGAACCCGATCAGCGTGGAGCGCGCGTACGAGCTGCTGAAGGACGCCCCGGGCGTCGAGCTCTCGGAGATCCCGACCCCGCTGCAGGCGGCGGGCAAGGACGCCTCGTACGTGGGCCGCATCCGCGTCGACGAGACGGTCGAGAACGGCCTCGCGCTGTTCCTCTCGAACGACAACCTCCGCAAGGGCGCGGCCCTGAACGCGGTGCAGATCGCCGAGCTGGTCGCCGAGGAGCTCCGCGGCTGATCCCGATCGCATGCGGAAGGGGCGGCACCGGCCGGTGCCGCCCCTTCCGCGTTCCCGCCGGCCGTCAGGGCCGGCGGGCCTCGAAGAGGAAGCAGCCGAACTCGGTGGCGCGCACGTGCACGAGCGCGACCTCCGGGTCCGCGAAGGCCTCTTCCAACGCCTCCTCCAGGACCGCGTCCGCATCCTCGGCGGTGGCGCCCGGGGGCAGGGCGCGGCCGCCGAGGATGCGCCCCGCGGCGTCGTAGCGGCGGACCGTGCGCAGTGCCCCGGGGTGGGCGAAGGGGTAGCCGGGGGCCTCGGCCGGGCCTCCGCAGTCGGCGGCGTGGACGAACACCGGCCCCTGCTCGTCGTACGCGCCCGGGTCGGCGCCCTGCTCGGCCGCCCAGCGGCGCAGCGGCGCGTACGAGACGAGGGCGATCCGCTCGCCGGGGCGGCTGCCGCGCAGGCAGCAGCGCAGCGGGGCGCCGCCCTCGGGGTCCTCGTACGGCAGGCAGGGCCGGCCTGCGTCGTCACGGGCGCGCAGCCCCGCGAGTGCGGCGGGGGCGATGGGACGTACCGCGGGGAGCGCCGTTCGCGGCGCGGATCGTGTGGTCATGGCGTCCAGGGTGCGCGCCCGGAACCGGCGAAGCTGGCGGAAATCGGACGTCGCGTTTCGCCTGTGGATTACTCAAGGGCGTCCGGCGGGCCCACGTGGAAGGATGGCGGGGCAACGTCACCATCAAAGGAGATGACCGCGTGCCTGGCACGAATCTCACCCGTGAAGAGGCTCAGCAGCGGGCGAAGCTGCTCACCGTCGACTCGTACGAGGTCGAACTCGATCTCAGCGGTGCGCAGGAGGGCGGCACGTACCCGTCCGTGACCACCGTGCGGTTCCAGTCGGCCGAAGCCGGCGCCGAGACCTTCATCGACCTGGTGGCCCCGGCCGTGCACGAGGTCGTCCTGAACGGCAAGTCGCTGGACGTGGCCGAGGTCTTCCGGGACTCGCGCATCGCGCTGCACCACCTCGCGGCCGGCGCCAACGAGCTCCGCGTCGTCGCGGACTGCGCCTACACCAACACGGGCGAGGGCCTGCACCGCTTCGTCGACCCGGTCGACCAGCAGGCCTACCTGTACACCCAGTTCGAGGTGCCGGACGCACGGCGCGTGTTCGCCAACTTCGAGCAGCCCGACCTGAAGGCGACGTTCCAGTTCACCGTGACGGCCCCCGAGGGCTGGACGGTCATCTCGAACTCCCCCACGCCGCAGGCCGCGGACGTCAAGGACAACGTCTGGCGCTTCGAGCCGACGCCGCGCATCTCCACCTACATCACGGCCCTGATCGCCGGCCCGTACTACGCGGTGCACAGCTCGTACGAGGGTCCGAACGGCCAGTCGGTACCGCTGGGCATCTACTGCCGGCCGTCGCTCGCCGAGTTCCTGGACGCCGAGGCGATCTTCGACGTGACCCGCCAGGGCTTCGACTGGTTCCAGGAGAAGTTCGCTTACGACTACCCGTTCGCCAAGTACGACCAGCTCTTCGTCCCCGAGTTCAACGCGGGCGCGATGGAGAACGCGGGCGCGGTCACCATCCGCGACCAGTACGTCTTCCGCTCCAAGGTGACCGACGCGGCGTACGAGGTGCGCGCGGAGACGATCCTGCACGAGCTGGCGCACATGTGGTTCGGCGACCTGGTCACCATGGAGTGGTGGAACGACCTGTGGCTGAACGAGTCCTTCGCCACCTACACGTCGATCGCCTGCCAGGCGTACGCGGAGGGCTCGAAGTGGCCCCACGCGTGGACCACGTTCGCCAACTCCATGAAGACGTGGGCGTACCGGCAGGACCAGCTGCCCTCCACGCACCCGATCATGGCCGACATCCGTGACCTGGACGACGTCCTGGTCAACTTCGACGGCATCACGTACGCCAAGGGCGCCTCGGTGCTCAAGCAGCTCGTGGCCTACGTCGGCATGGAGGCCTTCTTCAAGGGCGTGCAGGCGTACTTCAAGGCGCACGCGTTCGGGAACACGCGCCTGTCGGACCTGCTGGGCGCCCTGGAGGAGACCTCGGGCCGGGATCTGGCCGCCTGGTCGAAGGCGTGGCTGGAGACGGCGGGCATCAACATCCTGCGCCCCGCCGTCGAGACGGACGCCGCCGGGAACATCACCGCGTTCGCGGTACGCCAGGAGGCCCCGGCGCTGCCCGCGGGCGCCAAGGGCGAGCCCACGCTGCGCCCGCACCGCATCGCGATCGGCCTGTACGACCTGGACGGCGGCAAGCTCGTCCGTACGGACCGCATCGAGCTGGACATCGACGGCGAGCTGACCGCGGTTCCGGAGCTGGTCGGCCGCGCCCGGCCGGCCGTCGTGCTGCTGAACGACGACGACCTGTCGTACGCCAAGGTCCGCCTGGACGAGGTCTCCCTCGCCAACGTCACCGCGCACCTCGGCGACTTCACCGAGTCGCTGCCGCGGGCGCTGTGCTGGGCCTCGGCGTGGGACATGACCCGCGACGGCGAACTGGCCACGCGCGACTACCTCGCCCTCGTCCTGGCCGGCATCGGCAAGGAGTCGGACATCGGCGTGGTCCAGTCGCTGCACCGGCAGGTGAAGCTGGCCGTGGACCTGTACGCCGACCCGGCGTGGCGGGAGCAGGGCCTGGCGGCCTGGACCGAGGCCACGCTGGAGCACCTGCGCGGCGCCGAGCCGGGCAGTGACCACCAGCTGGCGTGGGCGCGCGCGTTCGCGGCGACGGCCCGCACCGAGGGGCAGCTGACGTACCTGTCCGCGCTGCTGGACGGTGCGGCGGAGATCGAGGGCCTGGTCGTGGACACCGAGCTGCGGTGGGCGTTCCTGGAGCGCCTCGTCGCGACGGGTGTCCTGGGCGACGCGGCCATCGACGCGGAGCTGGAGCGCGACCGTACGGCCGCGGGCGAGCGCCACGCGGCCACGGCGCGGGCCGCGCGCCCGACGGCGGAGGCCAAGGCGGAGGCGTGGGCCTCCGTGGTGGAGTCCGCGGACCTGCCGAACGCGGTGCAGGAAGCGGTGATCGGCGGCTTCGTCCAGACCGACCAGCGCGAGCTGCTGGCCCCGTACACCGAGAAGTTCTTCGCGGTGGTCAAGGGGATCTGGGAGAACCGCAGCCACGAGATCGCCCAGCAGATCGCGGTGGGCCTGTACCCCTCGCTCCAGGTCTCCCCGGAGACCCTGGCGGCGACGGACGCCTGGCTGGCCTCGGCCGAGCCGAACGCGGCCCTGCGCCGCCTGGTCTCGGAGTCCCGCTCGGGCGTGGAGCGCGCCCTGAAGGCCCAGTCCGCGGACGCGGCGTCGGCTTCCTGACCCGCCCCGCAGCCTGACCGTCCGGTGCCCCGGCTCCCGCTCCCGCGGGGCCGGGGCGCCGGCTTTCCGGTCAGCGAGCGCGGTGCTCGCTCACGGGGTGCGCCGCGCGGCCACCGCGCGCAGGGCGGCCAGGACCCCGGACACGGCCGGGGCGCCTTCGCCGCCGCGGCGGGTGGCCGCCAGGACGTGGCGGGTGGGGCGGTCGTGGGCCAGGACCCGCACCGCCACCCCCGAGGCACGGCCCGACACCATGCGGGGGACCAGGGCCACGCCCATCCCCGCCTCGACCATGGCGAGGATCGCGGTCCAGCCGGATGCCGAGTGCGCCTGTTCCGGGACGAAGCCGGCCGCCTCGCAGGCGTTGCGGGCGATCTCCTGCCAGGGACCGCTGCCCCCGTAGATCCACGGATCGCCGGACAGGTCCGCCAGCCGCAGGGCCGGGGCCGCGGCGAGGGGGTGGTCCGGCGGCAGGGCCACGTCGAGGGGGTCCTCCAGCAGCGTGATGCGGGTGAACCGCGGGTCCCGGGCGGTGGGCGCGTGCGCCGCCAGCGAGAGGGCCAGGTCGACGGCGCCGGCCGCCAGCAGCTCGTACGCCTGCGCCGCCTCGGTCTCGCGAACCCGTACCTCCACCCCCGGGTGGCTGCGGCGCAGCTCCGCCACCGCCGGGACCACCAGTACGGGCACGGCCGTGGAGAACGCCCCGATCCGGACCTCCCCCGCGTCCCCGGCCAGGTATCCGGCCAGCTCGGCGTCCGCCCGCTCCAGCTGCGCGAACACCGCCTCCGCGTGCCGCAGTACGAGGTGCGCCGCGTCCGTGAGCCGGACCCGGCGCCCCTGCGCCTCCAGCAGCGGCACCCCCAGCTGCCGTGCGAGATTGGTCAGCTGCTGCGAAACGGCCGAGGGCGTCATGTGCAGCGCCTCGGCCGTCGCGGTCACGGTCTCCCGGTCGGCCAGGGTCCGCAGGATGCGCAGCTTCTTGATGTCCCACTCGGTCATGGGACCGAACCTACCGGCGGGCGCCCAGGCCCACGCCGCCGAGGATCAGCGCCATGCAGAACAGCTCTGCCGGGCCGGTCCGCTCGCCCAGGAGCAGGAGGCCGAGGCCTGCGACGCAGACCGGCTGGAGGTAGTAGACGACTCCCGCGCGGGCGGCGCCGATGAGCGAGATGGCCTTGTTCCAGGCGAAGAAGGCGACCGCGGAGGACATGACGCCGACGTAGAGCAGCATGCCGCCGGTGCCCGCGGTGAGCTCGAAGCCGCCCTGGACGGAGACGGACACGGCGTACGCGGGGGCCAGCATCAGCGCGCCGAGCACGAAGGTGCTGATCAGGAAGGCCAATCCGCCGAGCTCGGCGGGCTTGCGCTTGAGCAGCGCGCTGTACGTGGCGAACGACAGGGCGGCGGCGAGCATCCACAGGTCGCCGGCACCGAAGTCGAAGCCGAGCGAGCCGTCCCCGACGAGCAGCAGCACCCCGAACGCGGCGAGCAGCAGCCCGAAGGTCCGCCGGACGCCGAGCCGTTCACCGCCGAGGCGGGCGTACAGCGCCATGACGACCGGCGAGGCGGCCATGATCATGCCCATGTTGGAGGCGGAGGTGGTCAGTCCGGCCTGGTGCACGAGCGTGTTGTACAGGGCGACGCCGAACAGCGAGGCGAGGGCGATGAACCCGAGGTGGCGGCGGATCAGCGCCCGCTGCTGCCAGGCCTGGCGGGCCGCGAAGGGGGCGACGGCGAGGGCCGCGATGACCCAGCGCCAGAACACGGCCTGGACGGGCGGGACGCTGTCGGCCATCCCCCGGGTGGCGACGAAGCTCCCGGACCAGACGACCGTCGCGACCAGGGCGAGGAGGAGGCCGAGTCCTGCGGGCCCCTTCGGCCCCCGGCCGCCGGGCCCGGCCTCGGGCTGCTGCTGCTGCTGCGTACGGACCCTGTCCATGACGGCCACGGTGTGTCTCCCCCTCGGGTGCCGGTCTGATCAGGTCTCGCCTGAAGTGGCTCTACCGTCGCACCGGGGCATCCGTCAGGTCCATCGAAATATTCTGACCATTCTGTTCAGTAGAACTGAACGGTTCCACCTTCGTCCCGGCGGCGAACAGCTGGCCCGCGACCGTGGCCCCGAAGGCGATCGCCATGCCCAGCAGCTGTACGGGGGACAGAGCCTGACCGAGGGCCGCCCAGCCGATGACCGCCGCGGTCAGCGGCGAGAGCGGGCCGAGCAGGGTGACCGAGGTGGCGGTGAGCCGGCCGATCCCGCGGAACCAGAGCCAGTACGCGATACCGGTGTTGATCAGCATCATGTACCCGTACCCGAGGAAGGCCTTGCCGTCGAGCGCGGGCGGGGCCCCCTCGACCAGGGCCGCGACGGGGATGATGACCAGCCCGCCCGCGGTGAGCTGCCAGCCGGTCAGGGCCAGCGGGCCGACCCCCTCCGGGCGCCCCCAGCGCTTGGTCATGACCGTGCCCGCGGCCATGGAGGCGGAGGAGACCACGCCGGCGATGATGCCGACGAGGTCCAGCCGGGCCGCGGCCGTCAGGACGACCATGCTCACGCCGAACGCCCCCGCGACGGCGGCGAGTACGGTCCGCAGCCGCGCCCGCTCCCCCAGGACGAGGGCGGCGAGTCCGACGACGAACAGCGGCCCGGCGGAGCCGAGGACGGCCGCCACCCCGCCGGGCAGCCGGTACGCGGAGAGGAACAGCAGCGGGAAGAAGGCGCCGATGTTGAGCGTGCCGAGGACGGCGGACTTCCACCACCACGCGCCGCTCGGGATCCTGCGGGCCAGGGCGGTGAGCAGGAGGCCGGCGGGCAGGGCCCGCATGACCCCGGTGAACAGGGGCCGGTCGGGCGGGAGCAGTTCGGTGGCGACGGCGTAGGTCGAGCCCCAGGAGATCGGGGCGAGGGCGGTCAGTGCGACGGTGGCGAAACGCTTCATGGCAGGTGGCTCCCCCAGTAGGCTGCTTACGAGAAAGTAGCTTACTCCTAAGCTACTTTTAGGCAAGCTACTTTCTTGCGAACGATCGGAGAAAGGCCGGATACTGCGCTTCATGACCGAGGCCAAAAAGGACGCCGTCGACAGGGGACCCGTCCCCGCGGACGCCGTCGACGCGATCATCAACCAGTGGCACGTGGTGCGACCGGACCTGGACACCGCCCCCATGGCCGTCTTCGGCCGCATCTACCGGATCGCCCGCGCCATGGGGGACGCCGTGGAGCAGGCCTACGCCCGGTACGGGATCTCGCGCGGCGAGTTCGACGTCGTCGCGACGCTGCGCCGCTCCGGCTCCCCGTACACGCTCTCGCCGCGCCAGCTGTCGGCCACGCTCATGCTCACGACGGGCGGCATGACCGGACGCCTGGACAAGCTGGAGAAGGCCGGCCTGCTCGGCCGCAAGCCCGATCCGCACGACCGGCGCGGGCTCCAGGTGACGATCACCGACCGCGGGCTCGCCCTCGTCGACGAGGCCGTTGCCGCCGGGCTGGAGGTACAGCGGGCCGCGCTCGCGGGACTCGGCGACGAGGAGGTCGCCGTCCTGACGGGCCTGCTCCGCAAGCTGATGGCCGAGGTCTAGGGAGACGCCCCCGGGCCGAGGTCTAGGGAGACACCCCCGAGGGGCGCGGCGGCCCCGGGAACGCACGACGGGGCGCCGGGGGTCCGCACCGAAGCCGGGAAGGCATCGATATGCGGACCCCCGGCGCCCCGGAAGCCTGACGGGGACCGACCCGGTCGGGTCGGTCGGTCAGTCTGTTCAGTTGGTGGGCTGCGGCCTGTCCGACTTGTCGAGGACCATCACCAGGCCCGCGATGATCAGGAACAGCACGATCGGCGTGGCCACGTAGAGGCCGAGGGTCTGGGCGATGCTCAGACCGTTGCCCGGGTCGTCGCCGTCGTCGCGGGTCACCGCGAGCGCGGGAGACGTCATGAGCAGCATCATCAGCGTCGATCCGGCCGTGACGGCGCCGGCGCGCAGAGCGTTCTTCTTGTCCACGGTGCAAACGTAGCGAACACCTAAACGGGGCGCGCGCCCGGGGGTGCCGTACGGGCACCCGCCCCCTCCCGCACCGCGCTCAGCAGGGCGTTCGCCCGGGGCGAGGCGGCCAGCGCCTCCAGGGTCAGCGGCCGTCCCGCCGAGTCCGCGAGCGGCAGCCGCCAATTGGGGTACTGGTCCCAGGTCCCGGGCAGGTTCTGCGGCCGCCGGTCCCCCACCGCGTCGGGCAGCCAGACGCCGACCATCCGGGCCGGGGTGCGCAGCAGGAAGCCGTACAGGGCCCTTACGGCGGCCTCCTCGCCCTTGGTGTCCAGGCCGAGCCCCTCCAGTACGTCCAGCCAGCGGGCGGTGTCGGCGGCGTCCTGGGCCCGCTCCTCCTCCACCGGCTGGGTCAGCAGACCCAACCGGTCGCGCAGTTCCACATGGCCGCCGGCCAGCTTGGCGGCGGTGGGCGGCAGGTCGTGGGTGGTGGCGGTGGCCAGGCAGTCGGCGCGCCAGGCCCCGGGGGCGAGCGGCTGTCCGTCGCCCGCCCAGTCGCGTTCGAACCAGAGGACCGAGGTGCCGAGCACCCCGCGCCGGGCCAGTGCCTTGCGGACGCGCGGCTCCACCGTCCCGAGGTCCTCGCCGATGACCGGGGCCCCGGCCCGGTGGGCCTCCAGCACCAGGATCGCGAGCATCGCCTCGCCGTCGTAGGAGACGTACGTGCCGTCGGCGGGCGGGGCGCCCTCCGGGATCCACCAGAGCCGGAACAGGCCCATCACGTGGTCGATGCGCAGGGCGCCGGCGTAGCGGAAGACCCCGCGCAGCAGGGCCCGGAACGGCTCGTACCCGGTGGCCGCGAGCCGGTCGGGCCGCCACGGCGGCAGCCCCCAGTCCTGACCGCGCGCGTTGAAGGCGTCGGGCGGGGCGCCGACGGAGACGCCGGTCGCGTAGAGGGGCGGACCGAGGGTGTCCGAGCCGTGGGGGTGCACGCCGACGGCGAGGTCGTGGACGATGCCGACCGGCATCCCGGCCTCACGGGCGGCCCGCTGGGCGGCGGCGAGCTGGGCGTCCGTCAGCCAGACCAGCCAGCGGTGGAAGTCGGTCCCGCCTCCGGAACGGCCCGCGCACCAGGCGGCGTGGCGGTCGAGCGCCGCACCCTGCTCGGCGCAGAACCGGCGGTAGTCGGCCTCGCGTTCGGGGGTACGCGCAGTGGCGTACAGGAGTTCGAGGGCCTGGCGCTTCAGCTCCCAGACGGCGTCACGGTCGATCAGCGCCCCCTTTTCGAGCACCTCGCGGCGCAGCTCGGCGCCTTGGCCGGCGAGGTCGCCGAGGGCCTCCTGGTCGGGGCAGTCGGCGTACTCGGGCACGTCCTCGATCCGCAGGTGGACGGGGTCGGGGAAGCGGCGCGAGGAGGGCCGGTACGGGGAGGGGTCGGTCGGCGCCCCGGGCACGGCGGCGTGCAGCGGGTTGACCTGGACGAAGCCGGCCCCGTGGGCCCGGCCCGCCCACCGGGCGAGCGCGGCGAGATCGCCGAGGTCCCCCATGCCCCAGGACCGCTCGGAGAGCAGGGAGTACAGCTGCACGAGCACCCCGTGCACCCGGCCGCCCCCACCGGGCGCCCGCTCAGGGGCCACGATCAGCGTGGCGTCCCCGGTGCGCCCCCCGGGGGTCTCGGCGACGAGCCGGTGCACCCCGAACGGGGGCACCGCCCCCGAGCCCCGGTCCCACACCCCGCCCGTGTCGCGAGCGGTCTCCGCGCTCGGCCCGCGGCCCTCGGCCCCTCCGGCGTCGGCCTCTTCGCCCTCCAGGCGGATCCGCGTACCGGGAGGGAGCGCGGCCAGCTCGGCGGGCGGCTCCGACCCGGCCCACCACACCAGCACGGGCGGCAACAGCCGGCGCGAGGCCTCGCGCTCGGCTTCGGCCAGGTGCCGCCGTACGGCTTCCGGGGTGTCGCAGTCCACGCCCAGCTGGCGCAGCACGGCGGCGACGGTGGTCTCCGGGACCCGGACCGTAACGTCCTCGGCGGGCTGGTAGGTGGTGGCGACGCCGTGCAGCGCCGCGAGCCGGGCGAGGTCGTCCATGCGAGTACCTGTCCCTGTGTCTAGTCGCCTGCGGCAGCGGCCGCGGCGGGCGTGGTCGGTTCGCTCGTCAGCGGGGCCTCTTCGGCGAGCGGGGGCTCGCTGGTCAGCGGCGCGTACGCGGAACCGGCGAGCGGGGGCTCGCTGGTGAGGGGCCCCTCGGCGGACCCGGCCTGCGCGGGCAGGTGGGCGAGCAGAGGGGTGTGACGGGTGCCGGGTTCGGTGTTCACGGGCGGTTGCTCCTGTGTCCGTAAGGGGTGTGAGGGTGGGTCAGGAACATGGAACACCGCCGGGGAACATCGCAGCCATACCCCGTGGACAGCGCCGCATTCCTGGCGCATCCGGGTCAGAACCCCCGTGGCCCCGGAACGGACGCCGCCCGCGGCGGCACGGGTCGGCAGGCGCGGGCGGCGGAGCAGGCGCACGGGCAGGGGGCACGGGCAGGCGGCCGGACGCACGCGCCGACTTTCGGGGCGGGGCGAGGTGGGCAGGGGCTGGTCGGGAGCACGGGAAACCGCCCCCGGACACCCCCTGGTCCCGGGGCGGGCTCGGTCCTCTACGGCGCCGCCGCTACGACGCCGCCGCGCCGATGCGGTCCAGGGCCGCTTCCGCGCCGTACGGTTCCAGGTACGGCATCCAACGGGGGTCCCGGTGGCCCGTGCCGATGATGCGCCAGGCCAGACCCGATGGCGGAGCCGGCTGGTGGCGCAGGCGCCAGCCCAGCTCCAGAAGGTGCCGGTCCGCCTTGACGTGGTTGCACCGCCGGCATGCGGCGACCACGTTGTCCCACACGTGCTGCCCACCCCGGCTGCGCGGGATCACGTGGTCGACGCTGGTCGCGACCCCGCCGCAGTACATGCAGCGTCCGCCGTCGCGGGCGAACAGCGCGCGGCGGGTGAGAGGAACGGGCCCCCGGTAGGGGACCCGCACGAAGCGCTTGAGCCGGACCACGCTGGGAGCGGGGACGGCTCTCGTCGCGCTGTGCAGAAAGGCGCCGGATTCCTCCAGGGAGACAGCTTTGTTCTCCAGGACGAGGACGAGCGCGCGGCGGAGCGGTACGACGCCGAGCGGCTCGTACGACGCATTGAGGACCAGGACGTGCGGCACGGACTGCCTCCTTGTACGCCGGCGGCGCGTGGCTCGCGCCGGGACGATCTGCTCTCCAGTCTCCCCTTACGGCTGGTCGAAGCGCCACCACGCGCCCGTAACGGGTCCGAGGTGTTTTCAACCACACCCGCTTCATCCCCAGGTGAGCCCGGTCTCTCCCTCGAACACGGCAACGGGGTCACCCGAATGCCCCGTTAGTGTGGATGACCTGCCCCGCACATCCCTTTCCGCGGGCAGACCGCTATACCTGGAGGTTCCCGTCGTGCCCTGGCCTGCCGCCCTGCTGCCCCTGGCAGCCGACACCCCGGACCCGGCCGCTTCCGTCAAGGAGGCCCACGAGAGCGTCACGAACGCCGCCAGTTTCATCGAGGAGAACTGGGCCGGATGGCTGTACCTCGGCCTGAAGATCCTGCTGATCCTGGTGATCGCGGCCGCGCTCCGCTCGCTGGTCCGCAAGTCGCTGACCAAGCTCATAATGCGCATGAACCGGGGCGCCGAGGCCGTCGAGGGCATGGCGCTCGGCGGGCTCCTCGTCAACGCGGAGCGGCGGCGGCAGCGCTCCGAGGCGATCGGCTCGGTCCTGCGTTCGGTGGCCTCCTTCCTGATCCTCGGCACGGCCGGGCTGATGGTGCTCGGCGCGCTGGGCATCAACCTGGGCCCGCTGCTCGCGAGCGCCGGTGTGGCCGGTGTGGCGATCGGTTTCGGCGCGCGGAACCTGGTGACGGACTTCCTGTCCGGCGTGTTCATGATCCTTGAGGACCAGTACGGCGTCGGCGACAAGATCGACGCGGGGGTGGCCTCCGGCGAGGTCGTCGAGGTGGGCCTGCGCGTCACCAAGCTGCGCGGCGACAACGGCGAGATCTGGTACGTCCGCAACGGCGAGATCAAGCGGATCGGCAACCTCAGCCAGGGCTGGGCGACGGCGGGCGTGAACGTCCACGTCAAGCCGTCGGAGAGCCTCACCCGCATCCGTGAAGTGGTCAAGCACGTCGCGGAGGGCCTGGCCAAGGAGTCCCCGTGGGACGAGCGCCTGTGGGGCCCGGTGGAGGTGCTGGGCCTGGACGAGGTGCTGCTGGCCTCCATGACGGTGAAGGTGTCGGCGAAGACGATGCCGGGCCAGCAGTTCGCCGTGGAGCGCGAGCTGCGCTGGCGGATCAAGGAGGCCTTCGACGAGGCCGGCATCCGGATCATCGGCGGCATGCCGGCCGCCGAGGACGAGGAGGACGCCGCCTCCGCCGACCCCTCGGCCGCCGTGGCCGCGCCGTCGGCGCTCGCGAACCCGGCCTCCCCGCAGTCCCTGGCCACCGCCCCGATCCCGGCGCCGGCCTCCGGCGCCCCCCGGATCACCAAGTAGCCCCCTTCCCCCTCCCCTCCCTCCCGCACCACCCCGCTGCCCCCGCAGGTTCATATCTGCGGGGGCAGCGGCATTGACACAGCTCAAACCGCGATAGGAAACTTACCTAACAGTTTCTGAAGGACACGGCCACGGCACGGACGCGGCCAGGTGAGCGGAGAGCGCCCATGACCGGCACCACCCCCGGTACCCCCAGCCTGCTGCGGGTCATGAACGACCGCGCCGCACTGGACCTGCTGCTGGAGCACGGGCCCCTGTCCCGCACCCGGATCGGCCGGCTCACCGGGCTCTCCAAGCCCACCGCCTCCCAGCTGCTGGCCCGCCTCGAAGCCGCCGGGCTGGTCGTGGCCTCCGGCACCGCCGGCGGCCGCCCCGGCCCCAACGCCCAGCTGTACGGGGTCAACCCGCGCGCCGCCCACGTCGCCGGACTGGACGTCACCCCGGGCGGCATCGTCGCGGCCGTCGCCGATCTCACCGGCGAGGTGATCGGCAGCCACGAGCTCCCGTACGCCGAGGGCACCGGGGCCGTCGACCGGGTCGCCCTGGCCCTCGGCGGGGCCGTCAAGGACGCCGGGCTCCAGCACTCCGACATCCACCGGGTCGTCATCGCCACCCCGGGCTCCTTCGACCCGAGGACCGGGGCGCTGCGCTACGCCGACCACCTGCCCGGCTGGCACTCCCCCACCCTGCTGGAGGAGCTGGCGGCGGCCCTGCCGATGCCGGTCGAGTACGAGAACGACGTGAACCTGGCCGCGGTCGCCGAGCAGCGGCTCGGCGCGGCCCGCGGCCACGGGGACTTCGTCCTGCTGTGGAACGAGGAGGGCCTCGGCGCCGCCCTGGTGCTCGGCGGCCGGCTGCACCGCGGGTGGACCGGCGGCGCCGGGGAGGTCGGGTTCCTGCCCGTGCCGGGCCATCCCCTGGTCCGGCACGTCACCCAGGTCAACTCCGGCGGCTACCAGGAGCTGGCCGGCGCACAGGCGGTGGCCGGAATGGCGGCCGCGCTGGGCATCGGGGCGCCGCCCGGGACCGCCGCCGCGCAGCCCTCCGGGCCCGGCGCCGGACCGGCGGCCACGCCGGTCACCGCACCCGTCGCCACCGCGGTCGCGCTGCTGGCGCAGGCCGCCGAGCACCCCGACGGGGCGAACCTGCTGCTGCTCCGGCAGTACGCCACGGCCCTGGCCACCGGCATCGCCTCGCTGGTCGCCGTACTGGACCCCGAGATCGTGGTCCTGTCCGGCGCGGTGACCGCCGCCGGCGGGGACGTGCTGCGCGAGCTCGTCGAGGCCGAGCTCGCCGACCTCGCCCCCTCCCGGCCGCGCCTGGTGTCCGGCACCGTGTGCGACCGGCCCGTACTGCGCGGCGCGCTGGAGAGCGCCCTCGCCACCACCCGCGACGAGGTCTTCGACACCTCGCGCCGCTGACCGCCCCACCCCCGCACGACCAGCACCCCCGGCACCACCCCCGGCACCCCCTCCTCGTCGCACCCCTGGCACCCGTCCGGAAGTTCCTCCCGCAGAGAGCGAGCCCCGCCATGCCCAGAACCAGCCGTCTGACCGCCGCGGCCACCGCCGTCGCCGCGCTGTCCGTCCTCGCCACCGCGTGTACGGGCCAGAGCGGCTCCGCGGCATCCGACGATCCGAACAAGGAGGTCACGCTCAACTTCTGGCACGGCTGGTCCGCGCCGAGCGAGGCCAAGGCGATCGAGGAGAACATCGCCCGGTTCGAGAAGGCGCACCCGAACATCAAGGTCAAGGTCACGGGCAACATGACCGACGACAAGATCAACCAGGCGCTGCGGGCGGGCGGGGACAAGGCCCCCGACGTGGTCTCCTCCTTCACCACCGACAGCGTCGGCAAGTTCTGCAACTCCGGCGCCTTCGCCGACCTGAACCCCTTCCTCCGGAAGTCCGGCATAGACAAGGCGAAGGTCTTCCCCAAGACGCTGCTGGAGTACACCCAGTTCAACGGCAACCAGTGCACGCTGCCGCTGCTGAACGACGCGTACGGCCTCGTCTACAACAAGGACGCCTTCAAGGCGGCGGGCATCACCGAGCCGCCGAAGACGTGGAGCCAGTTCGCCGAGGTCGCGCAGAAGCTGACCAAGCCCAACGGGGACTCGTACGACCAGCTCGGCATCATGCCGACCTACCACGGCTACGAGACCACCCCCGTGCGCCTGGCCGCGCAGTGGAGCCCGAAGTACTTCGACGCCGACGGCAAGTCGAACCTGGCCAAGGACCCGGCGTTCGCGAACATGCTGACGGCGCAGAAGGACCTGGTGGCCAAGCTCGGCGGCTACGAGAAGCTGGAGAAGTTCCGCAGCACCTTCGGCGACGAGTGGAGCGCCGAGCACCCCTTCCACAAGGGACAGGTCGCGATGCAGATCGACGGCGAATGGCGGGCCGCGATGGCCAAGGAGGCCGGGGTCGCCTTCGAGATCGGCACCGCGCCGCTGCCGGTGCCGGACGACCAGGCCGGCGACTACGGCAAGGGCTACCTCTCCGGCACGATCATGGGCATCGCGTCGGGCAGCAAGAAGCAGAACGCCTCCTGGGAGCTGGTGAAGTACATGACCACCGACACCGGGGCGGTCGTGGCGTTCGCCAACGCCATCCACAACGTGCCCTCCACCCTGGCTGCCCTGGAGTCCCCGGACCTCCAGGTCACCCCCGAGTTCAAGACCTTCATCGACATCGCCCGGCACCCGAAGTCGAACACCACCCCGGCCCAGGCCGACGGCGGCACCTACCAGCTGACCTTCCAGGACCTCGCGTACGCGGTCGAGAAGGGCGACGTCGCCGACGTCCCGGCCGGCCTCGCCAAGACCGGCCTGCAGATCGACACGGACATCGCGAAGGCGAAGTAGCCCCGATGACCAGCACCGGCACCAGCCCCGTCGCACCCCCGCTGCGGGTGAAGCGCCGGCGGTCCGCCCTGCGGACCGCGGCCTTCATGTCGCCCTGGCTGATCGGGTTCGCGGTCTTCTTCGCGTACCCGCTCCTGTCCACCGTGTACTTCTCCTTCACGAAGTACGACGGTTTCCGCCCGCCCGTCTTCAACGGCCTCGACAACTGGTCGTACGTCTTCACGGACTATCCGCTGTTCTGGCCGGCCATGCGCAACACCCTGTGGCTGGTCGTGGTGATGGTCGCCTGCCGGGTCGTCTTCGGCCTCGGCGTCGGCCTGCTCATCACGAAGATCAAGACGGGGGCGGGGATCTTCCGGACCCTGTTCTACCTTCCCTACCTCGCCCCGCCGGTGGCCGCGACCCTGGCCTTCGTCTTCCTGCTCAACCCCGGCACCGGCCCGGTCAACACCCTGCTGGAGGCCGTCGGCCTGCCCGCCCCCGGCTGGTTCACCGACGCCGACTGGTCCAAGCCCGCGCTCACCGTCCTGGCGGTGTGGGGGGTCGGCGACCTCATGGTCATCTTCATGGCCGCGCTGCTCGACGTACCGAAGGAGCAGTACGAGGCCGCCGAGCTGGACGGGGCCGGCGCCTGGGCGCGGTTCCGGCACATCACCCTGCCGAACATCTCGCCGATCATCCTGTTCGCGGTGGTCACCGGAGTCATCCAGGCCATGCAGTACTACACGCAACCCCTGGTGGCCGGGAAGGTCGCCGCGGGCGTCATCGGCGGCTCGGGCCAGCAGTTCGAGCCGGGCTACCCCGACAAGTCCACACTGACCCTCCCCCAGGTCGTCTACAACGTCGGCTTCCAGCGCTTCGACTACGGCACCGCGTGTGTCGTCGCGCTGGTCCTCTTCGCCCTCTCCATGGCCTTCACCGCACTCCTGATGCGCCGCCGTGGCGGGCTGATCGGAGCAGGTGACTGAGATGGCCCAATTGACCGACACGAAGGCGCCCCGAGCCGTGCGGCCGTCCGGGGCGGCCTCACGGACGACCGGACCGCGCCGCAGCGGCAGCGCCGGCGCCGGCCGCAAGGCCCTCCTGCACTGGATCGGCGTGCACGCCCTCGGCGTCGCCGCCGCCCTGTTCTTCGTCCTCCCGTTCGTCTTCCTCTTCCTGACCTCCCTGATGAGCGACCAGCAGGCACTGACCCGCGACCTGGTGCCCGACACCTGGGAATGGGGCAACTACGCCAAGGTGTGGAACACCCCCGGCTTCCTGACCTGGTGGCGCAACACCCTGCTGTACGCGGGGCTGGGCACGCTGCTGACCGTGGTCTCCTCGGTGCCCGTGGCGTACGCGCTCGCCAAGTTCCGCTTCCGCGGGCGGCGGCTGTCGCTGCTGCTGGTGATCGCCATGATGATGCTGCCGCCGCAGGTGGTGGTCATCCCGATGTACCTGTTCTGGGCCAAGCAGCTGGACCTGTCCGGCACCCTGTGGCCCCTGATCATCCCGATGGCGTTCGGCGACGCGTTCTCGATCTTCCTGCTCCGCCAGTTCCTGCTGACCATCCCCGACGAGTACCTGGACGCGGCCAAGGTCGACGGCTGTGGCGAGGTCCGCACCCTGCTGCGCGTCGTCCTGCCGATGGCCAGGCCGGGGATCGCCGCCGTCGCGCTGTTCCAGTTCTTCTCCGCCTGGAACGACTACTTCGGCCCGCAGATCTACGCCTCGGACAATCCCGCCGCCTGGACCCTCAGTTACGGACTGGAGTCCTTCAAGGGGGCGCACCACACCAACTGGAACCTCACCATGGCCGCGACCGTGCTGGTCATGGCGCCGGTGATCGTCCTCTTCTTCTTCGCCCAGAAGGCGTTCGTCGAGGGCGTCACCCTGACGGGAGTGAAAGGCTAGTGACCATGAAACTCGCAGTGGTGGGCGGCGGTTCCACCTACACGCCCGAGTTGATCGACGGCTTCGCTCGGCTGCGCGACACCCTGCCGGTCAGCGAGCTGGTGCTGATCGACCCCGCCACCGAGCGGCTGGATCTGATCGGTGCGCTGGCACGGCGGATCTTCGCCAAGCAGGGGCACCCGGGGCGGGTCACCACCACCGCCGATCTGGACGCGGGAGTCGAGGGCGCCGACGCTGTCCTGCTCCAGCTGCGCATCGGCGGGCAGGCCGCCCGGCTCCAGGACGAGACCTGGCCCCTGGAGTGCGGCTGCGTGGGGCAGGAGACCACCGGGGCCGGCGGCCTCGCCAAGGCGCTGCGGACGGTGCCGGTGGTACTGGACATCGCCGAGCGGGTCCGGCGGGCCAACCCGGACGCGTGGATCATCGACTTCACCAACCCGGTCGGGATCGTCACCCGCGCCCTGCTGCAGGCCGGGCACAAGGCCGTCGGACTGTGCAACGTGGCCATCGGCTTCCAGCGGAAGTTCGCGGCGCTGCTGGACCTGGCCCCGGCCGACATCCACCTGGACCACGTGGGCCTCAACCACCTCACCTGGGAGCTGGGGGTGCGCAAGGGCGGCCCCGAGGGCGAGGACCTGCTGCCCCTGCTGCTCGCCGAGCACGGCGCGGCCGTCGCCGAGGACCTGCGGCTGCCCCGCGCGGTGCTGGACCGCCTGGGCGTCGTGCCCTCGTACTACCTGCGGTACTTCTACGCGCACGACGCCGTGGTGCGCGAGCTGGGCGGCAAGCCCTCGCGGGCCGCCGAGGTCGCCGCGATGGAGCGGGAGCTGCTCGCCCTGTACGCCGATCCGGCGCTGGACGAGAAGCCCGAGCTGCTGGCCAGGCGGGGCGGGGCCTTCTACTCGGAGGCGGCCGTGGACCTGGCGGCGGCGCTGCTGGGCGACGGCGGGCCGGGCCCGGCCGCCGTGCAGGTGGTCAACACGCTCAACAACGGCACCCTCCCGTTCCTCCCGGACGACGCGGTGATCGAGGTGCAGGCCCGGGTGGACCGCGCCGGCCCGGTGCCGCTGGCCGTGCCCCGGCTGGACCCGCTGTACGCCGGACTGGTCGCGCACGTGACGGCGTACGAGGACCTGGCGCTGGACGCGGCCGTACGCGGCGGTCGCGAGCGGGTCTTCAAGGCGCTGCTGGCGCACCCGCTGGTCGGCCAGTTCGACCTCGCGCAGGGGCTGACCGACCGGCTCCTCGCGCACAACAAGGAGCACCTGGCATGGGCGTGACCCCAACCGCCCCAGTCGGCCCAACCGCCCCAGCCGGCCCAGCCTCCCCTCCCACCCGGCCCGCCGTCCTGGCCATCGACGCGGGCAACAGCAAGACGGACGCGGCACTGATCGCCGCGGACGGCACGGTCCTCGGCACCGGGCACTCCGGCGGCTTCCAGCCGCAGCGCACCGGTGTCGAGGAGGCGGTGGACGTCCTGGGGCGGGCGGTCGCGGAGGCCGCCGGGGCAGCCGCGCTGCACCTGCCGGCGCCCGGGCCCGGGTCAGGGGTCCGGTACGCCGACCAGGTCTCGGCGTGCCTGGCCAATGCCGACCTCCCCGTGGAGGAGCGCCAACTCGCGGAGGCGATCGGCGCGCGCGGCTGGGGCTCGGCCACCCGGGTGTTCAACGACACCTTCGCGATCCTGCGCGCGGGGCTCTCCGGGGGCGAGCCGCCGCGGGGGGTCGCGGTGGTGTGCGGGGCCGGCATCAACTGCGTGGGGATGCGGCCCGACGGGCGCACGGCCCGCTTCCCGGCCCTCGGGCAGATCTCCGGGGACTGGGGCGGCGGGGGCGGCCTGGCCGCGGAGGCCCTGTGGTGGGCGGCGCGGGCGGAGGACGGTCGCGGCGGCCCGACGGAGCTGGCGGCCGCGCTGCCGGAGCACTTCGGACTCGGTTCGATGGCCGAGCTGATCGAGGCGCTGCACCTGGGGACGCTTGCGCCCGGGCGGACCCACGAGCTGGTGCCGGTGCTGTTCTCGGTGGCCGCGGCGGGCGATGCGGTGGCCTCGGCGATCGTGGAGCGGCAGGCGGACGAGGTGGTGGCGCTGGCCTCGGTGGCGCTGGCCCGGCTGGAACTGCTGGAGGAGGAGGCTCCGGTGCTGCTCGGCGGCGGTGTCCTCACGGCCGGCCACGAGCAGTTGCATGAGCGGATCTCGGCCGGGCTGGCCCGGCGGGCACCGCATGCCCGGGTGTCGGTGGTCTCGGCCCCGCCCGTACTGGGTGCGGGACTACTGGGGCTGGACGCGCTCGGGGCCCCGCCCGAGGCCCATGGGAAACTCCGTGCCCATTTCGGGTGAACCCGCCCCTGGAGGCCGCGCGTCTGGAACCGTGGCGGCCGTGGAGACGTATTCACGGTGAAGGGGTGGGGGTCGGCGCACACCGGTGGGGATCGCCAAGATCCAGCACCGGGTGCTGTGGTTGACCTCCACTACGGCCATACTGCTGCGGAGCAGTCAGGACCGAGGGGGAGGTCACGGTGGCCATCACATCACGCGCGCCCGCGCCCGGGGGCGCTGTCGCCGTGCCGCCCCCGGGGCCGCCGGAGGTGCCTCCCCGGCCGGGTACGGCCTGGGCCGAGGGCCTGGAGCGGCTGCGCGCGGCCGCCACGACCGAGCCCGGCCGGCTGCGGATCATCGGGGCGGTGCTGGCCGGCCTGGTGCTGCTGTTCGGCATGGTGACCGTCTGGCAGATCTCCTCCCGGGTCGACGCCGCGGACGACGTGGTGGGCCGCAGCCAGCCGCTGAGCGCGGACGCGGCGAGCATCTACCGCTCCCTCGCGGATGCCGACACGGCCTCCTCCAGCGGTTTCCTGGCCGGCGGCGACGAGCCGCGCGAGGTCCGCGAGCGGTACGAGAAGGACATCGCCAACGCCTCGAAGCTGTTGGTGAACGCGGCCGCCAACACCGGCGCGGCGAACGAGGACTCGCGCAAGCAGATCGCGCTGCTGGGCGAGCAGCTGCCCCGCTACACGGGCCTGATCGAGCAGGCCCGCGCCACGAACAAGCAGGGCCTGCCGCTGGGCGGCGCCTATCTGCGGTACGCCAACGAACAGATGAGCACGCAGCTGCTGCCCGCCGCGCAGCGGCTGTACGAGGCGGAGACCGACCGGCTCTACACGGACTACGACGACGCCCGCTCGCTGCCGCTGGCCTCGCTCGGCACCGGCCTGCTCGCGCTGGCCGCGCTGGCATGGGCTCAGCGCCGCGACCACCACCGCACGAACCGGGTCTTCAACCACGGCCTCGCGGCGGCGACGGCCGCCTCTCTGGTGGTGCTGCTGTGGCTGGCCGTGGGGCACACGGTCGCCCGGTCGGGGCTGGCCGAGGCCCGGGCGGAGGGGCAGGAGTCGCTGAAGGTGCTCAACGACGCGCGGATCGCCTCGCTCCAGGCGCGCGCCAGTGAGAACCTGACGCTGATCGCGCGGGGCGCCGTACTGGCCGCGGACAACAAGTCCGACAAGTACGACGTGGACTTCACGGCCGAGATGAAGGAACTGGACGCGGGGCTGGCGACGGCGCGGAAGCTGGCCGACGACAGCAGCGGGCGGGAGCCGGTGGCCCGCGCCGAGGACGGCGTCAAGGAGTGGAAGCAGCGGCACGCGGCGGCCCGGGAGACCGACTTGCGCGGCGACTACCAGGCCGCCCTGCCCCAGGTCATCGGGGACAAGGACCACAAGGACAGCAGCGGGGCCTCGTTCGACACGGTGGACGCGTCCCTCGAGCAGGCGGTGGCCCATGAGCAGAAGGAGTTCACCCTGGCGGCCCGGGGCGGGCTCGGTGCGCTGGGCGGTTTGGTGACGGGTTCGGCCGCCCTGGCGGTCATCGGCGCGGCGGCGGCACTGCTCGGCATCGGGCGCCGGCTTTCGGAGTACAGGTGACAGCGATGCGGATACGCGTGAAGTCCCACGACGAGGGCCACGACGGCGGAGCACCCGGTGCGGCCGGGACGCCCGGCCGCGTGCCCCGTGCCTCCGGGCCGCGGCGCGTGGCTGCGCGGCTGCGCGGCTGGGGCGGGGTGAGCGCGATGGCCGCCGCCTGCGCGGTGACAGCCGCGGCCGTCCTGCTGCCGCTGGCCCAGGCGGCCCCGGAGAGCGGCCACCCCGCCCTGGTCCGCGAACCCGCCTCGATGGCGGCCGCCCCGGCCCCCTGGTCGCTCACCGACACCTGCCAGGACCCGGAGGCCAGCCTGCGCCCGAACGGCGTGGACGGGCCGGCCATCGAGCGGATCCGCAAGGCGGGCAAACTCGTCGCCGGCGTGGACCAGAACAGCTTCAAGTGGGGCTACCGCAACCCGGTCGACGGCCGCCTCGACGGGTTCGACATCGCCCTGGTCAAGGCCATCGCGAAGGACATCCTGGGCGATGAGAACGCGGTCATCTACCGGGCCATCCCCACCAGCCAGCGCGTCCCCGCGCTCCAGGACGGCCGCGTCGACGTCGTCGTACGGACCATGACGATCAACTGCAAGCGGCTGGAGGACGTCGCCTTCTCGACGGCGTACTTCGAGGCCGGGCAGCAGGTCCTGGCCCCCAAGGGCTCGCCGATCACCGGGTACGACGCCTCTCTGAAGGACCGCCGGATCTGCACCGCGGCCGGCTCCACGGCCGAGGCGGCGCTCAAGGCCCAGCCGTACGGCTCGGTGCCGGTCAGCGTGCCCAACCAGCTCGACTGCCTGGTCCGGCTCCAGCTGGGCGAGGTGGACGGCATCATCACGGACAACGCGCTCGCGGCCGGCCAGGCCGCGCAGGACCCGTCGGTGCGCCTCGTCGGCTCCCCGTTCACCAGGGAGTTCTACGGGGTGGCCATGAACAAGGACGCCTCCGACCTGGTGCGCCGGGTCAACAAGGTGCTGGAGGGCTACCGCGCCGGCGGTGACAACAGCCCCTGGATGCAGGCGTACGTCACGCACCTCAAGCCCGTGCTGCCCGGCGTGGCCGGACCGCCCGCGCCGAAGTACCGGGACGGCTGAGACAGGTGGCAGAGTCGGAGCCCGAACTCAGGGAAGCGGAGGCGGGGCCTGTGGAGGCGCAGTCGGCAGTGATGGACCGGGACGACGTCGACCGCGCCCTGGCCCGGCTCGGCGCGGAGCACGAGGCCGTCGAGACCTCGCTGCTCGCCCTCCAGGACCACGCCGGGCGCCGGCTGCTGGAAGGGGCCGGGCTGACCGGCGTCACCAAGGAGCGGTGGGCGGCGGCCGACGCCGCCATCACCCGGCTGTGGACGTACTTCGACGCCTACAGCGGGGCGCTGGACGCCGCCCGGAAGATCCGCGAGCGGCGCCGCTGGCCGGGCCGCGAGGAGCTGATCGAGCTCACCGAGCGGCTGCGCGGACCCGGGGTGCTGATCGCCGGTGCCGGTGCGGAGGGCGTCGCGCTCGCGGAACGGCTCTCGCTCGCCGAGCTGGTGTCGCGGATGAACGAGCTGTACGCGAGTTCGCTGGACGTGGTGGTGGCCGCCGACTCGGTGTGGTCGGCGCTGCCCGCCCGCATCGACCTGCTCGCGGCGGAGCTGCACCGGACGCGCTCCCTGGCCCACTCGGTGGGGGTCCGACCGGGCGAACACCCCTCGGGCGACGACCTGGAGGCGATCACCGCCGAGCTGACCGGGCTGCGGGAGCAGGTGATCGCGGACCCGCTGGCGTTCTGGCAGCCGGTGGCGGGCAGTTCCGCGCCCGGCGGCGGCCGTCCGGACACCACCCGGTACGACCGGGCCGCGGTCGCGCTGGAGGAGGTACGGCGGGAGATCGAGGCGGTCCTCGCCGTTCGGCAGGACGCCGAGCAGCGGCTGATCAGCCTGCGGGACGTGCTCTCGCGGGCGGACCGGACCCTGGCGGAGGCGCGGACGGCGCGCGGCGAGGTGCTGGCGAAGATCGCGGCGTCGGAGGTGCCCGTGGTGAGCGGGCCTCCGACGGCGCTGCAGGAGCAGCTGGCGGCGGCGGCCGAGTACCGCCGCCAGGCCCAGTGGCACCGGCTCTCGCCGCTGCTGGAATCGCTGGAAGAGCGGGCCGAGGAGGAACTGCGCCGGGCCCGCGAGTCGTTGACGGCGGTGACGGCGCCCTTGGCGGTACGGGCGGAACTGCGCGGGCGGCTGGACGCGTACAAGGCGAAGGTGGCCCGGCACGGCATGGCGGAGGACCCCCTCCTGATCGAGCGGTACGACACGGCCCGGCGGATGCTGTGGAGCGCGCCCTGCGATCTGCGGGCCGCAGAGCAGGCCGTGCTGCGCTACCAGAAGGCGGTGGCCGAGTCGCTGGCACCGCCGCAGCCGCAGTACCGGCCCGAGGGGCCGGGGAAGGAGGAGGACGCATGAGTCTGGCCGGAACCGCGTGCGTTCGCCCCGGCTGTCCGGGATCGTACGAGGACATGGGCGACGGCGAGCTGTACTGCGACACGTGCGGTCTGGCGCCGATCGGCGCCGTCGCGGCGGGCGCGGAGGAGCTGGTCTCGCCGCCGACGGGGATGACGAGCGCGGCCCGCCACCCCGACTCGCACGGGTCACAGGGGTCGCACGGCTCGGCCCGCTCCGGCCGCTCGGGGTCGACGTCGGCCTCGGCGCGCTCTTCGAGGTCCTCGCGCTCCTCGTCCTCGCGCCGCTCGGTGTCGGGGCGGCTCTCCCGCTCCCTGCCGGGCGCCGCGTCCAGCCGCTCGGTGTCGGTGCGCAGTTCGGGGTCGGCTTCCGGGCCCTCGGGGCGCAGCCGGCTGGGCGCCGGGCTCGTCAACATCCCTGAGGTGCCGCGTCCGGACCCCTCGGCGGCGGTGCTGGAGAACCCGGAGGTGCCCGAGCGCAAGCGGTTCTGCTCGCGCTCGGACTGCGGGGCTCCGGTGGGCCGCTCCCGCGGCGACCGGCCGGGCCGGACCGAGGGCTTCTGCACCAAGTGCGGGCACCCGTACTCCTTCGTGCCCAAGCTGCGCGCGGGGGAGGTCGTCCACGGCCAGTACGAGGTGGCGGGCTGCCTGGCGCACGGCGGCCTCGGCTGGGTGTACCTGGCGGTGGACCGGGCCGTGTCGGACCGGTGGGTGGTGCTCAAGGGCCTGCTGGACACCGGGGACCAGGACGCGATGGCCGCGGCGATCTCGGAGCGGCGCTTCCTCGCGGAGATCGAGCACTCCAACATCGTGCGGATCTACAACTTCGTGGAACACCTGGACCAGCGGACGGGTTCGCTGGACGGGTACATCGTCATGGAGTACGTCGGCGGCAAATCGCTCAAGGAGATAGCGAACGAGCGGCGGCGGCCCGACGGCCGGCGTGATCCGCTGCCGGTGGAGCAGGCCTGCGCGTACGGGATCGAGGCGCTGGAGGCACTCGGGCACCTGCACAGCAGAAACCTGCTGTACTGCGACTTCAAGGTCGACAACGCGATCCAGCAGCAGGACCAGCTGAAGCTGATCGACATGGGCGCGGTGCGCCGGATGGACGACGAGGAGTCGGCCATCTACGGCACGGTGGGCTACCAGGCGCCGGAGGTGGCCGAGCTCGGCCCCTCGGTCGCCTCCGACCTGTACACGGTGGCGCGGACGCTGGCCGTCCTGACCTTCGACTTCCAGGGCTACACGAACGTGTTCGTGGATTCGCTGCCCGACCCGGAGCACATCGAGGTGTTCGGGCGGTACGAGTCCTTCTACCGGCTGCTGGTCCGGGCGACGGATCCGGATCCGGGCCGGCGGTTCTCGTCCGCGCAGGAGATGGCGGACCAGCTGACGGGCGTGCTGCGGGAGGTCGTCGCGCTGCAGACGGGCCGGCCGCGGCCGCAGCTCTCCACGCTGTTCGGGCCGGAGCTGCGGGTTCCGGACACCCGGTTGTTCGCCGACGCGGCCGGGGCCGAGGTGTCCCGGCTGGGGGCGCGGGCGCTGCCGGGGCGCACGGCGGGCGGGCACCGGCCCGGGCGCCGGTCCGGGCTGTCGGCGATCCTGCCGGCTCCGTCTGCGGGTTCGGCTCCGGCGGCCGGTTCGGCTCCGGCGGCCGGTTCGGCTCCGGCGGCGGGTTCGGCTGCCGGCCCGGGCCGGGCTGCGGGTTCGGGGGCGGCCGTGGTCCCCGGGGCGGCCGCCCTCTCGGCGCCGCTCGGAACCACCGCGACGCACCGGGTCGGCCGTCCGGCCGGAGCCGTCCCGGCAGCGCGCCGGGCCCCGGAGCAGGCCGCAGGACGGCACGGGGCCCCGGCGGCGGCGCCCGTGCCCTCGCCCGGCGTGCGCGCCACCGAACTGGCCGCGCTGGAGGCCCGGGACATGGCACTGGCCCTGCCGGTGCCGCTGGTGGACTCGGGCGATCCCAACGCAGGCTTCCTGGCCGGACTGCTGGCCTCCGCACCGGGCGACCTGCTGGGCGCACTGCGCTCGGCACCCGCCGACTCGGCCGAGCTGCGGCTGCGCGAGCTGCGGGCCCGCCTGGAGCTCGGCGAGCTCGCCGCGGCCGGAACCGCCCTGGCCGATCTGGAAGGCCGGCATCCGGACGACTGGCGGGTGGTGTGGGCGCGCGGGATCGCCTCGCTGGCCACCGGCGAGGACGAGATGGCGGCCCTGTCCTTCGACGCCATCTACGACGCCTTCCCGGGCGAGCCCGCTCCGAAGCTGGCGCTGGGCCTGTGCGCCGAGATCCTGGGCCAGTTGGACAACGCCGCCGAGTACTACCGGCTGGTGTGGAGCACCGACCCGGGGTTCGTGAGCGCCGCCTTCGGGCTGGCCCGCGTCCAACTCGCCGCGGGCGACCGGACGGGGGCGGTGGACACGCTGGAGTCGGTGCCCGAGGCATCGATCCACTACACCGCCGCACGGGTGGCGGCGGTACGGGCACGCCTGCGCGACCGGTCTCCCGAGGAGGCTCTGCTTCCGGATCTGACGGCGGCTGCCGCGCAGGTGGAGGCCCTGGAGCGGTTCGGCCTGGACGCGGTGCGGCACGAACGGCTGTCAACCGAGGTTCTGGGCTCGGCCCTGGACTGGGTACTGTCGGGTAGCCGGGGTTCCGACCCCGGTCGGACCTCGCTGCTCGGCAGTCAACTGGACGAGCGGGGCCTGCGCTTCGGCCTGGAGCGCTCGTACCGCGTGCTCGCGCGGCTGGCGCAGCGGGGCGAGGACAGGATCGAACTGGTGGAGCGGGCAAACCGTTTCCGTCCCCGGACGTGGGTGTGAGTGATGTCGATGCATCGGCCGTCTGGCTGCCCCAGCTGTGCGGAGCCCCTTGAGGAGGGTGACCGTTTCTGCGGCGTCTGCGGCGCTCCCGTGTCCGCCGCGCCCCCTTCCCCGTCCCGGGACGATCCGACGCTCCCGATCCCCACGCTCCCGGCTGCGCCGAGCGGTCCTACGGGGGGCTATGCCCTCGCGGAGCCGGCGCCCGGGTGGGGCAGTGTCGCCGCCGGTGCGGCGCCGACGCTGGCCGGGGACACCGCAGGGTGGTCCGCCCAGGCGGAGCCGGCCACCGCCGGGCCCGCCGCCGAGCCGGCGGCACGACCCGGGCCGGCTCCGGAGCCGGCGCCCGCACCGGCGCCTCCCCCCGCCCCCGCCGCGGCTCCCGTACCGCCGCAGGGCTCTTCGTACGGCGCGCCCGACCCGGCGTACGGCAGCGCGCCCGATCCGGTGCCGGGCGGCGGCGAGATCCGCCACGACCGGCCCGGCAGCACCCCCACCCCGCCCGAGGGGACCCCCTGGAGCGCACCCGAAGCCCCGTACGGCGGGGTCGGCCCCGGCCACGGGGACCCGTACGCCTCCGGCACGCCGCAGGGGAGCGCTCCCGCGGGCGGCGACGGCGGGAAGACCTGCGTGGCCTGCCGGGCCGGGCGGGTGGACACCGACGGGTACTGCGAGCACTGCGGGCACGCCCAGCCCCGCGAACGGGACCACCTGGAGGAGGAGCTCGGCAGCGTGGCCGCCGTCAGCGACCGGGGGCTGCGCCACCACCGCAACGAGGACTCGTTCGCGGTCGCGGCCACGGCCCTGCCCGACGGCTCGGCCGCCACCGTGGCCATCGTCTGCGACGGCGTCTCCTCCGCCAGCCGCCCCGACGAGGCGTCGGCCGCCGCGGCCGGCGCCGCCAACGAGGCCCTGCTCGACGCCCTCCCCCGCGGGGCCCACCCCCAGGAGGCCATGCACGACGCCATCCTGGCCGCGGCCGCCGCCGTGAACGCCCTGGCCCCGGAGGTCCCGGGCGCCCAGAACGCCCCCGCCTGCACCCTGGTCGGCGCCGTCGTCAGCGGTGAGCTGCTGACCGTGGGCTGGGTCGGCGACAGCCGCGCGTACTGGGTCCCGGACGACCGGGAGGCGCTGCCGCGCCGCCTCACCGAGGACGACTCGTGGGCCGCCCAGATGGTCGCGGCCGGGCTGATGGGCGAGGCCGAGGCCTACGCCGATGTCCGCGCCCACGCCATCACGGGCTGGCTCGGGGCCGACGCGTACGACCTGGAGCCGCACACCGCCACGTTCAAGCCGGACCACGCGGGCGTGGTGGTCGTCTGCACCGACGGCCTGTGGAACTACGCCGAGTCCGCGCAGGACATGGCCCAGGTGCTGCCCGCGGACGCCGCCGCCCGGCCCCTGCACAGCGCGCAGGTCCTGGTGGGGCACGCCCTCGACGGGGGCGGCCACGACAACGTCACGGTGGCCGTCGTCCCGTTCGCCGCACCGGCCGGGCCGGGAGCGGCGACCGCAGCGGCAGCGGTTGCGCGCGCGGAATCGGAAACGGAAGGGCAAGTGGAACCGGAAGCACGCCGTCAGGCCTGATCCACCCGCCCGTACCCCCGTCTTCTCCTAGGAGTCCAGTCGATGGCGAACTTCGCCAAGCCGAGCGCCCCGCGCTTCAGCGTGGAGGTGTACCAGAACGAGTTCCTCCCCGAGGGCGGGCGGGACGTCCACGCCATCGTCACGGTCACGTCCACCGGCGGCGCCACCGCCACCCGCGCGGCAGCCGCCCGGGGCTCGGCCGCCGTCGTGATCATGGTGGACTGCTCGGGATCCATGGAGTACCCGCCGGACAAGATGCGCGGGGCCCGCGAGGCCACCGCCGCCGCGATCGACACCCTGCGCGACGGGACCGCGTTCGCCGTCGTCGCCGGCACGCACGTGGCCAAGGAGGTCTACCCCGGCCAGGGCCGTCTCGCCGTCGCCGACCCGGCCACCCGCGCCCAGGCCAAGGAGGCCCTGCGCGGCCTGAGCGCCGGCGGCGGCACCGCCATCGGTACCTGGCTGCGCCTCGCCGACGGCCTGCTGCGCCAGTCCTCCGCCGCCATCCGGCACGGCATCCTGCTCACCGACGGCCGCAACGAGCACGAGGACCCGGCCGTGCTCCGCGCCACCCTGGAGGCGTGCGCGGGCCGCTTCACCTGCGACGCCCGCGGGGTGGGGACCGACTGGGAGGTCAAGGAGGTCACCGGCATCGCGAGCGCGCTGCTCGGATCGGCCGACATCGTGGCCGATCCGGCGCACCTCACCGAGGACTTCACGCTCATGATGGAGAACGTCATGGGCAAGGAGGTCGCGGACGTCGCACTGCGCCTGTGGACCCCGGTCGGCGTGGAGATCCAGTACGTCAAGCAGGTCGCGCCCACCGTCCAAGACCTCAGCGACCGCCGCACCGAGGCGGGCCCGCGCGCCGGCGACTACCCGACCGGGTCCTGGGGCGACGAGTCCCGCGAGTACCACGTGTGCGTCCGGGTCCCGGCCGCCTCCGTCGGGCAGGAGATGCTGGCCGCCCGGGCCACGCTCCTGCTCCCCGGAGCGCCGGGCGAGCCGCCGGCCACGCTCGCGCAGGGACTCGTACGGGCGGTGTGGACGGACGATCTGGCCGCTTCCACCGCCATCAATCCGCAGGTCGCCCACTACACGGGGCAGGCGGAGCTCGCGCAGGCTATCCAACAGGGGCTCGAAGCGCGCAAACTGGGCGATGTCGACGGCGCCACGGCCAAGCTCGGCCGTGCCGTGCAACTGGCCAGTGCCTCCGGAAACGCGGACACGGCCAAACTGCTCGCGAAGGTGGTGGATGTCGTCGATGCGGCGGCGGGTACTGTGCGGCTGAAGGCGAAGGTCGCGGATGCCGACGAGATGACCCTCGAAACGCGTTCGATCCAGACCGTCCGTGTGAAGAAGTCCTGAGACCATCTGAGAGACCTGAGAAGACCTGACGCGATGACGCAGGCTGAAGGGGGAAGAGCCGCCATGCCGACCTGCCCGAACGGGCACCAGTCCGCCTCCGACGACTGGTGCGAGGTCTGCGGCCACCGCATGGCTGCCGCCGCGGGCGCGCCCGCGGCGCCCTCCTACGGCTACGGCTACCCTCCCACCGCCGGTGAGCCGACCGCCCAGGCGGAGCTCTGCCCCCAGTGCCGGACCCCGCGCGAGGCCATGGCCCCGTTCTGCGAGGAGTGCCGGTACAACTTCCTGACGCGCTCGGCGACCTCGTACACGCCGCTCACGCCGCCGGGCACGGACGCGGGGGCCGCGGGCGGGAACGGCTCCGGGGCCACCCCGCCGCCTCCGCCGCCGCCACCCGCTCCGCAGGTGCCCGCCTCGCCGCCGTTCTCCCAGGACCACTTCGACTACCAGGGCTCCCGGCCGTCCCGGGTCAACCGGCCGGCCGAGCCCCTGCAGCGCGAGGACGACTGGCTGCTGCCTCCGCCGTCGTCGCCGCCGCACGAGCAGCACCGGTCGCCGGCACATCAGCAGCCGCAGTACCCGCAGCAGCCCCCGCCGCCCCTCCGGGAGTACCAGCAGCCGGAGTACCAGCAGCAGCCGCACGAGTACCAGCAGGCGCCCCAGGCCCAGCAGCAGCAACACCAGCAGCCCCAGCAGCCGTTCCCGCCCCAGAACACCGGCGCGTGGAGCGCGACGATCGGTCCCGACCGCTCGTACTTCATGGCGATGATGCAGCGCAGCGGCCCCGAGGCGGCCGGGCTCAACCTGCCCGCGTACTCCCCGGAGCAGCATCTTCCGCTCTCCGGCGGCCAGATCACCATCGGCCGCCGCCGCGCCTCCACGGGCGAGTCCCCGGACATCGACCTGTCGGTGCCCCCGGAGGACCCGGGCGTCTCCCACCAGCACGCGGTGCTCGTCCAGCAGCCCGACCTCAGCTGGGCGGTCGTGGACCAGAACTCCACCAACGGCACCACCATCAACGGCGGCGAGGAACCGATCCAGCCCTACGTCCCGGTGCCCCTCACCGACGGCGACCGGGTCCACGTGGGCGCCTGGACCACGATCACGATCCGCCGGGGCTGACGGCCGGGGGCAACTCCCCCATCACTCCCCCAGAGGCCATACGTACGGGCCCTGGGGGTCGTCGAGCCAGGACCACTGCCCCTCGGCGCTGACCGTCACCCCGAACCGCTCGCGGCCCGGCCGGCCCTCGCCGCGCCACAGGTCCAGGGCCTCGCGCGGGTGCAGCGCACCCGCGGTCAGAACGAGCATGAACTGGAACCGCTCGTTCTCCACCAGCTCGTACGGGAGCCCGTTCGGCATCCCGGGCGCGGTCGGCGAGGCCGTGGCCCCGCGCAGCGGGACGAAGTACGCCGAGGTGTGCAGGAAGCGGCCCTCCGCGAAGTCGGCGTCCCGGACCGTCAGCGCGATCAGCCCGGTCGACAGCGGGGCCAGGATCCGTGCCCCGGGCCGGCACTGGCCGAGCCAGGCGTGCGGGATCAGCGGCAGCGTGCAGGTCACCAGGATCCGGTCGAAGGGGGCGCGGGAGGGGCAGCCGCGCGCCCCGTCCCCGGTGACCACGGTCGGCCGGAGGCCGAGCAGGGCCAGGTGCGCCCGGGCGGACTCGGTGATCTCCTCGTCCAGGTCGATGGTGGTGACGTGCTCCTCGCCGAGCCGGTGGCTGAGCAGGGCGGCGGTGTAGCCGGTGCCGGTGCCGATCTCCAGCACGTCGTCCCCGTCCCGGACGTCCAGCGACGCCAGCATCTTCGCCATCAGGGACGGCTGGCTGCTGGAGGAGACCAGCTGGCCGTCGCGCAGCCGGGTGGCGAGCGGGGCGTCCGTGTAGACCCCGCGCAGCCAGCGGGCCCGGTGGGCCGGGTCCGGGTCCTCGCCCCAGAGCCGCTCGTGGCCGGCCCCGCGGCCGGTGAAGAAGTACGGGACGAAGAGGTGCCGGGGCACCGCTGCGAAGGCCGCCCGCCAGGCGGGATCCTCCAGCACCCCGGCGGCGGTCAGCTCCCGCACCTGCGCGGCGTGGGCGGCGCCCCGCAGGTCCCGCGCCTCGGTGTGCGCGTGCGGGGAACGTGCGGGACGTGCGGAGTGAGCGGCGTGTGCACCCATGGCTCCACTCTCCTGCGACCGGGCCCGGGAGGCGAACGGGGGTCCTAAGACCTCCGTCCTCCGTCCGGGCGTCTGAGACGATGGTCGGGTGAATGAGATTCCGCGGGGCACGGTTCAGGAGCAGACGTTTTACGAGCAGGTGGGCGGCGAGGAGACGTTCCGCCGTCTGGTGCGGCGCTTCTACCAGGGGGTCGCGGAGGACCCGCTGCTGCGCCCCATGTACCCGGAGGAGGACCTCGGCCCGGCCGAGGAGCGGTTCGCCCTGTTCCTGATGCAGTACTGGGGCGGCCCGAACACGTACAGCGAGAACCGCGGCCACCCGCGCCTGCGGATGCGGCACGCCCCGTTCCAGGTGGACGCGGCGGCGCACGACGCGTGGCTGGGGCACATGCGCGTGGCGGTCGACGAGCTGGGCCTGGCGCCGGAGCTGGAGGCGCAGCTGTGGCGGTACCTGACGTACGCCGCCGCCTCGATGATCAACACCGCGGGGTAGCCGGTACGCGTTCCGCTCCGCGGAATCCCGGCCGGAGGGGCGGACCCGGGGTGGGCCCGGACTAGACCGGCCGGACCTGGAGGGCGCCCAGGCCCCCGACGCCGCCGGGGCGGCGCATCGCGATCGAGCCGTACGGGGTGCGCAGCCGGAGCCAGCCGCCGGAGGCGAGCAGGACCACCGGGTCGGGAACGGCGCCCGGGGCGCCGCCGCCGCTCGCCACCGCCGACCGGACCGGCCGCAGGAAGCCCAGGGACTGCGCGGCGTGCACGGCGCGCAGCGGGAGCTCGGTGTCGCCCAGCGTCCGGGACCAGATCTCGCGGCCGATGCGGTCCCGCTCGGACCGGGTCCGGTGCTGCGGGGGCAGGGCCCCGTCACGGGCCCGGAACTCGGCGACGGAGGCGCTCACGGCGGCCCGTATCGCCTCGGGGCCGGGCAGCCCGGGCAGCTGCCGCCAGCCACCGCGGGGCGGGAGCACCCCGGTCCACGGCGGGCCGGTGACCGGCGCGGGGACGGCGGCGCTCGCGGCGGCCTCGTCCACGGATTCCAGCAGCTCGCCGGCGGACACCGTCACGTCCAGCGGGCGGGAGACGGGTACGGCGAGGCGTACCGTGCGGACGGCCAGCACCTCGAAGGAGGCCGGCCGTCCGAAAACGGCGAGCGCGCCGCCGCCCGCCTGCGCCTGCAGGCGGACCGCGGCGGCGCGGTCGTAGTGCACCAGCCGGCCCAGGAAGGCGGCGAGGTCCGCAGCCTCCCCGGAGTCGGCGAAGCGCAACTGCTCGTTCATGCCGCCAGGCGCCCTTCGGCGGCCTTGGCCTTGCCGGCCGGCTGGGCCGGCTCGTCGAGGTACTCCTGGAGGAAGCGCCTCTCCTCCGCCGTGATGCGGCGGGGCCGCCCCTCGGCGAGGTTGTACGGCACGACCACCGTCTCGGCGCGCACGTACACCGTCTCGGGTGCGTCCTCGGTCGCCTCGTCCTTGACCTCGTAGCGAATGGTCAGGGACGCAGCGCCTATCCGGGTCACCCAGGACTCGATGAGGACGGGCTCGTGACGGTGGACGAGGGGCAGCTTGTAGTCGATCTCGTGGCGGGCCACGACGGAGCCGCCCGTGAAGGACTCACTGCCCTCCCCCGGCGCGAGGCGGAACATGAAGTCGATCCGCGCCTCCTCCAGGTAGCGGAGGAAGACGACGTTGTTGACGTGCCCGAAGGCATCCATGTCCGCCCAGCGCAGGGGGCACCGGTAGTGGTGTCTGGCCATGATGTCGGCCTCAGCCTCGCGTGAGCTTCTTGTAGGTGGCACGGTGCGGACGGGCCGCGTCCGGGCCGAGACGCTCGATCTTGTTCTTCTCGTACGACTCGAAGTTGCCCTCGAACCAGTACCACTTGGAGTCGCCCTCGTACGCCAGGATGTGCGTGGCGACCCGGTCGAGGAACCAGCGGTCGTGGGAGATGACCACGGCCGCACCGGGGAACTCCAGCAGCGCGTTCTCGAGCGAGGACAGGGTCTCGACGTCGAGGTCGTTGGTGGGCTCGTCGAGGAGGAGCAGGTTGCCGCCCTCCTTGAGGGTCAGCGCCAGGTTGAGGCGGTTGCGCTCACCACCGGACAGGACGCCGGCCGGCTTCTGCTGGTCCGGGCCCTTGAAGCCGAAGGCGCTGACGTACGCGCGGGACGGCATCTCGACCTGGCCGACGTTGATGTAGTCCAGCTCGTCCGACACGACCGCCCAGAGGGTCTTCTTGGGGTCGATGTTGGCGCGGCTCTGGTCGACGTAACTGATCTTGACGGTCTCGCCGATCTTGACGGAGCCGGAGTCCGGCGCCTCCAGACCCTGGATCATCTTGAAGAGCGTGGTCTTGCCGGCGCCGTTCGGGCCGATGATGCCCACGATGCCGTTGCGCGGCAGCGTGAAGGACAGGTCGTCGACCAGGACCTTGTCGCCGAACGCCTTGGAGAGGTTGTTGACCTCGACCACGATCGAGCCCAGACGCGGGCCCGGCGGGATCTGGATCTCCTCGAAGTCCAGCTTCCGCATCTTGTCCGCCTCGGCCGCCATCTCCTCGTAGCGGGCGAGACGGGCCTTGGACTTGGTCTGGCGGCCCTTGGCGTTGGAGCGGACCCACTCCAGCTCTTCCTTGAGGCGCTTCTGGCGCTTCTCGTCCTTGCGGCCCTCGACCTTGAGGCGGGTGGCCTTCTTCTCCAGGTACGTGGAGTAGTTGCCCTCGTACGGGTGGGCGCGGCCGCGGTCGAGCTCGAGGATCCACTCGGCGACGTTGTTCAGGAAGTAGCGGTCGTGGGTGACGGCCACGACGGCACCCTTGTACTGCGAAAGGTGCTGCTCCAGCCAGTTCACCGACTCGGCGTCGAGGTGGTTGGTGGGCTCGTCGAGGAGGAGCAGGTCCGGGGCCTCGATCAGCAGCTTGCAGAGCGCCACGCGGCGCTTCTCGCCACCGGAGAGGTTGGTGACGGGCCAGTCGCCGGGGGGGCAGCCGAGGGCGTCCATGGCCTGCTCCAGCTGGGCGTCGAGGTCCCAGGCGTTGGAGTGGTCCAGGTCGTCCTGGAGCTTGCCCATCTCGTCCATGAGGGCGTCGGTGTACTCGACGCCCATCAGCTCGGCGACCTCGTTGAAGCGCTTGAGCTTCGCCATGGTCTCGGCGGCGCCGTCCTGGACGTTCTCCAGGACGGTCTTCGACTCGTCGAGCTTGGGCTCCTGCATGAGGATGCCGACGGTGAAGCCGGGCGAGAGGAAGGCATCGCCGTTGGACGGCTGCTCAAGGCCCGCCATGATCTTCAGAACGGTGGACTTACCGGCACCGTTCGGGCCGACCACACCGATCTTCGCGCCGGGCAGGAAGTTCAGGGTGACGTCATCAAGAATCACCTTGTCGCCGTGCGCCTTGCGCGTCTTGCGCATGGTGTAGATGAACTCAGCCAAGAGAAACCGTCCGGCAGATCGATGGGTGGGCAGATACACCCCATCTTGCCGTACGTCCATACCCGCGGGCGAATGGGTAGGTCAGGGCCCCTGAGCTGGGGCACGGCCGGAGGCAGGCCCCACCCTCCGGTCACCGCCTGTCGCCACTGGTGGACGCCTGCGGCCCTGTGACGGCCCACGGGCGGCCCTGGGAGAGGGACCATGAGGATCCGGCCTCGGAGCGCTTACCGGCGAAAGGGATGGCGTCATGCCCAAGCAGCAGAGCTTCACCACCTGGTTGCAGACCCACAGCAAGGACCGCACCGCCATCGGTGACCTGGCACGGGACGTCTCCGCCGACCCGGGCTGGCCATCGGGCAAGGGGCTTTCCGGGCAGCGTGCGTACCTGGAAGACCTGGGAGCCATCCCCGCGGCCATCGACACCCTGGAACGCGCCTGGGAGGCGTACACCGCGCACCGGGCCGCCGAGGACACCCGCGCCTGAGAAGGTGCTCGGCGCCGTGCGAGCCGACCGGCGCGGGTCGGCATGCCCCCGGCCAGGACGCCCTCCGGCGGCGTGAGCGCGTCAGCGGAGCGCGTCAGCGGAGGCGGAGGGCGCCCGGGGCCTGGTTCTCGATGATCTCCGTGAGGATGCAGAACAGAGTCGGGCCCCGGCCGCCGCGCGCCTGCGCGAGCTCCTCGGCGACCCGGGCCCGGTTCGTCGGATGGCAGCGCGCCAGCACCCCCTCCAGGTGGCGGGCGGTCTCCGGGTGGCCCAGGGCCCGGCGGGACGACTCGTGGTCGCGCCAATCGATCGCGAAGCCGTCGTCGTCAGGGGTCCCGAAGCCGCCCCGGAGGCAGTCCGCGAAGCTGTCCAGGTTCCGGCCGAAGTAGCCCCCGGGGCCGTTGACGGCTTCGCCCATCAGCATCCAGAACTCGTCCAGCGTCCCGATCCGGCCGCCGTCCAGCACGTAGGTCGTCACACTGCCCGAGCCTAGGGGGTGTCCGCACAGTCGTGCCGGGCGCCCGAAGGGTGCCACCCGCGGCGTCTGGCGCCGTGCATCGCCACGCGGATGGGCGCCCGTGCACGTGACCGTACTCGGGCGCTCCGACCACGCGGCGAGGCGCGGCACCGGACGCCGCGGGCCAGGCGGGACTTCGCGGACACCCCCCGGCCAGGGGGTGTCTTGTCGATCAGGCCGGATCAGGGAGCGGCGGCGGGCGCCGTGGATCGCAAGGCGGACGAGGGAGGCGACGCGGTGGCGGCACCTCCCAGCGGTAGCTGGGGCACGTCGGCGACCGAGGAGACGCCGCAGGACAACGCGGCGAGGCACGGCGCCCGCCGCCGCGAGCCCCGCATGATCGCCGAGACGCGTGGGGGCGCTGGGTCAGTGGGGGCGGTAGACCGTCAGGGCGTCCGGGAGGGTGTCGAGGACGAGGGCGGGCGGGGCGGGGGTGTATTCGCCGTCGTACGCGAGCGGGGTGTCCGGCGGGATGTCCCCGATGCGGAGACTGCGCAGACGGGTGGCCGTGTGGATGGGGGAACGGCTCAGCGGACCGGTGAGCGCGGCGGCGAGCAGGCGCGAGCCGGGGCGGCCGCCGCCGTGGACGAGACGGACGTCGAGCAGGCCCTCGCCGAGGCCGTCGCGGCGGCGCGGGGTCGGCCCGGTGCCGTGGTAGGTGCCGTTGCCGGCGAAGAGGAGCCAGACGCTCCGGGGTCGTCCGGCCAGCCGGAGCCGTACGGGGCGCTCCGCGCGCAGGACCTTCCACGCGGCCAGCAGCGCGGCCGGGCCCCCGCCGATCCGCGGCGCCCAGTGCAGGCGGTGCCGCAGCAGCTCGGGGTAGGCGCCGATGCTGAAGGTGTTCAGGAAGTACCCGGAGCGGCCGTCCTCGGGGTCCGGGCCGGGGGTGAAGCGGCCCGCGCTGACCCGGACCGCGCTGCCGGCGGCGACGGCGCGGCAGGTGTCCTCGACTCCGCCGAGGCCGAGGTCCAGCGCGAAGTGGTTGAGCGTGCCGCCGGGGAACACGGCCAGCGGCACTCCCGCCCGCAGCGCGGCGGTGGCGGCGGCGTTGACCGTGCCGTCGCCGCCGCACACTCCGAGCACGGTGGACCGGGCGGCCGCCTCCGCCAGCTGCGCGGCCAGCTCCGGGCCATCGCACTCGACGACCTCGGCCTTGGGCAGCCGGGCGCGCAGAACGTCGAGCCCCGCAACGGCGGCCGTCCCGGACCCGGTGTTGACCACGACGGTGAGCCCGGAGCCGTCCGGCAGCGCGGGCGCCTCGGTGTCCTTCCGCTCGTCGCCGGGAACGAGCCGCGCTTCCTCCACTCCGCGTGCGAGGCGGCGTACGACGAGACCCGCGGCCACGCCCAGCGCCGCCCCGGCGGCCACGTCGGACGGGTAGTGGACGCCCGTGTACACGCGGGAGAACGCCACCGACACCGCCACCGGGGCGAGCACCGCACCCCAGCCCGGCGCGCCGAGCGCCAGACCGGTGGTGAACGCGAACGCGGACGCCGAGTGGCCGGACGGGAACGAGGTGGTCGTCGGCTGCGTCACGAGCCGCCGCACCTCGGGCACCCCTTCCAGCAGCGGCCGGGGCCGGCGTACGGACCACTTGCCGATGGTGTTCACGGTCGCCGAGGCCAGCGCCAGCGAGGCGGCCCCGCTCAGCGCCGCCTTGCGGGCCCGGGTCGAGCCGAGGACCGCGATCGCCGCGGCGGCCCCGCCCCACAGCACCCCGTGGTTGGCGGCGCGCCCCAGCCTCGGTAGCACCCGATCGGCCGCCGGCCAGTGCCGGCGGGCCACCCCGTCGAAAAGCACCCGGTCCCACCGTGCGGCGGCGCCCCGCCAGGTCAACTCCTGATCAGCCATTTCCCACGTTTACCCACACCTCCGCTCCGGAATCGCACCGACCGCCGAGCGGGCGTATGGCCGACATGCCGGGGCCCGTGGGCCCCGGCACCGAGGGGATGCCGGCGTGCCCGAGGGGATGCGGACGCCCCTACGCCTCGTCCTCCTCGTCGAGCGGGCGCTTGCGGAGGAGGAGGACCACCAGCCCGCCCAGGACCACGAGGCCCACCGCCAGCGAGGCGATGACCGGGGTCGCGGCCGAGCTGCCGCTGGTGGCCAGCCGCTCGTCGTCAGGGCTGGACTCCGACGAAGCGGCGGCAGCAGCCGCGGCGGCGGCAGCCGCGGCCTGCGTCACGGCCGGCCCGTCGCCCGTGGTGCCGGTTTCCGCGACGACCACCGGCTGCGGCCAGACCGCTTTCGCCGTGGCCGCCAGGGCGGAGTCGCTGGACCCGGCCACGATCTGGGTCTGGCTCGGCACCTCACTGGTGAAGACCCGACCGACCGGCACCTTCGTGGAGCCCTGGACGGTGACCGACGCAGAGCCGTCCGGGGTGCCGGCGGGCACCTCGAAGTACAGCCGGCTCCCGTTCGCCGCGGTGGTGACCGGACGCCCCTCGGCGTCCACCACCCGCACCCCCATCGCCGCAGCCGCCGCGTCCGGGGTGACCGTCACGCTCTGCGCCCCCGTCCGGACCGTGACCGGCCCGAGGCGGGTGCCCACCGGCCCCGACACGCTCCCCGGGTCCAGCCCCAGCGAGGCCGGCGGCTCCGGCAGCTTGCCCGCCGAGCGCTGGAGGTAGTCGGCCAGCTTCTGCGCCGCCGGGTCGGCGGCCTCCACCTGCGCCCCGTCCGCCAGCCGCCAGATCGCGACCTGCGTCCCGGCCGCCGCGCTCTCCGCGGTCAGGGCCCCGGCCCCGGCCGCCTTCGCCAGTCCGGCGAGATCGTTCAGCTGCGGATACGAGTGCTCCAGGACCCAGCGGATCCGGCCCGCCTCCCCGTTCCCGGCGAGCGGACTGCCGCTCCAGCCGCTCTCCGCGTACCGGGCCTGCGGCTGGGCGTTGCCCGCCACGCCGACCCCGTAGGTCTGGAGCATCCCGCCGCCGTCGACCCGCATCTCGTACAGCCCGGCCGGAATCTGCCGGACCGAGCCGTCCTTGGCGTGCAGGACCGCCTGTCCGTACGTCTTCAGCCCGTCCAGCACGGCGCGCGCGCCCTCCGGTGTCCGGGGCGCCGGTGTCCCGGAGTCGGCGGCCGCCCGCGCGCCCGGGGCTGCGGCCAATGCCGCGGCCAGCAGCGCCGCCGCCAACGGCCGCCGCGTAGAGGCCCGTACAGGCGCCACCCCCGCCACAGGCGCGGCAGGAGTAGCCGCAGCGGCAGGCGGTGCGCAAGCGACGGAAGGAGTGGCAGAAGGAGCGGCGGAAGGACCAAGCGAAGAAGGAACGGGATCAGGAGCGGAATCAGGAGCGGAGGATGCGGGAACGGCAATCGACACAGTCTTCCCCTTCGGGCCAATGACCCAGGTGCCCGTGAGTACCGGGGAATCCTAACCGCCTCGAACACTCAGACCACCGCCGCCTTCTGAGTGGCCATCAGTGGGGGGTCCGCCTTGACCACCCGGCGGAACGCCGCCGTCCCCCGGTTCAGGTCGTGCCCGATGGCCGTCGCGTCGATATCCGCGGAGAACCACCGGTTGCCCTCCCCGTCGGGCGGATCGTCCCGCACCCGCAGCCGCCCGTGCACCACCAGCGGCTCTCCCACCGCGACGGAACCGGCCAGGTTCACCGCGAGCGCGCGCCGCGCCCACACCGTGTAGAAGCTGGTGGGTCCGTCCGCCCACACGTCCTTGCGCCGGTCGAAGTACCGCGGCGTCACGGCGAACCGGAACCGCGCCGACGGCCCGGTCGCCGTCTCCTTGTAGTCGATCTGCGTGGCCACGTAGCCGACCAGCGTCACCAGGGTGTCGTTCATCCCGGCGGCCCTCCCCCACATCCGGACCCGCACGGACCATCCGCACGAGGTACGACCCATGCTGGCGCGACCCCCCGAATCCCGCTCCGGCCTGTGGACTACTCGCGGGTTGTGGACAACCTCGTCCCCCCTGCGGCGACGGTCGCGTACTGCTCGCGCACCTCCCGGTAGCGCAGCAGCTCCGCCGCCACCGGCTCCAGCACCCGGGCCCGCCCGCAGCCGGCCGCCGCCTGCCGCAGCCGCCGCTCCGCGTCCTGCCCGTACCGCCTCGCCGGGCCCCGGGCCGCGATCGAGCAGGCCCACTCCACCAGCGGCCCGCCGACGATGCCCGCCACCATCAGCAGCACCGGCGGCATCAGGCGCGGCTCCAGGACCCCGACGATCTGCCCCACCAGCCACAGCCCGCCGTAGATCTGAAGCAGCGTCATCGCCGCCTGCGCCAGCACCGCCGCCGGCCACCACGCCGGCCGCGGCGGCCTGGCGCTCGGCACCGCGACCGCCGACCCCAGCGTCACCGCGATCTCGTCCAGCGCCTCCGGGAGCTGTTCGGCTCCGCGCACCGCGGTCTCCCGTACCGCCTGCGCCCAGGCGTCGGGCAGCCCGTCGGCCGCCGCGTCGGCGACCGCCCGTACGGCCTGCTCCACCCGCTGGCGCGCGGTCACCTCCTCCTCGGCCGGCGCCTGCGCACCCACCTGGCCCCGGCCACCGCCGATCACCGCCAGGGCGGCCAGCCCGGCCAGCGTGCGCGGGGCGCGCCGGCTCTCGTACCACCGCCACAGCCGCAGCCACGGCGTGCCGCAGGCCTTCCCGGCATTGCGCCGCCAGGCCCGCTCGGCGGCGAGCCCGGCCGCGTACGCCCCGACCGCCTCCGCGAGCCGGTCCTCGAACTCGGCGCGCGCCGCTTCCCCGATCTCCGGCGATGGATGGCCGTCGGCCACGTACAGCGGGCGCAGGCGCCCGGCGGCCCGGTCGACATCGGCGGAGATCCTGCGGGTCGCGGCGCCCTTCTCCTGGGTGAACTGTGCGAGCAGGTCGCGGAGTTCCCCGACGCCCTCGCCGGTCAGCGCGGACAGCCCGAGGACGGTGGCCCCGGGTTCGCCGTGCTCGCCGAGGGCGATTCCGTCGTCGTCGAGCAGCCGCCGCAGGTCGTCCAGTACGAGGTCGGCCGACTCGCCGGGCAGCCGGTCCACCTGGTTCAGCACGACGAAGGTCACCTCGGCGTGCCCGGCCAGCGGCCGCAGGTACCGCTCGTGCAGGACGGCGTCGGCGTACTTCTCCGGGTCGACCACCCACACGACCGCGTCGACCAGGGCGAGTACCCGGTCCACGTGGTCGCGGTGGGCGCCGACCGCGGAGTCCAGGTCCGGCAGGTCCACCAGGACCATGCCGCGCAGCGCTCCGGCCTCGGAGGTCTCGCGGGGCCGGCGGCGCAGCCGGCCCGGGATCTCCAGGCGGTCGAGCAGCCCGGCCGCGCCGTCGGACCAGCTGCACGCGATGGGCGCGGCGGTCGTCGGCCTGCGCAGCCCCGTCTCCGAAATCTGCACTCCGGCGAGTGAATTGAAGAGCGTGGACTTGCCGCTTCCGGTGGCTCCGGCGATCGCGACGACCGTGTGCTGCGCCGACAGCCCGCGCCGGGCGGCCGCCTCGTCGAGCACCCGGCCGGCCTCGGCGAGGGTCTTGCCGTCGAGCCGGGTCCGCGAGAGCCCGACCAGCTGGCGCAGCGCTTCGAGGCGGGTGCGCAGGGCCTGTCCTTCGGGGCTGAGCGGCGGCGAGGGCGCCTTGCCCCCGTCGTTTCCGGCTCCGGAGACGGCGCGGATGAGCGCGTCGTCACTCCCGTCACCCCCGTCGTCCCCGTCCCCGCGGTCCCGCGCGTCGACGTCGATGCCCGCGCCCGCGCCCGGGCGGCGCGAACGTGCGATGAATCCGTCGTCCCAGCGGTCCTCGGTGCGGTCGCGGTCGGTCAAAGCGGTCACCGCGTCACCTCTCCTTCTGCAGTAGGGACAGCGCGGCGATCAGCTCGGCCTGCGGTTCCGGCGTCACTTCGAGCCCCTCCAGCGGGGCCAGCCGGCGGTCCCGTTCGGCGCGCAGCACCTGCTCCAGGTGTTCGGCGACCAGTTCGCCGCCGCGGTCGCGCAGTCGAACGGCGGCCTGTACGCCGATCCGCTCGGCGAGCTTCTCCCCGGCGGGCCGGGCCCGCTTGCCGCCGAGGAGGGCCGCGACGAGGAGGGCGGCGATCCCGTCGGGGTCGGGCGCGGGCTGCTTGTCGAGCCGGGCGACCTCTTCTTCGGCGAGTTCCTCCAGTACGCGCCGCCAGCGCCGTACGGCCATGCCGATACGTTCCGCCGCCTCCCGGTCGGGCGCGGGCAACTGCACCGCCCCGGCAGCCGGCTCGCGCCGCCATGCCTGGGCGATCCGTTCGTCGGCCGCGGCCACGGCGCACTGGAGCAGCGCGGCGAGCGACTCGGCGAGCGAGTCGAGCAGTTCGTCGGTGCTCGTGTCGAGGGGGTAGCCGCGCCACCGCGTCAGCGCGTCCCCGGCCAGTACGGCGCCCTGGTCGAGCCGGTTGCGGACCCGCTTGCCCTCCCTCCTGTACGCGTCCTCGACGGCCGAGGTCAGCCGTACGGCGGCGGCGTGCTGGGCGGCGACGGCGGAAGCCAGCTCGGGCATGCGGCGCCCGAGGGAGTCCAGCGCGCCGAGCGCGGTCCGCCCCACCGCGTACTGGCGGGCGGCGGGGTCCTGCGCGTGGTGGGCGAGCCAGGCGAAGAGCGGGGCGACGGCGCTGGCGGGCAGCAGCCCGCCCCCGCCGGCCGATTCGGGCAGCTCGGGCACCGTGAAGCGCGGCACGTCGCCCAGCCCGGCCCGCGTGAGCAGGGCCCCGTACTGGCGCGAGACCTCGGCGAGCACCTGGTGCGGGACCCGGTCGAGGACGATGCAAAGGGTGGCCTTGTACTGCTTGGCGGTGCGCAGCAGGTGCCAGGGGACGGCGTCGGCGTACCGCGAGGCGGTCGTGACCATGACCCAGACGTCGGCGGCGCAGATGAGCTGCGCGGCGAGCGTCCGGTTCTCGACCACGAGGGAGTCGATGTCGGGGGCGTCGAGGATGGCGAGCCCGCGCGGGAGGCCGGATACGGTCTCGATGCGCAGTTCGCGGGTGGCGGCGGAGTGCCCGGATCCGCGGGGGGAGCCGCGGTGGGGTCCGGGGAGGGGGTCGTCCTCGCCGGGCGGGGCCCAGACCCGCATGAGGTCGGGGAGCACCCGCATGCCGGCGAACCAGTGATGGTCATCCGGATGGCAGACGAGTACGGGGATGCGGGTGGTGGGTCGCAGGACGCCGGCCTCACTCACTTGGCGTCCTACGAGGGAGTTGACGAGAGTGGACTTACCGGCCCCGGTGGACCCGCCGACGACGGCGAGCAGCGGCGCCTCGGGCGCCTTCAGCCGGGGTACGAGGTAGTCGTCGAGCTGCGCGAGCAGCTCGGCTCTGGTCTGGCGGGCGCGCGGGGCACCGGGCAGGGGCAGCGGCAGACGCACGGACGCGACCCGGTCGCGCAGGGCGGACAGGGCATCGAGCAGCTGAGGCCGAACATCCAAGGTCACCACATGCGAAGAATGCCCAATTTAAGGCCATTTTTGAAGCTTATACGCCCTCTGCGCGCCGATCGCGAGTCCAGTACGACCTTTCGGGCACACCGGACGAGTGGGACTCAGGCATAACGAGTGCACAACACCAGGGGCGCCGCGGCGCAAAAGCGGTGCGAGAATCGCACCTGCCTGCGATTATCGGGACCGCTTCACCGAACCTCCACATCGTGGCACGCGGGTGAAGCAACCGGGACAAGGCGGCCGGAGCCCTATCCTTGACCCGGTCCGGACGGCAGTCCCACCCCTACCTCGGGGCTCCAGGCCACCACGGCCACCTTCCGGCCCCCGTAGCTCAGTGGATAGAGCAGGTGCCTTCTAAGCACTTGGCCGCAGGTTCGAGTCCTGCCGGGGGCACTCTCCACGCCTCACCCCAAGCCCTCCCTCCGGGGAGGGCTTCCGTGCAGGTCAGGGGCACTTTAGCGCGGGCGCCGCAGCGGAGGCGTAAGCCCCTGCACCGGCCCTGGCGGCGAGGCCGGCAGTCCGGCTGGGCCCGGCTTCGGACGGCTCTTGACGGGTACTCTTCCCGAAAACCTCCCGAAGATCCGCCGCGACCGGTCCGCGGACGGGGGGCACGCCGGGCAGTTCCTGCGGACCCTCGATGCGCTTCTGGAGATCGGCCAGTTGGCCAGTCACACATCGGGCGTAAGTAGCGAGGAGGACAGGGACGCTGTTGCCGGCCCGTGCGGCCACCTGGGCCCGCGGGACTCCGTTGTTCAGCCAGGAGACGGCGCGAAGTACCGGGTGCGGCCGCCCCGGAGACCGTCCCCTCGGCGAGCCACAGCGCGGGCCTTCCTGCGTCACAGACCGGTCACAGGGCCCACGCAGTCACCCGAACCCCGCCAACATGGCGCGATGCGCACACACCGCACCATCACCCTCCTGGCTGCCGCGAGCGCCCTCGCCCTCACCGCGTGCGACCCGCAAGTCGCCGACAGCGGGAAGCCCGCAACGACCGGCACCCCGAATACCACCACCCCGGCGGCGTCCGGCCCCGCCCCCTCCGCCAAGACGGCTACCCTGCCCGACCTCGTCGGCAAGGGCCTCCAGACGGCCCAGGACGAAGCTCAGCGGGCCGGCTTCTTCATCCTCACGTCGCACGACGCCCTCGGCCGCGAGCGGCTCCAGGCCCTCGACCGGAACTGGAAGGTGTGCAGCCAGACCCCAGGGCCGGGCGCGGGCCTCGACACCAAGACCACCGTGGACTTCGGCGCGGTCAAGCTCGAAGAAGTCTGCCCCGCCACGGACGCGCCCGCCCCGAAGCCTGCGGGCGACGTCATGCCGAACTTCGTCGGCCAGGGCATGAAGGCCGTCCGCTCCGCGCTTCCCGGCAATGCGAGCATCACCGTGAAGGACGCGGTGCAGAGCCGCATGGTCCTCCAGGAGTCGAACTGGAAGGTCTGCACACAGGACCCGAAGGCCGGCGCCGCGCTCACCGGCCAGCCGTTGACCTTCACCGTCGCCAAGACCGGAGAATCCTGCCCCTAGCCCTCTGCACCGCCGTCATGGCTCCTACACGCGCTGTCCGTAGCCACTGACAACGCGAGTGATATGCCCCTGACCTGCACGAACGGCTGCCACCCGCGACTGGGGTCCCGCACCCTCGGAAATCTTCGGAAGGGGACGAGACCGGCCACGGCCCCGGTGCGCCCTGGTGTGGGACGGGGCGGGTGCGGGAGGGTGGAGGGGTGACGGGCGGATCTGTTGAGCGGGCGCGGTCGTTCGGGTCGGCGGCCGGGCGGTACGGGGAATACCGGCCCTCGTACCCCGACGCGCTGCCGGATGCCTTGGAGGAGCTCTCCGGGGTGGCGCTGGACGGGGCCCGGGTGGCCGATGTGGGGGCGGGGACCGGGATCGCCACCGGGTTGCTGCACGCCCGCGGGGCGCGGGTCGTGGGGGTCGAGCCGGCGGCCGGGATGGCCGCGGAGTTCCGGCGGCGTCACCCGCGCGTTCCGCTCGTACGGGGTGAAGGGGATCGGCTGCCCTTCGCTTCGGGCTCCCTCGACCTGCTCGCGTACGCCCAGTCCTGGCACTGGACGGATCCGGCCCGGTCCGGGCCGGAAGCCCTGCGCGTGCTGCGCCCCGGCGGGGCGCTGGCCGTCTGGTCGAACGACCCCGACGTCGGCGTCGAGTGGATCGCCGGCCAGCAGGCGCGGATCGAGAAGAGGTTCGGTCCCGGTTGGTACGTCAATGAACATCCCCGGTCACAGAGCGGCTTGGAGTTCACCACCCGGCTGTTGCGCTGGTCCCGCCGGATCACGATCGACGCCCATCTCGCCAAGTTGGCGACGCACTCCCTCTTCCTCATCGGGCTGCCCGGGACCGACGAGTTCCTGGACGGGGAGAGGGAGCGGCTGCGCGCGCTGTTCCCCGGCGGGAGCGTCCACGAGCACTACCTCGTCGACCTGCGGGTCGCCCGGGTGGCGGCTCAGCCGAAGCGGTCCTGGACGTAGTCCGGTGCGCGGCGGTCCGTCCGGGTGGAGAACGCCGCCTCCGCCGGGCCGTGTTCGGCCGATGTGGCCCGGGGTGCCCCTGCTGCGCGGGGAAGGAGCTAGCGGCGCCGCCGCGGGAGTCGCGGTCCCGCCCGAGGGGGGTCGGGCGGGACCGGAGGCCAGGGGGCGACCGGGTCGGTCACGGGTGGGCTCAGGGGGTGGGCACGTCCTGCGGGGAGACGCCGAAGGCCTTGACGGCCTGGTAGTAGGTCCACGCCGTGCTGTCGCAGGAGCCCTTCTTCACACCCGAGTACGCCGAGCAGACCCGCTTGAGGTCGGCGTAGAGGGAGTCGTCCAGTCTTGCCTTGTTGGCCGAAAACGCACCTGCGGCCTTGTAGTTGCGGTAGCCGAAGTCGTGGCGGGCGCAGGACGTCTGGAAGGGGAATCCGAAGGGGTTGTCGGGCGAGGAGGAGCAGTAGTCGGTCGACCAGTCGAACCCGTACGCCCCCCACTTGGCCTGGTTGCCGCGCGCGGCTACCCAGGCGTTGTAGCTGGTGGCACTGGTCTGCGTCCAACTGCCCAGGATTTGCGGCTTGTCGGCTGGAACGGCCGACGCGGGGGTGGCGGCGACGAGCACACCGGCCGCGGCCGCCGATGCGAGGAGGGGAGCGAGACGACGGCGCATGACAGTCCTCCAGGACGGGGTGGGGGCCGCCCGGAGGTACCCCCGGTACGGCGTCGGGTCCCACCCTCGGGGCACGTCCTATCGGCGCCGCTTAACGCCGCTATAACGGCGCTCGCCGGGTACGGGTGTCGGGTGAGGGGCGGACAAGGAAGGCGGCGCCGGGGCCGGTTGCCGCAGGGTGCAGCTCTCAGGTAGCACGCGGTATCAGACTTCCGGCAGAGAAGCGGTTCGTCCTACGGAGGGACGCGCGAGGGGGCTGGAACCGCCGAGACTGGATCACATGAACCGCCGTCCCCTCGTCATCGCCGCCGCCACCGTGGGAGTCGTCGCCACCGCCGCCCTGGCGCTGCCCAACCTCCCGCCCAACCCGCTGACCGACTCCATCAACGACCGGGTCTTCGAGGAGAAGAGCAAGCACTACGAGACCGCCGCCGACGCGCCCATCCGCGGCAACTCGGCTTTCACGCTGCCGTCCTGGGTGCCCAAGGACGCCACCGACATACGCATACGGGTGCGCACCACCGGGGAGGCGAGGCTGATCCGCTTCACGCTCGGCGCGACTCCGCTGGACGGCCCGCAGTGCACGGCGGGCACGGCGAAGGACCTGGGCGGGCGGCAGCTGAACGCCAAGTGGTGGCCGAACGGCACCCGGGCCGAGGAGCGGCCCGAATGCCGGGACGTCCACCAGTACCAGGTGGCGGTGCGCGGCAAGCGCGTCTACGCCTGGACCGACGGCACCCCGTCACCGGGCGCTCAGCCGCAGGGCGGCCCCCCGGCCACGGCAGGCGGCCGCGGCTAGGAGGTCCGGCGGATCATGGCCGGGCACCCCCTGGCGCGGGATCGGCGCTCGTCTACGCTCGTCCGGTGAGTACGTACGTGAACCGACTCGGCGAGGACGTCCCGCGGATCGGCGCGCCCCCGACGGGGACGGCCGTGGAGGTGTGGTCCCTGGACACCACGCTCGACGTGGTCGGCGGCCACCGGATCGACGACGCGCTGTCACTCCTGGACGCAGGCGAACGGGAGCGGGTAGGGCGGCTGCTGCGGGCCGCGGACCGGCAGCGGTACCTCGCCTCCCACGTGGGGCTGCGGGTGCTGCTCGGCGGCTTCCTCGGGCTGGCCCCGCAGGACGTCGTCATGGTCCGGGAGGACTGCCCGTGCTGCGACGGCCCGCACGGGCGGCCCGCGGTGGCGGGGGGCGCGGTGCAGTTCTCGCTCTCGCACAGCGAGGACCTGGCGTACCTCGCGTTCGCGGCGGTGCCGGTCGGCGTGGACGTGGAGGCGCTCCCGAGCGCGGCGGCGGTGAAGGACGTGCTGAACGCCCTGCATCCGGCGGAGACGGCGGAGCTCTCCGCGCTGCCCGCGGAGGAACGGCCGGAGGCGCTGGCCCGCCTGTGGGCGCGCAAGGAGGCCTACTTCAAGGGCACGGGCACCGGCCTGGCCCTGGGCCTGGCCGAGCCGTACGTCGGGTCGGGCCCCGCCCCGTCCCAGGTCCCCGGCTGGCACCTCGCCGATCTCCCGGCCCCCTCGGCGTACGCGGCGGCCCTGGCGCTGCGCACCTGACGCGGCCACCCCGGCGCGGCTCGCCACGCCGGGGCGAAAATCAAGGTCGCCGCTCGCCGCACGGCCCTATCGTGACCGCCATGGACATCCGCCCCGCCCGTACCGTCGCCGAACTCCAGGCCGCGGAGGGGCTCTTCGACGGCCCCGCCCGACTCGACTGGTCCGAGCGCTTCCTCTCCGCTCCGGGACACCTGATGCTCATCGCCTACGTGGACGACATCCCTGCCGGCATGGTCTCCGGGGTCGAGATGAGCCACCCCGACAAGGGCACGGAGATGTGCCTGTACGAGCTCTCCGTCGACGAGGGCTACCGTCGTCGCGGTATCGGCCGCGCCCTGACCGAGGCCCTCGCCGACGAGGCGAAGGCGCGCGGCTGCTACGGCATGTGGGTGGGGGTGGACACCGACAACGAGGCCGCCCTGGCCACCTACGCCTCCGCCGGCTCCCACGACGAGGGCGTCTTCGCCATGCGCGGCTGGCCCCTCTCCGGCTAGGCCGTCTTCCCGATCATGCGGGGGACCCGTTAGGCGGCGTGTCGTGGGGCCAGTCGGCGCACCCTCCGCGCGGGCGGGTCGCGCCTCGCCGAGCATCGGGCGCATGACCGCATTCACCGCGCTGCTCCCGGCCGCCGCCGCCCTGCTGGCGGCGGCCACCGCCCTGCCGCCGCACGCCGCACCCGCTCCCGTACGCGCCGCCGACACCGCGACCGCCCCGTACGTCGTCGTCCTCAAGGACACCACCTCCCGCGCCCCGACCCACGCCCTGGCCGCCGAGGCCGCGGGCTCCGGCGACCAGGTCGGGGACGTCTACGACACCGTCCTCAGCGGCTTCGCCGTCCGGACGACCGCCGCCCGCGCCAAGGCCCTGGCCGCCGACCCCCGGGTGGCCTCGGTGGAGCCGGACGCGGAGTTCCGCATCAGCGACGCGCAGAGCCCGGCGCCCTGGCCCCTGGACCGGATCGACCAGTCGGCGCTCCCGCTCGACGGCTCGTACACGTACGCCACCACCGCGCAGGGCGTCACCGCGTACGTCGTGGACACCGGGATCTACGCGAGCCACCAGGAGTTCGGGGGCCGGGCCCGGGTCGGCTACAACGGGGTGTTCCTGGAGACCTCCAGCGACTGCAACGGCCACGGCACGCACGTCGCCGGGACGCTGGGCGGGGCGACGTACGGGGTGGCGAAGGGGGTCTCCCTCGTCGGCGTCAAGGTCGCCAACTGCAAGGGTTCCGCGACCCTGACCTCCATCCTGGGCGGTCTGGAGTGGATGGTGAAGGACGCCGCCAAGGCCCCGGGCACACCCGCCGTCGCCAACATGAGCATGGGCGGCACCCGCAGCTACGCCCTCGACGCGGCGGTGACGCGGGCGGTCGCCGCCGGGATCACCTTCACCGTCGCGGCCGGCAACTCCGCCGACGACGCCTGCACCGGCTCCCCCGCCGCCGCCCCCTCGGCGCTCACGATCGGCGCGGCCGACGCCGCGGACCAGTGGGCCCCGTTCTCCAGTTACGGCAGCTGTGTGGACCTCGTCGCGCCGGGTGTGTCCGTCACCTCGGCCTGGAAGGGCTCGGCGACCACCCTCGCCCGCGCCTCCGGTACGTCCATGGCGGCCCCGCACGCGGCGGGCGTCGCCGCGCTGATCCTGGCGGAGGGGATCGCGGCGGGCGGAACGGCGAAGACCCCCGCCGAGGTCTCCGCCGCGCTGCTGCAGGATGCCGTACGGGACCGGCTCACCGGGGTCCCGGCCGGCACGGCCAACCTGCTCCTGCACCACGCGTCGGCCGCGGGTTAGGGGTGTCGTCAAAGTCCCGTCCGGCACGCCACGGCTTTGCGCACGTCCCCCAGCCCGCCTCGCCCGGATCACGCCGGTCAAGCCCGCGGAGTTGACCGGCGTCTTGGCCGGCGGCTCGGCCGGTGGCTTGGCCCGCGGCTGGGACGGTGGCTCGGCCCGCGGAGTTGGCCGGCGGCTTGGCCCGCGGCTTGGCCGGTGGCTCGGCCCGCGGGGTTGGCCGGCGGCTTGGCCGGCGTGATCCGAGAGACCCGTACGCCCAGGTCAACCCCCGGCTCCACGCCCGGGTTCGGCCCCCGCCCGTACCCCACCCATCCCATCCGCCCCGCACCCCGGCGACCCGGCCTGATGGGACATCAATTTCTGTGTGCTTCGGGCGAAAGCAAGTCATTGACTTCTCATCACCGCGACGCGTCAATGTCGGCCACCGCACCGGCTCGGCCTCCCCCACACAGCGGGTGGGGGGAGGGGTTCGTCTGACGAAGGAGTCGCGACCCAGTGAGTACAACGTTCCGACGAAGAATTCTGGCCGGGGCGGGCGCCCTGTCCCTCGCGCTGACGGGCGGCGTGGTGGGCCTGACCGGCACCGCCCAGGCGGCGACCGTGACCACCCCCGTCTTCGAGAACTGCGACGCCCCGGCACCGCAGCCGGACGGTTCGGGCAACCAGAACTACACGATCACCCTGCCCGACACGGCCAAGGCCGGGGACGTCGTACCGATCACGATCGACCCGGGTGCGAGCCCGCTGATCCCCGGCTTCTCCGTCACGACGGTGAACACCACCAAGATCACCCTCAAGGTGGGCACGACCACCCAGGTCGTCACCAGCCCGCCCGAGACCGTCAGCGTCGTCGCCGGTACCCCGCTCGACCCGAAGTCCTTCTCCGGAACCATCAAGATCCCAGACGGCACCGAGGGCACCGCGGTCGGCGTCAAGCTCGACTTGGCGGTCACCGACGCGGACCTCAGCGGTTCCGTCTTCACCACTACGTGCACCCCGGCGCCCCGCCCGAGCGCCACCCTCGGCTCGGTCGCCGTCGAGGCCCTGCCCAAGGACCCGGTCACCACCAAGCTGACGCCCAACAGCGGCAAGGCCGGCACGGCCGTCGTCGTGGGCGGCGCCAACTTCCCGGCCGGCCCGGTCACCTGCTCCGCCCTCCTCGCGGGCGCGGCGACCGGTGACACCGGCACCGGTACGGCGGACGCGAGCGGCGCCGCCACCTGCAACATCACGGTCACCAAGAAGGCCGACGCCATCAAGATCGACGGCTCGGTCACCCCGTACAAGTCGTTCGTGTACCTGGAGGACCAGGCGGGCGTGAAGAACCCGGTCGACATCGAGGTCCTCCCCGGCCCGCTGGCGCTCGGCCCGAAGGACGGCCAGCCGGCCGTCGCCTTCCCCTCGGTCACCATCAACGGCAAGGCCCAGTCGGTGGTCGGCGTGTTCAACGCCGCGACCGTCCAGGACTTCCGCGGCGGCACCCTCGGCTGGGACGTGACGGCGACCCGTACGCCCTTCCTGAACCAGGCGACCGGCCACTCGATGGCGAAGGCGCAGATCGGCATCCAGCCGTCCTGCACCGTGACCAACCCGGACAGCCCGAGCACCTGCACCGCGGGCACGCCCGGCGCGATCTCCGAGACCCCGATGAAGGTGGCCTCGCAGGCGGCCGGCGGGGACGAGCTGACCGGCGGTGAGTTCGCCGTCGGCGGCGCCGGGATGATCCAGCTCCCGCCGTTCATGTTCGCCGACACCTACCAGACGGTCGTCACCTTCTCGATCGCCTGACCCGGCAGGAACAGCGCACCCAGGGTGGTGCGGCGCCACGGCGCCGCACCACCCCTTCGCCTTCCCGCCCTTCGCCCCCTCTCCCCCGCCTCCCCGCGCCGACTGGAGAACCGCCCATGCGCCCCCGCCCCCGCATCGCTCCGTACGGTCCGCTCCTCACCCTGTTGCTGCTGGTCGCGGGCCTGCTCCTGCCGTCGGCCACGACGGCGACGGCTGCGGACAACGGCACGTGGGGGGTGTTCCCGACGCCCCCGGCCGGCGCCGCGATGACCGACCGCGCCTACTTCTTCCACCAGGGCGCGGCCGGGACCACGGTCAGCGACAGCGTGACCGTCCTGAACTCCTCCGACCGGGAGCTGACCTTCCAGATCTTCGCCACCGACGCCGTGAACACCCCGGCCGGCGGCGCCTTCGCGCTCCTGCCGGTGGACCAGAAGCCCAAGGACGTGGGCGCGTGGACGGTCCTGGCGCCCGAGGCGGCGACCGCGGTGACCGTCCCGCCCAAGGGCCGCAAGGACATCCCGTTCACGGTGAAGGTCCCGCAGGACGCCACCCCCGGCGACCACGTCGGCGGGATCGTCGCCCTCAACACCGCCGTGGAGGGCATCCGGCAGGAGGGCAAGGTCCAGGTCGGGGTGAAGCGGCAGGTCGGCTCACGGCTGTACTTCCGGGTGCCGGGGCCGGTGACACCGGGCCTGAGCGTGGAGGACGTGAAGGTCAGCCGGTCCGCGCCGCTGCTGCCGTGGGTCGAGCACGCCCGGGCCACGGTCTCGTACGCGCTGGTCAACCGCGGCAACGTGGTCGTCGAGCCCAAGGTGGCGGTGTCCGCCGAGGGGCTGTTCGGCCGCCGGGTGCTGGACCGGCCGGCCCGCGAGCTGAAACTGGTGCTGCTGCCCGGCCAGCGGATCGAGCTGACCGAACCGTGGGCGGACGCACCGCAGTCGGACTGGGTGACCGTACGGATCTCGGCCGGGGCGACCGCCTATCCGGACCTCACCTCGGCGTCCGAGGCGCAGTTCATCGCCGTGCCCTGGCCCGCCCTCGGCGCGCTGCTCGTACTGGCGGGCGCCGCGCTCACCTACCAGGTCCTGCGGCGCCGGCGCTGGCCCCCCGTGGAACCGGCCGAGCCCGCACCGGACTTGGCCGGGGCGCACTGACGGGCAAGGGTGTCCCCGGGTGACGGCGTCCGGCCGCCACCCGGCAAGGGGGAGACGACCGATGGAACGACGGCACACCGAGACCGGCGCGGGCCTGCTGCCCCGCATCGAGCGCGCGCTGGGCACCGGCCCCGCCGCCCGCACGTCCGGCTCCGGCTGGACCCGCCTCACGCTGCGGCTCTCCGACGGCGGTCCCACCGTGGACGTGGTCGCGGACACGCAGCGCCCGCCGCGCGGGATCGCGTACCTGCTGCCCGGCGGCGGGCTGAACTTCGCCGCCGACTTCTTCACCCCGGGCGGTCCGGGCGCTCCGGGCGCTCCGGTCTACGCGGGCGGCTCCGGCGGCTCCGGCGACCTCAACCTCGCCCACCGGCTACGCCGCCAGGGCCTGCTGGTCGTCGGCGTCACCCCGCGCGAGGACGCCGCGACCGCCGCCGAGATCACCGCCTCGTGGGGGCTCGCGGCGCACCGCCGGGACCTGGCCGGGGTGGTGAGCGCGCTGGATCCCGTACTCGGGCTGCCGTACCAGTACGCGGGCCACTCGGCCGGGGCCGCCCTGGCGCTCGATGCGGCCTCGCACGACGATTCGCCGCGGCTGCGCCGGGTGGTCGTCCTGGACACGACCGGACCGTACACCGGCGACCTGGCGCTCCGGGCGGCCGCGACGCGGGACGCGTACGCAGGCCAACTCGCGCAGGGCACGTACGCGACCGACCCGGGACTGGCGGCCCTGATCGCCAGGGCCGTCACCGACCCCTCGGCGCCCTCCCCCGTCCCCTGGCCGCCGAACCCCGCCCTCCGCTTCACCTACGCCGGGCTCGCCCACTTCGCGCTGATCCGCACGGCCGCCCTTCCGGGGCCCGCGAACTGGATCTACACCCAGGGCCACAGCGCGGGCGAGTACGCCTTCGGCGCCACCCCGGCCGAGGACCGCTTCCTGCTGACCCACACGGCGCTCGGCACCTGGCACGCCGCCACCGCCGCGCTCGGCAGCGGGCTGGTCCCGACCGCCCTGATGCGGGACCTGGCCGCGATCTGGGCCGGCGTACCGGATCGCCTGGGACCGTATCCGGGCCGAGGTGGTGTGGGTCAACACCGCGCTGGGCCGCGGAGACCACCCGTGCGGCGCGGACCTGATCCGCGCGGCCGGCAACGACCGGGTCACCTTCACCGTGGTCCCCGGCTACGGCCATGGCGACGCGGTCTGGAGCCGGACGGCGGCCAGCGACGTCTGGTCCCTGTTCTAGAGCGGCCAGGACCCCCGAAACGGAGCTCGCCCCCCGCGTGAGGGTGCGGGGGGCGAGCCGGTCCTGCGGTACTGCGGTCCTACGGACCTGCGCGGTCAGTGGTTGCGGGGGAAGCCCAGGTCCACGCCCACCGGGGCCTCGGACGGGTCCGGCCAGCGGGTCGTGACGACCTTGCCGCGGGTGTAGAAGTGGATGCCGTCGTTGCCGTAGATGTGGTGGTCGCCGAAGAGCGAGTCCTTCCAGCCGCCGAAGGAGTGGTAGCCCACCGGCACCGGGATCGGCACGTTGACGCCGACCATGCCCGCCTCGATCTCCAGCTGGAAGCGGCGGGCCGCGCCACCGTCCCGGGTGAAGATCGCGGTGCCGTTGCCGAACGGCGAGGCGTTGATGAGCGCCACGCCCTCCTCGTAGGTCTCGGCGCGCAGCACGCACAGCACCGGCCCGAAGATCTCGTCGCGGTACGCGTCGGAGTCGGTCTTGACGTTGTCCAGCAGCGACAGGCCGATCCAGTGGCCCTTCTCGAACCCGTCGACCGTGTAGCCCGTACCGTCCAGGACCACGTCCGCACCCTGGTCGGCCGCGCCCTTCACGTACGACGCGACCTTGTCGCGGTGGGCCGCCGTGATCAGCGGGCCCATCTCGGAGTCCGGGTCGTTGCCGGGGCCGATCTTGATCTTCTCGGCGCGCTCGCGGATCTTCTCCACCAGCGCGTCGCCGATCGAACCGACGGCCACGACCGCCGAGATCGCCATGCAGCGCTCGCCTGCCGAGCCGTACGCGGCCGAGACCGCGGCGTCGGCGGCCGCGTCCAGGTCGGCGTCCGGCAGCACCAGCATGTGGTTCTTGGCGCCGCCCAGCGCCTGGACCCGCTTGCCGTTCGCCGAAGCCGTGGTGTGGATGTGGCGGGCGATCGGCGTCGAGCCGACGAAGGAGACGGCCGCGATGCCCGGGTGGGCGAGCAGCGCGTCGACGGCGGCCTTGTCGCCGTGGACGACGTTGAGCACACCGTCCGGCAGACCGGCCTCGGAGGCCAGCTCGGCCAGCTTGTTGGCGGCCGACGGGTCCTTCTCGCTCGGCTTGAGGATGAAGGTGTTGCCGCAGGCCACGGCCAGCGGGAACATCCACATCGGCACCATGGCCGGGAAGTTGAACGGGGTGATGCCCGCGACCACGCCCAGCGGCTGGCGGATGGCCGCCACGTCCACGCGGTTCGAGACGGAGGTCGACAGCTCGCCCTTGAGCTGCGTGGTGATCCCGCAGGCCAGCTCGACGATCTCCAGGCCGCGCGCCACCTCGCCCAGCGCGTCCGAGTGGACCTTGCCGTGCTCGGCGGTGATCAGCTCGGCGATGGCGTCGCGGTTGGCGTCCAGCAGGGCGCGGTAGGCGAAGAGCACCTTGGTGCGGGCGGCCAGCGAGGACTGGCCCCAGCTCTGGTAGGCCTCCTGGGCGACCCGTACGGCCGCGTCTACCTCGTCGGCGGACGCGAGCGCGACCTGCGTGGTGACCTCGCCGGTGGCCGGGTCGGTGACCGGGCCGTAGTTGCCCGACGCGCCCTCGACGGTCTTGCCACCGATCCAGTGGTTGACGGTCTTCATGCCTATTGCTCCTTCACAGATGGCGACGTCGCTGCGCGGCTTGCCGGTCGTACTCTTCGCGGGCCGCGGCCGCGGACTTGCGTGTCGCGGTCTCGGCCACAGGAACATCCCACCACGCCTGTGCCGGGGGCGGGCCCGACACAGTGTCGGGTGTTCGGGTCTGTGCGTAGACACATGTGGGACGGTCTGCCGCACGCGCCTCTGCGAGGGCTTTCCGCAGGTCACCGATGGTGCGGGTACGGATCACCGCCATCCCGAGGGAGGCCGCGTTGGCCGCGAGGTCCAGCGGCAGCGGCGCGCCGGTGTACGAGCCGTCGGCCGCCCGGAAGCGGTACGCGGTCCCGAAGCCCTCCGCGCCCACGGCCCCGGAGAGGCCGCCGATGGAGGCGTATCCGTGGTTGTCGAGGATCACCACCTTGATCGGGACGCCCTCCTGCACGGCCGTGACGAGCTCGGTCGGGTTCATCAGGTACGTCCCGTCGCCGACCAGCGCCCACACCGGGCGCCCGGGGGCGGCGAGCGCGACCCCGATCGCGGCCGGGATCTCGTAGCCCATGCAGGAGTACCCGTACTCCACGTGGTACTGGTCGGCCGAGCGGGCCCGCCACAGCTTGTGCAGGTCGCCGGGGAGGGAGCCGGCGGCGTTGATCAGGATGTCGTCGGCGCCGACGACCGCGTCGAGCAGCCCGAGCAGCTGCGCCTGCGTCGGGGCGGCGTCCTCGTCGGGGGCCGTGTAGGCCCGGTCGACCAGCCTCTCCCAGTCCCGTTTCCTTTCTTTGTACGCCGTCTCGTACCCGGGGTCCACGCGGTACCCGGCGGCCGCGGCCCGGAGGTCTTCCAGGCCCACCCGCGCATCGCACACCACCGGCTGACCGGCGAGCTTGTGGGCGTCGTACGGGTCGAGGTTGAGCCCGAGGAAGCGGACGGCGGGGTTCTGGAACAGGGTCCCCGAGGCGGTCGTGAAGTCCGTCAGCCGGGTCCCGGCGGCGATGACCAGGTCGGCGCCGCGGGCGAGCCCGTCGGCGGTGGCCGTGCCGGTGTGCCCGATGCCGCCGACATCGGCGGGGTGGTCGTACGGGAGCACCCCCTTGCCCGCCTGCGTGCAGGCGACCGGGATGCCGGTCGCCCCGGCGAACTCCGCCAGCGCGGCCTGGGCCGCGCTGTGCCGGATCCCGCCGCCGGCGACGATCAGCGGGCGCGCCGCGCCCCGTACGGCTTCGGCGGCCCGTGCGAGCTCGTCCCGGTCGGGCCGGGGCCGGCGTACGGCCCACACGCGCTCGGCGAAGAACTCGGGCGGCCACTCGTACGCCTCTGCCTGCACGTCCTGCGGCAGCGCCAGGGTCACCGCGCCGGTCTGCACGGGGTCGGCGAGGACCCGCATCGCCTGGAGGGCGGCCGGGATCAGGGCCTCGGGCCGGGTGATCCGGTCGAAGTGGCGGGAGACGGGCCGGAGCGTGTCGTTGACGGAGACGTCGCCCGCGTAGGGCACCTCCAGCTGCTGGAGGACGGGATCGGCGGGCCGGGTGGCGAAGGTGTCGCCGGGCAGGAGGAGTACGGGAATCCGGTTGATGGTGGCGAGGGCGGCCCCGGTGACGAGGTTGGTGGCGCCGGGCCCGATGGAGGTGGTGACGGCGTGCGCCGAGAGCCGCCCGCACTGGCGGGCGTAGCCGACGGCGGCGTGCACCATGGCCTGCTCGTTGCGCCCCTGGAGGAACGGCATCCCGCCGGGCACCTCTCCCGGCGTCCCGCCCGGTCCGCTCTCCAGGAGGGCCTGCCCGATGCCGGCGACGTTCCCGTGCCCGAAGATCCCCCAGGTGGCGGCGATCAGCCGCTGTCTGCGCCCGTCCCGTTCGGTGTACTGGGCGGCCAGGAACCGTACGAGGGCCTGGGCGACGGTGAGCCTCATGGGGTCTGGTCCTCCGCTCGGTAGAAGGGCAGCCGGGGGTCGGGGTCCTGCCCGGGCCAGGTGTCCCGGATCCAGGCGTGGTCGGGGTGGTCCCGGATCAGCCACTCGCGGGGCTGGCCCGGGGGGCCGGCCATGACGTTGAGGTAGTACATGTCGTGCCCGGGGGCGGCGATGGACGGCCCGTGCCAGCCGTCCGGGATGAGCACCGCGTCCCCGGTCCTCACCTCGGTGAGGATGTCGGTCTTCCCTGCCGGGGACGGGGTGACACGCTGGTAGCCGAGGCCGGGGGTGTCGCGGCCGTCGCCGCCCGGGGCGTGCGGGGCGGTGTGCGGGGCGATCTCGAAGTAGTAGACCTCTTCGAGGCGGGACTCGTGGCCGGGGTCGGACTCGTCGTGCTTGTGGGGCGGGTACGAGGACCAGTTCCCGCCCGGAGTGAGCACCTCCACGGCGATGAGGCGGTCGCAGTCGAAGACACCGGCGGCAGCGAAGTTGTTGACCTGGCGCGTGCAGTGGCCGGCCCCGCGGATCTCCACGGGGACGCTCCGGGCGGGCCCGTACCGGGCGGGCAGGATCCGTTCGCACCGCGCCCCGACCAGTGCGAACCGCCCTCCGGCGGCGGACCCGATCTCGGCCTGCCCGTCCCGGGGCAGATACGCGAAGTCTGTCACCCCGCCGAACACGCTCTCGCGCCCCCGCAGTTCGAACACCTGGGGCCCCGGCGGCGCTTGGGGCCGGGGAGCCGGCTCCGCGCAGCGGACCGCGCACGCCCCGGCCAGCGGCAGGACGATCCACTCCCGGTCCCCGCACGCGTGCGCGTACGCCTCCCCCGGCGCGAGCTCCAGCACCCGCAGCGCGGCGAACTCCATCTCGTGCGACCCGGTCACCGGCACGACTCCAGCACCTCCTCCACTTCCTTGGCGTACGGCATCGCCGACGAGCACGCCAGCCTCGAAGCCACGATCGCGCCCGCCGCGTTGGCGAAGCGGAGCACGCGCTCCAGGTCCCACCCCGCCAGCAGCCCGTGGCACAGGGCGCCCCCGAACGCGTCCCCCGCCCCCAGCCCGTTCACCACGTCCACCGGGACCGCCGCGGCTTCCACCACGGTTCCGTCCCGCCGCATCCCCAGTACCCCTTCCGGCCCCCGTTTCACCACCGCCAGCTCCACGCCGGCCGCCAGCAGGGCACGCGCCGCGGCCCGCGGGTCGCACTCGCCGGTCGCGATCGCGCACTCCTGCACGTTCCCGACCGCCACCGTGGCCAGACCCAGCGCCCGTGCGTACGCCTCGCCCGGCTCCTCCTCCCACAGCATCGGCCTCCAGTCGAGGTCGAAGACCGTGATCCCGGACTTCGCGCGCGCCTCCAGCGCGGCGAGGGTCGCCGACCGGCTCGGCTGCGCGCTCAGGCCCGTCCCCGTCATCCAGAACACCCGCGCGGCGCGTACCGCCGCAAGGTCCAGCTCCTCGGGCCCGATCTCCAGGTCGGGGGCCTTCGGCAGCCGGTAGAAGTACAGCGGGAAATCGTCCGGCGGGAAGATCTCGCAGAACGTCAGCGGGGTCGGGTAGCGCGCCACCGCCCCGGCCCACCGGTCGTCCACCCCGAATCCGCGCAGTTCAGCCCGTAGATAGTCGCCGAAGGGATCCGCTCCGGTCCGGGTGATCACCGCCACCCGTCGGCCGAGGCGGGCCGCCGCGACGGCGACGTTGGTGGGCGAGCCGCCCAGGAACTTCCCGAAGGTGTCCGCTTCCGCCAGCCGTACACCCGTTTTCAGCGGGTAGAGATCCACCCCGATCCGCCCCATGGTGATCACGTCGAACGCGACATCGTCCGCGGTCGTCACAGGCAGTCCTCCCACTCGTCTCGCACCCTAAGGTGGCCGTCATGACGTCCTCCCCGCCCGCGTTGACCCGTATCCGCATCGGTTCGGCTCCGGACTCCTGGGGTGTCTGGTTCCCCGACGATCCGCTCCAGACCCCGTGGGAGCGGTTCCTCGACGAGGTCGCCGAATCCGGGTACGAGTGGATCGAGCTGGGCCCGTACGGCTACCTGCCCACCGACCCCGCCCGCCTCACCGAGGAGACCGCCAGGCGGGGCCTGCGGGTCAGTGCCGGCACCGTCTTCACCGGACTCCATCACGGGCCCGCCGTCTGGGCGCAGACCTGGGAGCACGTGTCGCGGATCGCGGCGCTCACCCAGGCCATGGGCGCGGGCCACCTCGTCGTCATCCCGTCCTTCTGGCGCGACGACAAGACCGGCAAGGTGCTGGAGGACCGCACCCTCACCCCCGCGCAATGGCGTGAACTGACCAGGCAGACCGAGCGCCTGGGCCGCGAGGTGCAGGACAGGTACGGGCTGCGGATCGTCGTCCACCCGCATGCCGACACGCACATCGACACTCCTTCGAACGTGGCCCGCTTCCTGGACGCCACCGACCCGGACCTGGTCTCCCTGTGCCTGGACACCGGGCACTACGCCTACTGCGGCGGCGACAGCGTCCAGGCCGTCGAGACCTTCGCCGAGCGGATCGGCTACCTCCACCTCAAGCAGGTCGACCCGCGGATCCTCGCCGAAGTCCTGGCGGAACAGCTGCCCTTCGGGCCGGCCGTGGGCCGCGGGGTGATGTGCGAGCCTCCGTCGGGGGTGCCCGCGCTGGAGCCCGTCCTCGCGGCCGCCCAGCGGCTCGGCGTGGACCTCTTCGCCATCGTGGAGCAGGACATGTACCCGTGCCCGCCCGAGCGGCCGCTGCCGATCGCCCGCCGCACCCGCGCCTACCTGCGCTCCTGCGGCGCCCGCTGACTCCCGGGAGGGAACACGACATGAGCACGCTGGGGATCGCCGTCATCGGGACGGGGAAGATGGGCGTCGACCACGTCCGCCGGATCGGGCGGACGGTGGGAGGGGCCCGGGTGGTGGCCGTGGCCGATCCGGACGGGGACCGGGTGAAGGCGGTCGCGGCGGGTCTGGACGGCGCGAGCGCGCACACGGATCCGGCGGCGGCGATAGCCGCTCCCGGAGTCCAGGCCGTACTGATCGCCTCCCCGGGACCCGCCCACGAGGAGGCGATCCTGCACGCCCTGGGGCGGGAGTTGCCGGTGCTGTGCGAGAAGCCGCTGACCCCGGATCCGGCCGGGGCGCTGCGGGTGATGGAGGCGGAGCAGCGGCTGGGTCGGCGCCTGGTGCAGGTGGGGTTCATGCGGCGGTTCGACGCCGAGTACGAGCGGTTGAAGGAACTGCTGGACGGGGGCGGGATCGGCCGGCCGCTGTTCCTGCACTGCCGGCACCGCAATGCCTCCTCGCCCTCCTTCTTCACCAGCGACATGCTGATCACCGACTCCGTCGTGCACGAGGTCGACGCGGCGCGCTGGCTGCTCGGGCAGGAGGTCACGGCGGTGTCCGTGCTCTCCCCGACGCCCAGCTCGGCGGCCCCCGAGGGGCTGCGCGATCCCCGGCTCGTCCTGCTGGAGACCGCGGGCGGGGCCATCGTGGACGTGGAGATCTTCGTCAACTGCGGCTTCGGCTACGAGGTCCGGTGCGAGGCGGTCGGTGAGTGGGGCAGCGCCCAGATCGGTGAGGGGCAGGGGATGGTCGTCCGCTCCGCGGGCCGCAGCTCCGGCGAGATCGCGCAGGACTTCACCGTGCGCTTCGCCGATGCGTACGACCGCCAGCTGCGGCGCTGGGTGGCCGCGGCCGCGCAGGGCCGGGTGGCCGGGCCCGACGCCTGGGACGGTTACGCGGCGGCCTCCGTCTCCGCGGCGGGGCTCGCCGCCGCACACAGCGGCGCACGGACCCCGGTCGAGCTGGTGGAGCGCCCCGCCCTCTACCGCTGAATCCTCCTCCCACTCCTCGCCGTTGTGCCGCATGTGTCGCAAGCGTCCCTCTGATGTCACACATATCACCATGACGCGGGTATTTCGTCACAGTCGGTCGACAAGGCCTCCCGCGCCTTCCCCCTCTGTCGTTCTCCGGGCACAACCCGAGTGATCGTCACTGTCCACGCGTCGGCTCCCCCGACGGCCTCCCGGCCGGCCCCGCCCCGTGGACAAGGAGGTGTCGTGGATGAGCGACCGACAGCTGTGGTCGTACAAGGAGATCGCCGCCCATATCCGGGTCCAGCCGGACACGGTGCGCTCGTACCGCAAGCACGGGCTGCTCCCCGCTCCCGACCACGTGGAAGGCGGCAAGCCCTACTGGTACGCCGACACGATCCGCACCTGGGTGGCCCGCCGCCCCGGCAACCGGGGCCGGCGCGAGGACTGACCCCGGGGCCCACGGCCTCCCGGCACCCTCGCCTCACGCGCATACCTGCATACGCGCATACGCACATACGCGCCATTCACCGGCACGTCGCCCCGGCCGTCGCTCCGCACACTCGCGTTCATACCCCCTAGGGGTATAGTCTTCCATTGTCGGGAGGACGGTGGAGCGACAGCACCTGGCACCGCCGCCCCCGGCGACCGGACACGCCCTTGAAGAGGAGAACGACATGACCGCCGAGACGGACACCCAGACCACCACCGTCTACCGGGTGACCGGCATGACCTGCGGCCACTGCGAGGGCGCGGTGACCACCGAGATCTCCGCCCTGCCCGGCGTCAGCTCGGTCAAGGCCGTCGCCGCCACCGGCGAGGTCACCGTGGTCTCCGCCACCCCGCTCGCCGAGGAGGACGTGCGCGCCGCCGTGGACGAGGCCGGGTACGAGTTCGCCGGCCAGGCCGGCTGAGCTCCCTCCCCTCCCTCCTTCGCAGTGCCCCGCCGGGTCGTGCCGGCCAGCTCATACTGGTTCCGTACGACCCGGCCCTCCCACCTGGAGCCGGACATGAGCAGCAGCACAGTGCACGACGGGCCCATAGCGGCGGCCGAGGCCGCCGAGGTCGAGCTGACCATCGGCGGGATGACCTGCGCCTCCTGCGCCGCCCGCATCGAGAAGAAGCTGAACCGGATGGACGGGGTCACCGCCACGGTGAACTACGCCACCGAGAAGGCCCGCGTCTCATACGGAGGCGGCACCCAGGTCTCCGACCTGATCGCGACCGTCGTCAAGACCGGGTACACCGCCGAGGAGCCCCCGCCGCCGGAACCGGAACCGGAGACCGCGCGCCCCGAGACCGGGGCCGACGCGGGGGCCGGAGCCGAGGCCTCGCGCGACCCCGAACTGACCGCACTGCGCGTGCGCCTGCTGGTCTCCGCCGCCCTGGCCCTCCCGGTCGTCCTGCTGTCGATGATCCCGGCACTCCAGTTCGACAACTGGCAGTGGCTTTCGCTGACCCTGGCCGCCCCCGTGGTCGTCTGGGGGGCCCTCCCCTTCCACAGGGCCGCCTGGACCAACGCCCGGCACGGCGCCGCCACCATGGACACCCTGGTCTCGGTCGGCACGCTCGCGGCCTTCGCCTGGTCGCTGTGGGCCCTGTTCTTCGGCCACGCCGGGATGCCGGGCATGCGGCACGAATTCGACTTCTCGGTCTCCCGTACGGACGGCTCCTCCTCGATCTACCTGGAGGTCGCCGCCGGGGTCGTCAGTTTCATCCTGCTCGGCCGCTACCTGGAGGCCCGCTCCAAGCGGAAGGCCGGCGCGGCCCTCAAGGCCCTGCTGGAGCTCGGGGCGAAGGACGTGGCCGTCCTGCGCGGCGGCACGGAGGTGCGGATCCCGGTGGCGCGGCTCGCGGTCGGCGACCGGTTCGTCGTCCGGCCCGGCGAGAAGATCGCCACCGACGGCACCGTCATCGAGGGCGCCTCCGCCGTGGACGCCTCGATGCTGACCGGCGAGTCCGTCCCGGTCGAGGTCGCCGCGGGCGACCGCGTCACCGGCGCCACCGTCAACACCTCGGGCCGCCTCGTCGTCGAGGCCACCCGGGTCGGCGCCGACACCCAGCTCGCCCGCATGGCCCGGCTCGTCGAGGACGCGCAGAACGGCAAGGCCGAGGTGCAGCGGCTCGCCGACCGGATCTCCGGGGTCTTCGTCCCGGTCGTCCTGGTGCTGGCACTCGGCACCTGGGTCACCTGGCTGCTGATCACCGACAACCCCACCGCCGCCTTCACCGCCGCCGTGGCCGTCCTGATCATCGCCTGCCCCTGCGCCCTGGGCCTGGCCACGCCGACCGCGCTGATGGTCGGCACCGGGCGGGGCGCGCAGCTCGGCATCCTGATCAAGGGTCCCGAGGTACTGGAGTCCACCCGCCGTGTGGACACGATCGTGCTGGACAAGACGGGTACGGTCACCACCGGCCGGATGACCCTGACCGGCGTGCACACCGCCGAAGGCGTGGACGAGCGCGAACTGCTGCGGCTCGCGGGCGCGCTGGAGCACGCTTCCGAGCACCCGATCGCGCGGGCCGTCGCCACCGGGGCGGTCGAGGCGGCGGGCGCCCTACCGGTCCCGGAGTCCTTCGACAACCTCTCCGGGCTCGGCGTCCAGGGCGTCGTCGGCGGACACGCCGTCCTGGTCGGCCGCGAGCGGCTGCTGGCCGACCGGTCGATTCCCCTGCCCGCCGGCCTCGCGAGCGCCAAGGCGGCCGCCGAGGCCGAGGGCGGGACAGCCGTCCTGGTGGCCTGGGACGGGGCGGCCCGCGGCGTCCTGACCGTGGCCGACGCGGTCAAGGAGACCAGCGCCGAGGCGGTGTCGCAGCTGCGGGCACTGGGCCTGGCCCCGGTGCTGCTGACCGGCGACCACAAGGCGGTCGCCGAGACGGTGGCCCGCGCGGTCGGCATCGAAGAGGTGATCGCCGAGGTCCTCCCGCAGGACAAGGTGGACGTCGTACGCCGACTGCAGGCGCAGGGCCGTACGGTCGCCATGGTGGGCGACGGGGTCAACGACGCGGCCGCGCTGGCCCAGGCGGACCTGGGCCTGGCCATGGGCACCGGCACCGACGCCGCGATAGAGGCGGGCGACCTGACCCTCGTACGGGGGGACCTGCGGGTGGCGGCGGACGCGATCCGGCTCTCCCGCCGGACCCTGGCCACCATCAAGGGCAACCTGTTCTGGGCCTTCGGCTACAACGTGGCGGCCTTGCCGCTCGCGGCCGCAGGCCTGCTCAACCCGATGATTGCGGGGGCCGCGATGGCGTTCTCCTCCGTTTTCGTGGTGAGCAACAGCCTCCGCTTGCGAACCTTCCGCTAATGGATCTTCTCCCCAGTCTGCGCACACTTCCTTCACGGGAGACGCAGATCACAGTGATTGCAACGTAACCATCCGGCACTGCAGTGGGTCTAATGGGGCGATGCCAGGAACGTCTTGGGGGACGTTCACGGGGGTCTTGGGGGACGTCCGGGGCATCAGCCGGCCGGGACGCGTGCCCAACGGGGTGCTTTGAGCGGCCCTCCCGACCCGGACGGGTCCCGGCAGACACCCACTGGAGCGCACCGCGCGTGCACTCCTCGCCGACGCCCCGGCTCGGGTCCCGTGGGGGGAATCCGTTCCGGGGAAAGGAAAGCGCCCCGACCGTCGACCCGTGGGGGGATCGACGGCGGGGCGCTTTTCGCAAGCTTCGAGGTACCTCGGGTCAGCGGGCCTCGACCGGGACGAAGTCGCGCAGGACCTCGCCGGTGTAGATCTGGCGCGGGCGGCCGATGCGGGAACCCGGCTCCTTGATCATCTCGTGCCACTGGGCGATCCAGCCGGGAAGGCGGCCGAGCGCGAACAGCACGGTGAACATCTCGGTCGGGAAGCCCATGGCCCGGTAGATCAGACCGGTGTAGAAGTCCACGTTCGGGTAGAGGTTGCGCGAGACGAAGTACTCGTCGGCCAGCGCGTGCTCTTCCAGCTTGAGCGCGATGTCGAGCAGCTCGTCGCTCTTGCCGAGCGCCGACAGGACGTCGTGCGCCGCAGCCTTGATGATCTTCGCCCGGGGGTCGAAGCTCTTGTAGACGCGGTGCCCGAAGCCCATGAGGCGGACGCCGTCTTCCTTGTTCTTCACCTTGCGGATGAAGGCGTCGACGTCGCCGCCGTCGTTCTTGATGCCTTCGAGCATCTCCAGAACGGACTGGTTGGCGCCACCGTGCAGCGGACCCCACAGGGCCGAGATGCCGGCGGAGATCGAGGCGAACATGTTCGCCTGCGAGGAGCCGACCAGGCGCACGGTGGAGGTCGAGCAGTTCTGCTCGTGGTCCGCGTGCAGGATCAGCAGCTTGTCGAGCGCCGAGACCACGACCGGGTCCAGGTCGTACTCCTGGGCCGGCACGGAGAAGGTCATGCGCAGGAAGTTCTCGACGTAGCCGAGGTCGTTGCGCGGGTAGACGACCGGGTGGCCGACCGACTTCTTGTACGCGTAGGCCGCGATCGTCGGGAGCTTGGCCAGCAGGCGGATCGTCGAGAGGTGGCGCTGCTTCTCGTCGAACGGGTTGTGGCTGTCCTGGTAGAACGTCGACAGCGCGCTGACCACGGAGGACAGCATCGCCATCGGGTGCGCGTCACGCGGGAAGCCGTCGTAGAACCGCTTCACGTCCTCGTGCAGCAGCGTGTGCTGGGTGATCTCGTTGCGGAACGACGCGAGCTGGTCGACGGTCGGCAGCTCACCGTTGATCAGCAGGTACGCGACCTCGATGAAGGTCGAACGCTCGGCCAGCTGCTCGATCGGGTAACCGCGGTAGCGCAGGATGCCCTGCTCACCGTCGAGGTAGGTGATCGCGGACTTGTAGGCGGCGGTGTTGCCGTAGCCGCTGTCCAAGGTGACGAGCCCGGTCTGGGCCCTCAGCTTCGAGATGTCGAAGCCCTGGTCACCGACGGTGCTTTCGACCACCGGGTAGGTGTATTCACCGTCCGCGTACCGGAGTACTACAGAGTTGTCGCTCACGTCATCCCTCACCGACGTAGTGCCTCTTCTTCGAGGTGCCCTGACTGCCTCTACCTTCCCCCATTTGGCGCAGGAGAGTGCACTCGGGGTCGGCCTTTGGTCCTTTTGACGGCACTGAGTGCCTTCAACCAGCTCATCCTGCCCCCTCCGCACCGGTGCGTGAACCCCAAATGATCGATCATCTAGGTGATGTTTCCCACCGGTATCCGGCCGGACAGCCTGGGCGCGACCGCCGTGTACCTCCTGCCTGCGGAAACGGTACGCACAGCCTGGCCGAGGGCCTTGCGGGACCCGACCAGCACGACCAGTTTCTTCGCCCTGGTCACCGCCGTGTAGAGCAGATTTCGCTGGAGCATCATCCAAGCACCGGTGGTGACGGGGATCACCACGGCCGGATATTCACTCCCCTGGGAGCGGTGGATGGTGACGGCGTACGCGTGCGCCAGCTCGTCCAGCTCGGCGAACTCGTAGCCGACCTCCTCATCCTCCTCCGTCCGCACCGTCAGCCGCTGTTCGTCCACGTCGAGGGCGGTGACCACGCCGACCGTGCCGTTGAAGACGCCGTTGGCGCCCTTCTCGTAGTTGTTCCGGATCTGGGTGACCTTGTCGCCGACGCGGAAGACCCGGCCGCCGAACCGCTTCTCGGGCAGGTTCGGCCGGGCAGGCGTGATGGCCTGCTGGAGCAGCCCGTTGAGGTTTCCGGCGCCGGCCGGGCCGCGGTGCATGGGCGCGAGCACCTGGATGTCGCGGCGCGGGTCCAGCCCGAACCTGGCCGGAATCCGCCGGGCGGCGACGTCCACGGCGAGCCGCCCGGCCTCCTCGGTGTCCTCCTCCGGGAACAGGAAGAAGTCCGGCAGCCCGTCGGTGAGCGGCGGCAGGCCGGTGTTGATCCGGTGGGCGTTGGTGACCACGCCCGACTGCTGGGCCTGCCGGAAGATCCGGGTCAGCCGGACCGCGGGGACGGGGCCGCCCTCGGCCAGCAGGTCCCGCAGCACCTCGCCGGCGCCGACCGAGGGCAGCTGGTCCACATCCCCGACCAGCAGCAGGTGCGCACCCGGCGCCACCGCCTTGACCAGCTTGTTCGCCAGCAGCAGGTCCAGCATCGAGGCCTCGTCCACGACGACCAGGTCCGCATCCAGAGGGCGCTCCCGGTCGTACGCCGCGTCCCCGCCCGGCTTGAGCTCCAGCAGCCGGTGCACGGTGGAGGCCTCGGCCCCGGTGAGCTCCGAGAGCCGTTTCGCGGCCCGGCCGGTGGGTGCGGCGAGCACCACCTTGGCCTTCTTGGCCCGGGCCAGCTCCACGATCGAGCGGACGGTGAAGGACTTCCCGCAGCCCGGCCCGCCGGTCAGGACGGCCACCCGGCGGGTCAGCGCCAGGGTGACGGCGTCCCGCTGCTCGGGGGCCAGCTTGGCCCCGGTGCGCCCGGCCAGCCAGCCGAAGGCCTTGTCCCAGTCCACGTCCTGGAAGCCCGGCATCCGGTCGTCCTCGGCGTTCAGGAGCCGCCGCACCTGCCCGACCAGCGACAACTCCGCCCGGTGGAAGGGCACCAGGTACACGGCGGTCAGCGGCGGCCCGCCCTGCGGATCGGGCACGGCCTCCCGCACGACCCCCTCCGGATCGGCGGCGAGCTCGGCCAGGCATTCGATGACCAGCCCGGTGTCCACTTGGAGCAGCTTGACCCCGTCGGCGATGAGCCGCTCCTCGGGCAGGAAGCAGTGCCCCTGGTCGGTGGACTGGGACAGGGCGTACTGGAGCCCGGCCTTCACCCGCTCGGGGCTGTCGTGCGGTATGCCGACGGCCTGGGCGATCCGGTCGGCGGTCAGGAAGCCGATGCCCCACACGTCCGCGGCGAGCCGGTACGGCTGGTTCTTGACCACTGAGATGGAGGCGTCGGCGTACTTCTTGTAGATCCGGACCGCGATGGAGGTGGAGACGCCCACGCCCTGGAGGAAGACCATGACCTCCTTGATGGCCTTCTGCTCCTCCCAGGCGGCGCCGATCAGCTTGGTCCTCTTGGGGCCGAGTCCGGGCACCTCGATCAGCCGCTTCGGCTCCTCCTCGATCACGTCGAGCGTGTCGGTGCCGAAGTGCTCCACGATCCGGTCGGCGATCTTCGGGCCGATGCCCTTGATCAGGCCGGAGCCGAGGTAGCGCCGTATGCCCTGGATGGTCGCGGGGAGCACGGTGCGGTAGTTCTCCACCGTGAACTGCTTGCCGTACTGGGGGTGGGATCCCCAGCGGCCCTCCATGCGCAGCGATTCGCCGGGCTGGGCCCCGAGCAGGGAGCCGACGACCGTGAGCAGGTCCCCGCTGCCGCGGCCGGTGTCGACGCGGGCGACCGTGTACCCGCTCTCCTCGTTGGCGTAGGTGATGCGCTCAAGCACCCCCTCGACCACCGCAAGTTGCACCGCCCCGTTGGTTGCCATGGCACGAAGCTACCGCCCGGCGCCGACAGCCCGTCATCCCTGTGGACAACCCGCGGCCACCGGCGACGACCCGGAAGGCGCCCGACGACCCCGACCACCGAGAAGGGGGTCCGGCCTCGCGGCCGGACCCCCCCACGGTTACCCCTCCCGTGTCGGACTTCCCGATCCCCCCAGATCCCTCCCCGGAAGTGCCGACGCACCATACGACCCGCTGCCCCGCTCCGGGGTTGCACGCGGAATCGGAACTTTACGTTTCCATTACCTCAACGGGCTCGGGAGCTGATCCGAAGTGCCGGTGAATCACTACAGAAGTAGCGTTTCGGGCATGAGCGAACCCTCAGTGCAGGATGACGTGCTCGGCGAGCTGGGCCCGGACCGGCTGAACGAGATCGCCGGCCTGCTCGGCACCGACGCGGCGGGTGCCCGCGAGACCGTCGCGACCACGGTCGGCGCCATGACGGGCGGCCTCCAGCAGAAGGCCGCCGCCGATGACGACGACGGCGTCGAGGTCCGCCAGGCCTTCGCCGAGGTGGCCGAACCCCCGCTGCAGGGCGTGGCCACGCTCGGTGGCGGGCTGCTCGGCGGTGGCCTGATGGCCGGGGTGCTCGCCAAGGTGAGCAAGCCGGTCGCGGCGGCGGTGTCCAAGAAGACCGGCATCCCTGCGGCCACCGTCGCCCGCGTCATCGAGATGCTGATCCCGGTGCTGCTGGCGGTCTTCGCCAAGCGCGCGGCGGCCGGCGAGGGCGCCGCCGGATCCCGGGGCGCAGCTCCCGGAGCGGCTCCGTCCGCCGCCCCGGCGGGGGGCGGCGGGCTCGGCGACCTGCTCGGCCAGATCCTGGGCGGCGGCAAGAGGTAGCCAGCTACCCTCGAGCGCCATGGAGCCCCCTGCTGACAACTCCGCCGCTTCGGTACGGCTGCGGGAACCCGAGCCCGGGGAGCTGGGCTGGATCGTCCAGCGGCACGGCGCGCTCTACGCCGCCGAGTACGGCTGGAACACCGACTTCGAGGGCCTGGTGGCCCGGATCGTCGCGGACTTCGCCGAGGACCACGACCCGCATCTGGAGCGGGTGTGGATCGCCGAGCTGGACGGCCGCCCGGTCGGCTCGGTGATGTGCGTCCGCGAGGACGGCTCGCCCGGCACGGCGCGGCTGAGACTGCTGCTCGTGGAGCCCGAGGGCCGGGGCCACGGCATCGGGTCCCTCCTCGTCGACGCGGTCGTCGCGTTCGCCCGCTCCGTCGGCTACCGCGAGCTGGTGCTGTGGACCAACGACGTGCTGACCTCGGCCCGTTCCCTCTACGAGCGCGCCGGGTTCACCCTGGTCGCCGAGCGCCCGCACCGCTCCTACGGCGTCGCCCTCACGGGGCAGGACTGGCGGCTGCCGCTGCAGGCGGACTCCCCGCGCTGACCTCCGCTGCACCGCTGCCCGCCCCACCGCCCTCCGCCGCGCCGCCGCCCGCCACCGTCGTCGTACGGGTGGTGCCCGCGCGGGCGGGGGCCAGCGAGGTCATGCCCACCCCGCCGACCAGCAGCAGCGCCGCCACCCACCGCAGCCCCGAGATGTCCTCGCCCAGGACCAGCGCGGCCGAGGACATCCCGAACACCGGCACCAGCAGCGAGAACGGCGCGACCGACGAGGCCGGGTAGCGCTTCAGCAGGTGGTTCCAGGCGCCGAACCCGAACACGGTGGACACCCAGGCGACATAGGCGATGACCGCGGCCCCCGACCAGTCCAGGGCGCGCAGTGCCGCCAGGTCCCGCCCGGGCCCCTCCAGCAGCAGCGAGAGCGCGAACAGCGGCAGCACCGGGACGGTGCACACCCAGACCATGAAGTTCAGCGCGTCGGGCGGGGACGCCTTGCGGGTCAGCACGTTGGACACGCCCCAGCAGGCGGCGGCCGCGACGACCAGGGTGAAGCCGAGCACCGGCCCGGAGGTGCCCCCGTCCACGGCGGCGACGGCGATCCCGGCGAGCGCGACGGCCATGCCGGCCACCCGGACCCGACCCGGCCGCTCGCGCAGGAGGAGGGAGGCGAGGACGGCGGTGAAGACGGACTGCACCTGGAGCACGAGCGAGGACAGTCCGGCCGGCATCCCGGCGGCCATCCCGGTGAAGAGGAGCCCGAACTTGGCGACGCCGAGGGCCACTCCGACCGCGATGATCCACTTCCAGGCCGTCTTGGGCCGGCCGACGAAGAACACGGCGGGCAGCGCGGCGACGAGGAAGCGCAGGGCGGACAGGAGCAGCGGCGGGAAGTGGCCGAGTCCGATCTCGATGACGACGAAGTTGAAGCCCCAGACGGCGGCGACGAGTACGGCGAGTGCGGTGTGAACGGGACGCATGCTTCGAGCATCGACGCGGCGACCATGTAGCACCAGCGCGGATCCCTTCCGGGATGGATGAAGCATCGCTTACGGGTGCCCCGCGGGCCGGGGATGCCTACGATGGGCCGCATGCTCGACCTCTCCCGGCTGCGCGCCCTGCACGCCGTATCCGTCCACGGCTCGGTCGCGGGCGCGGCGGCCGCCCTCGGATACACCCCCTCCGCCGTGTCCCAGCAGATCGCCAAGCTGGAGCGGGAGACCCGGACCACGCTGCTGGAGCGGCGCGGGCGCGGGGTCGCGCTCACCGAGGAGGCCCGCCACCTCGCCGAGACCGCCCAGGAGTTGCTGGCGATCGTGGAGCGCGCCGAGACCACCCTGGAGGAGCGGCGCGGGCAGCCGGGCGGGCTGCTGACCCTGGCCGCCTTCGCGTCGGCGGCGCGCGGGCTCATGCCGGGGGTGCTCGCCGATCTCGCGCGCCGCCACCCCGCGCTGGACGTACGCCTCACCGAGGTCGACCCCCACCTGTCGGTGGACCTGGTGGCCCGGGGGGTCACCGATCTGGCGGTGGCCCACGACTGGGACATCGCCCCGCTGCCGGCGCCGGAGGGCGTCGAGCAGGCGGTCATCGGGGACGACCGCTGCGACCTGGTGGTACCGCGGGACCACCCGTTCACCGGGCGGGCGGTCATCCGCCGGGCGGACCTCGGCGGCCAGCGCTGGGTCTGCCAGCCGCCCGGCCGGGTCTGCCACGACTGGCTGATGCGGACGCTGCGCACCGCCGGGTTCGAGCCCGACATCGCGCACGTGGCCGAGGAGAACCACACCATCGTCGCGCTGGTCGCGGCCGGGCTCGGGGTGGCCGTCGTGCCCAGGCTGGGCACCGGGGCGCTGCCGCCGGGCGCGGTGGCCGTACCGCTGGAACCGGGCCCCGTACGCAGGTTGTACGCCGTGTGGCGGACGGGGGCGGCCCGCCGGCCGGCGATCACCGAGGCCGTGCGGACCCTGCAGGAGCACTGGGCGTACGCCGCACCCCTTCCGGGGGACCCCCCGAGTGTCCACGGCGGCGTTGGGGCGGCCCGGCAGTAGGGTCCGGCCCGTGTCGTACCACGCGTCCCGCAGGTCCCTGCTCACCGCAGCCGCCATGGCCGCCGTCTCGGCCGCCGGGGTGGCTTCGTACGCCGCTGTCGGCGGCCCGGGAGGCGAGGGCGCCGCGCCGCGCCCGGACGCCGGCCCCTCCGACGACGCCCGCCCCGCCGACCGGCCGCCGGGGCGGGCGCCCGACCGGGCCGCGCTGCTCCGCCTGGTGGCCGGGATGAGCCTGGCCGAGAAGGTCGGGCAGCTCTTCGTGTCCCGCGCGTACGGGCATTCGGCGACCGATCCGGATCCGGCGGACGCCGAGCAGAACCTGAAGCTGTTCGGGGTGCGCACGGCCGCCGAGCTGGTCTCCCGCTACCACCTCGGCGGGATCATCTACTTCTCCTGGGCCCACAACACCCGTGGCCCGCAGCAGATCGCCGAGCTGTCGGCCGCCCTCCAGCGGGCGGCGGCCGGGACCGGCTCCGGCGTCCCGCTGCTGCTCTCCACGGACCAGGAGCACGGCGCCGTGGCGCGCATCGGCAAGCCCGCGACGCTGCTGCCGGGGGCGATGGCCCTGGGAGCCCGGCACGGCGCCGGCGGTACGGACGGCGCCGGCGGTACGAGCGGTACGAGCGGAAGTGCCGGTGGCGGCACGGGTCCCACCGATACCGGCTCCGATTCCGCGGCCGCCGCCGAGGCCCGCCGGGCCGCGCGCATCGCGGGCGCCGAGCTGGCCGCGATGGGCATCCGGCAGGACTACGCGCCGGTGGCCGACGTGAACGTCAACCCGGCCAATCCGGTGATCGGCGTACGGTCGTTCGGCTCCGACCCGCGGGCGGTGGCGGCCCTCGTCGCCGCCCAGGTCCGCGGCTACCAGGGCGCCGGAGTGGCCGCGACCGCCAAGCACTTCCCGGGCCACGGGGACACCGAGACCGACAGCCACGTCGGGCTGCCGGTGATGCGGCACAGCCGGGCCCAGTGGGAGGAGCTGGACGAGCCCCCGTTCCGGGCGGCGGTGGAGGCGGGCGTGGACGCCGTGATGACGGCGCACATCGTCTTCCCCGCGCTCGACCCCTCGGGGGACCCGGCGACCCTCTCCCGGCCGATCGTGACCGGCATCCTGCGCGAACGCCTGGGCTTTCGGGGAGTGGTGGTCACCGACGCCCTCGACATGGCCGGGGTACGCCAGAAGTACGGGGACGACCGGGTCCCGGTACTGGCCCTGAAGGCGGGCTGCGACCAACTGCTGAACCCGCCGGACCTGGGCCTCGCGCACCGCAGCGTGCTCGCGGCCGTCGAGGCGGGGGAGCTGACACAGGCCCGGATCGAGGAGTCGGTGCTGCGGATCCTGGAACTCAAGTCCCGCCGCGGACTGTTCGACGCGGCGCACACCGCCGCCGGGCGGACGGACGCGCTGGTGGGGATCCCGGCGCACCTGGCGGCCGCGGACGAGATCGCGGCGGGTACGACGACCCTGCTGGCCAATCCCGTCAAGCTGCTGCCTCTGGACGCGTCGGCCGCGCCCCGGGTGCTGGTCACCGGAACCGACCCCGCCTCCCCCAGCGGTACGACAGGGCCCCCTACCGCGGTACTGGCCCGGGAGCTGACCGCCCTGGGCTGCCGGGCGACGGCCGTGCCGCCCGCCCGGGCGGTGGCCGCGGCCCCCGGCAACGCGGCGGTGCTGGTGTGCACGTACAACGTCCCCGAGGGGGACGATCCGCAGCGCACGCTGGTCACGGAGCTGCTGGCCACCGGGGTGCCGGTGGTCGTGGTGGCGATCCGCAATCCGTACGACCTCGCCCGACTGCCCGCGTGCGCGGCGGAGCTGGCGACGTACACCTGGACGGACGTGGAGATGCGGGCGGCGGCCCGGGTGGTCACCGGGGCGGTACGGCCCTCGGGCCGCCTCCCGGTCCCGGTGCCGGGCCGCTACCCGCTGGGCCACGGGCTGTCGTACGACTGAGTACGACCGGGTACGACCGTTCCGGCCGTACTGCCTCTCCCGTGGCCCCTCGGGCCCTACCGGGGAGCTACGGCCGCAGCTGCGGCTCGCGCTCCACGTCCTTCTGGTCGAGCACCGCGTCGGGCTTCGCCAGCGGCGTCGCCCGGCCCGCGTCGGCGAGCGCGGCCGCCGGGGCGACCCCGGCCCACTGCAGGATCTTCTGCGTGGCCAGCGCCTTCTCGCCGTCCATGAGCTTGGCGACGTTGGCCCCGTGGTTGGCGCCCGGCGCGATCATCACGTAGCTGTCGCGCACTCCGTAGCCGAGGTGGAACGGTTCGGCACCCCACGGGTCGTTCTGCCCGTACACGAACAGCATCTGGTTCGCGTTGTTCTTCACCCAGTTGTCGACGTCCGCCATGACCCCCGGCTGGAAGGTCATCGGGATGTCGCGGGGCACGAAGTTGCGCGGCGGCTGGTAGCCGTAGCGGCTCAGACCCCCCAGGTGCGGCTGCTTGATGTCGGGCGAGCCGAGCTGCGTACCCGCCTGGTAGTAGTACGGCGTGTACGTCTCCAGGCCCTGGTCGGCGTAGGCCGAGAAGCCGGAGATCGTGTCGATCGAGTCCCAGATCTCCTGGTCGCTCGCGGTGGCGGCGGCCGGGATGGAGGCGCAGTCGGCCAGCAGGCTGTACTGCCAGAAGGCCCACACGTAGTCGAGCACGACGGCCTCGTAGGCCTTGTCGAGATTGCCGACGGTGGTGAAGGTCCAGCCGTTCTCGGCCGCGGCGGCCGCGTACTTGGCCTCCAGCGGCTCACGGCGTACGAGCGCCTCGCGCTGCACCGCGTTCAGCTTGTCGCGGCACTCCTTGGTGCCGACCTTGTTGAAGAACCGGTCGTACGCCGAGTCCTCCTTGTTGACGACGTCGTTGGGCGCGACGTACGCGACGACACCGTCCATGTCGCGCGGGTAGTAGCGCTCGTAGTACGTCGCCGTCATACCGCCCTTGCTGCCGCCCGTGGCCAGCCAGTTCTTCTTGTAGACCTTCTTCAGGGCGGTGTAGATGCGGTGCTGGTCGCTGGCGGCCTGCCAGATGTCCAGGTTCGCCCAGTTGGCCGGGTCGGGCCGGGAGGGCGTGAAGAACCGGTACTCCAGCGACACCTGGTTGCCGTCGACGATGGTCGTCGGCTCGCTGCGGCGCGGGCTGGTGTTGACGTTGTAGCCGGAGGTGTAGAAGACCGTGGGCCGGGAGACGTCCTTGTGCAGCAGGGTGAGGCGCTGCTTGAAGGTGCCCTTCGACGGGTTCCGGTGGTCGACCGGCTGCTCGTAGTTCAGTACGAAGAAGCGGTACCCGGGGTACTCCTTCTCCTCGATCAGACTCATCCCCGCAATGGCGAGGATCTCGTCCTTGATGTCCGTCGCGGCGGACGGCCCTGCGGCGGTGGCCGCCTGAGCCGTGAAGCCGGCTGCGCCCATGGTGCCGATCAGCACCACGAGCGACAGCAGCCAGCCGAGCGTCTTGCGCATTCACCCTCCCCTGAGTTCACTTCGGTCGCCCGTGAACCTAGCGGGGTCAATGCGCCGCTGACCAGACCTAGTTGGGACGCTCGTTCAGCACAGGATCCAGCCGGAATCGACGGATCCGGCCTCGATGCCCCCCTTTACATACACGCAGCGGGTGATCGCACCGACAGTGACAGGTCCGGCATATCGGGTGAATTGCCCGGCGTCGCGGACCGGGACCCCGCCGCGCGGCTGGATGCTGACCGCCATCGCCCGGCGCCGGCCCGGGTCGTCGGCGACGGTCACCGCGCAGGCCTGCGTACGGCTCTTGTAGACGCGCACCTCGCCCGTCGGCAGCGGCAGCGTCCTGACCAGGTCGCCCCCGCAGCCACCGGTCGCCGCGTGCGCCTGCGGCGCCGCGAGCAGCCCGCCGACGCACAGCATCAGCCCCGCCGCGCACGCCCTCGCCGACGCGGCCCCCCGGCCCCGCCCCTTCCGCCCGTGCTCCACGCTGTCCCCCGATCGGTCGTACGCAACACGTACGCACGTACGACGCGCAGACCCCCCGGAAGGTTGCGTACAGCAAGATCCGGGGGTCGCCGGGCCTCGGGCCGGGCCCGAGCGCCCGCAGGCGGCGCGGTCAGGCGGCGGCGCGCTCGTCCTCGCCCACGAAGGTGCGCCACAGCTCGGCGTAGCGGCCGCCGCGGGCCAGGAGTTCGGCGTGGGTCCCGTCCTCCACGACCCGGCCGCGGTCCATGACCACGACGCGGTCGGCGCGTGCGGCCGTGGTCAGCCGGTGCGCCACCACGAGGGTGGTGCGCTTGCCGGCGAGCCGGTCGGTGGCCTGGTTGACCTGGGCCTCGGTGGCCAGGTCGAGTGCCGCGGTGGCCTCGTCGAGCAGCAGCACGTCCGGGTCGACGAGCTCGGCGCGGGCCAGTGCGATCAGCTGGCGCTGGCCGGCCGAGAGGTTGCGGCCGCGCTCGGCGACGGTGTGCAGGTAGCCGCCGTCGAGGGTGGCGATCATCTCGTGGGCGCCGACCGCGCGGGCGGCCGCCTCGACCTCGGCGTCGCCCGCCTCGGGCCGCCCGTAGGCGATGGCGTCGCGGACCGTCCCGGGGAAGAGGTACGGCTCCTGGGGGACGACCCCGAGCCGGTGGCGGTACTCCGTCAGGTCCAGCTCCCGCAGGTCGGCGCCGTCCGCGGTGACCCGGCCGGAGGTCGGGTCGTAGAACCGGGCCACGAGCTTGACCAGCGTGGACTTGCCGGCACCGGTCTCGCCGACGAAGGCGACGGTCTGGCCGGCGGGTATCCGCAGGCTGATTCCGGCCAGCGCCTCGCCCTTCTCGCCGCGCTCCTCTGCGGTCCCGTACGCGAACCGCACGTCCTCGAAGGCGATCTCGCCGCGCAGTTCCTCGACCGCGCGCGGGTCGGTCGGGCGGGGGGTGCTGGTGGGCTCGCGCAGCAGCCCCTGGATCCGGCCGAGCGAGACGGTCGCCTGCTGGTAGCCGTCGAAGACCTGGGAGAGCTGCTGGACGGGGGCGAAGAAGAGGTCGATGTAGAGCAGGTACGCCACCAGCGCGCCCGTGGTGAGGGTGCCGGCCTCGACCCGGCCCGCTCCGACGATCAGCACGGCGGCCGCGGCCCCGGAGGACAGCAGCTGCACGAAGGGGAAGTAGACGGATATCAGCCACTGGCCGCGCACCCGGGCCTGGCGGTACGAGTCGCTCCGCTCGGCGAACCGGACGGCGCCGGCCCGCTGGCGGCGGAACGCCTGGACGATGCGCAGCCCGGAGACGGACTCCTGGAGGTCGGCGTTGACCAGGCTGACCCGGTCGCGGGCGAGCTCGTACGCGGCGACCGACTTGCGGCGGAACACGATCGTGCCGATGACCAGCACGGGGAGGGTCGCGAAGACGATCAGTGCGAGCTCGACGTCGAGGACGAGCAGCGCGATCAGGATGCCGAAGAAGGTGAAGACGGAGACGACGGCGGTGACGAGCCCGGTCTGCAGGAAGGTGGACAGGGCGTCGACGTCGGTGGTCATCCGCGTCATGATCTTGCCGGTCAGCTCGCGCTCGTAGTAGTCGAGGCCGAGGCGCTGGAGCTGGGCGAAGATCTTGACGCGCAGGGCGTACAGGACGCGCTCGCCGGTGCGCCCGGTCATCCGGGTCTCGGCGAACTGGGCGGCCCACTGCGCGAAGACGACGCAGAGCGCGAGAGCGGCGGCCACCCAGACGGCGCCGAGTGCGGCCTGCTCGACGCCCTTGTCGATGCCGTGCCGGATCAGGATCGGGAGCAGCAGCCCGGAGCCGGCGTCGACGGCGACGAGGCCGAGGCTGATGGCGAGGGGCGCCCAGAAACCGCGGAGCAGCCGGCGCAGGTTGTAGCTCGTCTCGGCGGCCGCCGCGCGGTCCTCGTCCACGGCGGGCTCGTCGTCGGCGGGCGGCAGGGCGGCCACCTGCGCGAGCAGTTCGGGGGTGGCCGGCATGCCGGCGACGGCGCCGGCCACGGTGGCGCCGGGTACACCGGTTCCGGGCGCGCCGGTCGCGGCCGCGGTCCCTGCGGCAGCCTCGGCGTCCTCTTCCTCTTGTTCCTCCTGGCGGCGCCAGAGCTCGGGGGTCACCCCGTCCGCGACCCGCCGCTTGGCGTTGACCGGCTCGGAGTCGATCTCGGCTTCGAGTTCGATGCCCCGCTCCAGCCTGCCCTCGATGTCCCGCTCGAACTCGGCCATCGCGGGCGCGTCGGGGGTGCGCGGCGAGCCGGCGCCGAGCGCGTCCGGGTCGGTGAGCAGGCGCCGGTAGAGGGCCGAGCGGTGCTCCAGCTCCTCGTGCGTACCGATGTCGGAGAGCCGCCCGCGGTCGAGTACGGCGATCCGGTCGGCCAGCCCGAGCGTGGAGCGGCGGTGGGCGATCAGGAGGGTGGTGCGGCCGGCCATGACGGCGCGCAGCGCCTCGTGGATCTCGTGCTCGACGCGGGCGTCGACGGCCGAGGTGGCGTCGTCGAGGAGCAGCAGCCGGGGGTCGGTGAGGATGGCGCGGGCGAGCGCGATGCGCTGGCGCTGGCCGCCGGAGAGGGTGAGCCCCTGCTCGCCGACCTTGGTGTCGTACCCCGCGGGCAGAGCCTGGATGAACGATTCGGCCTGGGCGGCGCGGGCGGCCGCCTCGACCTGCGCGTCGGTCGCGTCGGGCTGCCCGTACGCGATGTTGGCGCGGATGGTGTCGGAGAAGAGGAACGAGTCCTCCGGTACGAGCCCGATCGCGGCGCGCAGCGAGTCGTACGTCAGCTCGCGCACGTCGTGCCCGCCGACGCGGACGGCGCCGCGGTCGGCGTCGTAGAAGCGGGGCAGGAGGAGGGAGACGGTGGACTTGCCGGAGCCGGAGGCCCCGACGACGGCGACGGTCTCGCCTTCGGTGATGGAGAGCGAGAACCCGTCCAGGACGGGCCGCTGGGGGTCGTACCCGAAGACGACCCCGTCGAACTCGACGGTGGCGGGGGCGTCGGCCGGCAGCTCCCGCGTGCCCTCTTCGATGACGGGCTCGGTGTCGATGAGCTCGAAGACCCGCTCGACGCCCGCGCGGGCCTGCTGGCCGACGGTGAGGACCATGGCGAGCATGCGGACGGGGCCGACGAGCTGGGAGAGGTAGGTGGAGAAGGCGACGAAGGTGCCGAGGGTGATGTGCCCCTGCGTGGCCATCCAGCCGCCGAGGGCCAGCATGGCGACCTGCCCGAGGGCGGGCACGGCCTGCAGGGCGGGGGTGTAGCGGGAGTTGAGCCGGATGGTCCGCATCCGGCCGGCGAACAGCCGGCGCCCGGCGCTGCGCAGCTTGCCGGTCTCCTGCTCCTCTTGGCCGAAGCCCTTGACGACGCGGACGCCGGTGACGGCCCCGTCGACGACGGTGGCGACGGCGGCGGCCTGTCCCTGGGCCCACCAGGTGGCGGGGAAGAGCTTCTTGCGGCTGCGCTTGGCGATGAACCAGAGCGCGGGGGCCATGAGCAGCGCGACGAGGGTCAGCAGCGGGGACAGCGCCAGCATGATCCCGAGGGATATCCCGAAGAGGAGGAAGTTCCCGATGGTCATGGGCAGCATGAAGAGCAGGCCCTGGATCAGCTGGAGGTCGCTGGTGGCGCGCCCGATGACCTGTCCGGTGGACAGCTCGTCCTGGCGCCGCCCGTCGAGGCGGGCGATGGTGTCGTACATGTCGGTGCGCAGGTCGTGTTGGACGTCGAGCGCGAGGCGGCCGCCGTAGTACCTGCGTATGTAGGTCAGTACGTAGACGAGGACCGCGGCGGCTATGAGGAGCCCGGCCCAGACGCCCATGGGCTTGGTGTGGTCGCCGATGACGTCGTCGATGATCACCTTGGTGACCAGGGGTACGAGGGCCATGACGGCCATGCCGGCCAGTGAGGACCCGAGGGCGAGCAGCACATTGGTCCGGTACCGCCAGGTGTAGGCGGTGAGCCGCCTGGCCCAGCCTTGTTTCTCGCCCGCTGCCGTCGCTGCCGCCGCCACGTGGTCCTCCCCGTTCGTCAGTCCTGCCGCCTCCCCCAACGCCCCGACCGGCGGATTTCATCCCGCCGCAACAATTCGAACGTGCGCCTGCCGCGCCTGTGTCGCACGCCCGGCGCGGCCGACCGGGGCAGCGGGGCGCGGTCCGGGCGGGTTCAGCCGGGCGGAGCGGCCCGGCGTGCGGGGCCCGTCCCCCGCGCACAGACTGGGCGCATGCCCGAGCCGGAGGAGCAGCAGCCCGGACCGGAACCGGCGCGTACGCTGCCCCCGCCGGCGCCGGAGACGCCGGGATCGTTCCTGGAGAAGGCGGCGTACGTCACGGCCCCGGCCACCGTCGTACTCGGCCTCCTCTACTACTTCGGCTGCACGTACACTGACGCGTACTACGGCCATCTCGGCGTTCCCGCGAGCGATCTCCAGCTCTCCGTCCAGGCCTACGTGGTCAAGAGTCCGGACGCGGTCTTTTTTCCCCTCTGGCTTCTGCTGATGTGCGGACTGGCCGTGCTACTGGTGCTGGGCTGGGTGGGCAGGGCACTGGCCGTGCCGGGCCGGGAAGCGGTGCGCCGTAGGGTGACCGGCTGGCTGCTCGCCTTCGGCCTGATCCTGGTGCTGGCGGGCTTCCCGGTCTTCTTCTGGGAGGACTGGCTGCCGCACCTCCCCAGCGGGTGGCTGAGCAACTTCGGGCCCTGCCTGGTCGTCGCCGTGGGCGCCACACTGGCCTTCTTCGCCGTGCAGATGCACCTGAACAAAAGCAGGGACGAGCTCGGCCGGCCGGCCCGCACGGGCAACCGGCTGTGGCTCGCCGGCGGCGCCCTGCTCATCGGGCTGCTCACGTTGAGCCTGTTCTTCGCCATGGCGCGGTACGCGGCGATGGCGGGCCAGGCCAAAGCCGACAGGGTCGTGGCGACGGGCTACACGGACGAAAGCCCCAGATTGATCGTCCATTCGTCCGTCCCCATCCCGCACCACGCCGACGCCATCGAGTTCAACGATCTGGGCCGCGGCAGTGCGCCCTACCGGTACCAGTACCGGGGATTTCGCCTCCTGGCGAAATCGCCGTCCCGCTTCTACCTCGTCTCGTACGCCCAGATCCGCCCTGAGCTGCGCCTGGTGGTGCTTCCCGACGACGGGACGGTCCGGGTGGAGATCAGCCCCTGAGGCCCGGGCCGTAGGCCGGGGAGGCGGTGTCCGGGGTCTCGGACACCTCGGGGGTCGGGGAGGTGTCTTCCGGGATGGAGGCGGTGTCGTCCGGGGTGGGCTCCCCGCCGACGGCCTCGCCGGTGATCTCCACTGTGAGCGCCTCGCCGGCGGAGGTCTCGGCGGTGAGCTCCCCGCTGTAGCTGCCCGCCTCCGTGGCCACGTGCCGGATCGTGACTGTGCAGCTTCCACCGGGTGGCAGTTCGGCGCCGGAGCAGTTGTCCGCGGCGATCGTGGTGTCTCCGCTGTCGGTGGTGGCCGAGACCTGCTGAACGGTCGTGGACTCGCCCTTGTCGTTGACGATGGTGAGAGTGCGGCCGGCGGCCTCGCCCACGCGCGACTGCGGCAGGTTGACCTTCTGCCTGGAGCCGGAGGCGCTTTTCCCCAGGAACGCGGAGTCCTCGGGTTCGGGGTTCGCGCTCTGCTCGGTACCGGTGGTCCCGGCCGAGGTCGGGACCACCGGGGAGGGAGACGGCGTCGGGTGGTCGCCCCCCTGGCATCCGGCCAGGGCCGCGACCAGTGCGGTCGTGGCCGCTGCTGCTGCAAGACTTCGGGCGATCGTGGGCATCACGGTGTCGGCGCCTCGGTTCCCGGGTCGACTCGGATCAGGTCACCGATCAAGGTCCCACGGCACCCGCCCACCGCCCGTGACGCCGGCCGCGGGACACGAGGCCGTCATCCGAAGGAACGTACGGACGCCGAACGCCCGTCAGTTCCCGGGAGTCACGGCGGGCAGGTGGGTCGGGGCGAACATCTTCAGGGTGGCCGGGAGGACCAGGACGGTGGGGCCCGGGGTCGCGAGGGACTTGGCCAGGTCCTCGCGCAGGGTTTCCGGGGTGGTGGTCGTCGCCGGGACGCCGAAGGATTCGGCCAGGGCCGCGAAGTCCGGGCGGGTGAGTTCGGTGGCCGTCGTGCGGCCCTCGAAGGAATCCGCCATGTACTCGCGCAGGATGCCGTAGCCGCCGTCGTCCACGATCAGCCAGGTCACGTCCAGGTCGTACTGCTTCGCCGTCGCCAGGTCCGCGATCGAGTACATCGCGCCGCCGTCGCCGGAGACCGCCAGGACGGGGGTGTCCGGTTCCGCGACGCAGGCGCCGAGGGCCGCCGGGAAGGCGTAGCCGAGGCCGCCGGCGCCCTGCGCCGAGTGCATCGTGTTGGGGTGCTTCGCGTCGAACGCCGACCAGGCCCAGTAGGACAGGATCGTCATGTCCCAGAAGGACGGGGAGCGGGCGGGCAGGGCCGCGCGGATCGACGCGAGGAGGCCGCGCTCCAGCGCCACGTCCTGCGCCGACAGGCGGGTCTCGATCTCCGACAGGAGCAGGCGCACCCGTTCCGGGGCCTCGGGGTCCTGGCGTTCGCCGACCGTTTCCAGGAGGGCCTGGAGGGCCAGGCGGGCGTCCGCGTGGATGCCGAGGGCCGCGTGGTTCGACTCCAGCTTGCCGAGGTCCGCCTCGATCTGGACGACCCGGCCCTCGGGGAAGAACGTGTGGTAGTTCGAGGAGAGTTCGCCCAGCCCCGAGCCGACCACCAGCAGGACGTCCGCGTCCTCCAGGAAGTCCGTCATGTGGCGGTCCTCCAGCCAGGACTGGAGGGACAGCGGGTGGGTCCACGGGAAGGCGCCCTTGGCGCCGAACGTGGTGACCACCGGGGCGCTCAGCCGCTCCGCGAGCTGCCGCAGCTTGCCCGCCGCGTCCGAGCGGACCACCCCGCCGCCCGCGATGATCACGGGGCGGGAGGCCCGCTCCAGCCAGTGCGCCGCGAGCGCGGTGAGCTCGGGGCGCGGGGCCAGTTCGTGCGGGCTCGCGTCCACGGCCGTGACCTGCGGGATCATCGTCTCCGCGCGGAGCACGTCCTCGGGGATCTCCACCCAGACCGGGCCGTGCGGAGCCGTCAGCGCCGATTCCCAGGCCTCCGCGATCGCGGAGGGGATCTGCGAGGGCGTACGGGCCGTGTGGACCGACTTCACCACGTCCCGGAACGAGGCCGACTGGTCCCGCAGCTCGTGCAGGTGCCCGCGCCGCCCGCCGCCCAGGCCCGCCACCGGGACCTGGGAGGCGATGGCGAGGACGGGCGCCGAGGCGGCGGCCGCCTCCGCCAGGGCCGGCAGGGCCATCAGCGCGCCCGGGCCGGTCGACAGCAGCAGCGGAACCGCCTCGCCCGTGATGCGGCCGTACGCGTCGGCGGCGAAGCCCGCGTTGTTCTCCGTACGGAGCCCGATCAGACGCAGGTCGGAGCGGCCCACCGCGTCGAAGAGGGAGAGCGCGTGCTGGCCCGGCAGACCGAAGACGGTGGTCGCGCCGAGACCGCGGAGCGTTTCCACGACCAGGTCCCCGCCCGTCCGCCCCGGAGGCGGCGCGAGGGCGGCCGCCCGCTGGGCGTCGGTGGGACGGAGTACCAGGTCGTGGTCGTGCGTCACGTGCGCTTACTCGCCCTTCTCGGCTGCTACTTCGCCCTCTTCGCGGCGGCGATCTGGCGGCTCATGATCGTCGTCAGCTCGTACGCGGTGTGCGAGGCCGCGACCGAGGTGATCTCGGCGTGATCGTACGCCGGGGCGACCTCGACGACGTCCGCCGAGACCAGGTTGCAGGAGGACAGGCCGCGGATGATCTCCAGCAGCTCGCGGGAGGTCATGCCGCCCGCCTCCGGCGTGCCCGTGCCGGGCGCGTGCGCCGGGTCCAGCACGTCGATGTCGATCGAGATGTACAGCGGGCGGTCGCCGATGCGCTGGCGCAGCTGGTCCGCGACCTCGTCGGCGCCGCGCCGGTAGACGTCGGCCGAGGTCACGATGCCGAAGCCCATCTTGGCATCGTCGTCCAGGTCCTGCTTGCCGTACAGCGGGCCGCGCGTGCCGACGTGGGACAGCGCCTCGGTGTCGAGGATGCCCTCCTCCACGGCACGGCGGAACGGGGTGCCGTGCGTGTACTCGGCGCCGAAGTACGTGTCCCAGGTGTCCAGGTGCGCGTCGAAGTGCAGCAGCGCGACCGGGCCGTGCTTCTTCGCGACGGAGCGGAGCAGCGGGAGGGCGATGGTGTGGTCGCCGCCGAGGGTCATCAGGCGGGAGCCGGCGCCGAGGAGCTCGTCCGCGGCCGCCTCGACCGTCTCGACGGCCTCGTTGATGTTGAAGGGGTTCACGGCGATGTCGCCGGCGTCCGCCACCTGGGCGAGCGCGAACGGGGAGGCGTCCTGCGCCGGGTTGTACGGGCGCAGCAGGCGGGAGGCCTCGCGGATGGCGTTGCCGCCGAAGCGTGCGCCGGGGCGGTACGAGACGCCCGAGTCGAAGGGGACACCGACGACGGCGACGTCAGCCGAGCCGACCTCGTCCAGGCGGGGCAGCCGGGCGAAGGTCGCGGGGCCCGCGTAGCGCGGGATGCGGGAGGAGTCGACCGGTCCGCGCGGCGTCTGCTCGGTGCGCTCGTTGCTCATCGGGGTGTGCCCTTCTGGATGTCCTACGGTGCGGTCCTTCGAGCGTAAGCCGCGCACGCCGGGGCGCGAAGTGTACGTTTCATCCACTAAGCGACCTCGAACTGTACGGAGCATCCATGCCGAAGCCCGCCGGGGCCGACACCCCGCCCACGCCCGCGGTCGGGCTCGGCGCGCTGCTCGCCGACCAGGCACTGGACCTGCGGCTGGTCGCCGGGCCGGAGCAGGCGGAGGTGCACGGGGTGCACGCCTCGGAGATGCCGGACCCGTCCCCCTACCTCCTGGGCGGCGAGCTGCTCCTCACGGCGGGCGCGGGCGATGCGGCCGAGGCGCCCGACGCCGCCGACGCGTACGTACGGCGACTGGTCGGCTCTGGGGTGGCCGCGCTCGGGTTCGGGGTGGCGCCGCTGCACGCGGAGGTGCCGCCCGCGCTGGCCGAGGCCTGCGTCCGGCACGGGCTGCCGTTGCTGGAGGTCCCGCCGCAGACCCGGTTCACGGCCGTGGCCCGCGCCGTCTGGCGGCTCATGGCCGAGGCGCGGACCCGCGAGCTGCGCCGGGTCACCGAAGCCCAGCAGGCCCTCGCCGCCGCGGCCGCCCGCCCCGACCCGGTCGCGGCGGTGCTGCGCCGCCTGGCGGCGAGCCTGGGCGGCTGGGCCGCGCTGCTGGCACCGGCCCCGGAGGCCGTGTCCGCCGCCGCGGGACCCGCACCCTCCGCCGAGGCGATGGCCGCACTGGCCGCACTGGCCGGCCGGGTGGCCCCCGGCGCCGCCGCCACGGCCACCGCCACCGCGGACGGAGTCCGACTCGCCGCCTACGCCCTCGGCGGCGGCCAGGCCCTGGGCGTCGCCACGGCGGAGCGGGTGCCCGGCGACCACACGATCGCGTCCGTGGCCGCCGTCCTGCTGGCCCTGCTCACCGCCGACCGGCCGGCCGGGGCGGAGGCCGCCGCGCTGACCCGGCTGCTGCTGGGCGGCTCCCCCGCCGGGGCGCTGGGCGGGCCCGGGCCCTGGTACGCGGTCCACGCCCGCGGCGGCGCCGATCCGCAGGCCCTCGCCGCCGCGCTGGGCACCGTACTGGTGGACCCGGCGGGTCCGGTCGTACGGCTCCTCACCGAGCGGGATCCGGACCCGCAGCCCGGGTGGCGGCTGGGGGTCAGCGCCCCGGCCGAACCCGACGCGCTGGCCGCAGCCGACGCGCAGGCCCGCCGCGCCCTGGAGCGCGCCGAGGCGGCCCGGACCCCGCTGGCCCGGCACACCGACTCCGGCTTCGCGGGACTCGTCGGCGCGGCCGAGGCCCGCGCCCACGCCGAAGCCCTGCTCGGCCCCCTCTCCCCCGGCCTGCGGGACACCCTGCGCGCCTGGCTGGCCCACCACGGCAGCTGGGACCGCAGCGCCGCGGCCCTCGGCGTGCACCGCAACACCGTCCGCCAGCGCATCGCCCGCGCCGCAGCGCTGCTCGACCGCGACCTCGACGACCCGGACACCCGCATGGAGCTCTGGTTCGCACTGACCCGGGCGCCGGAGGCCTGACCGGCCCGGCCCAAGGCCAGCTCCGCCGTACGGATGGACTCGGACCGTACGGCAGCGGGTGCGCCGAGTCGCGGCGGGTGGCGGCCTACGTTCGCACTGCATCCCCCACCCCCACTCGAAAGGCAGCACCCGTGCGATCGATCCGTCCCGTCCTGACCGCTCTCGCCGTCGGCGGCATCATCCTGGCCGGCGCGTCCGCCGCCTCCGCCGACGATGCCTTCACCGTGTACGCGCCGATCGACAACACGTACTCGATCGTCTTCGGGGACCTGACCCAGGTGGCCGGCGACGACGTGTTCAACGCCGGCCGCGACAACACGGTCGGTTCCCACAACGGCGCGGCGACGGCCGGCGACATCGGCATGGCGGCGCTGCCCGGGACCCAGGTCCTGAGCAACGGGGCCCTGATGCACGGCGCCGCCGGCCAGTGGACCGGCAAGATCCTCGGCAAGTAGGACCCAGCGGAACGAGCAGCGGCGAGCAGGACCCGGCGTCGGCCGGCCGGCACGGTCGGCCGGCCGGCCGGCGTTCCGCCCCGGCCGGCATGGGCCGGACATCACACCCGGTCCCCTCCGCGACTCTGGACAGCCCACCCGACCCACCGGTAACTTAGTGGTCTGAGCAAGCGCTTAGACACGGCGCGACAGCGCGACGGGCGACAGGATCGAGGAGGCGGCTGTGCGCCGTACCGTTTTCAACGAGGACCACGAAGCGTTCCGCGAGACCATCCGCGCCTTCATAGAGGCCGAGGTCGTCCCCGTCTACGACGAGTGGTTCGCGGCCGGCCAGGCGCCGCGCGACTTCTACTACAAGCTCGGCGAGCTGGGCATCTTCGGCATCAACGTCCCCGAGGAGTTCGGCGGCGCGGGCCTGGACACCCACAAGTTCGAGGCCGTCCTGTACGAGGAGACCGCCCGCGCGGGCGTGAACTTCGGCGGCTCCGGCGTGCACGTGCTGCTCGCCCTCCCCTACATCAAGATGCTGGCCGACGACGAGCAGAAGAAGCGCTACCTGCCGAAGTTCGTCTCCGGTGAGGAGATGTGGGCCCTCGCCATGACCGAGCCGGGCACCGGCTCCGACGTCGCGGGCATGAAGACCACCGCCAAGCTCTCCGAGGACGGCACGCACTACGTCCTCAACGGCGCCAAGACCTTCATCACCGGCGGCGTGCACGCCGACCGCGTGATCGTCTGCGCCCGCACCTCCGCCCCGCGCGAGGACGACCGCCGCTTCGGCATCTCGCTGTTCGCCGTGGACACCAAGTCCGAGGGCTACTCCATCGGCCGCAAGCTGGACAAGCTGGGCCTGCGCACCTCCGACACCGCCGAGCTGGCGTTCGTCGACGTCAAGGTCCCCGTCGAGGACCTGCTCGGCGAGGAGGGCAAGGGCTTCTACTACCTCGGCCACAACCTGGCCTCCGAGCGCTGGGGCATCGCGTTCGGCGCGTACGCCCAGGCCGCCGCGGCCGTCCGGTTCGCCCAGCAGTACGTCACCGACCGCACGGTCTTCGGCAAGCCGGTCGCGCACTTCCAGAACACCAAGTTCGAGCTGGCCGCCTGCCAGGCCGAGGTGGACGCCGCCCAGGCCGTCGCGGACCGCGCCCTGGAGGCCCTGGACGCCGGCGAGCTGACCCCCGCCGAGGCCGCCTCCGCGAAGCTGTTCTGCACCGAGGTCGCGCACCGCGTGATCGACCGCTGCCTCCAGCTGCACGGCGGCTACGGCTACATGAACGAGTACCCGATCGCCCGCCTGTACGCCGACAACCGCGTCAACCGCATCTACGGCGGCACCAGCGAGATCATGAAGTCCATCATCGCCAAGGCGATGGGGCTGTAAGGCCCGACGGACCAGGGACACGAGGGACTTACCCTTCCCCCCATGAACGAGGCACTGACGACGCTCCTCGATCTGCTCGACCTGGAGCAGATCGAGGAGAACATCTTCCGCGGTACCAGCCGTTCGGCGCTGGTACCGCGCGTCTTCGGCGGCCAGGTCGCGGCCCAGGCCATGGTCGCGGCCGGGCGGACGGTCCCCGAGGACCGCACCGCGCACTCGCTGCACTCGTACTTCCTGCGCGCCGGGGATCCCGGCGCGCCGATCGTCTACGCGGTCGACCGGATCCGCGACGGGCGCTCCTTCACCACCCGCCGGGTCGTCGCCGTCCAGCACGGCCAGCCGATCTTCCACCTCTCCGCGTCCTTCCAGACGTACGAGGAGGGCCTCGACCACCAGGCCGCGATGCCGGACGCCCCCGATCCGGAAACCCTGCCGACGGCCGCCGAGGCGCTGCCGGAGTACCGGGAGATCTTCCGCGACCCGGGCACGGTGGAGCGGCTGATCGAGGCGCGCGGCGCCGTGGACCTGCGGTACGCGACGGTCCCGCCCTGGGGCAGCGTCGGCAAGCCGGTCGAGCCGCGCACGCAGGTGTGGTTCCGTACGGCCGGTAAGTTGGAGAGCGACGACGCGCTCCTGCACACCTGTCTGGCCACGTACGTCTCGGACATGACCCTGCTCGACTCGGTGCTGCTCGCGCACGGCCGGGGCGGCTGGGCGGTCGGCGACGTGGTGGGCGCCTCGCTGGACCACGCGATGTGGTTCCACCGGCCCTTCCGCGCCGACGAATGGCTGCTGTACGACCAGGAGTCCCCGACCGCGGCCGCCGGGCGCGGCCTCGGGCAGGCCCGGATCTGGACGCAGGACGGGCGCCTCGCCGTGACCGTCATCCAGGAGGGCGTGGTGCGCGTCCCGCGCGCGTAGCCCCGCCGGCGGTCAGTCCCACCAGAACCCCCAGTACCCGGCGCCGGTCACGGCCTCGTCCGCGTACGCCCGGACGCTGCCCGAGCCCTGCCAGACGTTGTCCGGGCAGAACGCGAAGTGCTCGGCGGCGACCGGCAGCGCCGCGGCCCTCGTCGGAAGCGGGGCGGCCACCGACAGGTGGAGCTCGTCGAAGCCGAGGGCGACGACGCGGGCGCCGAACCGGTCCTCCCAGGAGCGCAGCACGGTGCTGATGAGGGCTGTGTCGCTCTCGTGGTTCACCGGTCCCCGCCAGCCCATCGCGGTGGGTACGTCGGCTCCGCGGCCGGCGGGGACCAGTGCGAGGCGCGGATGCGGCAGGACCCCGTCACGGATCAGCTCGTCGGCGAGGGCGAGGGCCACCGCCTCCGGGTCCTCCTGCGGGATACGGCGCTCCGCCAGGCCCGGCCAGTCGCGGCCGAAGGGGGCTATGAGCCCGGCGCCGTCGGGGCCCTCGCCCTCCTCGGGGTCGGGGACGACCGCGGCCCAGAACTCGCGCAGGACCGGCTCGACGTGATGGTCGTCGGGGTCGGACATCGACGCGGGGCTCAGCTCGTCGCGGACCCACCAGCGCTCCAGGCCTCTGCGCTCCTGGAACAGCACCGCCTGAAGGCCCGCGGCGGCCAGGGCAGGGCCGCGGCAGGCGGCGAGCGCGCCGACGCCCACGGGCGCGTCGGAGACCCACAGCAGCGGCTCGGGCCGCGCCTTGGTCCGCAGCCGCGAGCGCGGCCGCACGCCGGGCCGGTCGACCAGCGCACCCGGAGGCAATTCCAGCCCCAGGGTGCGGCCTTGCGGGTCGTCGGCCAGCACGGACAGCGGGTTCTGCGTCGTAGGGGAATTCGGCGGACTCGGCGGACTCGGCGGACTCGGCGGACTCGGCGGATTCGTCACGCCTTCGACGGTAGCCGCGGGCACTGACAACGCCCCTTCTCCGAAAGGGCGGTGGGGCCGGTGGCCGCCTACGCCTCGGGCTGCGCCTTGAGTTTGGCCCAGACCGCCTCCAGCGCCGCTATGTCCGCGTCGTCGAGGCGGTCGTCGAAGACCTCGGCGAGGGCCTCCCGGCGGGTGGCGTCGGCCTCCGCGAAGGCGCGGCGGCCCGCCTCGGTGAGGGCGATGCCCACGGACCGGGCGTCCGTCGGGGACGGGACCCGTTCGACCAGGCCGCGGGCCCGGAGCGAATCGGCGACGCGGGAGACCTGGCTGCGGCTGAGCAGGGTCCTGGCGCCCAGCTCGGAGGGGGCGACCGGCTCGTGCTGCACGCTCAGCCACAGCATCACCTCGAACCACGACAACGGCAGGTCGTGCCGGCGCGTGAGCGCCTGGTCCACCCGGGCGGTGAGGGTGGTTCCGGCCCAGACCAGGCCGTAGAAGGCGTGGTCGCGGGGGGTGAGGCCGTCCAGGTTGAGTTTCGTGTGCGCCATGCGGGAAGGATACCGGGTTGCGTGCACACGCACACATCGTTAATGTGTGTGTGCACGCACAAACCTAAGGAGCCTTCCATGAGCGCCAACACCGCCGCCAAGACCGTCCTCATCACCGGCACCTCCTCCGGCATCGGCCTGGCCGCCGCGGTCGCCACCGCCCGGGCGGGCTGGCACACCGTCGCCACCATGCGGGACACCACCCGCGCCGACGCCCTGAACAAGGCCGCCGCCGAGGCCGGCGTCTCCGACCTGGTCCAGGTCAAGCGGCTCGACGTGACGGACGCGGACTCCGTGGCCGCGTGCGTGGCCGAGGTCGTCGCCGAGCACGGGCACCTCGACGCGGTCGTGAACAACGCGGGCGCCGGTTTCGTGGGCACGATCGAGCAGCACGGCATGGAGCAGGTGCGGTCCGTGATGGAGGTCAACTTCTTCGGCGTCGTCGAGCTCACCCGCGCCGCACTCCCCCACCTGCGCGCCTCGGGCGGCCGGGTCATCACCGTGACGAGCGTCGGCGGCGTGGTCGGCCAGCCGTTCAACGAGTCCTACTGCGCGGCCAAGTTCGCCGTCGAGGGCTTCATGGAGTCCCTGGCTCCGGTCGCCGCGGCCGCGGGCGTCCAGGTCTCCGTCGTCGAACCGGGTGCCGTCTCCAGCGAGTTCGTGAACAACGTCGGGCTCGACATCCCGGCGCTGCTCGCCCAGGCGGGCCCGTACGCCCCGCACCTCCAGGGCTACATCAACCACGCCCTGCAGTCCTTCGGCAGCGACAGCGCGCAGACCCCGGAGCAGGCGGCGGCGCCGGTCGTCGAGGCGCTGACCGCCGAGAAGATGCCGTTCCGGATCCAGACCTCCAACTGGGCGCGCGACTTCGTGGGCATGAAGCTCGCCGACCTCGACGGCTCCGCCGTCCAGACCGAGATGAGCTCCTGGCTGGCCTAGGGTCTGTCCGGCGGATCTTGAGGGCCATAGGGTCGAAGCATGATCAATCTCCAGGTCCGGGGCGAGGCCGGCACGATCCAGGCTCGCGCCGAGCATGGTGTGGTCTGGGGGCCGGAGTTGGCGGGTCTCGACCAGCGGGTGTTTCCGATGCTGGGGCACCTATTGCCGTACGCGGACACTGTCTTCAACAGCCGCCAGGTGGTCACCCTGCTGGCGGAGGTACCGCGCCTGCCTCCGGGCGTGGTTACCGACGAGTTCGCGCGTGAGCTTTTGACCTGGGCCGGACGGTTCTCCACGGACAGCACCTCTACCTGTGGTTCCTCGGGGACTGAGACAGCAGGTCTGCTCAGTCCCGGAGCCGTAGTCGGATCGCGGGCCCGGCCGCGTGCTGGTGGGCCCGGCAGGAGGGGGAGTCAACGCTGACCGTGCTCCAGTCCAGCCGGCCGGCCGGCCAGGTCGGCGTCGGCCGACGGCTTCGTAAGCGGTCTTCCAGCTGCCGAAACGCTCAGGAAGATCCCGCCGCGGTATGCCGGTCCGCACACGGAGCCGGACAGGACCTGACCCAGAAGCTGCGGCGGGTGGAGAACTCAGACGCCTGCCAGCCATAGAACCAGCCTGATCAGCACCAGAACGGCGAGCACTGTAGCGGCGATGAGTGGCGTGCTGCGTGCCCGGCGCAGGAGGACGAAGGCGCGCCAGACTCCGTAGCCGGCGAGGCTGGCGGAGGCGAGAAGGATGAGGACCTGTGGCGCCATGGATTCCCCGGCCATCCGCGACGTGATGGTGAGGACGACGTAAGCCAGGAGGAATTGAGGGATCCCCAAGAGCCATATCTTCCTCACCTCGGCCGGATCGAGAGCGGCGGGAGGTGCGGATGCGGTCGGCCTGGGAGGCAGAACCGGAGGTGGCGGAGCGGTGGCGATGCGGTGGGAGGCGTCATGCGATGAAGGGGTGGGGAGCGGCTGAAGGGCTGTGCGCAACCGGTCGGCGAAGTTCGGGTCCGCCCGCAGTTCATCTGCGATGACGGAGCCGACGTTGCTCGCCGACTCCTCGCCGGGTTGATCATGCAGGCGGGCCAGCGCCGAGGCTCCCAGGGTGCTTCTTCCGAGTTGCCCCCAGATGAGTCCGCGCACTGCCGTGGTTTGCTCCGCCGTTGCCGAGACGCTTCCGGTCAGTACCTGCACAGCCGCAGCGGATAACTTTGAAGCCTGCATTTTGACTCTTCCTGGACATCGGTGGGTGCCGATCGTACGAACATCGGCCGTGACCGGGAAGGGCCACTTCCCCAGTGAGCTTCAGCGGCCGTCGTGGTGGGCCTGGTGAGGAACGCGGCGAGCGCGCTCACGGCGTCGGGCTCGGTGGTGGCGAGCCGGGCCGCGAACGCCGGCTCGTCGACGTCGGCTACTTGTCCGAGCCCGCAGCCGACGGCGGTACTTCGAGGACGAAGAAGAGGAAGCAGGTTTTGGTCGAAAGGGCATGGAAGTCGTCGGGGAACAGGTCACGGGCGGCTGGGTCGGGCTGAGGCTCGCTGATGGCGGAAAGACGGAAGCCGGCAGTGGTGAAGGCATCGGTCATCGCGTGCAAGGGCTTGCGCCAGAACCTCATTGGGGTGGACTGCCCGTTGAGCATCCAGTCGAAGGTATAGCTGGTGGTCGCGAAGTAGTCGGGCCGAGGGTCCTGGAGCGCGTAGGCCACGAAGGGGTGGTCCACCGACGCGATCAGCCGGCCGCCGGGCCTGAGGACGCGCCGCAGCTCGGCCAGCGTCGGCCCCCAGTCCTCCAGGTAGTGCAGCACCAGCGACGCGACCACGTCGTCGAACGCATCGTCGTCGAACGGCAGGCGCTCGCGCAGGTCGACCACGTGCAGAGCCGCGTCGGCACCGAGCCGCCGTCTTGCCAACGCCAGCATCCCGGCGCTGGCGTCGATGCCGGTGACGACCGCACCGCGGTCGCGCAGTGCAGCGGACAGCGGGCCCGAGCCGCAGCCGGCGTCCAGGATCCGACGGCCGGCCACGTCTCCGGCGAGGGTCAGCATCGCGGGCCGCTCGTAGTACGCGTTCACGAGGTTGTTCTCGTTCTCCGCCGAGTACACCTCGGCGAAACTGTCGTAGTCATTCACCCGGGCCGGATCTGCAGACTGGGCGAGGCTCTCGTGCACATCGGTTAAGCGTTCCATCGTTGCAACCTAGTGGTCACATGATCCGCCGGACAGGCCCTGGGGGCCTGCCGGTCCGCCGGGGCGGGCTAGATCAGACCCGCCGCCGACAGCAGGTACGCCACCACCGGGTCGTAGAAACGCGGGTCGCGGACGTGGTCGTCGAGGGGGACCGCCACCTGGAGGGTGCCCTCCGCCTCGCCGAGGAACAGCGCCGGGTCGTTGCAGTCCGCGTACCCCACCGCGTCCAGCCCGCGCTGCGCCGCGCACCCCGCCCAGCCGTGGTCGGCCACGATCAGGTCCGGCTGGGGACGGTTCTCCGCCGCCAGACCGTCCAGGATCGCGGCCATCGGCTCCGGGGAGTGGGTGTGCCACAGCGTGGCGCCCCGCTCCAGGACCGCGACGTCGGCGAACTGCCACACCGACCCCTCGTCCGCCACCAGCCCGGGCGGGATCACCACGATCTCGCAGCCCGCCGCGCGCAGCGCGGCCGCCGTCGCCCGGTGCACGTCGAGCAGCCCGCCCGGGTGCCCCGTGGCGAGCAGGACGCTCTGCCGGTCCAGGGCCGCCTTCCGCAGCCGCGCCGCCATCCGGTCCAGGCCGGAGACGGTCAGCTCCGGGTCGATCGTGTCCTGGCCGAAGCGGTGGGCCGCGTCGTCGACGACCCCGACCCGCTCCGCCATCACGGCGAGCACGTCCTGCTCGTCCGTCCAGCGGTCGCCCAGCTCCAGGCCCAGCCAGTAGTGCCGGTCGCCGTTGGCGAGCTTGCGGTAGTGCGACAGGTTGTTCTCACGGGGCGTCGCGACCTGACCCGAGATCCGGGTGCGGACCAGATGGTCGACGAGTTCTGCGCGGCTCGGTACGTGCGTCTCTATCGGCTTCGGCATGCGGCCCATTCTGCCGTCGCCGGGCCCCGGACGCCGGTGCCATTTCGCCCAGCGGACGCGTCGCCTCACCCTCGCCTCACCCCGACAGCGCCCCGAACGCCCCGTGCGCCAGGCGCCGCAGCAGCGATTCCGTCGCCTCCCGGCCGAGCGCCGCCAGGTGCGGGGTGGAGTTGAGCAGGCCGAAGACGGCGTGCACGGACACCCGTACCTCCGCCTCTCCGACCTCCGGGTGCAGTTCCCCCACGACCTCCACCCACAGCTCCACGTACTGGCGCTGCAGCTGCCGTACGAGCTTGCGGTCGGCCTCCCGCAGCCGGTCCAGCTCCCGGTCGTGGAGCGTGATCAGCGCCCTGTCGTCGAGGGCGAAGTCGATGTGCCCGTCGATCAGGGAGGCCAGGACGCCCTCCGGGTCGCCCGCGGCCTCGGCCACCCGGTGGCGGCCGCCCGTCAGCAGCCGCTCGCTGATCCCGACGAGCAGCTCGGCGAGCATGGCGTCCTTGCCCGCGAAATGCCGGTAGAGGCCGGGGCCGCTGATGCCCACGGCAGCCCCTATCTCGTCCACGCCGACGCCGTGGAATCCGCGCGCGGCGAAGAGGCGGGCGGCCTCGCTGAGGATCTGCTCGCGACGGGTCGGGGCGGCGGCTCTGGTGCTCATGGGAATCCATTCTAGACAGGGCCGTTAGCGCTCGTTAACCTAGGCGGTACATGCGTTAACGCTCATTAACAGCGTGCACCGAGCAAGGGAGCTCGACCGATGCAGCAGGCACCAGTGCTGACGAGCGCCGCGGACCCGGCGTCCGAGGCCTGGCGGACCAACGAGGCCGCCCACCGCGAGCTGACCGAGGGGCTGCGCGCCCGGCTCGACGCGGCCCGGCTCGGCGGCGGCGAGAAGGCCCGCGCCCGCCACACCGCCCGCGGGAAGCTGCTCCCCCGCGACCGCGTGGACACCCTCCTCGACCCGGGCTCGCCCTTCCTGGAGCTGGCCCCGCTGGCCGCAGAGGGCATGTACGGGGGTGCGGCCCCGGCCGCCGGGGTCATCGCGGGCATCGGCCGGGTCAGCGGCCGCGAGTGCGTGATCGTCGCGAACGACGCCACCGTCAAGGGCGGCACGTACTACCCGATGACCGTCAAGAAGCACCTCCGGGCGCAGGAAGTGGCCCTGGAGAATCGTCTCCCCTGCCTCTACCTGGTCGACTCGGGCGGCGCCTTCCTCCCCATGCAGGACGAGGTCTTCCCCGACCGGGAGCACTTCGGCCGCATCTTCTACAACCAGGCGCGCATGTCGGGCGCCGGCATCCCGCAGATCGCCGCCGTCCTCGGCTCCTGCACGGCGGGCGGCGCTTACGTCCCGGCGATGAGCGACGAGGCAGTGATCGTCCGCGGCCAGGGCACGATCTTCCTCGGCGGCCCGCCGCTGGTGAAGGCCGCCACCGGCGAGGTGGTCACGGCCGAGGAGCTCGGCGGCGGCGAGGTCCACTCCCGGACCTCCGGCGTCACCGACCACCTCGCGGAGGACGACGCGCACGCGCTGCGGATCGTACGGAACATCGTGGCGACCCTGCCCGAGCGCGGGGCCCTGCCCTGGTCGGTCGAGGCTCCGGAAGAGCCGAAGGTGGACCCCTACGGGCTGTACGGCGCGGTGCCGGTCGACTCGCGCACCCCGTACGACGCCCGCGAGATCATCGCCCGGATCGTGGACGGCTCCCGCTTCCAGGAGTTCAAGGCCGAGTTCGGCCAGACCCTGGTCACCGGCTTCGCGCGGATCCACGGCCACCCGGTCGGGATCATCGCCAACAACGGCATCCTGTTCTCCGAATCCGCCCAGAAGGGCGCGCACTTCATCGAGCTGTGCGACCAGCGGGGGATCCCGCTCCTCTTCCTCCAGAACATCTCGGGCTTCATGGTCGGCCGCGACTACGAGGCCGGCGGCATCGCCAAGCACGGCGCCAAGATGGTCACGGCCGTGGCGTGCACGCGGGTCCCGAAGCTGACGGTGGTCGTCGGCGGCTCGTACGGAGCCGGCAACTACTCGATGTGCGGGCGGGCGTACTCCCCGCGCTTCCTGTGGATGTGGCCCAACGCCAAGATCTCCGTGATGGGCGGCGAACAGGCGGCCTCGGTGCTCGCGACGGTCAAGCGCGACCAGATCGAGGGCGCCGGCCAGGAATGGCCGCTGGAGGACGAGGAGGCCTTCAAGGCCCCGGTCCGCGCCCAGTACGAGGAGCAGGGCAACGCCTACTACGCCACCGCGCGGCTGTGGGACGACGGGGTCATCGACCCGATGGAAACCCGGCAGGTGCTGGGACTGGCCCTGACCGCGTGCGCGAACGCCCCGCTGGGCGACTCGGGCTTCGGCATCTTCCGTATGTGACGTGAGGACCTCACTGATGTTCAGCACTGTTCTGGTGGCGAACCGGGGCGAGATCGCGGTCCGGGTCATCCGCACCCTGCGGCAGCTCGGCATCCGCTCCGTGGCCGTCTTCAGCGACGCCGACGCCGACGCCCGCCACGTACGGGAGGCCGACACGGCCGTCCGGATCGGCCCGGCGGCGGCCGCCGAGAGCTACCTGTCGGTGGAGCGGCTGCTCGACGCCGCCCGGCGGACGGGCGCCGAGGCGGTCCACCCCGGGTACGGGTTCCTCGCCGAGAACGCCGCCTTCGCGGCGGCGTGCGCGGAGGCGGGGCTGGCCTTCATCGGACCGCCGGCCTCGGCGATCTCCCTGATGGGCGACAAGATCCGCGCCAAGGAGACGGTGAAGGCGGCGGGCGTGCCCGTGGTGCCGGGCTCCTCGGGCAGCGGGCTGTCGGACGCCGAACTCGTCGCGGCGGCCGAGGAGATCGGCATGCCGGTGCTGCTGAAGCCCTCGGCGGGCGGCGGCGGCAAGGGCATGAGGCTGGTCCGCGACGCCGGTCTGCTGGGCGAGGAGATCGCGGCGGCGCGCCGCGAGGCGCGGTCCTCGTTCGGCGACGACACGCTGCTCGTGGAGCGGTGGGTGGACCGGCCGCGGCACATCGAGATCCAGGTGCTGGCGGACGCGCACGGCAACGTGGTGCACCTGGGTGAGCGCGAGTGCTCGCTCCAGCGGCGCCACCAGAAGGTGATCGAGGAGGCCCCGTCGGTCCTGCTCACGCCGGAGCTGCGGGCCTCGATGGGCGCGGCGGCGGTGGAGGCGGCGCGGTCGTGCGGGTACGTCGGCGCGGGGACGGTGGAGTTCATCGTGCCCGGCGGGGACCCGTCCTCGTACTACTTCATGGAGATGAACACCCGGCTCCAGGTCGAGCACCCGGTGACGGAGCTGATCACCGGGCTGGACCTGGTGGAACAGCAGCTGAGGGTCGCGGCGGGCGAGCGGCTGGGCTTCGGCCAGGCGGAGGTCCGGCTGACGGGCCACGCGATCGAGGCCCGCGTCTGCGCGGAGGACCCGGCGCGCGGGTTCCTGCCGTCCGGCGGTACCGTCCTGGCCCTCTCGGAGCCGGACGGCGGGGCCGTGCGTACGGACTCCGGGCTGGTGGCGGGCGTCGACACGGGGTCGACGTACGACCCGATGCTGTCGAAGGTGATCGCGTACGGACCGGACCGGGCGGCTGCCCTGCGGGTGCTGCGGGGTGCGCTCGCGGACACCGTGATCCTGGGCGTCCAGACGAACGCCGGCTTCCTGCGGAGGCTGCTGGCCCACCCGGACGTGGTGTCGGGCGACCTCGACACCGGCCTGGTCGAGCGGGATCTCGCGTCCCTCCTCCCGGATTCGGTCCCGTCCGAGGTGTACGCGGCGGCCGCGCTGCTGGACGTCCCCCGCCCCGCCCCCTCCCGAAGCCCTGCCGGGGGCTCGGGTGAGCCGGGCTGGGTGGACCCCTTCGGGGCGGCCGACGGCTGGCGCCTCGGCGGAACCCCGGCGTGGACGGTCCGCCACTTCCGCCTCCCGGGTCAGGACCCGGTCGAGGTCCGCACCCGTCCCGCCCGGCCGGGCTCCGGCTCCGGCCTCGCCACGGAGCTCCTCGTGGCCGACGGCGCACCGGCCCGCGGCCGGATCGTCGCCCTCACCGCCGACCACCTCACGGTCGAACTGGACGGCGTCACGCACCGCTTCGCCCACGCCGCTTCCCCGGAGGGGGTCTGGCTCGGCCGCGACGCGGACGGCTGGCACGTCCAGCACCACGACCCCGTCGCCGCGTCCCTCGGCGGGGGCGCGAGGGCCGGCGCCGACACCCTCGCCGCCCCCATGCCCGGCACGGTCACCGTGGTCAAGGTCGCCGTCGGCGACAAGGTGGCCGCGGGGCAGAGCCTGCTCGTCGTCGAGGCGATGAAGATGGAGCACGTCATCTCCGCCCCCCACTCCGGCACGGTCACCGAGCTGGACGTCTCCCCCGGTACCACCGTCGCCATGGACCAGGTCCTGGCCGTCGTCACCCCGGACGAGGAAGCGAAAGAGGAGGAGGGCGCGTGAACGGGCTGCCCATGACGGTCCCGGCCCCCGGGCTGCCGGCCCGCGTCCGCATCCACGAGGTCGGCGCCCGCGACGGGCTGCAGAACGAGAAGACGGCCGTACCCACCGCGGTCAAGGCCGAGTTCATCCACCGGCTGGCCGCCGCCGGCCTCACCACCATCGAGGCCACCAGCTTCGTGCACCCCAAGTGGGTGCCCCAGCTGGCCGACGCCGAGCAGCTGTTCCCGGAGCTGCACGGCCTCGCCGGGGTGCACCTGCCCGTCCTCGTCCCCAACGAGCGCGGCCTCGACCGCGCGCTCGCCCTCGGGGCCACCCGTATCGCCGTCTTCGGCTCGGCCACCGAGACCTTCGCGTCCCGCAACCTCAACCGGACCGTCGCCGAGTCGCTCGCGATGTTCGAGCCCGTCGTGGCCCGCGCCAAGGAGGGCGGGGCGCACGTCCGCGGCTACCTCTCCATGTGCTTCGGCGACCCCTGGGAGGGTCCCGTCCCGGTCCACCAGGTGGTCCGCGTGGCCAAGGCCCTGCTCGACCTCGGCTGCGACGAGCTCAGCCTCGGCGACACCATCGGCGTCGCCACCCCGGGCCATGTCCAGACCCTCCTCAGCGAGCTGGGCGAGGAGGGCGTCACGACCGACCGGATCGGCGTGCACTTCCACGACACCTACGGCCAGGCCCTGTCCAACACCCTGGCCGCGCTCCAGCACGGGGTGACCACCGTCGACGCCTCCGCAGGCGGCCTCGGCGGATGCCCGTACGCGAAGAGCGCCACCGGCAACCTCGCCACCGAGGACCTGGTGTGGATGCTCGACGGCCTCGGCATCGAGACCGGCGTCGACCTGGCCGCCCTCACCGCCACGAGCGTGTGGATGGCCGAACAGCTGGGGCGCCCCAGCCCCTCCCGTACCGTCCGCGCGCTCTCCCACAAGGAGTAACGAAGACCATGTCCCTCGACCACCGGCTCACCCCCGAGCACGAGGAACTCCGCCGTACCGTCGAGGCGTTCGCGCACGACGTCGTCGCCCCCAAGATCGGCGACCTGTACGAGCGGCACGAGTTCCCGTACGAGATCGTCCGCGAGATGGGCCGCATGGGCCTGTTCGGCCTGCCCTTCCCGGAGGAGTACGGCGGCATGGGCGGCGACTACCTCGCCCTCGGCATCGCCCTGGAGGAGCTGGCCCGCGTCGACTCCTCGGTCGCGATCACGCTGGAGGCGGGCGTCTCCCTCGGCGCCATGCCCATCCACCTCTTCGGCACCGAGGAGCAGAAGCGGCAGTGGCTGCCGAAGATGTGCTCCGGTGAGGTGCTCGGCGCCTTCGGCCTGACCGAGCCGGACGGCGGCTCCGACGCCGGCGGGACCCGCACCACGGCCGTCAAGGACGGCGACGAGTGGGTGATCAACGGCTCGAAGTGCTTCATCACCAACTCCGGTACGGACATCACCGGCCTGGTCACCGTCACCGCCGTGACGGGCCGCAAGGCGGACGGCCGCCCGGAGATCTCCTCGATCATCGTCCCGTCCGGCACCCCGGGCTTCACGGTGGCCGCGCCGTACTCCAAGGTCGGCTGGAACTCCTCGGACACGCGTGAGCTGGCCTTCGACAACGTACGGGTGCCCCTGGCCAACCTGGTCGGCCAGGAGGGCCGCGGCTACGCCCAGTTCCTGCGCATCCTCGACGAGGGCCGCATCGCGATCTCGGCGCTCGCCACCGGCCTGGCCCAGGGCTGCGTGGACGAGTCGGTGAAGTACGCGAAGGAGCGCAAGGCCTTCGGCCGGCCCATCGGAGACAACCAGGCCATCCAGTTCAAGCTGGCGGACATGGAGATGCGCGCCCACATGGCCCGCATCGGCTGGCGTGACGCGGCCTCCCGCCTCGTGGCCGGGGAGCCGTTCAAGAAGGAGGCGGCGATCGCGAAGCTGTACTCCTCCACGGTCGCGGTGGACAACGCCCGGGACGCCACGCAGATCCACGGCGGCTACGGGTTCATGAACGAGTACCCCGTGGCGCGCATGTGGCGCGACTCCAAGATCCTGGAGATCGGCGAGGGCACCAGCGAGGTGCAGCGCATGCTCATCGCCCGCGAGCTGGGCTTCGCCGGCTAGTACGCCTCGCGCCGCAGACGGACGTGGACCGCCGGGCCGTGATCGGTCCGGCGGTCCCGCTGTCCTGCTGTCCTGCGGTCCTGCGGTCCGTCCCGTGCCTACGCCTGCTCCCGCTCCGCCTCGGAGACGAAGGGCTGCAGGAAGTTCGCGATGTGCTGCTCCACATCGGTGATCCGCTGCTCGAAGGCGTAGAGCTGGTCCCGCATGCCCGCCTTGGCCTGCTCGTCCTGCCGGGACTCCTCGATGTTGCGCTGGACGATGCCGATGAGGTCCTGGAGCTGGAGGTGGAGCGTGCCGCTGATCCCGCCCCACATCTCGCGCAGGTCCGCGGCGCGGCTGCCCGCGTACTGGCGGGCGGTCTGGGCCGCCGAGTCCTTCACGTGGACGGCGAACTCCTCCGCCGCTCGCGTCTGCAGCTTGCCGTCGGCGAAGAAGACCGCCCCCGAGGCCAGCAGCGGTCCGATCGCCGCGCCGATGGCCACCGCCACGCCGACCGGCGGCACGGCCAGGCCCAGGCTGATCAGACCGGCCGCCGCGGCGGCCGTCGCCCCGCCGGCGACCACCGCGCCGCCGCCCGCGCCGAGCGCCATGAGCGAGCTGGGGCGGAACATCAGCGGCACGTCGTCGCTGTGGCGGCGCCCGTCGCGACCCGCCTTGCCCTTGCCCGCCGCGATGGCCAGCGTGTAGATCAGGTAGTTCTGGTCCCGTTCGGACTGTGAGCCGGTGAGTTCCGCGCGCAGCTTGTCGAGGAGGTCGGCGTGCGCCCGGATCAGCGGTTCGAGCTGGCGCACCAGGTCCCCCTGCCGCTCCTCGATGACCTGGTCGAGCTCACGGGCGCAGAAGACCTGCATGCGTTCCTGGAGCTGGACCGTGTACGCGTCCATCAGTTCGTGCTGGGCCGCGACGCGGCCGCCCTTGGTGAAGGAGCGCACGGCCCGGGTCAGGCGCCCCGGGCCGGTCGTGACGTGCCATTCGCCGATCTCGCGGCTGATCTCGGTCAGGAACGCGGCGAACCTCAGCTGCAATTCGTTCTCGATGCCGAGGACCTTGCTGCTGACGATGTCGCGGATCGCGTCGGCGCTGGCGCGCAGCTGGTCCTGGGTGGACTGGCTGCGGTCGAGGAGTTCGCGCAGCTCCGCCGTCGACTTCATCAGTAGCGCGCCCTCGTCGTGCAGGCGCACGCGCAGGTTGACCGCGTTGTGGCGCAGGAACTCGGCGAGCCGGACGAACTTCACCCGGGCCGCGTCGCGCATGCAGAAGACTTCCAGGGCGGACTCCAACTGTCGGATCCCCGAGGCCTTCAGGTCCTGCTCGTTGCCGTCCGTCCGCGCGCGCAGGGCCTGGAGGGCGCTGATGAAGAAGACGTTGGGGGCGGCACCGCCGGATTCCCCGTTGAGCTCGGCGACCGCGTTGCGGCAGCGGCTCATCACCTCCGCCCGTTCCTCCTCCTCGATCCGGTCGAACTGGTTCACCACGAAGAAGATGTCGCGGTGCCCCAGCTTCCTGACCCGGGTGAGGTAGTTCTCGGTCTCGTGGAGGGTGAACGGCCGCCCGGCGTCCGTGACGAAGACGACGGCGTCCACCTCCTCCAGGTAGCGCAGGGTCACCAGCTCGCGGTCGGAACTCTCGTTGATCCCGGCCGAGTCGACGATCTCGACGGATCTGCGCAGCAGCTCCAGCGGCTGCTCGACGACGGCCAGCGCGAAGGAGGGGGTGCGGGGCGCGCCGTGCGCGTCGATCTGGAGGGAGACCTCCCGCTTGAACTCCTCCGTGGTGACGGCCGTCTCGCCGCCCCGCCGGTCCCCGTCCCGGTACAGCCAGGCCCGCTCGGTCTCGCCCCAGCGCAGGACCGTGGTGAAGGCGGTGGCCGGATTGGCCTTGGTGGGCAGCAGCCGCTTGCCGAGCAGAGCGTTGATCAGGGTGCTCTTGCCGCTGCTGAACTCGCCGAGCACCATGATCCGGAAGGTCTCGCGCTCGAAGACCGCCCCGTTGATGCCGAGGTCCAGCGCCCCTCCCGGGGTTCCCGGCGGGGCGATGACGGCCGCGGCCTCGCCGGCCACCTGCTGGAGGCGCTGGTAGTACGAGCGCAGTGTTCCGATGTTCTCGCTCCAGCCGCGGAACTGCGAGGCCGGTGATTCCTGGCCGGCCGTTGACCGCCGGTTCTCGTGCGCCATCAGGCCCCTTCCAGGGGAGAGAGGTGGGCGTGCACGGAGCGGCTCAGCGTCCGCGCCGTGCTCCGCAGTGAACGCCAGTGGTCGAGGGATTCCGGTTGGGCGGCGACGGCGGTGGTGTGCAGCCGCCACCACTGCTCGTCGCGTTCCTGTGCCTGCCCGAGCAGGCGGTCGTAGACCTGGCCGATGCGCGCCTCGGTCCGTGTCACCTGCTCGGTGAAGGCCGCCTCGACGATCCGTTCCAGGTCGTCGATGGCGCGTTCGCGGCGCTCGGCCTGCCCGTGTTCGAGGGCTTCCGTCATCAGCGCCGTACCGGCCGCTCCCGCGATCTGGCCCACGACCTCGGCGGACATGGGCGTCAGCACGCTCTCGATGGCGGTGCCGACGAGCTCCGGCAGCCAGGAGGCGTCCCAGCCGGTGGCGCTGCGCGACTCGGCGGCGGCGGCCTCCTCGGCGACCGGGGGCAGGGCGGCGGCCGGTACGACCCGTCCGGCGCCGGGGGCGGCCAAGCCCTGGAACAGTTCCTCGCCGGGCCGGTTGCGCATCAGGGCGGCGCGCAGCCGGCGGATGTCCTCTTCGAGGGCGCGGTCGACGGCTTCGGTGATCCACGCCTCGAAGTGCTGGAGGGCCTCGGCGGTGTGCGGGATCGCGTGGAGGCGTATGAAGTGCTGCTCCTCGGGCGTCTCCAGCATCGCGGAGAAGCGCGCGGCGAGTTCGCGCGCCGTGGCGGCGCGGCGCCTGCGCGCCTCGGCGGCGATCGTCTGGACGAGAGCGGCGCGACGCCAGTCCCCCGCGTCGGCGCTGAGCACGATCCAGTGGAACCGGGCGCTCTCGTGGGCCGTGTGCCAGATCTGGGCGGCCCGCGTCCGGACGGGGTCGGGCCGGTGCACGTCCGCGAGCGCCCGCTCCGCGGCCTGCTCCACGAGGGCGCAGGTGGCGGCGAGGAGGTGCAGTCTGCGGATGGTGCGCAGCGCCCGGCGCAGCCGGATTCCGGCCAGGTGGCCCAGTACGGCGCGGAGCGGGTCGACGCCGTCGGGCTGCGCGGCCCCGGTTGCGGTGCCGGGTGCGGGGACCGGTCCGGAGAGCACCAGCGCCTCGGGGGCCAGGACCGAGACGAGGTGGTTGACGCGGCGCAGGATGTCGGCCGCCTCGTCCTCGACCTCGGCGAGCTTGGTGACGACGACGGCGAGCGGCGGACTGTGCGGGGCGGCGGCGAGCGCCTTGATCCGGGCCTGTTCGGTGGCGAGCATCGCGCGGCGGGCCTCCGTGACGACGACGACCACGTCGCAGTCTCCGACGATCCGGGCGAGGGCTGCGGTGTCGGGCTGCCGTACTCCCGACCAGCCCTCCCAGCCGGGAGTGTCGACGAGCTCCACCCCGGTACGGGCCGGCCAGGATCCGGACGGCACCTCGACGCGTACGGTTCGCAGGCCGGTCGGCCCGGGGCCCTCGGGAGCCGGCTCCCCCGGCTCCCCCGGCTCTCCCGGCTCTCCCGGCTCCCCCGGCTCCGCGGCGAACGGGCGTACCACCACGGGCGGCCCGTCGGTCGCGTGCACGGACACCGGCACGCACACCGCGCCCACCAGCTCGTTGACGAGGCGGGACTTCCCGACGTTGCTGCCGCCGATGACGCATATCCGGGCCCGCGGGGATTCCGCGCGGCGCGCCGTGCGGCGGATCAGCGAGGCGGCGGTGTCCGCCCCGGCCCGGTCCGCCAGCAGGGCCACCTGTTCGGCGAGTTCAGCCTGCCGCAGCTCACGTTCGCGCTCCTCCGTACCGGCCACCGCGCCGCCACCCCACCCCGTCAGGACCTCCCGGCAGGGCCATGATGCCAACGGACGGAGCCGGGCGCCGCCGGTTCGACGGAAGGCCCCGCGTACGGGCGGAGAAGAAGGCGCCCGGGAGAAACTTAGGGCCCCCTTACCAATTTTGGCCAAGGTTAGGCTAACCTTCCCTCCGAACGGCCCCGTGGCCGCCCGGCAACGCACGAAAGCGGACATAGACATGCCCAAGTCCCGTACCTCCCACCTTTCCCGCCGCGGCCTCATCGCCGCCGGCGGCGCCCTCGGCCTCGTCGCGGCCCTCACCGCGTGCGGTGGATCCGACTCGGCGAAGGACGGGGCGGGCGACAAGGACAAGGGCGCAGCCGCCTCCGGCGCCTGGAGCTTCAAGGACGACCTCGGCAAGGACATCAGCCTCAAGGCGAAGCCGAAGAACATCGTCGCGTTCACCGGCACCGCCGCCGCGCTGTACGACTACGGCATCCAGGTCAAGGGCGTCTTCGGCCCGACCAAGACCGCCGACGGCAAGCCCGACGTGCAGGCCGGCTCGATGGACATCTCCAAGGTCGAGATCCTCGGCAACGTCTACGACGAGTTCAACGTCGAGAAGTACGCGGCCCTCCAGCCCGAGCTGCTCGTCACCAACACCTGGGACGGCACCTACTGGTACGTGCCCGAGGCCTCCAAGGACAAGATCCTGAAGCTGGCCCCGGCCGCCGCCATCGGCGTCGGCGGCGACGTCTCCATGGACAAGGCCCTGGAGCGCACCGCGGACCTCGCCAAGTCCCTCGGCGCCGACTTGAACTCCAAGACCGCCGCAGACGGCAAGGCCCGCTTCGACGCCGCGGCCGCCAAGGTCCGCGAGGCCACCAAGGCCAACCCGGGCATCAAGGTCCTCGTCGGCTCCGGCTCCGCCGACCTGTTCTACGCCTCCACCCCCGAGACCTCGGCCGACCTGAAGTACTTCAAGTCCCTGGGCGTCGAGTTCGTCACCCCGGACAAGCTGGACGCGGGCGGCTTCTTCGAGAGCCTCAGCTGGGAGAACGCCGGCAAGTACAAGGCCGACCTGGTCCTGCTCGACAACCGCACCGGCACCCTGCAGCCGGAGGAGCTGAAGGCCAAGCCGACCTGGGCCGAGCTGCCCGCCGTCAAGGCCGGCCAGGTCGCCCCGCGCGTGACCGAGCCGATCTACTCGTACGACAAGTGCGCCAAGGTCCTGGAAGACCTCGCGAAGTCCATCCAGGGCGCCAAGAAGGTCAGCTGACCCTCGGCAGGCCGACCGGCCTCCGGCGCCCCGACCAGGCGCTGCTTCCACTCCCAGGGGGGACCCTCCGCATGACCGCCACCGCCTCCGACGCGACCGCCTCCGAAGCCGCCCCGGCTGCCGCCCACTTCCGGTTCTTCGTACTCGAAGTGCTGCGCACCCGCCGGCTCGGCCACTCGTTCCTGCGGGTCACGTTCGGCGGGGAGTCCCTCGCGCAATTCCGCTCGGGCGGCTACGACCAGAGCCTCTCGCTCTTCCTGCCGCCCGCGCACCAGGAGCACACCGTGCTCCCGTCCACCGACGAGGACACCTGGTTCGGCGCCTGGCGCGCGATGCCCGACGCCGACCGCCCGGTGATGCGCTCGTACACCGTGCGCGAGCAGCGCCGTACGCCCGAGGGCGCGGTCGAGGTCGACATCGACTTCGTCCTGCACGGGGACCCCGCCGCGGCAGCGGCCGATGCCACGGCTCCGGCCTCCCTCTGGGCCGGACGGGCCGTCACCGGCCGACGGATCATGGCGATCGGCCCGGCCGTCGCGGAGAACAAGTCCGTACGGTTCCAGCCGCCGGCCGCCACCGACGCGCTGCTGATGTACGCGGACGAGACGGCGCTCCCGGCGGCCGCCGCGATCCTGGACCGGCTCCCCGCCGACGCCCGGGTCGCGGCCTGGTTCGAGGTCCCGCACGCCGGCGACCGGCTCGACCTCGCCACCGCCGCCGACGCGGACATCACCTGGATCGTGCGGGAGGGCGGCGCGGGCAAGCAGCGCACCGAGCGCGTGCTGGAGGAGCTCCGGGCGTCGGAACTCCCGGTCGCGCACGCTCCGTACGTCTGGCTCGCGGGCGAGGCCGGCACCGTTCGGGCGGTCCGCAGGCACTTCGTGCAGGAACGTTCCATCGACCGGCGGGCGGTGCGTTTCACCGGCTACTGGCGCCTCGGCGCGAGCGAGGAGGAACTCCTCGCCGAGGCCTACTCGGGACAGGCGCCCAGCGAGGACCCCTCCTCCGAGCTGTAACGTCAACTCCCTTCATTTGCAGTCCTGTTGAGAGATGGGCCCCGGCTTTTGGCCGGGGCCCATCTCTATTTGGCGCGCAACTTAGGTTAGGCTAACCTAAGAGACCTCTTCCCCGCCCCCCTCTCCCCCTGCCCGGAGGAACGTTGATGCGCTCGCATCTGCTGAATGAGACGACCGCGGACCTGTACCGGCGTTCCGTCACGGAAGGCGTCGAGCGCGTCGCCGCCAAGCTCGCGACCACGGAGCGGCCCCACACCGGCATGTCCGTCGACGAGCTCGCCCCGGTCATCAACGGGATCGACCTGGACCGGCCGCTCGAAGACCCGGCTGCCGTCCTCGACGAGCTGGAAGAGGTCTACCTGCGCGACGCGGTGTACTTCCACCACCCGCGCTACCTGGGCCACCTCAACTGCCCGGTCGTCATCCCCGCCGTCCTCGGCGAAGCCGTCCTGTCGGCCGTCAACTCCTCCCTGGACACCTGGGACCAGTCCATCGGCGGCACGCTCATCGAGCGCCGCCTGATCGACTGGACCGCCGAGCGCATCGGACTCGGCCCTGACGCGGACGGCGTCTTCACCTCCGGCGGCAGCCAGTCCAACTTCCACTCCCTGCTGCTGGCCCGCGACGAGGCCTGCCGTACGGTCATGCAGCGCAGCGAGCGCCCCCTGGCGAAGTCCGAAGTCCTGCCGAGGCTGCGCATCTTCACCTCCGAGGCCAGCCACTTCAGCGTCGAGAAGTCGGCCGCCATGCTCGGGCTCGGCTACGAGGCCGTCATCGCCGTCCCGGTCGACCGCCACCGCCGCATGGACACCTCCGTGCTCGCCCTGGAGCTGGAGAGCTGTGTCCGCGAGGGCCTGGTCCCGATGGCCGTCGTCGCCACGGCGGGCACCACCGACTTCGGGTCCATCGACCCGCTCCGCGAGATCGCCCGCCTGACCGCCGAGCACTCCACCTGGATGCACGTGGACGCCGCGTACGGCTGCGGACTGCTGGTCTCCCCGACCCGCCGGCACCTGCTCAACGGCATCGAGTACGCGAACTCGGTGACCGTCGACTACCACAAGTCGTTCTTCCAGCCGGTCAGCTCCAGCGCGATGCTGGTGCGCGACCGCGACACCCTCAAGCACGCGACGTACCACGCCGACTACCTCAACCCCCGCCGGATGGCGGAGGAGCGGATCCCCAACCAGGTCGACAAGTCCATCCAGACCACGCGCCGGTTCGACGCGCTCAAGCTCTGGATGACCCTGCGCACCATGGGCGCCGAAGGCCTCGGCTCGCTCTTCGACGAGGTCATCGACCTGGCCGCCGCGGGTTGGGACGTCATCGACGCCGATCCCCGCTTCGAGGTCGTCGTCCGCCCGCAGATCTCCACCCTGGTCTTCCGCTACGTGCCCGGGGGCGAGATCCGTGCGGACCTCGTCGACGAGGCCAACCTGCACGCCCGCAAGGCGCTGTTCGCCTCCGGCGAGGCCGTCGTCGCCGGCACCAAGGTGGACGGGGACCAGTACCTGAAGTTCACCCTCCTCAACCCGCAGACCACGACGGCCGACATCGCTGCCGTCCTCGACCTCCTCGCCGCACACGCCGAGCAGTACCTGGGAGAATCCCTTGCCGTCCACCACTGAGCCCCACGACTTCATCGGTATCGGCCTCGGTCCCTTCAACCTGGGACTCGCCTGCCTGACCGCGCCGATCGCCGAGCTCGACGCACTCTTCATCGAGTCGAAGCCGCACTTCGAGTGGCACGCCGGGATGTTTCTGGACGGCGCGCACCTGCAGACGCCGTTCATGTCGGACCTGGTCACCCTGGCCGACCCGACCTCGCCCTTCTCCTTCCTGAACTACCTGAAGGACAAGGACCGGCTGTACTCCTTCTACATCCGGGAGAACTTCTACCCGCTGCGGACCGAGTACAACGACTACTGCCGCTGGGCCGCCGACCGCCTCGACAACGTGCGGTACTCCACCTCCGTCACGGAGGTCACCTACGACGAGCGGGCCGAGGTGTACGAGGTCCACACCGACCGCGGCGAGACCCACCGCGCGCGCCGCCTGGTCCTGGGCACCGGCACCCCGCCTCACCTCCCGCGGGCCTGCGCCGGCCTGGGCGGCGACTTCACCCACAACTCCGCGTACGTACAGAACAAGGCGGAGCTCCAGAAGAAGAAGTCGATCACGCTCATCGGCTCCGGCCAGAGCGCGGCGGAGATCTACCACGACCTGCTGTCCGAGATCGACGTGCACGGCTACCAGCTCGACTGGGTCACCCGCTCCCCGCGGTTCTTCCCCCTGGAGTACACGAAGCTGACGCTGGAGATGACCTCGCCCGAGTACGTGGACTACTTCCACGCCCTCCCCGAGGAGACCCGCTACCGGCTCGAAACCCAGCAGAAGAACCTCTTCAAGGGCATCGACGGCGAGCTCGTCAACGCCATCTTCGACCTGCTCTACCAGAAGAAGGTCACCTCGCCGGGCCCGGTCCCGACCACCCTGCGCACCAACACCTCGCTGAACTCGGCGGCGTACGACACCACCACGGGCACCTACACCCTGGGGCTGCGCCAGGAGGAGCAGGAGCGCGACTTCTCCCTCACCACCGAGGGCCTGATCCTCGCGACGGGGTACAAGTACAGGCTGCCGGAGTTCCTGAACCCGGTGCGCGAGCGCCTCGCCTTCGACGGCCACGGCCGGCCCGACGCGGCCCGCAACTACAGCATCGACGTGACCGGCCGCGGGATCTTCCTCCAGAACGGCACGGTGCACAACCACTCCATCACCTCGCCCGACCTGGGCATGGCCGCGTACCGCAACGCGTACATCGTCGGAGAGCTCCTCGGCCGCGAGTACTACAAGGTCGAGAAGTCCATCGCGTTCCAGCAGTTCGCGGCCCCGGAAGGCACCCACGCATGAGCACCACCGAAAACCTCTACACGCGCGACGACGCCGTCCTCGGCAGCTTCGCGATCCGCCCGCTGGACCCCTTCGCCGACGCGGAGCTGCTGCACCGCTGGGTCACGCACCCCAAGGCCGCGTTCTGGATGATGCAGGACGCCTCGCTGCCGGACGTGGAGCGCGAGTACATGAAGATCGCCGCGGCCGAGCACCACCACGCCTTCATCGGCCTCCACGAGGGCCGCCCGGCCTTCCTGATGGAGAAGTACGACCCGAGCGAGCTGGAGCTGGTCGGCCTGTACGACGCGCAGCCCGGCGACGTGGGCATGCACTTCCTCGTCGCGCCGAGCGAGCGGCCGCTGCACGGGTTCACCCGCGCCGTGATCACCACGGTGATGGCCGCGCTGTTCGCCGACCCCGGGACCGAGCGCGTCGTGGTGGAGCCGGACGTGGAGAACACGGCGGTGCACGCCCTGAACGAGGCGGTCGGCTTCGTCCCCGACGGCCCGGTCCGGAAGCCCGAGAAGACGGCCCTGCTGAGCTTCTGCACCCGCGCGCAGTTCGAGGCGGCCACCGGCCTGACGGGAGCCTCCATATGAGCCTCGCCGACGCGATCTCCCACCTCTCCCCCGAGCTGTGGGCCCGCGCGAACCGCGCCCTGGTCCGCAAGGCCCTGGCGGAGTTCTCGCACGAGCGCCTGCTGACCCCGAAGCCGCTCGACGGCACCGGCACCGGCACCGCCACCGCGTACTCGGTCCTGAGCGACGACGGCTCGGTCGAGTACCGCTTCACCGCGGCCCGCCACGCCCTGGACCACTGGGCGGTGGACGAGGCCTCGATCACCCGCCTCAAGGACGGCGCCGAGCTCCCGCCGGACGCCCTCGACTTCCACATCGAGATGCGCGAAGCCCTGGGCCTGAGCGCGGAGGTCCTTCCGGTCTACCTGGAGGAGATCTCCTCCACGCTGGCGGGCTCGGGCTTCAAGTACACCAAGCCGCAGGTCCCGTCCGCCGTACTCGCGAAGTCCTCCTTCCAGGACATCGAGACGGGCATGACCGAGGGCCACCCCTGCTTCGTGGCCAACAACGGCCGGCTCGGCTTCGGCGTGCACGAGTACCTCTCGTACGCCCCGGAGACCGCGAGCCCCGTCCACCTGGTGTGGGTGGCGGCCCGCAAGGACGTGTCGACCTTCACCGCGGGCGCGGGCCTGGACCACGACGCGTTCATGCGCGCCGAGCTGGGCGAAGCCGCCGTCGCGGGGTTCGAGGCCAAGCTGTCCGCCCTGGACCTGGACCCGGCGCAGTACCACTTCCTGCCGGTCCACCCCTGGCAGTGGTGGAACAAGACCACCGTCACCTTCGCGGCCGAGATCGCGAACCGCCGGCTGGTGCTGCTCGGCGAGGGCGAGGACGCCTACCTGGCCCAGCAGTCGATCCGCACCTTCTTCAACACCACGACGCCGGAAAAGCACTACGTGAAGACCGCCATCTCGGTCCTCAACATGGGCTTCATGCGCGGCCTCTCGGCGGCCTACATGGAGGCCACCCCGGCGATCAACGACTGGCTGCACCAGCTGATCCAGGGCGACGAGGTCCTGCGGTCGGTGGACTTCTCGATCATCCGCGAGCGCGCGGCGATCGGCTACCACCACCGCCAGTACGAGCGCGCCACCGACCGCTACTCGCCGTACCGCAAAATGCTGGCGGCCCTGTGGCGCGAGTCCCCGGTGGAATCGCTGAAGGAGGGCGAGCGCCTGGCGACCATGGCCTCGCTGCTGCACGTCGACTCCGAGGGGAAGTCCTTCGCCGGCGCGCTGATCGAGGAGTCGGGCCTGACCCCGGCCGAGTGGCTGCGCCACTACCTGCGGGCCTACCTGGTGCCGCTGCTGCACTGCTTCTACCAGTACGACCTCGCGTACATGCCGCACGGCGAGAACACCATCCTCGTGATCGAGAACGGTGTGGTGAAGCGGGCGATCTTCAAGGACATCGCCGAGGAGATCGTGGTCATGGACCCCGACGCGGTGCTCCCGCCGGCCGTCGAGCGCGTCAGGGCCGACATCCCGGAGGACATGAAGCTCCTGTCGATCTTCACGGACGTCTTCGACTGCTTCTTCCGCTTCCTGGGCTCGATCCTCGTCTCGGAGGGCATCTGCGAGGAGGAGACCTTCTGGCGGGCGGTCGCGGAGTGCGGCCACGCCTACCAGGAGTCGGTGCCGCAGCTCGCGGAGCGCTTCGAGCGCTACGACCTGTTCGCCGAGGAGTTCCAGCTGTCCTGCCTGAACCGGCTGCAGCTGCGCAACAACAAGCAGATGGTGGACCTCGCCGACCCGGCGGCCGCCCTCCAGCTGATCGGCACGCTCAAGAACCCCGTCGCGCCCTACGCATCGCGACGGTGATCAAAGGGGCGGGTGCGCCGCCGATACGGTCCCTCGGCGGCGCACCCGCACCCCTCCGCCCGAGGACGTGTCCGCGAAGCCCTGACCGGCCCTCTTCGCGGACGCGCCCCGGGTACGCCGTCTTCCCCGCTACGTCCAGGGGACGTCCGGCGCCCGGTAGTACGTGATGTCCTGGGCGTCCAGCCGCGGGCCCTGCGCCGCCACCCGCAGCCGGTACTCCGTCCAGTTCCGCGGGCCCGGGCTCCAACCCAGTTCCGCGAGGCCCAGCACCCGCGGGAAGGCCATGAACTCCAGGTCCGCGCGGTCCGCGATCGTCTCCGTCCACAGCGGCGCCTCGACGCCGAGGACCGCGGACTCCGGGACTCCGGCCGCGGCCAGGTACGTCCCCGGGTTCCAGTCGTACGCCCTGCGCACCGGGACGAGGCCCGCCCACGCCAGACCGGGCTTCGTCGTCAGGTCGTACTTCATGTCCAGGTAGAGCCGGTCCGCCGGCGACAGGATCAGCGGGTGGCCCGCCTTCGCCGCCGCGGCCACCGCCGCCTTCTCCGCGGCCGCCGTCTTGTCGTGGCCCCAGTACTGGAGCACCGCCCCCGGCGCCGGGCGGGCCGTGGCCAGCTGGTGCCAGGCCACCACCGTCTTGCCGTGGCGCCCGACGATCTGCTGGGCCCGGTCCATGAACGCCGCGTAGTCCGCCGCCGGCGTCGAGTGCGCCTCGTCCCCGCCGATGTGCAGGTAGCGGCCCGGCGTCAGCTCGGCCAGCTCGCCGAGCACGTCGTCGACGAACTCGTACGTACGCTCCACGGCGACGCACAGCGAGCTGAAGCCGACCTTGATCCCGGTGTAGCGCTCGCGGGCCTTCCCGTCGCAGTTCAGCTCCGCGTAGGAGGCCTGGGCCGCGTTCACGTGCCCCGGCATGTCGATCTCCGGGACCACGTCCACGTACCGCTGGGCCGCGTACGCCACCAGGTCCCGGTACTGGTCCTTCGTCCAGTACCCGCCCGGCCCGCCGCCGACCTCGCTGCCGCCGCCGTACTCCGCCAGCCGGGGCCACGAGTCGATCGCGATCCGCCAGCCCTGGTCGTCGGTCAGGTGCAGGTGCAGCGTGTTGACCTTGTACTGGGCCAGCTGGTCCACGTACCGCTTGACCTGCTCCACCGTGAAGTGGTGGCGGGCGATGTCCAGCATGGCCCCCCGGTACGCGAACCGGGGCGCGTCGGTGATCTCGCCGCCGGGCACCGTGCCCGGACCGGCCACCGGCAGCAGCTGCCGCAGCGTCTGCCCCGCGTGGAAGAGCCCCGCCGGGGTGCGCGCGGTCAGCGTGACCCCTCCCGGGCCGGACTCCAGCCGGTACCCCTCGGCGCCGGTCCCCTCCGCCCGCTCGTCGAGCCGCAGCCGGATCCCGTCGCCGCCGGCGCCGTCGACCACCGGCAGCGGCAGCCCGCTGGGGCCCCTGAGCTGTTCCGCGAGGAGCTCGCCGACCCGCCGGACCTCCTCGCCGCCGCCCGGGCCGGTACGGATGACCGTGCCCGCGCCGACGGCGTACCCGGGGCCTTCGGCGCGTGCGGAGGCGGGCGCCGGCAGGAGCTGTGCGTAGGGGGCGGCGGCGGCCGGGCGGCCGTCCCCGGGTCTGGCGTCGGCGTCCTGGGACGCGGCGCAGGAGACGGCCGCGCCGAGGACGAGGAGTGTGCCGAGCGTGCGTCGCAGGACTCTCATAGGGCAGGTATAGGCCAACTGGCGTGCCGGGGCCGGTGCGAGAATCGGCGGATGGCGGAAATCATCCAGAAGGACGGCACATGGACCTTCGACGGGGACGCGGTGCGGATCGTGCCCGGCCGCGACAAGGGGGTGGGGCTGCTGCGCCAGACGCTGGGCGAGGTGGTCGTCCCGCTGCGCGCGCTCGCCAGGATCAGCCACGAACCGGGCCGCAGGACGGGCCGGTTGAGGCTGAGGCTGCGTGACGGCGCCGACCCGCTGCTCCAGGTGACGGGCGGGCGGCTGCCGGAGGCCTCCGACCCGTACCGGCTGACGGTGGAAGCGGACCGGAGCGGGGTGGCGGAGTACTTCGTGGACGAGGTCCGCAACGCGCTGCTGCTGGACCAGGTGGATCCCGGCCCGGCGGACGCGTACCTGCTGCCGGGCCCGGCCGTGCCGATCACGGTGGCGGCGGGGGACGGGACGGTGGCCTTCGACGGCGACCGGGTGGCGCTGGACTGGAACTGGACGACGGAGGAGGCCAAGAGCTCCGGCGGGCCGCGCGAGTTCCGGGTCGCGGACCTGCGCGGGGTGGAGTGGTCCCCCTCGAAGGGGCTGGACAACGGATGGATCCGGTTCACGCTGGCGGGCGCCCCGGCCGCTCCCGCGCCCAAGTACGACCCGTACACGGTGGAGCTCTTCGGCTTCAAGAAGGACCCGCTGATGGCTCTGGTCGCGGCGGCCGTGGCGGTGCGGATGCCCCATCCCCGGGGCGCCGCCGCCCCGGCCGAGCCCGCCCCGGCCCTGTCCAAGGCGCCGGTGCCGGAGCTCGCGGCGTCGGCTCCCGAGCCGGCGGCCCCGGAGGACCACGACGCCCTGCTGCGCCGGCTGCGCGAGCTCGGCGATCTGCACCAGGGCGGCATCCTCACGGCCGAGGAGTTCGCCGCGGCCAAGCAGGCCGTTCTGCGCCGTTTTTGACCCTTATCTCCGCTCTTTCATGACCGGATTTGCGCCTTCCACTGGTCTGGACCAGGAGGATCCTGCCCGATTCCGGGCAGATTCTTTGCGTTCCCGGCCGTGGCCAGTCAGTATCTACGGGTGCTCGACCGCCGCCCGTCTCATGACGATCTCGTCGACCACCTGGTGCGCAGCACCGCGCTGCAGCGCGGCGAGGCCGCCCGGGTGGTACTCGACGTACTCGCGTACTTCGACGAGACGACCGAGGAATTCGTGCGCCGCCGCCACCGTGAGCTCCAGGCGGGCGGCGCGGTCAACGCGGAGATCTTCGAACGGATCGCGGCCGAGCTGCCGCACCGCGCCGTGGCGCCGCCGGAGCTCTCGCTCCGGCAGCTGCGCCGCATCGTCTACGGCTGAGCGACAGGGCCGTCCGACGGCCAGGCGCGGCGAACAGCGGCAAGGGCAACCGAACTTCAGGAGGGGCAAGACTTTATGTGCGGAATCGTGGGTTACATCGGCAAGCGTGACGTGGCACCGCTGCTGCTGGAAGGCCTGCAGCGACTGGAGTACCGCGGGTACGACTCCGCGGGCATCGTCGTCAACAACCCGAAGTCCCCCGCGCTCAAGGTGGTCAAGGCCAAGGGCCGCGTCCGCGAGCTGGAGTCCCGGGTACCCAAGCGCTTCGCGGGCACCACCGGCATCGCCCACACCCGCTGGGCCACCCACGGCGCGCCGAGCGACATCAACTCGCACCCGCACCTCGACGCCGAGAACAAGGTCGCGGTCGTCCACAACGGCATCGTCGACAACGCCGCCGAGCTCCGCGCCAAGCTGGAGTCCGAGGGGGTCGTCTTCGTCTCGGAGACCGACACCGAGGTCATCGTCCACCTGATCGCGCGTTCTCTGGCCGACACCCTTGAGGAGAAGGTCCGCGAGGCCGTCAAGGCGATCGAGGGCACGTACGGCATCGCCGTCATGCACGCCGACTTCGCCGACCGCATCGTCGTGGCCCGCAACGGCTCGCCGGTCGTCCTCGGCATCGGCGAGAAGGAGATGTTCGTCGCCTCCGACGTCGCCGCGCTCGTCGCCCACACCCGCCAGGTCGTCACCCTCGACGACGGCGAGATGGCCACCCTCAAGGCCGACGACTTCCGCACCTACACCACCAGCGGTGCCACCACCACGGCCACGCCGGAGACCGTGGAGTGGGAGGCCGCCTCGTACGACATGGGCGGCCACGACACGTACATGCACAAGGAGATCTCCGAGCAGCCCGACGCGGTCGACCGCGTGCTGCGCGGCCGGATCGACGACCGCTTCAACACCGTGCACCTGGGCGGCCTCAACCTGGACCCGCGCGAGGCGCGCGGCATCCGCCGGGTCAAGATCCTGGGCTGCGGCACCTCGTACCACGCGGGCCTGATCGGCGCCGGCCTCATCGAGAGCATGGCCCGCATCCCCGCGGACGCCGAGCCGGCTTCCGAGTTCCGCTACCGCAACCCGGTCGTGGACCCCGACACCCTCTACATCGCCGTCTCCCAGTCCGGTGAGACGTACGACGTGCTGGCCGCCGTGCAGGAGCTCAAGCGCAAGGGCGCCCGCGTCCTCGGCGTCGTCAACGTCGTGGGCTCCGCGATCGCCCGCGAGGCCGACGGCGGCGTCTACGTGCACGCCGGCCCCGAGGTCTGCGTCGTCTCCACCAAGTGCTTCACCAACACGGTCGTTGCCTTCGCGCTGCTCGCCGTGCACCTGGGCCGGATCCGGGACCTGTCGGTCACCGACGGCAAGCGGATCATCGAGGGCCTGCGCAAGCTCCCCGCGCAGATCCAGGAGATCCTCGAAGGCGAAGAGGACATCAAGAAGCTGGCGGCCGAGTACGCCGAGGCGAAGTCGATGATGTTCATCGGCCGGGTCCGCGGCTACCCGGTGGCCCTGGAGGCCTCCCTCAAGCTCAAGGAGATCTCCTACATCCACGCCGAGGCCTACCCGGCCTCCGAGCTCAAGCACGGCCCGCTCGCGCTCATCGAGCCGGCGATGCCGACCGTCGCGATCGTCCCGGACGACGACCTGCTGGAGAAGAACCGCGCGGCGCTGGAGGAGATCAAGGCCCGCAGCGGCCGGATCCTCGCGGTCGCCCACCGCGAGCAGGAGAAGGCCGACCACACGATCCTCGTGCCCAAGAACGAGGACGAGCTGGACCCCATCCTGATGGGCATCCCGCTCCAGCTGCTGGCCTACCACACGGCCCTGGCCCTGGGCCGGGACATCGACAAGCCGCGCAACCTGGCGAAGTCCGTCACCGTCGAGTAGTCGCGGGGCGCGCCGGTCACGGCGGCCCACCGAGCACGTGGAACGGCCCCCGGGGATTCCCCGGGGGCCGTTGCGTCTGCTTCCGCTTCCGTACGCCCTCAGCCCGCGGCGACCGCGCCGCGGCGGGAGGCCTTGCCCAGGGCGGTGGGCCAGTGGGCGAGCGCCGCGGTGGCGCCGTACCAGAACAGCAGCCCGGAGAGCGCGGCCGCCCAGCCGGCCGCCTTGGCGAGCAGGCCGCTGTCGGCGAAGGAGCCGACCGCGAGGAGCAGCAGGGAGAGGGTGAGCAGGGCGTACGCGCCCTGGCCGAACAATCCGCTCGCGGCGCTCAAGGTGAGGGTCAGCGCGAGCAGGGCGAAGAGGACCAGGAACAGTCCGGCGGCGTGTGCCGAAACCTTTCCGTCCGCCCCCGACGCCCAGGTGAACCAGAAGGCGCCGAGGCCCGCGAACGCGGTGCCGTTGAAGCCGTCGCCGCCGCGGAATTCGAGGACTCCGAGGACGAAGAGGGCGAGACCGCCGATGTAGGTCGCGAGTGACACGGAGTTGGCGACGGACACGCCGCTGACGACGGCGGTGTGGCCGATACCGAACGCGAGAAGGGTGAGACCCAGGGCTATGTTCCCGAGGGTCGAAGTCGAGGCCGTGCTTCCCGCAGAGACACCATTGTCCACGGCGGGCTCCCTTCGATCTGCAGTTGTTTGCTGCGTCCCAGCAGCACTTATCTACCCTTTACATAGGGGTTCACAACCGCACAACCGACGTACAGCGGGTTACGGAATGACAACAACCGGTCGCTGTGCGCGCTTGGCCAGCCGGCCCGCCACGGAGCCGAAGATCCGGCCCACGATCCCGTGCGTCGAGCCCACCACGATGGCGTCCGCCGAGTACTCCCGGCCTACTTCCTCCAGCTCGTGGCAGATGTCCCCGCCCCGCTCCACCAGGATCCACGGCACCTCGGCGAGGTAGTCCGCGCAGGCGAGCTCCAGCCCCAGCACCTCGGTGCGGTGGTCCGGTACGTCCACGAAGACGGGCGGCTCGCAGCCGGCCCACACGGTGGTGGGCAGCCGGTTGGCGACGTGCACGATGATCAGGCCGGATCCGGAGCGGCGGGCCATCCCGATCGCGTACGCCAAGGCGCGCTCGCTGGACGTGGAGCCGTCGAACCCCACCACGACACCGTGCCGGAAGGCCGGGTCGCAGGGATGACGTGTCTGTTCCGCCGCGCGCAGGTCGCTCGACGTGTGGTCGGCGAGCGGTTTGCGCTTGCGGCCCGCGGGTTCGGGGGATTCGTGACCGGCCATGGATGTCTCGGCGAAGAGGTCCTCGGGGGAAGGGACAAGGCGGCGTGGCAACTATGAGCGGATGCGACGATTGAAAAAACGACGACGCTGGGTGACGGAGCTCTGTCCGGGAAGCATCTTCCCAAGCCCATACCCCCCAGGGTACGGCGACACTCCTGTCCTGCACAGGGCATGCCGCCCTTGGAGAGCGTCCCAGGGAGCATGCCGGAGCGAGGGCGCCTTGGCAATGGCCGCTGCCCCCTACAGCCAGTGACGAGTTGCCGCACGGGCCACTCGTGCGCCACCCGTGCGCGCAGTGACCGAGCCCCGCCGCACGCCGTTGGACAGGCGACCGACCGTCCAGGAAGAGTCCGCAGGGAGCACGCCGTGCCCGGCCATCCGGTTCACCCCGTCCAGCCCGCTCAGCCGACCCACTCCGCTCAGCCGACCCGCTCCGCCCGGTCCGCCCGGCACGCTGGCACGACACCGCGTTTCACGCCCGCTCCCGTTCACCCGTCCGTGCGCTCGGCGAGACGCCCCCATGACGACCCCGCGGGTGACGTGGTCCGCTGGGCCGCCTTCAGCTGCCTGCTCGTGCCCGTGGTGCTCGTCGTGTACGGAACCTCCTTCGGCGGGGCCGCAGTCGCGACCCTCGGGCTGGTCGCGGTCACGGCGGCGTGCCGGGCGATGCTGCGCCACTCGGAGAGGGCGGAGCGGGCCGCCCTGGTCCTGGCGGAGGACCGGCCGCCGCCGGGCAGGCGCCGCCGGCATTCGCGCGCCGGTAGCGGGTTCGGGGCCCGCGGCTGTCACACGTCCGGAGGAATCTCCCCCGAGGACTGACCGATTCGCACACCCACACCCGAATGTTTTCAGCCAACTTCCCGGAACAGTGCCGGTCTTGCCGGAATGCCCCCTCAACCCCCCTACCACCAGCGACGACAGCCGTGAGGGGGCCCCGAGACCCTATGGGTACTGGCCATGGCCGGAGGGCGAGCTTCCCACTCCGGTAGCGGAGTGGAAGGCTTCCTGATCGAATGCTTTTCGCCAAGTTGCCAAGTCGACATAGCGCTGCGTGCTGAACTTGTCACGCCGACACCACGGGACGCAGTAGATTCGATCATGTATTTACGGCGGGGGATCCACGTGCAAGGCCGAGGGGAAACGTGCAGGTGCGACCAGACCAAGGAGTCGCGACACCCAAGGGGGGCTTAGCCATGAGCCAGGATTCCACCGCCGTCGTCGCGGACGCCGGCAGGAAGCTCGCGGGGCGTCGCCGCAGGGAGATCGTCGCGGTGCTGCTGTTCAGCGGCGGCCCGATCTTCGAGAGCTCCATTCCACTTTCCGTGTTCGGCATCGACCGGCAGGACGCGGGAGTTCCACGCTATCGACTGCTCGTCTGCGCCGGGGAAGACGGTCCGCTGCGGACCACCGGCGGACTCGAGCTCACCGCGCCGTACGGGCTGGAGGCGATCGCCCGGGCAGGCACGGTCGTCGTTCCGGCCTGGCGCTCGATCACTTCACCGCCGCCTCCGGAGGCGCTCGACGCACTGCGTCTGGCGCACGAGGAGGGCGCCCGGATCGTCGGACTGTGCACGGGGGCCTTCGTGCTCGCCGCCGCCGGTCTGCTGGACGGCCGGCCCGCCACGACGCACTGGATGTACGCGCCGACGCTGGCCAAGCGCTACCCGTCCGTCCATGTCGATCCGCGCGAGCTGTTCGTCGACGACGGTGACGTGCTCACGTCCGCGGGCACCGCGGCCGGAATCGACCTGTGCCTGCACATCGTGCGCACGGACCACGGCAGCGAGGCGGCCGGGGCACTGGCCCGCCGGCTCGTCGTCCCGCCGCGCCGCACGGGCGGCCAGGAGCGCTATCTCGACCGGTCGCTGCCGGAGGAGATCGGCGCCGACCCGCTGGCCGAGGTCGTCGCCTGGGCCCTGGAGCACCTCCACGAGCAGTTCGACGTGGAGACGCTCGCGGCCCGCGCCTACATGAGCCGGCGTACGTTCGACCGCCGGTTCCGATCGCTGACCGGCAGTGCGCCGCTCCAGTGGCTGATCACCCAGCGGGTGCTCCAGGCCCAGCGGCTGCTGGAGACCTCCGACTACTCGGTCGACGAGGTCGCCGGTCGCTGCGGGTTCCGCTCGCCGGTCGCCCTGCGCGGGCACTTCCGGCGGCAGCTGGGGTCCTCGCCGGCCGCCTACCGCTCGGCCTACCGGGCGCGCCGCCCGCAGGCCGAGGTGTCCCAGGTCACCGAGATGCCGGCGGGGGGCCCGGTGCCGCACCAGCGCACCCCGCAGCCCCAGCGGGCGGCGGCCGCCCTGGCCGCGGCCGGCCCGACGGTGACGGAGCTGTACGCCCCGAACCGGGTCCTGCGCGAGCACGCGTAGCTCCCGCCACGGGCACTGCCTGACGGAGGTCCCCCGCATCGGTCACCACCGGAGCGGGGGACCTTCCGCGTAATCCGCATAAGCTGGGCCGCATGAACGATCGCATGGTGTGGATCGACTGCGAGATGACCGGGCTCTCGTTGACGGACGACGCACTTATCGAGGTGGCCGCACTGGTCACCGACTCGGAGCTCAACGTGCTCGGCGAAGGCGTGGACCTCGTGATCCGCCCGCCGGACGCGGCCCTGGAGACCATGCCCGACGTGGTGCGCGAGATGCACACCGCCTCCGGGCTGCTCGACGAGCTGGCCGGCGGGATCACCCTCGCGGACGCCGAGGCGCAGGTCCTGGCGTACGTGCGGGAACACGTGAAGGAGCCCCGCAAGGCGCCGCTCTGCGGAAACTCGGTCGGTACCGACCGCGGGTTCCTGCTGCGCGACATGCCCGCGCTGGAGAGCCACCTGCACTACCGGATCGTGGACGTGTCCTCGGTCAAGGAGCTGGCGCGCCGCTGGTACCCGCGGGCGTATTTCAACAGTCCGCCGAAGAACGGCAACCATCGGGCGCTCGCGGACATCAAGGAGTCCATCGCCGAGCTGCGGTACTACCGGGAGGCGGTCTTCGTCCCGCAGCCCGGCCCCGACTCGGACACCGCCCGGGCGATCGCCGCCAAGCACACCCTGTCCGCCGAATAGGACCCGGCGGGAGCCTCCGGAGACGGGGCCGGGGGAAAGGGGGGCGCGAGCACCCTTCCGGACCCTGTACCCTTTTCTTCGGCCGGTCGGTTTTCCGACCGGACATGGTGGGTGTAGCTCAGCTGGTAGAGCACCTGGTTGTGGTCCAGGTGGCCGCGGGTTCAAGTCCCGTCACTCACCCTGCGAGAGGGCCCCGGTCCGCGAAAGCGGACCGGGGCCCTCTGCGTTTTCACGGCAATGGCAGGGCCGATGCCGCCGCCGCAGCTGCCGGTATCCGACCGGAAGGCCGCCATCGTCCCCCGCACGCTTCGCCCATGCCGCCTCCGACTAGCGGCGGCGTAGGCCCGCGTAGAGGAGGGTTGCGGCGGTCAGGACGTAGAGGCCGGCGGTGGCGCCCAGGCCGACCGGGTCGACGGCGCGGTCGCCCGCGGCCTCGACCCACGGGTCCAGGCCGCCCAGCCGGTCCTTGAAGAGGACGACGCGCCGCCCCGTCGCGAACTGGCCGTGGCAGTTCTGGATGTCGCCCAGCTCCGCGCGGCTCCCCGCGTCGTCGAGGACCCGGCAGAAGTGCCGTACGTCGCCCTTGCCGTTGACCCGCTGCCCCGCCTCCACGACCACCGCGGCCGTGCTCTCACCGAACTGCTTGAGGTACGTCTCGTTGAGGTTGGACCCGGCGAACAGCCCCAGCGCGAACACGGCGAAGCCCACCAGGGTCGCGGCGCCCGCCCGCTTCCAGGCCGAGCCCGCCACGATCGGACCCGCTGCCGCGGCGGCGAGCACGATCAGGACCCCGACCCACAACATGCCGTAGGGGTACTGGCTGACGAAGCCGCCCACCGTGGCCGCCGTGGGAATCAGCGCGGCCCAAAAGAGTGTGTTCGCCGTCCGCCGCGGCCGCACGGCCACGACCCCCTCCGGGCCCCCCGCTATACCGCTCTTCTGCATCCCGACACCCTAGGGGCGTCTCGCCGATCGTGCCGGCTCGCGGTGTCTGGACGACGTTGCGGACACCCGCTAGGCGCGGAACGCCTCCGCGTGGTCATGGGCCCAGGCTTCGAAGGGGCGGGCCGGGTGGCCGGTGAGGTGCTCGACGGCGTCGGTGATCTCGACCGGCAGCCCGTCGCTGGCCGCCCAGTAGTCGAGGAGCGCGTCGGCGTACGGGCCGGGTATGTGCCCGTCGACCTCGGCCTTCCACTGCTCCGCGGTGACGGCTTCGAACGGTATCGGGGCTCCCAGGACCCCGCTGAGTAGCGCGAGTTGGGTCGCGAACGTCAGCGACTGCGGTCCCGTGAGGTGGTACGCACGGCCGGCGGGGGCCGGGTCGGTGAGGACGGCGAACGCGGCCTCGGCGAGGTCGGCCTCATGGACCGGGTCGCAGTACGCGCCCGGGTAGGGCAGGTGGACGGGGCGGCCGGACTTCACCGACCAGGCCCAGCCCAGGGCATTGCTCGCGAAGGAGCCGGGGCGCAGCAGGGTGGTGCGCAGCGGGGATGCCAGCAGGGCCTGCTCTACGGCGAGATGGGAGGCGGCCAGCGGGTTGCCGGCGGCGTCGGGGGCGAGCACCGAGGAGGAGGACAGGAGCACGACGTGCTCGACTCCGGCGGTGACGGCCTCCTTGACGAAGGAGTCGATGGCGGAGGCCTCGGCATAGAGGAAGACGGACCGGACTCCGGCCAAGGCGCCCGGGAAGGTCCCGGGGTCGCTGAGATCGCAGCGGACGGTGTCTGGCGTGTCCGGCTCGCGGGAGGCGAGGCGGTGGGGGATGCCGCGGGCGGCGAGGAGGGAGACGAGGCCGCGGGCGACGGAGCCGCGGGTACCGGTGACGAGGATCGACATGGCGGGTTCCTGCTTCCTGTGCGTCTGGGTGTTCGTGTTCCTGTTCGTGAGCACGGACACGCCGCTCACGCTAGAATTGACACGTGGCACAGATTCTGCACGATCCATACTCTGCGTCACACAGATAAATTTCAGGCATGGAGAAGCCGATGTCAACCGATTCCCCCCGTTCGAGTGACGCCGCCCGCGATGAGTGGAGCCGCGCCGAGCTGCTCGCCCGCATCGTCACCGAGAGCCAGCGGCACTACGCCGACTACTCGCTCTTCGCCCAGGCGATGGCCGACCACGTCGGCCTGCACCCCACCGACATGCAGTGCGTCGGGCTCCTCGACATGGAACCCGGCCCCGTCAGCACCGGGGACATCGCCCGCCTCACCGGCCTGACCTCCGGCTCCGCCACCCGCCTCGTCGACCGGCTGGTCAAGGCCGGGATCGTCGAGCGGCTCGCCGACCCCCACGACCGGCGCCGCTCCCTCGTCGCCCTCGCCCCCGAGGCCCGCCGGCGGATCGGCGAGGCCTGGGACACCCCCGGCCGGGCATTCGGCGCCGTCCTGGAGAGCTACTCCGACTCCGAACTCGCCGTCATCGCCGACTACCTGCACCGCGCCGCCGAGGTCGGCCGGTCCCAGGCCCGGCGCCTGAACTCCGGCGGCTGAACTCCGGCGGCTGGACTCCGGCGGCCGAACTCCCACGGCTGAGATTCCGGCGGCTGAGATTCCGGCGGCTGAACTCCAGCAGCTGAACTCCCACGGCTGAGACTCCGGCACCCGCCCCACGAAACGCCGACGGCGGCCGCACAAGCGGCGGCCGCCGTCCGGCTACGGGCGCGTACGCACGCTCAGCGCCGCGCGCTCTCCAACTGCGACAAACCCTTCGCCAGGTCGTCCGCGTTCATCACCGGGCTGATCTCGATCTCGGCGTTCAGATCCCCGAACAGGCCTTCGAGCAGCGGCGGCATCTCCGCGCTGTCCTTCATGTCGAAGACGATCCAGCAGCTCCGAACCCCCTCGGAGGGGCCGAAGTACGCGGCCTCCGGCTTGACCCTGTCCATGAGCTTCTTCATGGCCTGGGGCATGGCGCCGGCCTTGGTCGCCTCATTGCCCGCCTGCGTGTGGATATGGGCCCGGAGCATGACTCTCATGCCTGACTCCTTCCGTCAGGCCCACACTCGGCGGGTCCGCCCGGACCGGCAACATCTCCTCGCCCATCCGGGCCCGGCCCCGCCCCGCCCCGGGCGGCCCCGCCCCGCCCCGGCCGCCCCGGCCGCCCCGGGGAGAGCTCAGCCGCCCGCCGTCGCGCCCTGGATGTGGAAGTTGAAGTCCGTGTGCCCGAGGGTGCCCATCATGCGGAGCCAGATGGGCAGGAGCATCTCGGTGCCGCGGGCCGTCTCGATGCCGCCGAGGTCGAGGACGCTCCCCTCCGGCCAGCCGAAGGAGTACAGCAGTTCGCGTACGGACTTCTTGGCGTCGGCGTCCTCGCCCGACAGGAACACGGTGTGCTCGCCCGGCACCCGCGCCGGTTCGACCATGACGCGGCAGTTCATCGTGTTCAGCGTCTTGACCACCCGCAGCCCCGGGAACGTCCGCTGGAGCAGCTCGCCCAGGCTGTCGTCGTTCACCGGATCGAGGGTGGGCGGGAACCCCCGCGAGAAGTCCAGCGGGTTGGCGATGTCGATCAGCACCTTCCCGTCCAGGTGCGCGGCGTCCGCCTCCGTCAGGGCGGCGACGCTGACCTGCCCGCCGGTGGCGTTGACCAGGACGTCCCCCTGCCGGGCGGCGTCGGGGAACGGGGCGAGGCCGGCCTGCGGGTGGGCCTCCTGCCATTCGGCGTACTCGGTGCGGGCGAGGGTGGCCCCGGGGTCCCGGGTGCCGATGACCACCTCGTGCCCGAGCGAGACGAGGCGGGCGGCCACCGTACGGCCGACGATGCCGGTGCCGAGGACTGCGTAGCGCATGACCGGTTCCATTCCGTTGGGGAAGGGACGAAGGACGAGCAACAACCCCGTACGGTAGCCGTCAGCCGCGCCGCTTGCGCCGGCTCACCCGGCGCGACCGCACGCCGCCCGACCCGACCCGCGCCCGGTCGTCCAGGGCGATCCACACCCTGACCTCGGTCCCCCCGAGCATCGAGCGCCCGATCCGCACGTCGCCGCCCGTCGCTTCCGCGACCCGGCGCACGATGTCCAGCCCGAGCCCCGTCGATCCGTCCCGCCCGCCGTCGTTGCCGCGCCGCAGCGCCGCGTCCGGATCGGCTATCCCGGGCCCCGCGTCCGAGACGAGCACGATGACGGCGTCCCCCGCGTCGTGGACGTCCACCGCGAACGGGGTGCCCTCCGGGGTGTGCCGGAACACGTTGCCGAGCAGGGCGTCGAGGGCCGCCGCGAGCTCCGGCCGGGCGACCGGGAGCCGTACCGTACGGTCCACGCCCGCGAGCCGCACCTCGCGTCCCTCGTCCTCCGCCAGCGCCGACCAGAAGGCCATCCGGTCGCGGATCACCTCCGAGGCGTCGCAGCCCGCCCCCGCCCCGCCGCCGGCCGCGGCCGCCGGCGCACGCTGTTCACGGGCGGTACGGATGATCGTGTCGACCTCCCGTTCCAGCTGCTCCACCGCCGCCCGGGTCTGCTCCGCAGCCGGCCCGTCGCCGAGCGAGGCCGCGTTGAGCCGCAGCACCGTCAGCGGCGTCCGCAACCGGTGCGAGAGGTCGGCGGCCAGCTCCCGCTCGTTGGCGAGGAGTTCCACGACCTGGTCCGCCATCGAATTGAACGCGACGGCCGCCGAACGGAGTTCCTTCGGCCCGTCCTCCGGCACCCGTGCCCCCAGCCGGCCCTCGCCCAGCTGGTGCGCGGCGTCCGCGAGCCGCTCGGCCGGCCGCACCAGCCGGGCGCCGAGCCGGTCGGCGACCGCCACCGAGCCCACGATCAGCGCCAGTCCGACGCCCGCGAGGACCACCCAGGCCGTCGCGACGCCGTTGCTGACCTCGCTCTCCGGTACGAAGACCTCCACGACGGCGATGTCCCCCGAGCCCAGGGCGGTCGGCTGGAGCAGGGCCGAACCGCCCCCGGCCAGCCGGGCCGTCATGGCCCGCCCCATCCGCCGGGTCTCCTCCACGGCGTGCGCCCCGGCCCGCGTGGTGCCGATCTCCACCGGCCCGCTGCCGCCGATGGCGGGTACGTGGACCGCCATCCGCCGGGCGGCGCCCATCTGCGTGGACTCGACGGCCTTGCGCAGCTGCCCCGGGTCGGTCGTGATGGACAGGGTCGGCCCGATCGTGGCGGCCTGCCGCTCGGCGTTGGAGAAGGCCCGGTCGCTGGCCATCTCCTGGACGACGAGCCCGAGCGGTACGGCGAAGGCCACGACCACCATGGCCGTGACCGCGAGGCACACCTTGACCAGCGCCCATCTCATCTGCGTCGGCCCGCTCCGCCGCGGCAGCGGCTGTCGTCACGGTCGACCGCGCGCCGCAACAAGGCGGCCGTCCGCCCGGCGGCCACGTGCGCGCCGCTCACGCGGGCGGCTCCAGCTTGACGCCGACTCCCCGCAGGGTGTGCAGGTACCGCGGCCGCGCGGCCGTTTCGCCCAGTTTGCGGCGCAGCCAGGACAGGTGCACGTCGATCGTCTGGTCGTCCCCGTACGACTGCTGCCAGACCTCGGCGAGCAGCTCGCGCCGGGCCACGACCACGCCGGGCCGCCCGGCGAGGAAGGCCAGCAGGTCGAACTCCCGCCGCGTGAGGTCGAGTACGGCCCCGTCCAGCTCGGCCTGCCGCCGCAGCGGATCGATGGCCAGGCCGCCCACCCGCAGCACGCGCGACGGAGGCTCGGCCCCGGCGGCCGCGCGGGCTCGGCGCAGGACGGCGGACATCCGGGCGGAGAGGTGCTCCACGGAGAAGGGCTTGGTCAGGTAGTCGTCGGCGCCGTCGTTGAGGAGCCGGACGATCTCGGCCTCGTCGTCGCGCGCGGTGGCGATGATCACCGGTACGTCGGTGATGCCGCGCAGCATCTTCAGCGCCTCCGACCCGTCGAGGTCGGGCAGCCCGAGGTCGAGGATGACCACGTCGAACCGGTGGTGGGCGACCTCGCGCAGCGCCTCCAGGGCCGTACCGACGCTCCGCACGGTGTGCGAGGCCTCGGTCAGGTGCCGGATCAGGGCGGAACGTACGAACTGGTCGTCCTCGACCACGAGCACACTTGCCATGGGCCGCACCGTAGTCCATTCGGGGGACCCGGCGGGGTGTCGGACCGCCTCCCGGACGGGTGGTGCAGTATGTGCCCTGATGCACCGAGGACTTGTTCACGCACTTGCCTGGACGCTGGCTACCGGGGCGGCGGTGACGCTGTCCTGGTGGGGCGTGCACACCGTCATGTCCGGAACGGCCTACGATCCGCCGCTGGCCGTGCCGCTGACCACGCAGCCGCTGTCCTCCTCCACCCACCGCGCGGCGACGCCCTCGCCGCCACCGGCCTCGGACGCGCCGTCCCCCTCCGCCGCCTCCCCTTCGGCTTCGCCCTCCACCGGCGCCTCCCCCGCGAGGCCCCCGCAGAAGGCGGCCCCGCCGAGCCCGCGCCAGGACGAGCAGCGGGGCGACGGCGGGGACCAGGGCAACGTGAAGGCCTATCCGGTCACGGGTGGCCGGGTGGTCTTCGACCTCGGTACGTCCTCGGCCGAGCTGGTCTCGGCCACACCGGACGCAGGCTGGCAGATGCAGGTGTGGAAGCAGCCGTACTGGATCCGGGTCACCTTCACGAAGGCGGGCCGGGAGATGTCGGTCTTCTGCACCTGGAACGACCACCCGCCGATGGTGGAGACCTACGAGGCCTAGGGGGTGTCGTCCGGCGTCAGGCCGTGACGGTGATGTTCGTCGCCTGCGGCCCCTTCGCACCCCTGCTGACGTCGTACTGGACCTTCTGGTTCTCCTGGAGCTCCTTGAAGCCGGTCCCCTGGATCTCGCTGTAGTGGGCGAAGACGTCCGCGCTGCCGTCCTCGGGCGCGATGAACCCGAAACCCTTCTCGGCGTTGAACCACTTGACGGTGCCGTTGGCCATGTCCGTGTCTCCCTGCTGCCTGCTGATGTCCGCTCGCCCCGGCGGGGCGCTCGACTCGCAGACATACCCGCCCGCGGGGTGTTCGGAGCGCAAGGTCATCCGTACGAGGGCGTGTCGCGGCGGGTTCGCGACCCCGCGGCACCTCAGCGGAAGACCGACGGCGGGGGCTCCGGGGAGGCCACGGCCGAGGCGTCCGCGACGGGGGACGCGCCGCCCGCGAAATCGGCGAGGGCCCGCCCCTGCTCGACCCGGCCGGGATGCGGGTCGCTCGCGACCCGGCGGGTGAATTCGGCGACCGGCAGCTCCCGGTCGGCTGCCACCAGCACCGCATTGCCGAACCGTTTCCCCCGCCACACCACCGGGTCTGCGGCCAGCGCCAGGTGCTCGAAGCGCGACGCGGCCGTCGCGATCTGGCCCTTCAGGTGCGCGAGCGGCGGACCGTCCGCGAGGTTGGCCACGTACCAGCCGCCCGGCGCGAGGGCCCGCCGTACGTCGTCCAGGAACTCCGCGCTCGTCAGGTGCGCCGGGGTGCGCGCGCCGCTGAACACGTCCGCGATCACGAGGTCGGCCCAGCCGTCCGGAACCTTGGCCAGGCCCGCCCGCGCGTCCACCGCCCGGACCCGGACCCGCGCCTGCGGGTCCAGCGGCAGGTGCTCCCGTACGAAGGCCACCAGGGCGGCGTCGATCTCCACGACCTGCTGGGTCGAGCGGGGCCGGGCGGCGGCCGTGTAGCGCGCGAGGGTGAAGGCGCCGCCGCCCAGGTGGACCACGTTCAGGGGCTGCCGGGCGGGCGCCACGAGGTCGATGAGGTGGCCGATCCGGCGCTGGTACGCGAAGTCGAGGTACCCCGGATCGCCCAGGTCCACATGCGACTGCGGAGCTCCGTCGATGAGCAGCGTCCAGGCCCGGGCGCGCTCCCGGTCCGGAGCCAGCTCCGCCGTGCCGCCGTCCACCTGCCCGACGACCGTCTCGGAGCCCGCGCTCCCGCCTACGCTGCCGCTCGCGCGCCCGCGCTGCCTACCGCTGCCGCTGCCCTTGCCACCCTTGCCTGCCACCACCCCATTGTCGCCGGTCAGCGGCAGTTGTCCGCCGCCTCGATCAGGCGGGCGGCCTCGCCGAGCGCGGCGCGCAGCACCTCCGGGTCGGTCACCGGACCGACGGCTTCCGGCGGGAGCAGCCAGCCCGTGTCGCCGGCGGTGGGCGAGACGTCGCCGAAGCGCATGCCGCGTCCGTTGGTCTGCGTGCAGGCGCTGCCCGGCATGTCCCAGCCGTCGGCGGTTCCGGGCGGGACGAGGAAGCCGAGGGTGTCGCCGGAGCCGTCGTGCAGCACCGGTCCGACCCCGCCGGGCAGGCCGGCGGCGCGGCGGATGATGTCCACGGCCTCCAGGCCCTGCCGGGTGGGCACGGTCACCAGGTCCGGCGCCTCGGCCGGAGCGACCGCCACGGCAGTCGCGGCCGGGACGGGGGTCGCGCCCGAAGACGCGGGCGCGGTGTTCATTCCAGTGCTCTCCATGCCGCCCTCCACCAAGGGAACCCCTCCTCGATCCGCAATACGAGCGGGGCGGGAGTCAGCTCACACCCCGCACGGGGCTCAACGCGCGAAAACGTCAACGGGTGCGGCGGCAAGACGCTGCAAAGGATGGCACTTCATGGCGGATCGCGGGTGAGATATCCCTTTTGTAGCCAAACACCGCATCAACCGCCTGTCTCTGGCGGTACGTTCATGCGCGCCGGACCCGGCTCCATCCCGCGGAACCGGCGGTGCGTCCCTTGCCAGAGAGGCCACGTCCATGGCGGCGTTCCCCCACTCACCCAATCAGACGTTCCGGCGGCTGCGCGGCCGGCACTCCCCGGCCGAGTTCGCGGGCATGGTGCGCCGGGCCGCGAAGGAGATCGGAGAAACGGTTTCCTGCGACGCCCGCTACATCGGCCGGGTCGAGTCCGGCGAGATCCGCTGCCCCAATTACGCGTACGAGCGGGTCTTCCTGCACATGTTCCCCGGCCGGACCCTGGCCGATCTGGGCTTCTCCCCGCGCGAGGCGGTCCGCGGCCGGTTCGCGCAGCGCTCCGCACCTTTCACCCACAAGGAGAGCGACGTGCTGCGTCGCGCGTTCATGGCGGGCGGTTCCGCGACCGTGGCGGCCGCCACGATCGGCTTCACGCTGCTCGGAGACACCCGCCGGCCGCCGTCCCGGGCCGGGGAGTCCGAGGCGGCCGCGGTCGAGGAGGCCGTACGCCAGATCCGGCTGCTGGACGACCGGCACGGGGCCGACGCGCTGTACCGCAAGGCCGCCGAACCCCTGCGCACCGCCTACGCGCTGCTGGACGCCGGGGCCTCCCGGCAGTCCACCGAGGACCGGTTGCACGCCGGCGCCGGTGAACTGGCCATCTCCGTGGGCTGGCTGGCGCACGACTCGGGCCGTTTCGACGACGCCCGCTCGCACTACGCGGAGGCCCTCGCCACGGCCCGGGTCTCGGGGGACGCGGGCCTGGAGGCGCACGCCTTCAGCAACATGGCCTTCCTGGCCCGGGACTGCGGCCGGCCCCGGGAGTCCGTACGGGCGGCCCAGGCGGGCCGCCGCGCCGCCCGCTCCCTCGGTTCCCCGCGACTGCTGTCGCTGCTCGCGCTGCGCGAGGCGGGAGGCTGGGCGGGGCTGGCCGACCGCAAGGCCTGCGAGGAGGCGCTGGCCCGGGCGCACACGGAGTTCTCCCGCGGCGCGGCGGCCGCGGACCCGGAGTGGATGTCCTTCTTCGGCGAGGCCGAGCTGGAGTCGCTGGAGTCGCGGTGCTGGGCGGCCCTCGGGGAGTACGCCCGCGCGGCCCGGCACGCCCGCCGCGCGGCGGACCTCCAGGATCCGCACTTCGCCCGGAACGTTGCCCTCTACACGGCCGAGCTGGCCGACGACCTGGCCCGCGCGGGCGCCCCGGACGAGGCGGCCTGGGCGGGCGGGCGGGTCCTGGACCTGCTCACCGAAGTCCAGTCCACCCGGATCCAGTCCATGCTCTCGGGCACGGCCCGCGCCTTGGTCCCGCACCAGCGGAGCCCCCGGGTGGCGGCCTTCCTGACCCGCCACGCGACGGTCTGACCACCCCGTCGCCCGACCGCCCGGGTCGTCCGACCACCCGGACCACCCGGACCGCCCGACCGCCCGGGCCGCCCGACGACCCCGACCACCCGGCCACCCGCTCGCTGCGCTCATCCGCCGACGTACTCGTAGACCGCGCCGTCCGAGTGCCGGAGCGCGGCCCGCCGCCCGTTCGGCGTTTCGGCGGCCGCGGCGACGAGCTCGGCGCCGGTCCGCGCCGATCACCCAACCGGCCTCCCCCGTACGGGGCTTCAGGCCCGAGGAGCGCCCTCCGCCGTCAGAGGTCCAGGTGGCCCGTGTCGTTCCAGCGCTCCAGGGCGGGGGCCCCGTACGCCCAGCCGAGCACGGAGAGGGAGGTGGGCTCCAGGCGGATGCGGGCGCCGAAGGAGGCCTCCAGGCCCAGCCAGCGGGCGGCCAGCGTGCGCAGGATGTGCCCGTGGGCGAAGACCAGCACGTCGCGCTCCGCCGAGCGGGCCCAGGCGACGACCTCGTCGGCCCGGGCGGCGACGTCGGCCACGGACTCGCCGCCCGGAACGCCGTCGCGCCAGATCAGCCAACCCGGGCGGACCGCCTGGATTTCGGCCGGGGTCATGCCCTCGTAGTCCCCGTAGTCCCACTCCATCAGCGCGTCCCACGGATCCGCCTGGGCTCCGAAGCCCGCCAGGTCGCAGCTCTCGCTCGCGCGGACCAGCGGGCTGGTGCGGACCTCCACACCGGGCAGGCCTCTCCAGGGAGCCCGGGCCAGCCGCTCGCCGAGCAGCTTCGCGCCGCGCCTGCCGTCCTCCAGCATGGGCACGTCCGTGCGTCCGGTGTGCTTGCCGAGCTGGGACCACGCCGTCTGGCCGTGCCGGGCCAGGAGGATGCGGGGGGCCATAGGGAACTCTCCCGGTAAATAGCGGTTCATACGACTTTGGGCGATTGCGTCGTCCATCCATCATCCATCACATGAACACCAGGCAACCCACCACGTCGCACAAGCGTCCTACCGCATATGACCAATCGGCAGAAGCCCACCCGGTGGTGGGCCGAACTGCTGCTCCTGGGGCTCGTCTACGGCGCGTACACCGGTGGCAGACTCCTCGCCAGGGGTGACGTGCACCTCGCCGTCGGCCACGGACTGTCGGTCCTGCGGACAGAGGAACTGCTGGGGCTCGACTTCGAACGGCCGCTCAACCGGCTGTTCTCGCAGCAGGGACTGCTCGGGATACCCGCCGACTTCGTCTACGCCTCCCTGCACTACCTCGTCACCCCGGCCGTGCTCGTCTGGCTGTACCTGCGCCGGCCGCGGCACTACCGCAGCGCCCGTACGTGGCTCGTCGTCTCCACCCTCCTCGGGCTCGTCGGCTTCATCCTGATGCCCACCTGCCCGCCCCGGCTGCTGGACGCCGCGCAGGGGTTCACCGACACGATGGCGCAGTACAGCGCGTACGGCTGGTGGGGCGCCGAGGCCAGCGCGCCGCGCGGGCTCGGGGGCCTGACCAACCAGTACGCGGCCATGCCGAGCCTGCACGTCGGCTGGGCCCTGTGGTGCGGGGTCATGCTCTGGCGGCACGGGCGGCACCCGCTGCTGCGGGGGCTCGGCGCCGCCTATCCCGCCGTCACCGCGCTCGTGGTCATGGGTACCGCCAACCACTACTTCCTGGACGCGGCCGCCGGAGCCGCCGTGATGGCCGCCGGGTACGCGATCACGCGCCGGCTGTCCGCGCGAGCGGCCCGGCAGGGAGCGCGGCCGGGAGCCCGGCCGGCCGCGCCGCCGACAGCCCGATCAGCCGCTTTCCGCGGTACCGCCCCGATTGTCAGTGGCGGATGGGACACTTCCGCCCGTGAGCTCCTACCCGCCCAGCGGCCCGCCTCCGACGACGACACTGCGGCAGCGGCTCGCTGACCTGCGCGGCCCCGCCGTGCCGCCCCGCCCGCTCGACGCCCGCGCGCTGGCGGCGCTCGCCGCCAACCCCGGATGCGGCAGACGGGCCCTGCTCGACGGCGCCGGCGTGGACAAGACCGCCCTGGCCGCGGCCCTCGGCTCGCCCGCCCCCTTCGGCCAGTCGCAGTTCGCGATCGTCCGCGGGAACTCCTTCGAGGCCAGGGTCAAGGGCGATGGCGGAGCCGAGCTCCTGCGGCTCGTGCACGAGCACCTCGGCGCCGGCTCCGAGCCCCCCGGCCCGGGCGCCCGCGTCCCCGAGCTGACCGCCGCCGGGCCGGAGGGCCGCGCCGCCCGCACCGCGCTCGCGCTGCGCGAGGCGACCGCCGCCGGGGCCGCCTCCGGTGCGTGGACCCTGCTGGACCACCCGATGCTGGCCCTGGAGGTGGCGGGCTCCCCCGCCTATCTGGAGCCGGACGCCGTCGTCGTGCACCCCGACGGCCGCTGGACCGTCGTGGAGATCAAGTCGTTCCCGATGATCGACGGGGCGGCCGACGCCGCGAAGGTGGGCGCCGCGGCCCGGCAGGCCGCCGTGTACGTCCTGGCCCTGGAGAAGACCGCCGAGAAGCTGGCCTCCGCCGTGGTCGGGCACACCGCGCTGCTCGTCTGCCCCAAGGACTTCTCCAACCTGCCCGCCGCCGCGCCCGTCGACGTCCGCCGCGAGCGGGCCGTGACCCGCCGCCAGCTGGAGCGGCTGACCCGGGTCGAGGAGCTGGCCGCCGCGCTGCCCGAGGGGATCAGCTTCGATCCGGCGCGGCCCGCCGAGGAACTGACCGAGGCGGTCTCGGCCGTCACCGCCGCCTACGCCCCCGAATGCCTGGCCGCCTGCGAGCTGGCCTTCCACTGCCGGGAGCGGGCCCGCGCCGCCGGCGCGGTGACCGCGCTGGGTCGTTCCGTACGGGGGGAGCTCGGCGCTCTCACCACCGTCGAGGAAGCCCTCGCGGCCGCCGCCGGCTCCGGCCGCCCCGACGACCCGACGGCTGATTCCCTGCACCACGCGGCCCGGCTGCGCGCCGAGGCCCTGGAGGCGGCCGCATGTCCCTGCTGAACACCCTCGCGCGGCTGGAGGCCGTCCGGGCGGGCCGCGCCAGGCCGCTGGCGACCGTCCGGCACCGGCATCTGAGCGGGCGCCCGCTGGTCCTCGTACCCCTGACGACGGCGGGCGAGGCCGGGGCCCCGCTCGGCGCGCTGGTCGGCACGGACCCCGAAGCGCCGCGGCTGCTCGTGGTGCCGCAGCCGCGCGACCGGGACCTGCGCTGGGCCTTCCTCGCGGACCTGGCCGACGAGGTCCTGCCGTACGTCGACGGGTACGCGGACGACGTCGAGTACGTGGAGCGGACCGAGACCGACCCGGACACCGGCGCGAAGACCAAGGTCGCCGCCGAGCTCTGCCTGGACGCGCCGCAGCTGATCGTGCCGAGCCTGGCCGGCGTCGAGTACGTACGGCTGCTCGGGCGGTCGATGCGGTTCCGGAGGACGGCCGAGGAGGATCCGGAGAACCCGTACCCGGCACCCACCCGGGTGCCGCTGCTGGGGCGCTGGTTCACCCACCTGGGCGAGCGCTCCCGCGTCCCGGGGGCCTCGATGCTGCTGTCGGCGACGGAGCTGCTCGGGCGGCACTGGGCCACCGGCCAGAGCAATCTGGAGGACCAGCACCTGGGCGCCCTGCTGTCGTGGATAGCCCCGCCGGAGGGGGAATCGGGCGCGGAGGCCGCCGTGCGGGCCGAACTGGGCCGCGACCGGGACGGTCAGCTGCTCCTCCCGCCCGCCGGGCCCGCCACCGACCCGGCCTTCGACAACAAGCTGCTGGCCCCGGCGATGGCCCGCTACGACGCGGCGCGCACCGAGGGCGACCCGCTGGCCGTGGCGCGCGCCGAGGCGGCCGTCCGGGAGCTCGTCGCGGAGCAGATGCGGCCCACCTGGCGGGCGGTGTGGCGGTCCCTGGAGCTGCTGCGCGCTCTGCCGGCCGGGGAGCGGGCCGAGGAGCGCTGGACCCGCGACCGCTGGTCGTACACCGGCCACCGGGACCGGATCCGGGCGGGCGAGCCCCCGCAGCCGCGCCGCGACGACGCGGTGACGGCGGCGCAGAAGCTGGCAACGCGGGAGACCGAGCAGGTGCGGCTCGACGCCCAGGAGGCGCTGGACGATCCGCTGGTGATGGCGGGCCGGCGGCTGTCGGGCGAGGCGTTCGCGGGCGAGGTCACCGAGGTCGTGATGGAGTGGACGGAGTCGAAGCGGCCGAGTCCGCGCCCGCTGGTGACGGTGGCCACGGAGGACCGTCCGCAGCTCGCGGAGGGCGGTGGCGGCAAGGTGTTCCGCTCGCTGGAGGGCCGCCCGCAGGCGGCGCAGTTCGTCCGCTTCGAGGAAGGCGGGCGGCTCGTGCTGCGACTGCTCGACAAGATGGGCCGCGGCCGGGAGCCGGAGCCGGGCTCGGTGCCGGAGAAGGGCGACCGGGTCTGCTGGACGCTGTTCGAGCACGATGCGCGCGGCGGCCCGAAGCTGCCGGACCCGGAGCGGACCCCGTGGACGCACGGCGGTCCGCCGGGATCCGCGACCGCCGCTCCGCTGCCCGACGCCGTGACCGACGAGGACGTCCTGTGAGCACCGCATCCGACCGGGGATTCGATCCGGGTACCGCCGCCGCCGAGGCGACCGCCGCCATCCTGCGCGACACCCTGCACGGGAGCGAGCGCGGTGTGGTCGTCGACTCCCCGCCCGGGGCCGGCAAGTCCACGCTGGTGGTGCGGGCCGCCCGGGAGCTGGCCGCGGCCGGGCGCCGGCTGATGGTGGTCGCGCAGACCAACGCGCAGGTCGACGACCTGGTGCTGCGGCTCGCCGACAAGGATCCGGAGCTGAAGGTCGGCCGGCTGCACAGCAGTGACGGCGACGCGTACGATCCGGCGCTGCGGGAGCTGCCCTCCGTCACCCTCTCGGCGAAGCCGGGTGACCTGGCGGAGCTGCCGATCACCATCTCGACGGCGGCGAAGTGGGCGTACGTGAAGGACGCGGAGCCCTGGGAGCACGCCATCGTCGACGAGGCGTACCAGATGCGCTCGGACGCGCTGCTGGCCGTGGCCGGGCTGTTCGACCGGGCGCTGTTCGTGGGCGACCCCGGGCAGCTGGACCCGTTCAGCGTGGTCGGCGCCGAGCAGTGGGCCGGGCTTTCGTACGACCCTTCGGCGAGCGCCGTCAGCACCCTCCTCGCGCACAACCCGCACCTTCCGCAGCACCGGCTGCCGGTGTCCTGGCGGCTCCCGGCGTCGGCCGCGCCGCTGGTCTCGCGGGCGTTCTACCCGTACACGCAGTTCCGCAGCGGTACGGGCCCGGGCGAGCGGCGGCTGTCGTACGGGGTCGCGGGCGACGGCTCGGGCCCGGACCGGGTGCTGGACGAGGCCGCCGAGTCGGGCTGGGGCCTGCTGGAGCTGCCCGCGCGGCACACCCCGCGCACCGACCCGGAGGCCGTGCGGGCGGTGGCCCTGGTGGTGCGCCGGGCGCTGGACCGGGGGGCGGTGACGGCGGACGAGCAGTCCGAGTTCCCGGTCCCGCTGACCCCCGACCGGATCGCGGTCGGCACGGCGCACCGGGACCAGGCGGCGGCGGTCCGGGCCGCCCTCGCGGAGCTGGGCGTCGCCGGGGTCACGGTGGACACCGCGAACCGGCTCCAGGGGCGGGAGTACGACCTCACGGTGGTGCTGCACCCGCTGTCGGGCCGCCCGGACGCGACGGCGTTCCACCTGGAGACGGGCCGCCTGTGCGTGCTGGCCTCGCGCCACCGGCACGCCTGCGTGGTGGTGGCCCGGGCGGGGATAGCGGAACTGCTGGACGACCACCCCTCCACGGAGCCGGTCCAGTTGGGCGTGACGGTGAAGTTCCCGGACGGCTGGGAGGCCAACCACTCGGTCCTCGCCCACCTGGCGGAGCACCGCGTCCCCTGGAGACCCTGACACGCCGGGCCGGCGGCAGCACGAACGCCGGACGGAGTCCGGCACACCGCCGGAGGCGGCCGAAGAAAACAGCCCGGACGGCTGGGAGGCCAACCACTCGGTCCTCGCCCACCTGGCGGAGCACCGCGTCCCCTGGAGACCCTGACCGGCCCGAAGGCGGCGCTCTTGCGCGGCGTTGGACAATGGAGGGTGGCCCGGAAGGATCCCGAACGCGCAGCAGGAGGACACGCATGGCAGAGCCCGAGCGGACGACCGAGCGGAAGCTGCGGCCCGCGCCGCTGCTCTTCGAGCCCTCGGAGGCCGCCACGGACCCGGAGCACTTCTTCGACCTGGAGTCGATCGAGGACCCGCGGGAGCTACTGGCCCGCGCCACCGAGCTGACGCTCGCCTTCCGGGCGGCGCAGGAGCGGGCGGTGGAGTTCCAGGCGCTGGCCGCCGCGCAGCTCGCTGATCCGCGGCGGTTCGACCGGGTGCCGCCCGCCGAGATCGCCGCGCAGGCGGACTGGACCGAGGACTACGCGCTCAAGATGATCGAGTTCGGCGAGTCCCTCCAGCGCGAGGCGGGCCCGGGCACCCCGTAGCCGTGACCGCCGGGTGCGGCGGATATCGCTTTAGGCGTCGCACCTGGCATATGCGGGGCGCAACATAGCCCACCATCCCCCGCCCTGTCCCGGTTTTTCGTAACTCCCGGAAAGCGGATCGCTACGGCGGGTAGACCGGTCCGTATGACGACGCTGACGACGGCACCCGCCTGCCCCGCCCCGCACGAAGCACGCACCGCCACCCACGTCACCCCCCAGGGCGCCGCCTGGCTCGCCTCCGCGTCCGCGCACCCGCACAGCACCCTCGCACGCTGGGAGGCCCGGGCCACCGCCCCGGCCGTGCTGCCCTGCGGGACCGCCTTCGACGTCGTCAACGTTCCGCTCGTCCTCGGCCGCCGCATGCTCGACCTGCTCTGGGCCCAGGGCCCCGGCTCCGGGCCCGTTGCCGTGCACCGCGGGCGGATGCTGTTGTTCACCTCCACCGGGACCGCGCACCGCCTCCCCGCGCTGCTCGCCTGGGAGGAGTGGGGCAGCTCCGTGCCCGCCCCCCTGTGCCACGGCCGCGGCGACGCCGTCACCGTGCCGCCGCTCGACGCCACCCCCGGGCCGTCCCGCTGGGTCGTCGCCCCCGACACCCGCGCCCCCTGGCTGCCCGGACCGGAGGCACTCCTGTGGGCGTACCTCCGCGCCGCCCGAGCTGCGGATATCGATTTTTCGTTCCGGCCGTCCGCCTGCTAATGTCTTCCTCGTCAGCAAGCGCCGCTAGCTCAGTTGGTTAGAGCAGCTGACTCTTAATCAGCGGGTCCGGGGTTCGAGTCCCTGGCGGCGCACAGACGGAAGAAGGCCCCCACGCGAGTGGGGGCCTTCTTCGTGTTCCGGGACGCGCTCCGGCCGGAACGCGCTGCTACGTGGTGATCTTGACCGTGTACGCGCCCGACGGGGTCCGGTCCGCCACCTCGATCCTGATCCGCTCCCCCGGCACCGTGAACGACTCCCCCACCTCCAGCGGAGCGTCCGCCAGCGGCGGGTACACCGAACGGTCCCAGCAGGCCTCCGAGCCCGGATGCCCGTCGAGCACCTCGATCGGACCGCCGCCCGACGCCGCCTCGTTGCGCACCCGGTAGACCAGGACACCCTCCGTACAGGTGTCCCCGTCGTTGCCGGCGGAGCCCCGCGCCTCGACCGCGATCGCGCTCCCGATGCCCGTACGGATCACCGCGAGCCTGGTCCCGCCGCTGGCGCCGGGGGCCGGCGCCTGGGCCAGCGGCAGCAGGGTGTGCAGCGAGGAGCCGGACTGCACGCAGTCCACCTGGGAGGAGTCCAGCCAGCCGAGCTTCCACTTGTGCCAGGCGAACAGGTCCGGCGCCATCCCGAACTGGCTGCCCATGACGTCCCAGTCGCCGACGTACGTGTCCCAGTCGCCCTTGCCGTCGGTCGGCCGGTGGTAGAGGTCGGGCAGGTCGAAGACGTGCCCGGTCTCGTGCGCCAGGACGTTGCGGTCCGGCGGGTGCCGCTCGAAGACGGTCACGATCCGCCGCAGGTCCGTCCCGTCCGCCCGGATCGGCCGGTCGAAGTTGACGACCTTGGTGGCGTCGGAGTCCACTCCGGGCGCGTCCGGGTCTGCGACGAAGTACACGACGTCGTACTGCGAGAAGTCCACCTCCCGGTCGGCGGCCCCGACCGCGTCCCGCAGGTACGCCGCCCGGTCCTGGGCCGCCCAGTCACGCTGTATCCCGTACGCCGTCGACGGCTTGGGCATCTGGATCCACCGCTCTTGCGGGTGGGGTTCCAGACGGAACCTCCCGTACGAGGCCCGCTCGAAGAAGTCGCTGGTCGCGGGGAAGTAGTCGCCGGTCAGCTGCTCGGTCGTGAGGGTGGTCCGGTGGTCGGGGAAGGAGAGGAAGACCATGACCGCGTGGAGGGTGCGCTCCGGCTTGGGGTAGGAGCGGTTCCAGGTGTCGAGGCCCAGGGAGTGGTGCGCCGAGGTACGGACCAGGGCGCACGGCCCGGCCCCCGGATCGGCGACCGCGGGACCCGCGACGAGCGACATGGCGGCGAGTGCCGTCAGGGAGGTGAGCGCCGCAGCCGTGCTTCTCATGGGCGAGCGTTCCACTCCCCCGGGTGTCTCCTGTCGCGGCACATCGACCTCCGGTGGTGGATTCGTACCATCTCGTCCCACCCTGCGGCGATTGTCTTACTAATGCCCTGTTCCGCTGCCCCACACGAGTGAGCACTAGGGCAAGCCGGTGACTCGGGGGGTTCACCCACATGCCTACAGAACGTCACGACCGATCACCGGAGATCGTCGAGGAGCTTTCGCTGCTCAGAGGCGTGCAGAAACGATCGCCCGGGACCCGTCCGGCAGGGCGTCAGCACGCCGAAGTCCCGTGCCCCGCACGGCGACGCCGCTGGATGGGGCCGTACGGTGCCTCTATGATCGGCACACTTTCCTGCACGGACACTCACGAGCACTGCGGGAGCCAACGGTGAGCGGAACCTCAGAGGGAACCGGTTCGGCGGCCGACAGCATCCCTTCGGCCATTACGGAGCGTCATCAAACAGTGCCGGCCATACCGACGACGCCGACCCGCACCGGGTCCGAGCTGCCCGATTACCGGGCGGCCTTCAACGCGGCCCACCTCGCGATGGCCGTCGTCGACCGCTCCGGCCACGTCGTCGCCGCCAACGAGGCGCTGGCCGGGCTCCTCGGGACCGAGCCGCACGCGCTCGTCGAGCAGAGCGCGGCCGACCTGGTCGACCTGGGTGCCGAGGCCCGTACCTGGCAGGCGTACCAGGAGGTGCTCCGCGGCCGGCAGGCCAGGCTGCGCTGCACCCGGCGGCTCAAACACCCCGACGGGCACTCCCTGTGGACCGAGGTCACCCTCGGGCCCGTGCCCGGCACCCGGGACGTGCTGCTGTCCGTCGCCGACATCAGCGACCGCCGCGACCTCCAGGCCCGGCTGCGCCACCTCCAGATGCACGACCCGGTGACCCGGCTGCCCAACCGGGCGCTGTTCTTCGAGCGGCTCTCCGCCGCCCTGGAGGCCTCCTCGTACGAGCATGGCGGCACAGGGCGGATCGGTCTGTGCTACCTCGACCTCGACGGGTTCAAGGCCGTCAACGACACCCTGGGCCACCGGGTCGGCGACCGGCTGCTGACGGCCGTCGCGTCCCGGCTGACGCAGTGCGCCGACCAGTCCGGTTACGGGCGCACCGGCGGGCACCTGGTGGCCCGTCTCGGCGGCGACGAGTTCGCCCTGCTGGTCGAGGACTCCACCGGCACCGAGCAGCTCACCGACCTGGCGCGCAGCGTACTGGCCGCCGTACAGGAGCCGTTCGACCTGGCCGGGCAGCGGCTGTCGGTCTCTGCGTCGATCGGCGTGGTGGAGCGGGCCTCGGACGGGACCTCGGCGACCGGGCTGATGCAGGCCGCGGACACGACCCTGTACTGGGCGAAGGCGGACGGCAAGGCCCGCTGGACGCTGTTCGACCCGGAGCGCAACGCGCACCGCATGACCCGGCAGGCACTGACCTCGACGCTGCGGCCGGCCGTGGAGCGCGGCGAGTTCGCGCTGGAGTACCAGCCGCTCGTGGACCTGGAGAGCGGCGCGGTGCGCGGGGTGGAGGCGCTGGTCCGCTGGAACCACCCCCAGTTCGGCACGCTGACGCCGAATCGGTTCATCGGAATTGCCGAAGAAGACGGCTCCATCGTCCAGTTGGGGCGGTGGGTGCTGCGGACCGCCTGCCGGCAGGCCCGGCGCTGGCAGATCGAGCGGCCCAGCGACGCCCCGGTCTTCGTCTCCGTCAACGTGGCGGTCCGCCAGGTGTGGGACTCCGACCTCGTCGGCGACGTGGCGGGGATCCTGGCCGAGACGGGGCTGGCCCCGCAGCTGCTCCAGCTCGAACTGACCGAGTCGGCGGTGATGGGCTCCGCGGGCCGGCCGCTGCAGGCCCTCCAGGCGCTGAGCGACATGGGCGTGCGGATCGCCATCGACGACTTCGGCACCGGGTACTCGAACCTGGCGTACCTGAGCCGGCTGCCGGTGTCCGTGCTGAAGCTGGACGGCTCCTTCGTACGGGGCTTCCGCTACGAGGAGGGCACCCATCCGAACCCGGCCGACGAGACCATCGTCGAGGCCCTGGTGCAGCTCGCGCACCGGCTGGGGCTGACCGTGACGGCGGAGTGCGTGGAGACCGCCGGCCAGGCGGCCCGGCTGCGGCGCGTCGGCTGCGACACGGGCCAGGGCTGGCTGTACTCGCGCGCGGTGGCCCCGGAGCTGATCGCCGAGATGATCGGCACCCGCCCCGGGGCGTGACCCTGCGGGGCGGTGTACGGGGCCGCTGCGCGGAGCCGTCTCCCCGCCCCGCCCTTTCTCCGTTTCTCCCCCAGCTACCGCTGGGAGGTGCCCCCAGGGCTCCGCCCGGACCCCTCAGAGGCTGCGCACGAAGGCCGCGAACGCCTCGGGGGCGACCGTGAAGGCGGGGCCTTCGGGGGCCTTGGAGTCCCGGACGGCGACACCGCAGGGCTGGGCCGCTACCTCGACGCACTCGCCGCCATTGCTACCGCTGTACGAAGCCTTGCGCCAGGCGGCGGCGCCGAGGGGAGCACACTCGACGCACTCGCCGCCCGTGTTTCCGCTATAGCTTGACTTGCGCCACACCGCGTTGGTCAGGTTCTGGTTGGTGCCCATAGCGTTCCTCCATTACGCGGATAATCAACGCCGCCGACTCCTCCACCGAGAGAGCGGCGGCCTGCAAATGAGCGTAACGAAGTGCGGCTTCCTTGACAGTGTCAGGGTTGGCCGTCATGTGCCCGGAGATCAGGTCTTCCGAGTAGACGATGTCCGGGTCGTCCTCGAACCGCATGGCGGTGAACGAACCGATCAGACTGGCGTGTTCACCAGCCGAGAAGGGGAGGATCTGGATCCTGACCCAACGCCGATCGCGGAAGCTCAAGAGGTGAGCGAGCTGCTGCCGCATGGTCTCCCGGCCACCGATCGGCCGGTACAAGGCGGCTTCGTCCAGTACCACCCACGCCATGGGCGGCTTGTCCCTGTCAAGGATTCGCTGACGGTCCAAACGGGCGGCCAACAAATCATCCAAACCGTCCGGCAGTCCGGTCGCCAAGACGGCGCGCGCATAGTCGGAGGTCTGCAACAGCCCGTACACCAGCTGGGCCTGGTACGTCGAGATGTACGCCGCACGGGCCTCCATCTCCGCGAACGGCTGGAACCACGTCGGCAGCACGCTCCGCAAGACCAGGCCCACCAGCCGGGAGAACGTTCCGTCCGTGCCGAGCGCGGCGTCCAGCCGCTCCGAGAAGTCCCTGGTCGGCACCCGCTTCGTGCACTCCACCTGCCCGATCAGCGAGCCCGTGCAGTAAATGATGTCGCCCAACTGCCCCTGTTTCAGACCGGCGGCCTCTCTCAGCCGACGCAGTTCGTAGCCGTAGTAGTCCAGTGGTGAGGCGCTGGGATCGAGGTCGCGGGCCAGGACCAAGGGACGGTCACCCCCATCGGGACGCGGGTCGGATTCAGCTGTGGCCGAGCGTAGCGAGACCGCCACGCAGCGGTGTCCGGAATCCGGCAACCATGTGACACACCTCCGCCCCGCACCGGGGGAACCGGGTGCGGGGCGGGGTGTCGCTCGGCGCGGGGTGGGGGGAGATCAGCAGGCGCCGAGGTCCTTCCAGACACCCCACTCACCCGTGGTGCCCGGGGTCTCGTTCTGCGTCCACCACTGGGCCCTGTACTTGCGGCCGTTGTAGGAGACCTCCTGGCCACCGGTGTAGACGGTGCCCGCGACGTACGCCGGGGTCGAGCCGCAGCCCGTGGTCGGCGGGGTGGTCGGCGGCGTCGTGGGCGGGGTGGTCGGCGGGGTCGTCGGAGGCGTGGTGGGCGGGGTGGTCGGCGGCTGCGTGGTGCCGCCGAGGGAGTCCGAGATCTGGTTCAGCAGCGTGGTGTTGTTGTCCAGGCCGAGCAGGGAGTACATCATCGCTCCGGCCAGGCCGCGCTGCTTGCCGTAGTCGACCCGGGCCTGGATGGACTTCTGGTTCAGGCCGGTGAAGAACTCGCCGTCCTTGTAGAAGTACGAGGCCTTGGCCTGGTCGTCCCAGAAGGTGCTCGCCGGGTTGTCGACGATGCCGCCGAGCTCCTTGTAGTTGGCGATGCCGGCCTGCTGGCTGGTGGGCCGGGCGCCGGAGGCGCCGGTCGCGCTCTGCGCGAGGCCGTTGTTCGCCCCGGCGGGGACGCCCTTCCAGCCGCGGTAGTAGAACTCGTAGCCCAGCGTCAGCTTGTTGGCCGGGAAGCCGCCGGCGATGCCGTAGGCCGGCTTGCCGTCGATCCAGGAGTCGATGGCGTTGTCGATGCTGTACTTCTCGGTGCCCGGGGCGATCGGGTCGGTCGGGTCGTTGGCCCCGGAGTACAGCGGGGACTGGTGGTACGTCGGCCCGTCGCCGTCCCAGGCGCCGTGCATGTCGTACGTCATGATGTTCGCGTAGTCGAGGTACGCGCCGATCTTGTCCGTCTCGATGTACTTGATCTTGTCCTGGCCGGCCGGGAGGGCCGAGGTCAGCAGGTACTTCTTGCCGCCGTTGGCCGCGCCGTACGCGTCGAGCTGCTCGCGGAACTCCTTGAGCAGGAGCGTGAAGTTCTGCTTGTCCTCGGGGGCGTAGTGGTTGCCCAGGTGGCCGCCCGCCGAACCGGGGTACTCCCAGTCGATGTCGATGCCGTCGAAGATGCCGGCCGCGCTGCCCGGGCCGCCGTAGCCGCCCTCGACCGGCAGGTTGCCCTTGATGTACTGGTCGATGCAGGAGGAGACCAGCTTCTTGCGGGAGGCGTCGGTCTTCGCCGCGTCGCTGAAGTACTTCGAGTAGGTCCAGCCGCCGATCGAAATGTTGATCTTCAGGTTCGGGTACTTGGCCTTCAGCTGCTTGAACTGGTTGAAGACGCCGACGATCGGCTGGTCCCACTTGTCGGCGACCCCGCTGACGCTGTCCGCCGCGGCGAAGGACTTCTGGTAGTCGGCGTACGAGTCGCCCGCGCCGTCACCGGCGTTGGGGTTGTTGTCGTCGCCCGCCGCCTTGTTCGCCTCGAAACAGGTCAGGTTCGTCGGGTGGATGTTGCCGAACGAGTAGTTGATGACGTCCAGCTTGCCCGCTATGCCGCGGGTGTCGAGGTGCTTGGGGTAGAAGGCGTTCCCGTACACGCTCCACTGGTCGTAGTACGCGATCTTGACGTTGCCGCCTGCGGCGGCGGCCGAGTCGGCGGCCTGTGCGGTGCCGAGCCCCGCGAAGCCCGCCAGGGCTCCGGCTGCCAGCGCGGCCGTGGCGGCGGCCGCGATGAGGGGTTTACGGATGTGCATGAACTGCCTCCGGGGGGTGGGAGGGGGAAGCAAGAGGTTCGGGTGGGAGAAGTGATAGCGATCACCCGAGGTCCGAGTCAATGGTTTGGACCAAAGAAGGACTAGACCACTCGCCGGGTAAATCCCCTCGTCAGAGCCCTGCGCGCATACGAAAAACCGCTCGCCACCCCGGGTGACGAGCGGTTTAAGGCTGCCTTATGGCCATCTCCGCGCAAGGTTGCGGCAACAGACCAGCCGAGCGGCGTTCCGAGCCGTCAGTCAGCTCGCGGAGCCTCCGCCGGCATCCCGTACGCGTCCGCGACGAGTTCGTAGGAGCGCAACCGGGCCGCCCCGCTGTGGGCGTTGGCGGTCAGCATCAGCTCGTCGGCGCCCGTCCGCTTGGCCAGGTCGTCGAGCCCGGAGCGGACCTCGTCGGGCGTGCCGTGGACGACGTTCGCGAGCCAGCCGTCCACGAACTCCTGCTCCAGCGGGGAGAATCCGTACGCCGCCGCCTCCTCCGGCGTCGGGATCAGCCCGGGCCGGCCGCTGCGCAGCCGCAGCATCGACAGCGCGCCCGTGAGCACCTGGGCGCGGGCCTGCCCGTCGGTGTCGGCGGCGAGCGCCGAGACCCCGATCACGGCGTACGGGGCGTCCAGTACGGCCGAGGGCCGGAAGGCCTGCCGGTAGAGGTCCAGCGCGGGCAGGGTGCCGGCCGCCGAGAAGTGGTGGGCGTACGCGAAGGGCAGGCCGAGCTCGGCGGCGAGCCGGGCGCTGAACCCGGAGGAGCCGAGCAGCCACAGCGGCGGCCGCCCGGCGGGGCCCTGCACGGGACCCGGCACCGCGTGGACGCGGGCGTACGGATGCCCGTCGGGGAAGTCGTCGTCGAGGAAGCGGGTGAGCTCCACGAGCTGCCGGGGGAACTCCTCGGCGGCTTCGTCGAGGCGGCCGCTTCCGCGCAGGGCGGCGGCCGTGCGGCCGTCGGTGCCGGGGGCGCGGCCGAGCCCGAGGTCGATCCGGCCCGGGGCGAGCGCCTCCAGGGTGCCGAACTGCTCCGCGACGGCGAGCGGCGCGTGGTTGGGCAGCATGACACCGCCCGAGCCGAGCCGGATGCGGGAGGTGTGGGCGGCCAGGTGGGCCAGGATCACCGCCGGGGAGGAGCTGGCCACCCCGGGCATGGAGTGGTGCTCGGCGACCCAGTGCCGGTGGTACCCGCGGGACTCGGCGAGACGGGCGATGTCGACGCTCGTACGCAGGGAGTCGTAGGCGGTGCTGCCGCTGCCGACCGTGACGAGGTCGAGCACCGAGAGCGGGACCGGCGCGTGGCCGCGTACCGCGCCCCGGATCGGATCCCGGCGGCCTCCGCGACCCCCGCGATCTTCGCGGCCGTCCCCATCCATAGCCGGACCCGCGTCCCCGGTGTCACTCATAGTCGCTCCCGCCTCGCTCCGCCGTCCGTACGAAGAACTCGAACCATCGGCGGCGCGCGGGCATTCCCGGCATCCTCGGGCAGCGGGCGTGACCTTGGCATATGCCAGAGGAGTAGACGGAGGCAGGAGGGCGTGATCGAGCCATCAATCTCATCAACAGGCGCTCCACGTGGGCCTCTTGATGGCTATCGTGGTAGGGCAAGCGGTAACAACCTGCTAGGGGGAAACCGTGGCGCTGAAGCCCGAGCCGACCGCGCCGTTCCACTCGGTGCAGTACGCCCTGCGCGTACTCGAAACGATCGCCCGCCACACCGGCGGTGTGACCGATGTACAGATCGCCCGTGAGACCGGCCTGCCCGCGGTCCACCTCACCCCCATGCTCCTCATGCTGCGCCGCGAGGGGTACGTACTCCAGGTGTCGGACGGCGCCTACGCCATAGGCGACTCCCTGGTGCTGCTCGGCTCCGGTATAGACCGGCAGCAGGCACTCCAGAACAAGCTCCAGGACACCCTGGACCGGCTCCGGGACTCGGTGGGCGCGGCGGTCTACATCAGCCGGTACGTGGACGGCGAAGTGAAGATCACGCAGTTCGCCGACAGCCCGCGCACCCCGAAGGTGCACGAGTGGGTCGACTTCCGCTCCGCTGCGCACGCCAGCGCGGTCGGCAAGTGCCTGCTGACGCAGCTCGACCAAAACGGGCGCCGCGACCACCTCTCGCGGCACAAGATCGCCCGGCTCACGTCGAAGACGATCGTGAACGAGCGGATCCTCTTCTCCAAACTGGACGCCCAGCCGGCCACGGTCCCGGTGCTTGACCTGCAGGAGTACGCGGTGGGCACCGTCTGCGCCGCGGTACCGATCACGGCCGGGGCCTCGGTGGGCTGCCTGGCCCTGTCGATGCCGGTCGAGCACGCGCACCGGCTGCGGGCCGCGGCGGACGCGCTGAACCGGAAGGCCGCGCCCCTGCTCCTGTCGCTCACGCTCTGAAGTCCGGGCCGCGTGCGCCGGGCGGACGCCCCGGAACGGGCCGGAAAACACTTCGGGCGGTTCCCGGTGAACCGGAAACCGCCCGAAGTACAGGTGCGCCGCCAGGGACTCGAACCCCGGACCCGCTGATTAAGAGTCAGCTGCTCTAACCAACTGAGCTAGCGGCGCCTGACAGAGAAAATACTACCTGGTCCTCAGGGGTGCTCAAAACCAATACCCGGGGAAGCCGCGGACCACCGATCAGCGCTCCAGGAGCTCCCCCCGGCCGTGCGCCGCGTACGCCGCCAGCAGCCCGGCGAGGTCCTCCTGTCCCAGGAGGCGGTAGCCGGAGCCGCCCGGCGGGCACCACCAGACGGGGTCGGGGCAGCGGAAGCCGGAGCGCCGCAGGGCGGCCCGGTGGATCTTGTTGGTCGCCGTCACCGGCATGGACTCCACGATCCGGACGTAGCGCGGGGACATCTTCGTCCCCAGGTCCGGCTGGGCGGCCAGGAACGCGGAGAACGCCTCCGGCGAGAACCCCTCCCCCTCCTCCAGGGCCACCGCCGCCATCACCTGGTCGCCGGCCACCTCGTCCGGCACCGCGTACACGGCGACAGCCGCCGCCGGCGACCAGCGCGCCAGGATGTTCTCGATCACCGCCGCGGCCAGGTTCTCGCTGTCGACCCGCAGCCGGTCGTCCGTACGGCCCGCGAAGTAGAGGAAGCCGTCCGCGTCGCGGAAGAAGAGGTCGCCCGTCCAGTACCAGCCGTCGCGGGTACGCTCGGCCTGCGCCTCGGGGTTGCGCCAGTAGCCCTCGAACAGGCTGCGGCCGCGGTTGACCAGCTCGCCTATCGCCGAGGAGCCGTTGAGGAGCCGGCCCCGCGCGTCCAGGACGGCCGGCGGGCACTCCGCGCCCGTCTCCGGATCGATCACCGCCAGGTCGTCCCCCGGCCCGGCCCGGCCCAGTGCGCCCGGCGGGGTGTCAGGGGTCCGCTGGACGGAGGCGCCGCCCTCGGTGGCCCCGTACCCCTCCACCAGCCGGACCCCGAACCGCTCGGCGAAGCGGGCCGCGTCCACCGCTCCGGCCTCGGTGCCGAAGCCGAGGCGCAGCGAGTGGTCGCGGTCGTCGGGGCGGGGCTCGGTGGCCAGCAGGTACTGGACGGCCCGGCCGACGTAGGTGAAGTACGTCGCCCCGTACGCGCGGACGTCGGCCAGGAACGCGGAGGCCGAGAAGCGGGGGCGCAGCGCCACGGACGCGCCCCCGGCGAGGGCGGGCAGCCAGTCGGCGATGACCGCGTTGCCGTGGAAGAGCGGCATGCAGACGTAGTGGACGTCCTCGGCGGTGACCGAGAACTGCCGGACCAGCGAGTCCGCGGCGGCGGCGAGCCGGCCCTGGCTGCAGAGGGCGGCCTTGGGGGCGCCGGTGGATCCGGAGGTGAAGTAGAGGAGGAAGCGGGAGCCGGGGGCGGGGGCGGCGAGCACCGCTTCGCCCGGCTTCGCGCCCGCGTACGGGGCGAGCAGGGCGGCGTACTCCTCGGAGTCGGTCACGAGGACCCGTACGCCGGGCAGGTCGAGCCCGCGCAGCAGCGGCAGGTGGACGCGCTCGGTGACGAGGATCCGGCAGTCGGTGTGCAGGATGTCGCGCGCCAGCTCCGGACCGCGCCGGGTGGGGTTGATCCCGGCGACGGCGGCCCCGGCGAGGGCCGCCGCGCCGAGCCAGAACGGGAACTCGGGGGTGTTGTCGAGCAGCACCCCGATGTGCGGCTCGAATCCCCGGCCCGCCGGCAGGAGGTCGACGAGCAGCGCGGCGCGCGCGGCGGCCGCCTGGACGGTCCGGTGGCGGCTGACGACGGCGGTGTGCGTGCTGCCGCCGTACATCAGCCCCGGCCGGTGGTCGCCCCATTGGCGCGCTACGAGCTCCGCGACGGTTCCGGGTGTCGTCCGCATGCCGCCGGAGAATAGCTGACGTTCCGTCAGAACTGAACGTCGGAGCAGGAGTAGAAGGCCATGGCGGTGTCGTTGACCGTCCAGACCGCCAGGATCATGTGCCGGCCGGACTTTCCGCTCGGCATGGTGCCCTGGTGGACCGTGGTCATGGGGGGCCGGGCGCCGTTGTAGGCGACGGTGAGGAAGGGCTGGGATTCGAGGGACGCGCGGGTAAGGGGCTTGGTGGGGTCCCAGCCGTTCTTGGTGACGTAGTACCTGAAGTCGGTGGTGGAGTGGTTGGCGGTGAACTGCCACCGGAAGCCGTAGCTCTGCCCGCCGGTCACCTTGGTGGTGGGCCAGGTGCCGCCGCGCGGGTCGTCGAGCTGCGCGAACTCGCTGTGCCCGCCGGAACATATCTGGCCGTCGGCCGGTCCGGCGGCGGGGAAGCCCTTGTAGCCCTCGACGCTCTGCGGCTCCCACTGGATCGGGCCGCAGTCGGAGACGGTCTTGTTAGCGCAGAGCTTCTGGCGGCTGATGGGGGTGTCGGTGTAGCCGTGGCTGCTCGCGGTGGGGGCGGTGAGCAGCGCCAGGCCGGCGATGACGCCGAGGCCGAGCGTGGCGGCGCCGGCTCGTCTGGGCAGGTGAACGGGCATGCGGATGGGACGCATGATGCTCCTTGAACGTGGGGGGAGTCCGATGAGAGCGTGCGCGCAAGCGTGGGGATTTAGGTCTAGACCAAGTACCAGGCTATTGACGGGAGTTGGCCATGTCCAGACCAATGAGGGAACGGGTGGCCCGGCAGGTTCCGGACACCCGTTCCCGATCCGCCGCGTCCCTTGCTCGAGCGTTCGCGTTGTCCGTGCGCCTGCGCCCTCTGCGCACGCGCTCAACGCGTTGACTGACTCGTACCGCACACCGATGGAGCGCCCAGTGAGCCGACCATGCTGACGGTAGGCTGACCGACTGGCGCGTAGCGGGACACCGGCGGCCTCCAGATCCGCCCGCATCGAGCTGCGCATGGCCACCGCGGCGGGCTCGGACGCGGAGTACCGCGAGGAGGGCTTCCGGTGAACCCCACCGCCGCGTGACCCTCGTCCACCGGGACCTTCTCGGAAGACCAGGTCAGTTCGGGTCCTCGGTGGCCCGGAGGCGGCGCAGGGCCAGGATCAGATTGCCGCTGCCGAACGTCGCGAGCGCGGCGACGCCCCCCAGGGCCGCCGCGACACCGGCCCGGTCCAGCACGGCGCCCGCGGCCAGGAAGCCCAGCGGCCCGGCCAGGGTGCTGATCGTGACCACGGCCTGCAACACCTTGGGCCCGAAGCCGTCCGGCAGCCGGGCGGAGAGCAGGCCCATCAGCGGCGCGTTCGCCAGGGGCGCAGCGGCCGATGACAGGCCGATGGCGACGACGAGCGCGCTGGCCGGCACGGGCACCAGGAGCGTCCACAGGGGCAGAGCGACGCAGACCAGGGCCGTACAGGCGAGTCGTACGGGGGCGACCCGTGCCGCCAGCACATAGGCGGCCACCGAGCCCACCAGACCACCGGCGCCATAGGCGGCGATCAGCAGGCCGCCGACCCTGGCGTCCCCCTCGAACCGGGCGAACGCCAGCACCGGCATGGTGATCATCTGGGTTCGCAGCATCAGCCCGAACACCACGGTGGACAGCATCGCCCGGCTCAGGAACCAGTCGCCGCACAGATGCCGCACTCCCGCCCACAGGCCGCGCGGCCCGGCCGCGGACCCTTCGGCCCCGCCACCCCCTGCCGGGACGCGGCGCAGCAGCAGCAACCCGGAGAAGGCGAACGAGGCCGCGTCCAGCCATATCACCGATGTGGTCCCCACCAGCGGGATCAGCGCGCCCGCGAGCGCCGGTCCAACGAACGCCGAGCCGTTCGTCACACCGGCCAGCGCGCTGTTGGCGCGGGCCAGAGAGCGGGCGTGCGGGCTCAGGAGTTCCATCGCCAGCACCCGCTGTGCCGCGTGGTACGGAACGGCCAGCGCCCCGAGCGCCACGACGATCGCCATGAGGACGGCCAGATTGAGCGCGCCCAGGTTCTGCAGCAGCGGGATCAGCGCCACCACCGGAGCGCGGGCGAGATCGGAGATGACCATGGTCCGGCGGGCGCCCAGGCGCTGGATGACCTCTCCGCCCGCGAAGCCGAGCAGCGCCATGGGCAGCACCTGGCCAGCGAAGACCAGGCCCGCCCGGGTGGCCGAGCCGGTGGTCTCCAGCACCAGCCAGGGCAGCGCGAGCATGGTCATCTGGGTGCCCAACGCCGTCACCGCGCCCGCGACATAGACCGCCGTCAGCGCACGGCTCGGCCTGCCACCCGGTGTGCCGTTCGGCGCTCCGGCGGGTGGGACGGGGGCTGTGCCGGGCTGGGTCGCCGCGATCGTCATCGGGTCGCCTCTTTCTCCTCGGTGGGTCCGGGCCATGTGGTCGCCCCCGCACCCTGTCGCCCGCCCACCGTCCGGTGCCAGGGAAGAACCGGCAGTGGTCACTGTCGGTGCCGCTGCGCTTTCTTCCCTGCCGCGCAGCCCGCCCGCCCGGCAGTGTGATGGACGTCGGAGCCCACCACAGCCAAGGCCACCGGCGGCGGAAGCGGACACCAACGAAGGGAGGGACGCGATGAGCGGCGGTATCGGAACGGCGGTGCACGTCCCGTCCTTCGCCGCCGGCGACGGACGGCGAGCGGTCGAGACCCGGTATGTGGACGGTCTCCCGCAGATCGTGGCCTGGGATCTGACGACGGGTCAGCGCCGGCAGGCGACCACCGCACCGCTGGGTGTGGAGACCGCCGCCATCGAGCCGGACGGCCACGGCCTGTGGTGGTTCGACGCCGCCCCCGGCGGTCAAGGCCACTGGCTGCGCGGGCCGTTCGAGGGCGGGCACCCGCGCCCGGCGCTCGACGGCGTACCCGCCGGGCGGATGCACGGCCTGGCCTTCGACCCCCGCAGCGGCCTCGCCGCCATCGGCGTCGGGGTCGAGGACCGCTCGCGGTACTACCTCGGCCGACCGGGCGAGCGCGCCCGCCTGGTGGCCGAGGAGCCCGGCTATGCGGCAGTGGTGGGCCTGGCCCCCGGCGGCCGGCTGCTGGCCACCGCGGGGTACCCGGCCGGACCGGCCGCGGTCCGGCTGTGGTCACCGGCCTCCGGCGTCCTCGTGGACGCCATCCCCGGCGCAGCGGGGGACGGCGACGGCGGCGCGGTGTGGGCGCTGGGCTTCCGCCCGGACCACACCACCGCACGGCCGGAACTGCTGCTCGTCCTCGAACGCGCGGGCCGCTACACCCTGGCTTTCTGGCGGCAGGGCGAGGGGATCCGTACGCATGGTCCCGGCTCCGCCCTCGACTTCGATACGGAGATCACCGCCTGCTGGTACGGGCCCGGCCGCACGGCGCTGGTCCAGCAGGACCGGGCGGGACGCAGTCGCCTGCTCCGCGCCGACCTCGACCGCGGTACGACGACGGTGCTTCCTACGCCCGAGGGCACGATCATCGACTTCTCCTGCGCACCCGACCGCACGGTCCACTGCCTGTGGAGCCGCGACGGCGAACCGCCCCGGCCACTGATCTGCCACCCGCAAAGCCCGAAAAGTGCGGAAAGTGCGGAGCACCCGGAACCCCCGGAACATCCCGACAACTCCGGCCACTCCGGCCACTCCGGCCGCTCCACGACGGCGTCACGCGGCACGGCGCCCGGCGGAACGACCGGACCCAGGCGTCGCGAGCTGTGGACACGTCGGCCGTACGGGCAGATCCACAGCTTCGTGGCCACCCCGCCCGGCCGCAGGGCGGGCCACCGCCCCTGGCCGACGGTCTTCCTCGTTCACGGCGGGCCCCACACCCACGACCGGGACGCCTATGACGGCCGGACCGAGGCCCTGGTCCGGGCCGGATTCGCCGTGGTGCGCACCAACTACCGCGGCTCGACGGGCTACGGCCCCCGTTGGCGGGACGACTTCGGCCACCGGGTCGGCCTCGCCCAGCTCGAAGACCTCGCCGCGGTGCGCGGCCACCTCATCGACGCGGGAGTCGCGGAGCCCGGCCGTACCGGCCTGTGCGGCTACTCCTGGGGCGGCTACCTGACGCTGCTGGCGATGGGCGTCCAGCCCCGGCTTTGGGACGTGGGGCTGGCCGTCGCCCCGGTGGCCGACTACACGGCGGCGTACCGGGCGACGACGCCGGCGCTGCGGGAGGTCGACGACCGCCTCTTCGGCGGCACCCCCGAGCAGGTGCCACACCGCTATCGCGCGGCCTGCCCGATGACCTATGTGGGCCGCGTACGCGGCCCGCTCTTCCTCGCCGCCTCGGCGGACGACGAGAAGTGCCCTCCGGAACAGATCGAACGCTACCTCGCCGCGCTGCGGCGCCACGACGTCCCGCATCGCGTCCGGTGGCTCGGCGGCGGACACGACCTGGGCCGAGACCCGGCCGGATACGCCGCCGCCTGGTCCGCCATGGTGCGCTACGCCGACGACACGCTGCGCACCTCCCCCAGAACCGCCGACCACCGCAACAGCGGACGGACCGGCTCGCACCACCCCGTCCACCACACCGAAGAAACCGAAGAAAGGTCAACCCCATGAAGCGTCACGGACTGCGCGTCGACCCCATCAGCGCCACCGAGCGGGAGCGCGGGCTCATCATTCATCCGGACACCCAGGCCGCCCTGGACAAGGCGGTCCCGGTCCGGCCGAACGACCCGGCGCCGGCCTGCACCACCCGCACGAAGAAGGACACGGAGAAGAAGTCGCCTCTGCAGTGAGCCCAAGCAGCGCCGTAGCGGGGTGCCACGCACGGCACCCCGCCGCGGCGCCGGCCGTGCCGGTGAGGACAGGAGAACATCATGACCACAGCTACGGCAGCACCCCGGACGAACAGTCCCCGGCCGCAGAAGCACCGGCCGGACAAGCCCGCGACGACGGAACCGCGCCAGAACCCGCCGACGTTCCTCAGCGACCCGTACCCGACCCTGGCCAGGATGCGGCAATCGGCCCCGGTCTCCGTGCTGCACAGCGACGGCGGCCTGCGGCTGTGGATCATCCCGCGCTACGCCGATGTCCGGGCCGCGCTCTCCGACCGCCGCTTCGCGCAGGATGTGCGGCGCGCCCAGGCCCTGGCCGACAGCCGGGTCGAGGGCGTCAACCTGGGCGCCGATATCACCCATATGCTCAGCAGCGATCCGCCCGACCACACCCGCCTCCGCCGCGTGGTCCAGGCGGCGTTCAGCCGCAAGCGGGTCGAGGCGATGCGGCCGATGGTCGAGCGCATCACCCTCGAACTCCTCGACGGGCTGGACGCGGCAGCCGCGCGCCACACGACCCGCACCACCACCGCCACGCTGGACTTGGTACGTGACTTCGCCTTCCCGCTGCCGATCCTCGTCGTCTGCGAACTGCTCGGCTTCCCGCCAGAGGACCGCGACCTCTACCGGGAGTGGTCGACCGCCATCGTCACCCAGGAGGGCGACCACGCGGCGTTCCGGCGAGCCGTCCAGGAGATGGGCGCGTACGTCCTGGCCATCGCCGACCGGCGTATCCGCCGCAATGACCGTCCCGCCGATCTGCTCACCGAGTTGATGGCGGCCCGCGAGCGCGGGGAGCTGACGGACGACGAGATCGTGGGCATGGTCGCCCTGCTGCTGATCGGCGGGCACGAGACCACCGTGAACCTGCTGAGCACCTCCTGCCTCGCGCTGCTGCGCGATCCCGGCCAGGCCGCCTGGCTGCGCGCCGATCCCACCCGGATGCCCATGGCCGTCGAGGAGTTCCTGCGCTACGACTCCCCCATCTGCATGGCCACCACCCGCTTCACCACCGAGCCGGTGGACGTCGGCGGGGTGGAGATCCCGCAGGACGAGTTCGTGCTGCTGTCCCTCGGCGCGGCCAACCGCGACCCGGCGCGCTTCCAGGACCCCGACCGCCTCATCCTCGACCGCCGGGACGCCGGCCATCTCGCCTTCGGCGGTGGCATCCACCGCTGCCTCGGGGCCCTGCTCGGCAAGCTGGAGACCGAGATCGCGCTCACCGCGCTCCTCGCCCGCTTCCCCGGAACGACCCTGGCCTGCCAGGAGCGCGAATTGCGCTGGCGCAACACGATGATGCTGCGCGGCTTGGAGGCGCTGCCCGTCACCCTGCGCCGCTGACCCCCGCCCTGACCCTGCCGCCCGCTTGCCGGGGTGGGGCGGGGCACGGTCTCCCGCGTCGTCAACAACGCGACCGGTGTCAAGGGGTCGACCCGGCGTGCCGTTGCAGCAGGCCCTCGCCGAGCTGGGCTACGTGCCCAACCTGGCGGCCCGTTCACTGGCGGGGCGGCGCGCGGACGCCGTGGCGCTGGCGATCACCGAGAAGGGCTGGCGCAAGTTCGGGGAGCCGTTCTTCTCGGAGGTGGTGCCCGCGGTCGGCGAGGCGCTGGCGGACACCGCGGTACAGCTGCTGCTCACCCTGGTCCGCTCGGACGCCGAGCGGACCAGGTTCGTCGAGTACGCGCGGTAGAACACCCAGTGACCTGGGAGATCCACGTCCACCGGTGCGCAGAATGCTCCTACTCCGGACGCCCGGTGTAGAAGGCGACCGTGAGGTCCTTCACGAGGGCCTTGCGCTCGTAGTCGTCGAGCTCGACGAGCCCGCGCGCGGTCAGCCGGTGGACGGTGTCGTCGACCGCGTCCACGACCGAGGTCAGCACCGTGTCCCGGTGCTTGGCGTCGATCGCCGCGACCCGGCGCCGCCGCATGGCCTCGGCGACTTCCGGGGCGTACTCGATCCGGGTCGGCTGGGCCGAATACACCTCGATCCCGACCGCCTCGGTCTCGGTCGCCAGCATCCGGGTCAGCGCGTCGCCGACGGCCTCGGAGTCGCGCAGCGTCGGGGCGTCCTCGTGGAAGGCGTCGGCGGGCAGCTGGGACAGGACCCGGGCCATCGCCGATTCGACCTGCTCGGCGAGGTACTCGGTGTGGTCCTCGACGGCGAGGGTGGCCCGGGCCGTGTCCTTGACCTGCCAAACGACCTGCACGACGACCCGCAGGGCCAGGCCGCCGGAGTCCACGGCGGGCATGGGCTCGCTGCGCCAGTGCCGCAGCCGGACGTCGACGCGGCGGCGGAGCAGGAGGGGGCTGACCCAGGTGAGACCCGTGCGGCGTACCGTGCCGCGGTAGCGGCCGAAGAGGGTCAGCACCCACGCATGGCCGGCCTTGGCGCGGCCGAGTCCGCCGAGCGCGAGCAGCGCGACGATGCCGAGGAAGGCGAGCGGGGGCCAGTGGGTGGCGCGGAGCCCCTGGTAGGCGCGGGGGGTCGCGCCGAAGGCGGCCACGAACGCGGCGGGGACGGCCCCGGCCCGCCAGAGCACCGCCAGGCAGCCGGTGAGCGCGAGGCCGCCGACTCCGACCCCGACCCAGCCGGGCAGTACGGGCCCGCGGTGCTCCCGCAGCCGCTCGTCCCCGTGCGGCACCCGCCGCCCGGGCGCGGGCCGCGCCGCGCCGCTCCGGGCGGCGGGGGCCGGTTCCCGGGCGGGCGCCGGGGCCGGTGCCGCGAGCGGGCGGGACTCCGCGGGGAACGGGAGGTGCACGGGCACCTCGGTGACGGCGGCCCCGCGCGCGGCCCCGACCCGCGGCAGATCCTCCGGGTCCCCCTCCGCCATCCCCCGCGCCACGGCCAGGGCGACGATGTCCCCCACGGCGGGCCCGGGCACTCCGCCGCCCGGGCCCTCCTCCGGGTCCACCTCGGCCTGGGGCTGCGGAACGTACGGGACGTGCGCCGCGGTCCCGGCCTCCGGTCCGCCCTCGGGGACGGTGGGCGGCCACGGCTCGCCGTACCGCTGCGCGGGGCGGTCGGCCCCCGCCTCGGAACCGGCGGCCGGCCAGACCTGGGGCCGGGTACGCGCTTCACCCAGGGGGACGGCGGGCGGCCACGGCTCGCCGCGCGCGGGCGCGGAACCGTCCCCGCCCGGCTCCGCCGCGGGGCCGGCCGGGGGCCAGACCTGGGCGTGCGGGGGCGGGGGTTCGGCAACGGCAGAGCCGTCGAGGCTCCGCAGGCGCAGGGTGGACACCCCCGAGTGTGCCGCCGGGGCCGGTACGGAGACCGGCGGATCGGGTTCCAGGCCGTACTCGCCGCGGTCGCCGGCCCCGGCCAGCGCGTGCACCGGCTCGGGCTCGACCCGGATCCGCGCCGCCGGGACCTCGCTCAGGGCGCAGTCCGCCGCCGGCCGCCCGTGCGGGAGGGCGACGCCGCCCGGCCCGGCCACCATCGCGGCGGGGACCCCGGCCACCCAGGCCGGGCCTGCCGGGTCCGCGACGTCCGCGTCATCCGCGCCCGGATCCGCGGTCGTCGACGCGGTCGGCCGGGCCGGTCCGGCGAGCCCGGCGGCCTCGGCCGCCGCCCCGGGCTCCGGCTCCGCCGGAGGCTCGGACTCGGAACGGGCCGGGATCACGGCCGCGGCGGCGGCCGGCTCCGGAGCCGGCCCGGCCGCCGGCGGGGCCGGGACCGCGGCGGGTACGGGGAGTACGGCGGGTGGAGCGGGAACGACGGCCGCAGAGAGAACGACGGCCGCGGAGGGGGCGACCCCTGCAGCGGGGGCAGCGGCTGCGGAGGGTACGACGGCCGCGGTGGCGGGTGCGGGCGGTGTCGGTTGCGGTTGCGGTTGCGGGCGCAGGGCCGGGGCGTCGCCGGTTGCTCGCACCGCCGGGGCTTGCGGGGGCGCGGGCGGTACCCGGAAGGTGCCCGTCGTCGAAGTGGTGCGCGTGGGGAACATCGTTGCCTCCGTCATGCGAACAGCCGGCGCCAGGTTTCCGGGCCCGGGTAGCCGTCGGCCGCGGCTCCGCGCCAGCCCTGGGCGCGTTGGAATGCCTCGACACTGCGACGGTCGGCCTCGCTCCAGCGGGGCCCGGTGCCGGACGTGTAGTTCTTGCCGAAGCCCTTCTTCACCAGCTGGCGGCCAAGGGCGGTGATGAACGGGTTCGAGGACCCCGGGCGGAACACCGACAGCCCCGGATAGCCCGGCACCCCGGCCGGGCTGCCGGGCGTCCCGGCAGCGCCCGGCGCGCCGGCGTGCCCCGGCCTGGGGGGAGCGCCCGGGGCGCCCTCCACCGTGGGGCGGATGTCGTTGCCCTTGTGCTCGACCAGCAGTTGCCAGGTGTGCGCGCCCGGGATGCCGTCGGCGTCCGTGCCCGTCCAGCCCTGCGCGGTCTGGAAGGCCTGCGTGGCCAGCCGGTCGGCGTCGCTCCACGCCGTGCTCGCGCCCTTCGGGTAGAAACGCCGTCCGCCCCGCTCGATCAGCATCCGGCCGAGCTGGGCGACGTACTCGTTGTTCGCTCCCGGACCGAACTGCGTGGCGCCCGGGAAGGCCGTCGGAACCGCCGGCTTCGGATCGGTCGACGCCGGGTCCTCGGCGAGGCCGGGCGTCACCCCGTTGAACCGGTAGGGGACGTACTTCGTCGCGTTGTTCCAGTAGCCGTACGGCGTGGCCCCCGTGCGCGTGTTCGGGCGGGTCTGCTCGTAGGCGACGTAGTGCGTGCGCGTCTCGTCGACCCACCCCCCGAAGAGCACCACGTGCGAGCCGTTGGTCGGGTCCGACGGGTTGTGGAAGAGGAGCATGTCCCCCGGCAGCAGCTCCTCCTTGGTGATCTTGGTGGCGAATTTGTCGAGGCTGCCGGTCCACTCGTTCGTACCAAGGTTCCAGGCCATCGAGACGTAGCCGGAGCAGTCCTGCCGGTAGCCGTCCGACCAGTACGTGGACATGCTGTACGGGACCTTCGCGTCCAGCCACACCTTCGCCCGCGTGATGATCGACGCCCGGTCGATCCGCCTGACGGCCGACGGCGCACCCGGAGCACCCGCCGGCTTCGCCGGGGCCGGGCGCCCGTGCAGCGGGGACCGGCCGCCCTGCGGGGAGCCGGGGGTGTCGAGGGAGACCGGCCCCGGGCCGGGGACCGGGGTGGCCGCCGCCAGGGCCGCCGATCCGCCACCGCCGAGGACCACGCCCGCCGCGGTGGCGAGCACCAGCGCCCGGCGGGCGCCGCGGGCGGCCGGGTGGCCACCGTCCCGGAGCGGTATGGCCCGCGCGCGGGCGAGGGCACGGCGGCGCTGCGCGCAGCCCGCGCAGACGCAGTCGCCTGCGGGCTCGTACTCCTCGAAAGCGGGCACCGGCATCGGCACCGACATCGCTGCCGGCTCCGTCGGCGCAGGCATCTGCACATGCATCGGAGGCTGGATCGTCATGCGGTTCCGTCCACTCCCCTGCTCGTCGCTGGTCAGGCGGGCTCCGAATCTGTCGGGGCATCAGATTCGGTTCAGCCCAGACATATCGTGCACGATAAACCCCTTAAACATGGGTTAATCGGACAAGGCGGGCGCGGCTGGTCACGAGCACCGCCGGAGGTGGGGTAGAGTTTTCTCTGTCAGCAGGCGCCGCTAGCTCAGTTGGTTAGAGCAGCTGACTCTTAATCAGCGGGTCCGGGGTTCGAGTCCCTGGCGGCGCACAGACGGAAGAAGGCCCCCACGCGAGTGGGGGCCTTCTTCGTTTCCCGTCACACCGGCGCGCCGGGCCGCACCCTCCCCGTCAGGTAGGCCGACACGACCACGTTCGCCGTGTACTCCTTGGCCGCCTTGTCGTACGTGCCCCCGCAGGTCACCAGGCGCAGCTCCGCCCGGCCCCTGATCCGCGGGCCGTACGCCCGGTGCGCGTCGAAGCGCGCCCGCTCGTACACCCGTACGTCCTCGATCGTGAACTCGGCGACCGACCCGTCCGTCCGGACCACCCGCACCGCGTCGCCCGGCCGCGCGGTGCTCAGGCCGTAGAACACCGCCGGTTTCGACGCCGTGTCCACGTGTCCGACCAGCAGCGCGGCCCCGGCCTCGCCCGGCTTGACCCCGCCGCCCCACCAGCCCACGGTCCCCGGGCGGTCGTACGGCGGCGGCTCGATCGCGCCCTGGGCGTCGAGGCCCCGGGAGACCACCGGCGCCTGGATGCCCATCGACGGTACGTCGACCCGCGCGGGGAGGGACGCCGCCAGCGGGGTGTGCGCCGCGGGCAGCCCCGGTACGGGCAGCGCCGACCCGCCGGCCAGCCCCGACGGGGGACCCGGCGGGACGCCGGTGATCTCCCGGCCCCACAGCCACAGGCCGAGCACCAGCACGGACCACGCGGCGAAGGTCAGCAGCCGCCCGCCGCCGGAGGACCTCGGCTCCCCCGGGCCCGTCACCGCCGCGTCCTCACTCGCCGCTGCGGCGCCGGCGCAGGGTCAGCGCCCGGAACGCGACGGCGAGCGTGGCCGTAGCGGCCAGCACGGCGCCGATCACGGTGTGCGGGAGGCCGGGCCCCTCGCCCCCGTGGTTCTTCCTGGCGGCCGCGGCCTGGTCCCGAGCCGCCTCGGCCGCCCGCACCGCCCGGTCCGTCGCCGCGAGCTCGGCGGACATCCCGCCGCCGCCCGCGTGGACGGGCCAGACGGGCGTCTGGTGGGGGTTCGGCCGGTCGTGGTCCCGCTCCTGCTCGCGGCCGTCGCGGCGGCGGACCACTTCGACGGTGCCGCGGACGCGGTCCTCGCCCCCGTCGCACTTCACCTTGACGACGTGCCAGCCGGGCTGGGCCGTCGAGCTGATCATCGCGTCACCCGAGAGCGACTTGTCCCCGTCGCGGCCGGAGGACAGGTGGACCTCCGAAACGAACACGGCTGATGTGGCCGTCGCCCATTTGTCCTCACAGCCGTGGACGCGCAGCTTGACCTGCGCCCCCGGTTCGGCCTGGCGCGGATCGACCGAGACGCTGCCGCTTTTCTCCTCGCCGGCCGCCAGGGCGGCGGGCGAGGACACGGCGGTGAGAGCCGTCAGGGCGACGGCCACCCCGGTGACACGGAGAGCGAACAGAGCACTGCGCATGGTGAACCTCCTCAACAAGGAGATTCACGCGCGGCGCACCGCTCCGCATCCGGAGCGCCGCGCGCTTGACCCGTTCGGATCAGACGAGATCGACCAGGTCGGCGATCGAGTCGACGGTCTTGGTCGGCCGGTACGGGAACTTCTCGGTGTCCGCGGCGGAGGTCAGCCCGGTCAGCACGAGGAAGGTCTGCATCCCGGCCTCCAGCCCGGCCAGGACGTCGGTGTCCATCCGGTCGCCGATCATCGCGCTGCTCTCGGAGTGCGCGCCGATGGCGTTCAGGCCGGTCCGCATCATCAGCGGGTTGGGCTTGCCGGCGAAGTACGGCTGCTTGCCGGTCGCCTTGGTGATCAGCGCGGCGACGGCGCCGGTGGCGGGCAGCGGGCCCTCGGTGGAGGGGCCGGTCTCGTCGGGGTTGGTGCAGATGAAGCGGGCGCCCGCGTTGATCAGGCGGACCGCCTTCGTCATCGCCTCGAAGCTGTACGTGCGGGTCTCGCCGAGGACCACGTAGTCGGGCTCGTGGTCGGTCAGGATGTAGCCGATGTCGTGCAGGGCGGTGGTCAGTCCGGCCTCGCCGATGACGTACGCGGTGCCGCCCGGGCGCTGGTCGTCGAGGAACTTCGCGGTGGCGAGCGCCGAGGTCCAGATGTTCTCGACGGGGACGTGCAGGCCCATGCGGGCGAGGCGGGCCTGGAGGTCGCGCGGGGTGTAGATCGAGTTGTTCGTCAGGACCAGGAAGGGCTTGCCGGAGTCGCGCAGCCGCTTGATGAAGGCATCGGCGCCGGGGATCGGGGTGCCTTCGTGGATCAGGACCCCGTCCATGTCGGTGAGCCAGGATTCGATCGGCTTGCGCTCTGCCACTGGATTGTTCTCCGCTCTCGGTGGCCGTACCTCTGACCTGTGACCGCCGACCTTTGGCCTGTGGTCTCTACCACCCTATCGGGGCCGGGCCGTGGACGCCGAGAGCGTCCACGGCCCGGACTGCCGGCTGGTTCCGCGGATCAGCCGAGCTTGACGTCGTCGACGGTCCAGTACCAGTTGTTGGTGCCGGCGTAGCGGAATCGGACCTGGACGTCGGTGGCTCCGGCCGGGACCTGGAGGGTCAGGGACTCCGCCTTGGCGACCGCGTCGGCGGTGTAGCTCTTGACGACCGTGGGCGTGCCGCCGTCGTAGGAGACCAGGACCTGGGCGGTCTGACCGGCCTCGTGGTGGTAGTGGGTCTGGAAGGTCAGGTTCGCGGACGAACCGGCCGTGCCGCCCGCCACCGCCCACTTGGGGGTGACCAGGGTGGAGTCGTAGGAGCCGGAGTGGGACTTGTCGTCCCACTCGTCGGAGTCGGCGACGGCGAACACGTCACGGGAGCGGACGTTCAGCTCGCGCCACTGGTCGCGCTGGGCCTGGCTCCAGAACTCGTCGGTCGTGAAGGCCCAACCGGCCCACTCGGGGACACCGCCGGTGCCCATCGTGGAGTTGTCGACGGACCAGCCGGCCGGCGGGGTGTGCGTGAAGCCCTTCGCGCCCGCCGGGATGCCCGTCTCGTCGACGCGGGCCTGGAGGTTGGGTCGGAGGGTGTCGAACGGGTCGTTGTCGTCGGGGGCGTTCAGCGGTACGCCGTCGATCGCCGAGCCGGGGTTGACCCCGACCTGCGCCATCGCGGTGGCCGCCACGTCGACGAGCTTGACGTCGTTGCGCACCGAACCGGCCGGGATGCCCGCGCCCTTGGCGATGACGAAGGTGCCGCGCTCCTGGATGGTGGAGCCGCCGTGGCCGCCCGCGTCGGTGTGCCCGTGGTCGGTGGTGACCAGGATCTTCCAGTTCTCCTGGGCGTAGGTGGGGCGGTTCTGCACGGCGGTGAGCAGCTGGCCGACCATCCCGTCGACGCGGCCGATCGCGTCGAGGTACTGCTGGCTGGCGGCGCCGTACGAGTGCCCGGCGCCGTCGACCTGGCCGAAGTAGACGAACGCGGCGTCCGGGTTCTGGCCCTGCAGTTCGGCGGAGGCCGCGGCGGCGATCTTCGGGTCCTCGGTGCCGTAGCCGTCGCGGTCGCCCTTGAGGCCGAGGCGCTTGTCGACCCTGGGGGAGAAGATCGGGCCGCCCGCGTCGGTGGAGGTGACGGGCTCCCAGTCGGCGGCCGCGTAGGTGTTGAGCGACGGTTTGGCGTTCTCGATGCGGGTCAGGAAGTCGGGGTAGGCCGTGTAGTTCCTGCCGGTGAAGGTGTTGTCCTTCACGCCGTGCTTGTCGGGCCAGACGCCGGTGGCGATGGTGGACCAGCCGGGGCCCGAGGAGGTGGCGGCCATCGGGTTCGCGTAGAGGGTGCTCTCCGCGGTGAGGCCCTGGGCCATCAGGCCCTGCAGGTAGGGGGCGTTGGCGGCCTTGACGCGGTCGAGGACCGTGCCGTCGAGGCCGATGACGAGGACCTTGTCGGTGGTGGCGGCGGTGGCGGCCGCTTCGGCGGTGGCGGTGTGCCCGCCGAGGCCGGTGGCGAGCAGGGCCGTGGCGGTCACGGCGAGGGCGCGTCCTGACAGGACAGTGGGCACGTACTCCTCCGGGAGTAATCGTGGGGAAGGGCGCGAGGGCTTGCGTGCAGAGGTGCGGGCACGGATGCGTGCGGACGTGCGCGGGGTCCGGACCGAGGGTGCGGTCCTCGGTCCAGACCCGTTATGCAAGCGTCACTTTCCTGGTCGTGGGTGACCAGGAGGCGACCGGTCAGCTGCCGGTTGCCGACTTCCACGCGTCGACGTAGCCCGCCAGGTTCTTGTCGATGTCGGCCCAGTCCGGCTCGAAGACCTCGACGCCGGTCATCAGCTTGGTGAGCTCGACGGCGTTGGCGTCGGTCGGCTTGACGTCGGTGCGCGCGGGGAAGCCGCCGCCGACCTCGCTGACCAGCTTCTGGGCGTCCTCGCTGAGCAGGAAGTCGAGGAGCTTCCTGCCGTTCTCGGTGTGCGGGGCTTTGTCCACCAGGCCGGCCGCGTACGGCAGGGCGAACGTGGTCGGCTTGCCGCCGTCCTTGGCCGGGAACCAGATGCCCAGGTTCGGCATGGACTTGGACTGCGCGAAGTTCATCTGGACGTCGCCGTTGGCGACGAGCAGCTCGCCCTTGTCGGTCTTCGGCGCGAGCTTGCTGGTGGAGGAGGACGGGCCGACGTTGTTGGCCTGGAGCTTCTTCAGGTACTCCAGCGCCGGCTCCTTGCCGCCGAAGTCGTGCATCGCCTTGACGAGGACGGCGGTGCCGTCGCCCGCGACACCCGGGGTGGAGTACTGGAGCTTGCCCCTGTACTTGGCGTCCAGCAGCTCTTCCCAGGTCGTGGGCGCCTCCGGCAGCTCCTTCTTGTTGTGGACGAAGCCGAAGTAGTTGTTCACGACCGAGGTCCACTTGCCGTCGGCGGCCTTGCCGGCCCCGTTGACCTTGTCGGAGCCCTGCGGCTTGTAGGCCTGGAGCAGGCCCTTGCCGTCCGCCTGCTGGATGAACGGCGGGAGGGTGACGATCACGTCGGCCTGGGTGTTCGTCTTCTCGCGGACGGCGCGCTGCACCATCTCTCCCGAGCCGCCCTCGACGTACTTGACCTGGATGCCGGTCTTCTTCGTGAAATCGGCGAAGACCCTGTCGTACCAGCCGTCGCCCTTCTCGCTCTTGAGGCCGTCGGCGCTGTAGACGGTGACGACCTTCTCGCCGCCGCCCTTGGACTCGGCGGGGGTGGTCGAGCCGCCGCAGGCGGTGAGGCCGCCTGCGAGGGCGAGGCCGCCGGTGACGGCGGCGGTGGTGCGGAGGAGGCGGCGACGACCGTTGGGGGTTCTGGACATGGGGAAGAACTTCCTTACGGGGAAAGGGAGTCAGCGGTACGCGGCTCTGGTGCGGATGCGGGAGACGGCCAGGAGGACCAGCAGGGTGGCGGCCATCAGGACCACGGCGACGGCGGACCCGCCGAAGAGCGAACCGCGGTCGGTGGCGGTGAAGATCCGGACCGGGAGGGGCATCCAGTCCGGCGGGTAGAGCATCATCGTGGCGCTCAGCTCGCCCATGGACAGTGCGAAGCAGAGTCCGGCGGCCGCCGTCAGGGACGGCAGCAGGAGCGGGAGCTTGACCCGCCACAGCACGTACGCGGGACGGGCGCCCAGGGAGGCCGCCGCCTGTTCGTACGCGGGGTCGAGACGAACGATGGCGGCCGAAACCGACTGATGGGCAAACGCGGTGACAAGAATCGTGTGCGCCAGGATCACGATTGAGCTGGTGCCGTTGAGCAGCAGCGGGGGTTTGCTGAACGCGACCAGGACGGCGAGGCCGACGACCACGGACGGCACGGCGACGGGCAGCATGAACAGGGCGTCCAGGGACCGCTTTCCGCGCCGCTTCAGCCGGGCCGCGGCCAGCGCGGCCCAGGTCCCGAGGGTGAGCGCGAGCAGACTCGCGACGAGGGCGGTCACCAGCGAGGTGGTCAGCGCCCGGAGGGATTCGCCCTGCACGGCGGAAGCGTAGTTCTCCGTCGTCGGGCCGGAGGGGAAGGCCCCGGACCAGTGGGTGGAGAACGACGCGGTCGCCACGACGAGCAGGGGCAGGGCGAAGAGCGGCACGAAGAGGAGACCGAACAGGCCCCACGCGGCCCAGCGGCCGCTCTTGCTATGCACCAGCACGCTTGCTCACCACCCGGTAGAGGCCGAACAGGCCGACGGAAATAGCGATGTTGACGACGGCGACCACACAGGCGGCCGCGTAGTCGGACTCCAGGATCGCCTTGCCGTAGACGAGCATCGGGAGCGTGGTGACGTCCTTGGCCCCGGTGAACAGCACGATGCCGAACTCGTTGAGGCACATGACCAGGACGAGGCTGCCGCCGGCGGCGAGCGCCGGGAGGGCCTCGGGGAGGATCACGCGCCGGATGATCCGGGCGGGCTTCGCGCCGAGCGAGGAGGCCACCTCCAGTTGGGCGGTGTCCAGCTGGGAGAAGGCGGCGAGCAGCGGGCGCATCACGAAGGGCGTGAAGTACGTGATCTCCGCGAGGAGCACGCCCCACGGGGTGGTGAGGAAGTGGAACGGCCCCTCGGTGCTGCCGCTCACATCGGTCCACAGCCCGTTGGCCATGCCGACCGTGCCGTAGATGAAGAGGAGGGCGAGGGTGATGAGGAAGGAGGGGAAGGAGAGGAAGACGTCGATGAACTTCGCGACGGCTTTGGCCCCGGGGAAGGGCACGAAGGCGATGATCAGCGCGAGTACGAACCCGAGGACGAGGCAGCCGACGGTGGCTCCGGCAGCCAGCCAGACCGTGGTCCCGAGCGCCTCGCGGAAGGAGTGCGAGCGGAAGACGGAGGCGTACGCGTCGAAGGCGCCGCCGCCGTTCTCGGGGCTGAAGGACTGCCGGACGACCAGGGCGAGGGGGTAGAGGAATACCAGCGTGAGCGCGGCCACGGGCGGCAGGGACCAGAACCAGCCGGGCACGGCACGGGTTCCGCGCACGGTGTGGGCCGCGGTCTGGTGCGGGACGGTCGTGGCGGCCGGTGCGGGGACCTCAGCCATCGGAGACTCCCGCCGACAGCAGGACCGCGTCCTGCGGCTCGAAGTGCAGGGTGACGTGGCCGCCCAGCGCCGGGGTTTCGCGCAGCTCCGGCAGGTCCGCCTTGATCCGGTGGCCCTCGACGTCCACGTACAGCCGGTGCGTGGAGCCGCGCCACTGGACCTCGGTGATCGTCCCGCTCAGGGCGTTGGGCCCGGCGCCGAGACCGAGGAGGTGCGGCCGTACGCACAGGGTCGCGCTCGCGCCGGGGACGGCCCGCCCGCGGTCCAGCTCCAGCGCCCGTCCCGCGAAGAGCGCCCCGGACTCGGCGACGGTCACCGGCAGCAGGTTCGCGTTGCCGACGAACGAGGCGGTGAACTCGGTGCGCGGCGCCCGGTACAGCTCCTGCGGAGTGCCGCAGTCCTGGATCCGGGCCCGGTCCATGACCGCGATCCGGTCGGCGAGCGTCAGCGCCTCCACCTGGTCGTGGGTGACGTACAGAATCGATACGTCGGGCAGTTCGCGGTGCAGCCGGGCCAGTTCGGCGAGCATCCCGGAGCGCAGCTGCGCGTCGAGCGCGGACAGCGGCTCGTCGAGCAGGAGCACCCCGGGCCGGATCGCCAGCGCGCGGGCGATCGCCACGCGCTGCTGCTGCCCGCCGGAGAGCTCGCGCGGGTAGCGCTTGGCGTACGCCGCCATGCCGGTCATCTCCAGGGCCTCGGCGACGCGCCCGGGTATCTCGGCCTTGGGGGCCTTCTGCGCCTTCAGGCCGAAGGCCGCGTTGTCCTCGACCCGCATGTGCGGGAAGAGCGCGTACTGCTGGACGACCATGCCGATGCCGCGCCTGTGCGGCGGGAGCGCGGTGACGTCCCGGCCGCCGATCAGCACCCGGCCCGCGGCCGGCCGCACGAAGCCGGCGACCGCGCGCAGCGCCGTGGTCTTGCCCGAGCCTGAGGGGCCGAGCAGGGCCATGACCTCGCCCGGCTCGACGGTCAGGTCGAGGCGGTCCAGCACGGTGTTGCCGCCGTACTCGACGCTGACCCCCTCGAAGCGGATGCCGCTCACGCCGACTCCAGCAAGGCCGCGGGCAGGTCGGCGATCGACTCGATGACGTGGGTCGCGCCGTGCTCGGTGAGCGTCGCGCGGTCATGGGCTCCGGTGAGGACGCCCGCCACGATCGCCGCGCCGGAGCGGCGGCCGCAGAGCATGTCGTACGCGGTGTCGCCCGCGACCACGACGTCCCGTACGTCGTCGGCGGCGCCGGTGCGCAGGAACGCCGCGAGCACCATGTCCGGGTAGGGGCGGCCTCGGCCGCCCGCGTCGGCGGGGCAGAGGGTCAGGTCTGCCAGGCCGTGCCAGCCGAGGGCGTCGAGGATGGCGTCCTGGGTGACGCGGGCGAAGCCGGTGGTCAGTACGACGGTGCGGCCGTCGGCGCGGAGCTTCTCGATGGTCTGGCGGGCGCCGGGGATCGGGGCGATGAGCCCGCCGTCGACGAGCTCGCCGTAGGCCTCCTCGAAGGCGGAGTTGGCGCGCTGGGCCATCTCCTCCGTGCCGAAGAGGTGGCGGAAGACGGAGATCTTCGACTCGCCCATGGTGTCCCGGACGTACTGGAGCTTGGCCTCGTGGTCGGCGGTGCCCGGTTCGACGCCGATGCGTTCGGCGGCGAGCTCGAAGGCCCGCTCGACGAGCCCGCCGTCGGCGACGGTGGTGCCGGCCATGTCGAGGACGACGAGATTGCGGCGGTCGGTGCTGCTGTTGCTCATGTTCGTTACCAGCCCAGTTCGTTCGCGGTGGTCTCGGCTATGGCGGGCGAGCAGGTCATCCCGCGGCCGCCGGGTCCGGTCACCAGCCAGACGCCGTCGGCCACCTGCTGGCGGTGGACCACGCGGGTGGTGTCGGTGCATTGCGCGTACACGCCCGCCCAGCGGTGCCGGATCTTCGGCAGCGGGCGGCCCAGGAAGGACTCGACGACCTCGGTGAGGTACTCGTACGGGTCTTCGAGGGTGTCGAACGCGAAGGGGTGCTCGTACTCGTGGGTGTCGCCGATGGTCAGTCCGCCGTCCTGGCGCTGGACCATCAGCAGTTGCATCTTGTGCGCCGCGGCGACCGGCGCCTGCGCCTGCTCGGCGTTGAGGGCGTCGAGGGCGTCGCCCTTGTACGCGGGGTAGTAGCGGAAGCTGTCGGCGTCCGCGATGGAGGTGGTGAGCCGCTCGCCGAGCGGGGCGGTCTGCATCATCTGGAGCCGGACGCGGCGCACGGGCAGGTCGGGGACCAGCTCGCGGACCATGCCGGACAGCCAGGCGCCGGTGGCGAGGACGACGGCGTCGCCCCGGTGGACGTCACCGTGGTCGTCGCGGACGGCGCCGTGGCCGACGACCTCGCGCACCTCCCGTCCGGGCAGGAAGGTGTAGCGGCCGCTCGCCTCGAGGGCCTCGCGCAGGTGGAGTTGGGCGGTGCGCGGCTCTACGGCCGCGTCCCGCTCGCACCACAGGGCGGCCTCGAAGGTGCCGCGCAGGGCGGGGTTGATCTCCCGGGCCTCCGCGGCGGTGACCAGTCCGTAGCCCCGGGCGGCGGCGTCGGGGCGGGCGGCGGCCGCCTCGGCGACCGCGTGCTCACGGGCATTGCGCACCGGGGTGAGGGAGCCGATCGCACGGAAGCCCAGGCCGGGCACCTCCGCGCCGATCCGCTCCCAGAGCTCGCGGGCGCGCAGGGCGGTGTCGAGCTCCTCGCCCCCGGCCCGTCCACTGACCCAGATCTGGCCGAAGTTGCGCAGCGACGCGCCGCGGGCCTCGGCCTCTCGCTCGATCTGGACGACCTCGTGGCCGCGTTCGACTGCTTGCCAGGCGTGCATGGTGCCGACCACGCCGCCTCCGAGACTATGACTCTCACGTGCCCCACGGTGGCCGCGCGCCGTGGACCGGGAGGATCGCGACGGCAACGGGACGGTGAACAGCCCCCGACGCTTGGACTAGACCCGTTACCTTCTCGTGATATACATACGCCCCTTTTCGCCGCCTTGAGCTGGTCCGCTCGGGACTATTCGGACCGCAGACGGGTCGTGAAGCTGAACCGGTCACCACGGTAGAGCGAACGCACGCGCTCCAGCGGACGCCCGTCCCGGTCCCGCGAGAACCGGTGGATGAGCAGCATGGGAAGGGCCGGCGGGGTGCCGATCAGGAGGGCCTCGCGGGGTGTGGCGAGGACGGTCTCCAGCTTCTCGTCGGCGTCCCCGAAGGAGATCCCGAGCCGGTCCAGGAGGTATCCGTAGAAGGAGGAGTCGGGTGGGAACTCGCTGTCGAGGCGGGGCGCCCGCGCCACCCGGATGTACGTGCTCTCCAGGCCGACCCGCTCGTCGTCGGCGAGCAGCACGCGCTCCAGGTGCCAGACGGGCTCGCCCGGTTCGGCTCCGATGCCGGGGGCCAGCTCGGGCGGGCAGGGGAACTGCTCCAGCCCGATCAGGTTGCGGCCGGGACGGCGGCCCTGGCGGCGTACGCCCTCGGTGTAGCTCGCGAGGGAGAGGGGCTGTTCGAGCTTCGGGCCGGCGACGACGGTGCCGCGGCCGGAGCGGCGGAGCCGGCCCTCCAGGAGCAGCTCGCGCAGGGCCTGCCGTACGGTCTCGCGGGACACCTCGTACCGCTCGGCGAGATCCCGCTCGGTGGGCAGCAGGCCGCCCTCGCCGAGGTCGTCGAGAAGGTCCGCGATGAGGGCCTTGACGGCGTAGTACTTGGGGATGCGCCCGTGCTCGGGGATGCCGGAACGGACGGGCGAGCCGGGGCGGTGGTGCAGGTTCTGTTCTTCCACCCTGGGACTGTACGCGGGCTGGGTGTACGGAGATCAGCGCGCCGGAGTACCGGGGGTGCGGGGGGCGCCGGGGGTGTCGGCGGCCGGAGGATCGGTCCGGGCGCGCAGGCGGCGGGCGGCCAGCAGGAGGCCGGCGCCGGCGGCGAGGGAGGCGACCCCGCCGATGCCGAGGAGCCGGTTGCGGGGGCCGGTGTGGGCGAGGGAACCCGCGTCGCCGTCGTCGTCGGTCTCGGGGCCCTCGATGGAGAAGCGGTAGCCGCCCGCCTCACCGACCCAGTCGCCGTCGTCGGCCTTGCGCTGCACGAGGGCGGCGTCGGCGAGGACCTCGCCGGGGGGCGTTCCCGGGGCGAACGCCAGCGTCACCTTGACGGTCAGGGAGCCGCCGGCCCGGACGGAGAACCCGGAGAAGGCCTCGCCCCCGTCGAAGACGGCGATGATCTCGTCGCGGTCGCTCCGCTCCAGGCTGACGGGGAAGGTCCCGCCCGGGGCCTCGAACTCCATCCGGAAGTGGGCGGGGAGCAGGGCGTGTGCCCTGTCCGTGAACACCACGACGGGGTGGATGGCGGTGCACTCGGAGTTCGTGGTGTTGGCGAGGTCCAGGAACCAGGTCTGCGGCCCGCCGCCGGTCCGGTACACGGCCGGGCCGCCGCGGATCCGCGCGCCGATGGGGAAGGCGCTGCTCTTCCCGTCGCCGCAGCTGGCCTCGATCCGCGACGGCAGCGCGGGCGCGGGGCGGGCGCCGCCGCCGTTGCCGACGTCGGCGGCCGCGAGCGGTGCGGAGAGGGCGACGGCGGCCAGGACGGGGACGGCGGAGAGGGCAAGGGCTTTGCGCAGTCGCATGGAAGACCTTCGCTTCGCTGCTCGCCGGACGGGAGGACGGTGAACGGGCTGAACGGGCTGAACGGTGGTGCACGGGCCGAACGGTGGTGCACGGGCCGGGCGGGCCGGGCGGCTGACCGGCCGTACGACCCGACGACCCGATCACCGGCCGTACGGCCGAACGGGCCGATGGTCGGACGAGGCGACAATCACCCCGGCCTCCCGGCACCCTCCCACGCGCCCCTGCCCCCCTCCCCCCGCCACGCCTGCCGGCTCCCGCCTTACGCCTGATCGGATCAGCCGAGGACGAAGGGCAGCCGCGCGGCCGGCGCGCCGAGTTCCGCCCGCTCCGCGGGGGTCGGCGCCCGTCGGCCGGTGCCCGTGAGAAGCGCGTCGCGATCGGAGAACGAAGCGGGGAAGGCGACCCCGGCGACCCGCTCCAGCAGCGCACGGGACCGGGCGAGGCCCTCCGGGGGCGGCGGGGGCGCGTCGGGGAGGTGCGCGATCAGATCGAGGTGGTGGAGCGTCCATTCCAGGACGTACGCGGTGAGGTAGTCGGCCACGGTGAGGACCTTGTCCTGGGTCCGCACCCGCAGACCGGGGTCGGCGAGCTCCGCGGCGCGGCCGGCGGCGGAGCCCACGTCGTCGAGGTGGAACTTGAGCAGGCCCGGATCCCCGTACGCGGCGGCCAGCCGCACGACCAGCGCGTCGAGCGGATCCTCGCCGTCGGGCAGCTGGTCGCCGAGCTTCCAATAGCCGGCGGCGTCGGCGGTCGCTTCGCCCGCGGCCGGGGTGACGAGGGTGATGAGGACGTCCTGCGCATCGATCACCAGATGACACACGAGATCCCGGACGAGCCAGCCCCGGCATCCGGATTCCCGCCCGAAGTCCACATCCGCAACCTCGTCCACGGCACCCCGCAAGGCGGCCCAAGAACGCAAGAAGAGCTCCATACGGGCAACGTAGCCCCGCCCCCGGGCGGGCGGTCCGGTTCAGCCCCGCCGGCGACCCGTCCGCGCCACCCGAACCCGGCCCCGCCGGTGTTTGGGGCACGGGGTCTGGGGGCGGAGCCCCCGGGACGGGGTCCCGGGCTGTGCCCCGGGAAGCGGAGGAAGGGCGGGGCGGCGAACAAGCCCCGCGCAGCGGCCCCGACGGCCCCGCCCCACCTCCCGGCGGCCCCGCCCCACCGCTCGGCCGCCCCGGCCGAAGCCAGCCCGGGCGCACGGCCCCGGTCCCCCGAACAGACGCGCCGCCGGTCGGGGCTCCTTGGGCCCGCCTCAGCCCACGCGGCCGAAGAGCGGGGCCAGGGCCAGTTCCGCCGCGCCCTCGGCGACACCGTCCTCGGAAGCGGCGACCTCCGGAACCGGGCCGCCCAGGGTGCGGGCCTCCAGGACGCGGCGGACTCCCGTCGTGAAGACCTCCGGTGCGGAGTCCACCACGCGTCCGCCCAGCCACACCCGGTCGACGTCCAGCAGCGCGACCACGTTCGCGGCGCCCTCGCCCAGGATCCGGGCCGCCTCCTGGAGGTCCCCGCGGGCCACCGCGTCCAGGCACAGCACCTCCGCGCAGCCGCGGCCTCCGCACCGGCAGGGCGGACCGTCCAGCATCAGGACCTGGTGCCCGAACTCCCCCGCCGCGGAACGTTCCCCGCGGAAGACCTCGCCGCGGAGCCGGAGCCCGGCCCCCAGGCCGGTGCTGAGGTGCAGGTACACGGAGGTTCCGACGGCCCGGCGGCCGGGGACCGCGACCCCGGCGTTGGTGTCCTTGTCCAGCAGTACCGGCGGGGCGTCGGGCCCGAGCCGGTCCGCCACCGCCTGCCGCAGCGGGAACCCCTCCCACTCGGGGTAGCCCGTCACCCGGCCCAGTACGCCGGCCCGCCAGTCGAGCGGTCCTGGCGCGGCGACGCCCACGCCCAGCAGGGATGCCGCGCCCGCGTCCCCGCACAGCCGGTCCACGGCTCGTGCGACCTCGTCCGCGACGGCATCCGGTCCGGCCGCGAAGTCCAGGGGGCCGCGGACCCGCTCGACGACCGTGCCCAGCATGTCCACCCGTACCGCCCGCAGCTCGTCGCGGTCGGCGTGCACCCCGACGGCGTGCCGGGCGCCCGCGGCCAGCTGGAGCAGCGTCCGCGGCTTGCCCCCGGTGGACGCGCCACGGCCGGCGTCCGCGACGAGTCCCTCCGCACGCAGCCGCGCCGTGATCTTGCTGACGGCCTGCGGGGTGAGGCGCGTCAGGGCGGCGAGGTCGGTGCGGCCCAGGCCTTCCAGACCCGCTTCGCGGAGCAGGGCCAGTACGAGCGCGTCGTTGTGGCCCCGCAGCGCCGGTAGGTTCGCGCCGCTTCCGTTGCTTCCGCTACGCCAGTCCACCTTCCCATTGTCCACCCTCCTTGCACTTAAGCAACACTGTTGCCAAAGTGGATCCATGAACGCCTCCCCCTCCGCTTCCCCCACGCGGTCGAACGGCCCCCTCCGCGTCGGCCTCATCGGTTACGGACTCGCCGGTTCCGTCTTCCATGCGCCGCTCGTCTCGGCCACCGGCGGGCTCCTCCTCGACACGGTCGTCACCTCCGACCCCGGCCGGCAGGCCCAGGCGCGCGAGGCGTACCCCGCCGTCCGGATCGTCGGCACGCCGCAGGAGCTCTGGGACCTCTCCCCCGCCCTCGACCTGGTCGTCATCGCCTCCCCCAACAAGACCCACGTCCCGCTCGCCACGGTGGCCCTGGGCGCCGGCATCCCGGTCGTCGTGGACAAGCCGCTGGCCGCCACCGCCGCCGAGGCCCGCGAGCTCGCCGCCCTCGCCGACAAGACCGGCACGTTCCTGTCCGTGTTCCAGAACCGCCGCTGGGACAACGACTTCCTCACCCTGCGCCGCCTCATCGCCGACGGCGAACTCGGCGAGATCCAGCGCTTCGAGTCCCGTTTCGAGCGCTGGCGCCCGCAGCTCAAGGGCGGCTGGCGCGAGTCCGGCGCCCCGGAGGAGATCGGCGGCCTGCTGTACGACCTCGGCAGCCACGTCGTCGACCAGGCACTGGTGCTGTTCGGCCCGGCCGTGAGCGTGTACGCGGAGACAGACGTGCGCCGGCCCGGCGCCGAGGCGGACGACGACACCTTCATCGCCCTCACGCACGCGAACGGGGTCCGCTCCCACCTCTACGTCAGCGCGACCACCGCCCAGCTGGGTCCGCGCTTCCGCGTCCTCGGCTCCCGCGCGGGCTTCGTGAAGTACGGGCTCGACCCGCAGGAGGCGGCCCTGCGCGAGGGGCAGCGGCCGGGCGTCGGGGACACCCCGTGGGGCGAGGAGCCCGAGCACCTGTGGGGCCGGGTGGGCTCCGGCGAGTCCCCTCTGACCGGCGGCGGAGCCCCGGTGGCGACCGCACCGGGGGACTACCCGGCCTACTACGCCGCGGTCGAGGCGGCGCTGCGCGAGGGCGGCCCGGCCCCGGTCACCGCACACGAGGCGGCGCGCTGCCTGGCCGTGCTGGAGGCGGCGCGGATCTCATCCCGGGACGGGGTGACCGTCGAGCTGAGTGCCACCATGTCCTGAAAATGGACAGTTTGAGGGTCGAATGCGATCTATCCTGCACAGGTTGTAGATCATCACATGTGTGAAGAACGGAACCTGTCTGTTGAAGCTGCCCCGGATCGCATCGGCCGTCGCCACCGCCGCGCTAGCCCCGGCCGTCCTGCTCGCGTCTCCGGCCTTCGCCGCGGACACCTCGGCGCCGGCCGCGCCCGCGGCGCCGACGGCTCCGACCGCGCCGGACGCCGCCGCGGACGAGCCGGCGCCCAAGCCCGCGGAAAAGCCGGTGGACCAGGCGGCGGACAAGAAGGGGGACACGGCGGAGAAGCCGGCCGATGACACCCAGGCCGCCAAGGACCGGGCCGCCGTCCAGGCGGTCCTGGCGGACCCGGCGAGCGGGCCGGGCGTACGCGAGGCGGCCGAGAAGGCGCTCAAGGGATCGGCCGCGGACCTGCGGAAGTTCCTTGAGGTGGAGTGGGCCCGGGAGCAGTTCACCGACGACCGGGTACGGGTCTCGCAGATCGTCAACGGGGGCGGCCGCGCCGTACAGAACGCCGGCAAGGCCGCGCTGAAGGCGGACACCCAGGCCGCGCTGACCGAGTTCCTCAAGCACGGGCAGCACACGGCCCGCTTCGAGGACGACAAGGTCGAGATGGTGCGGATGCTCCCCGGAGCGGGGCGGGGCATCACCGAGGCGGTCAACCGGCTCATGGACAGCGGGACGCCCGAGGAGGTCCGCGAGTTCGTCGCCACGGGACAGCACAAGATCCGGGCGGTGGACGACCGGGTGGCGCTGTTCGCGATGCTCGAGGGGGCCGGCGCCGGCCTGAAGGAAGGCATCATCAACCTCCTGAAGGGGAACCCGACCCCGGCGCAGCTGCGCACCTTCGTGACGACCACGCAGCACGAGCTGCGCGACGACGACAACTTGGTCCTGATCTGGGCGATGCTCAACAAGGCCGGCCCGGAGCTGAAGAAGGCCGCGATCACCGCGATCAACGGCACGCCGGCGGGCCGCGCCGAGTTCCTGAAGACCGGACAGTTCACGGCCCGCGACAAGGACAAGGCCGCGGGCGACGCGCAGACCGGCAAGCCGGACGCCGGCAAGGACGGCACCGGCACCGGCACCGGCATCAAGCAGACCGGGACGGGGACCGGGGCCGGAACCGGGACCGGGACCGGGACCGGGACAGGGACCACCGCCAACGCCCACGTCACCACGGCGGGCGGTGCCGGCGGAGCGCTCGCGAGCACGGGTACCGAGACCGCCCTGATCGCGGGCGGCGGCGCCGCCGCGCTCGGCGCGGGCGCCGGCCTGGTCTTCGCCAACCGGCGCCGCCGCCGCGCGTCCACGAAGGGCTGACCTGCACCTCGTACCCGCACGGGAAGGGGCGGGACCGCGGACGGCGGTCCCGCCCCTTCACACGTGACGCGCAGCGCCTACGCGCCCTTGAACTCCTGGCGCTGGCGGCCGAGGCCCTCGATCTCCAGCTCCACGACGTCCCCGGCCCTCAGGTACGGCTTCGGCTCCGGCTGGCCCATGGCCACGCCGGCCGGGGTGCCGGTGACGATGACGTCGCCCGGGTACAGCGTCATGAACTGGCTCAGGTACCGGACGACCTCGCCGACCGGGAAGATCTGGTCGGCGGTGTTGCCGTCCTGCTTGAGCGCGCCGTTGACCCACAGCTTCACGTCCAGGTCCTGCGGGTCCGCGACCTCGTCGGCCGTGACCAGCCAGGGACCCAGCGGGGTGAACGTCTCGCAGTTCTTGCCCTTGTCCCAGGTGCCGCCGCGCTCGATCTGGAACTCGCGCTCCGATACGTCGTTGACCAGCGCGTATCCGCCCACGTGGGCCAGGCCCTCCGCGGCGGAGGACAGGTAGCGGGCGGTGGCGCCGATGACGACGCCGAGCTCCGCCTCCCAGTCGGTCTTCACGCTGCCGCGCGGGATCAGCACGGTGTCGTCCGGACCGACCACGGTGTCCGCGGCCTTGAGGAAGAGGATGGGCTCGGCCGGCGGCTCCGCGCCGATCTCGGCGGCGTGCCCGAAGTAGTTCAGCCCGATGCCCACGATCTTGCCGATCCGGCCGACCGGCGCACCGATCCGCAGGCCTTCGGCGTCCAGGACCGGAAGCGCGCCGGACTCCGCCGCGTCCCGCACCCGGGACAGCACGGATTCGTCGGCGAGCAGGGCGCCGTCCACATCCGTGATCAGGCCGGACAGATCGCGCAGGGCCCCGTCCTGGTCGAGCAGCGCGGGGCGCTCCGCCCCGACCGGTCCGACACGCAGCAGCTTCATGGGCATTCTCCCGTGGTCGTGGTGGTCGGCCCATGGGCAAGCCCGGGCCTGCCGATGGGTTGCGGCCATCGGAGAATTGGTTGATCCTCCAAGATGCCCGACCAATCCGCAAGACCCTGTTCACGGACTGGAACGCTTGCGGTGCTGGAGCCACGCCCGCTCGGCCACGGACCACGCGGTGGTGGTCACCAGGTACAGCCCGGCCGCCAGCGGCACCACGGCCGCCGTGATCAGCGTCCCGAACGACAGCAGCGGCAGTACGCCGCCCAGCTTGCGCAACGCCTCCTGCTGCTCGGCGCTCACGTTGGCGGCCGCGACCGGGGCGGGTGCCTCGGCGGCGGCGCGCCGCCCCCGTACGGCACTCCACGCGGCGACCGCCGCGATGGCCGCGAACAGCCCCAGGAACACCAGCCCCTGAGCGCCGAGGAAGCCGCCCGCCCCGAGGGCATCGCTCCACCGGGCCCCGAGCGGCGCGGCGAACAGCCGGTGGTCCAGCAGTTCGCCGGACGAGGAGAAAGCCCGGTACATGAGGAAGAACACCGGCAGCTGGAGCAGCACGGGCAGCAGGCCGGCCACCGGCGTCGCACCGCGGAACGCGGCCCGGTTCAGCGGGTGCAGGGCGAGCCGTACGAGCACGGTGAACAGCACGATCGCGGCAGCGGTCGCGGACTCGGCCAGTGCAGGCTCCAAGAGCCGGCCCAGCTCTTCAACAAGGCGGGTGAAAACGGACACGCGGGCCCTCCGGGGGGTCTCGTCAACGTCGAAAGAGGTGCATTTCGGCGCGACGACCACGAGGGGCAAGCCGACAGAACGAAAGGGAGGAGTGGAAGAGGAAGGATGCCCCTACGCGGCCGTCAGGACGAGACGGCCGGGCGCCCTTGGCCGCGACCGGCCCGAGGCGTCGGGATCGCGCTGCGGCAGGAACGCGGTGCGCTGCTCGCGATCACGTATCGCGGTGCGTATGCGGTGGGGCGGCACCGGCCGCACCAGCCGGGCGGCCAGGGCCGCGGCGCCCACGGCGACGGTGGCGGCGAGGGCGACCACGACGGCGGCCAGCCCGCCCTCCCCGGCGAACAGCCCGAGGAGGCCGATGACCCCGGCGAACAGGAGCAGGGACATCAGCAGCCGCCGATGATCAAGCCGTGCCATGCCGGGCCCCCTCCCGAGATCAGATCCGTACGTACTCACCAGAACCAAGAACGCGGGCTATTCCTTCAAGGTTCCCCACACGACGAGGCGATATTTGGAGGTGTACTCGGGCGTGCAGGTGGTCAGCGTGATGTACGCGCCGGGTTCGCCGTACCCGTACTCCGGCCGGACCGTGCTGTGCGGCACGGGGGCGATCACCCCGGTGTCCCGCTCGCCGGTCTCCCCCAGGGTCTTGCCGACCACGTACGTGTACCGCTGCCCCCGCACGTCGACGATCAGCTCGTCCCCGGCCCGCAGGCGGTTGATGTACCGGAACGGCTCGCCGTGGGTGTTGCGGTGCCCGGCGAGCGCGAAGTTCCCCTGCGCCCCGGGCTGCCCGGTCCCGGGGTAGTGCCCGGCGTACCCCTTGTCCAGCACGGTCCGCTTGTCGACGCCCTGCGCGATGGGCACGACGACCCCGAGCCGCGGGATCCGCAGGACCCCGTACGCGGACTCCCTCGCGGGCGCGGGCGCCCCGGATCCGGCAGCAGAGGGCGGCGAAGAACGCACCGGAGCCGCAGCAGCATCCGAACCGGGCCCTGCCCCAGACCCGGAGCCGGGACCGGCCCCGGGATCGGACCCGGACCCTGACCCGGGATCGGAAGGAAGAGCCCACTGCCTCTCCAACGCCCGGACCTCCTCATGGGCGGAGGCGAGGGCCTGCCGGTTGGTCCACCACACCTGGTGCACCACCAGCAACAACACCACCACGCCCACGGTGACGGCCAGTTCGGCAGCTCCCCACAGCACCCCCGCGAGACCGGCCCGCCGCCCGCGCCGGCCACCCCCCTGCACCACCACACGCATGTGATCCCGCACGGCCCGCACCTTAAGACCTCCCCCGTCAACAGACCAGGGCAGTACGGTGTGAACCATGCGCCCTGACACGCCAGCCGAGCACATCGCCGAAGCCGAGCGCCTCATCCGCACGGCGACCCGTTACCCCGAGGACCAGGAGCCCCTGCTCCTCCAGGCCGCGGCCCACCTCGAACTGGGTGACGCCCGGGACCGCGCCAGCGCGCTGTACGACCAACTCCTCGCCTCCTCACCCGCCGATCCGCACCTGATCAAGGCGCTCCAGGCGGCGAACCTGTGGGAGTACGGCCACGAGCCCGAGGCCCGCGCCCTCATCCAGGGCATCCGCGCGGCGGCGCCGGCGGATCCGGCCCCCTGGGAGGTCATCGCGGAAACCCTTGAGGCCCACGACGAGTTGACCGCCTCGGAGGAGTGCTTCACCGAGGCCGCCGGCCTCCTCATCGCGGAGAACGCACCCCTCACCCAGGCCACCACGGCCCTCCTGACGGGCCGGCACCGGGTACGCCGCCTCCTCGGCCTCCCGCACGACGAGTGGGACATGGTCGCCGACACCCGCCACATCGGCCCGATCCCGCTGGACGAGCTGCACGACCCCAAGCGCATCTGGGCCCTCGGCTCCGACGACCCGGCCGAGCTGCGCGCCGAGATCGCCCGCCTCCGCGCCGAACTGGGCGACCGCCGCGCCGCCCTCTCCCGCCCGTTCCCGGTGGCGATCCTGCACTGGCCCGCCCGCGAACTGGCCGAACTCCTCACCTCGTACCCCACGCTGGCGGCGGAGTACCCCTCTCACGAGGCGCACCTGGCGCACATCGAGTCCTCGCTGCGCGCCCTGGCTGCCTCGGGCACGACGAACCTGGGCATCGTGACGGCGAGCGTCCCCTCGTACGAGGCCTTCGCGGCCTCCGAGAAGACCTCCCCGGCCTCCCCGTCACTCCTCCCGGAGTACGCGACGACCCTGGCGGCCCGAGGCAAAGCCACCCCCTGGCCCCCCACCCCCAACACCCCTTGCTGGTGCACCTCGGGCAAGCCCTACGCCGAATGCCACGGCGCCCCGCAGGCGTCCTAGCTATTACCTGCCCGATTGCGCTCGAAGCTGTCCCACCAGTCGCGCTGGTACGCGGCGTAGTCCGGGTGAAGGCCGTGCTTCTTCTTCATTAGTAGTCGCGACAAGGTCGTGCGCGTCTCGCCGTGCGGTACGCGCTCGATCACGCTCCAGTCCTCCCCGATGGAGATCGCCCCGATGTCCAGCCGTGCATGACAGTTGGGGCAGAGGCACAGGATGTTGCGCTCGACATCCGGCCCCCTGTGGGGTTCAGCCAGCGGCTTGAGGTGCGCGCCCTGGCTGTAGGGCCTGGCATTCGCACCGAGCAGCCGTATGCCGCACGTCTGGCACTGCCCGCCATAGAGGTCCTTGATACGGCGGGCAGCCGCCGTATCGCGGATCATCCGCTGAACCTTCGCGGTGCGCGTCTGCGGAAACTTCTCCTCGTCGGTGAATCCGGGGAGTTCTGCAGCAGCAAGCTCGACCGTGGTGAGTTCTTGGTCAGACTCCGGGTAGCGCTCAAGGGTGAACTGACAAATCTCAATCGGCTCGCCAGCCAGTCCCGGCGCGCCGGAAATCGCCGTACGCGCCTCCGTGATGCGATAGAGGCCGTCGTACCGGTATCCCTCACTCGGGGAATAGCGCCCGTCGCCCTTGAAGCCTCGGAGGATCCGAACCGGGTGCCCCCGGTCATAGCTACGCTTCAGCGCAGCATTGTCACTGTAGTCCCAACTCTGGCTTGCCTTGAGCCGCTTCGTCAACGGATCCTTGTCTGCGTCGGGCGAAGCGCCCGTATAGCGGATCTCGTGCCAGGCATCGTGATCGTCGAGGTATCCGCCGTTGAGGACGATCGCGTCAGATACCAGTTTGCCGTCGTCATCTTTGAGCTTTGAAATGCCGCGTTGCAGGTCGCTGTGCAAGCGCGCGTCGAAGACGTCCCTGCGCCGGGGAAGCACAGAACCGAGTTCAATTCCGTCAATGTGCCCAACAACTCGCTCAACCGTCATCACATCAGCATAGTCATTTCCGATCACGGACGATCACGTTTTCATCATCAACTAGAGCGGAAGGAAGAGCTGTTGGTGGCCGCGGGCTTGGGCCGTGGGTGGGGTGGGGCGGGACGTGATGAGGGTGAGGAGGGTCTGGAGGGCCTTGATGACCTCCTCCGGGGTGTCGCGGATCATCGAGGGGGTCGCGCTGACCACCAGGATGCCGTGGGACTCCAGGCGCAGGCGGCGGCGGAGGGTGGAGTGCCAGGCGTCGCGCGTGTAGTGGTACTCCGCCGAGTCGATCTCCAGGGCCACGCCCTCGTCCGGCCAGTACGCGTCCGGGCTGGCCAGGAAGGCGCCGTCCGGGGTGTACAGGCGGGCGTTCCACAGCGGGGTCGGGAGGTCCGTCGCCGTCAGGGTGTCCCGGGCCAGGGCCTCGGCGATCGAGCGGACCCCCGCGGCGAGTTCCGCCGCGGCGGCGCGGATCGCCGGGCGGGTGAGGAGGCGGGCCGCGCGGAGCTCGGCGTGCAGGTCCTGCGGGTGGCACCAGCCGGCCTGGACGACGTGGGCCAGGGTCGAGCGGATGCGGTCGGGGTCCTCGGCCCGGGCGGCGAAATCGGCCGCCGCGCGCACCGGGCGGGTGCTCGGAATGCCGGAAACCGTGATGGTGCGCGGCCAGCGGGCGGTGGCCAGCGGGCGTACCTCCGGTGTGCCGGTGAGCCTGCGCGGGGCGCGGACCAGGACGTCGGCGGGGGTGTGCGGGACGTCGCGGATGCCGAGGAGGGCCAGGGCGGCGCCGCCGGTGAGGACCGCCGTCTCTCCGGACAGCGGGTCCGCGGCGGGCTCGGCGGCGTACAGGACGGCGGCGAGGGCGCGTTGGCGGTGGTCCGGGGGGCCGGTCTGGAGGAGGTAGACCCGGGGCAGTAAGCGCTGCCAGGGCCCGCCCGGGCGGGTGCGGGAGGTGATCGTGCCTTCCGGGATGCCGGAGGCGGCGAGCTGGTGGCGGGTGGCCAGGTTGAGCTGCCTGCGGGCCGTCGTGTGCGCCGCCGTCCGGTTCGGCCCCCGGTTCGGTTCCCGGCGGGTCGGCCGCTTCGGCGCCTGCTGCTTCGTCTGACGTGCGGTGATCATGCCGGCGGTATGCCCGGTCCGGGGGCACCGACACCCGCCCCGGGGCGTCAGCGGCCGGGGTGGTCCGGCGAGAGGAAGACGATCACGCCCGTCTGCGTACCCGGGCGCGCCGTGACCTCGTGCCACCCCAGGCGCCGGTACGTGGCCACCGTGTCGGTGGCCAGGCGGGAGGTCAGCAGCCAGGCCCGCCGGTCCGGGGCGTCCGCGGTGATCTCGGTGAGCAGGGCCCGGCCGGTGCCGTGGCCGCGCGCGTACGGGCGTACGGCGAGCTCGTCTATCTCCAGCGCACCCGTGAGGAGTTCCCGCACCCGTGCCGGGCCGAGCTGCGCCGCGACCTGGGCGTACCCGCGGTCCTTGGGGAAGGCCGCCGGGGTGAGCCAGCCCGTGGCGAAGCCGTCGATACCGGCCGCGGACTGGGCGAGAGCCGTACGGAAACCTCGGCGCCGGGTGTCGGCCTGCAGGCGGACCGCGAATTGGCGAATGGTTTCTGCGCCCTCGTTCCACGGCGGGGCGGAGAAGACGTCGGCATAGGCGTCGACCAGTTCGTCCGCGAGGTCGAGGACGGCCTGTCCGTAGCAGATCACGATGTCCGAGCTCCTCTTGCTTCCCGTTTTACCCTTTGGGGTGGGAGAGCCAATTTATGCCGGTCGGGTTCCCGAAGGCACGTATCGCACGGATCCGGCGAGTGTGCGACAAATCCCCTCCCCGTCTTCCGTGTCGGGGACCGCGCAGCCGCGTTGAGCAGCCCGTGGACAGACTGATTCGGGCGGCCGGCCGGTGCGTGCTCGCCTTCCTCCTCGTCCTGGGCGTGGTGGCGCTGCTGCCGCGCGCCGTCAAGGACGCCGTACCGGACGGTGTGATCGGCGGAGCGGTGCTCGTCCTGGGGGCGCTGGGCGCCCGCCGGGTGGTCAAGCCCCCGCGTTAGCCTCGTAGCAATACACGTGAGATCAGACGACTTGAGGAGTTGGGCATGGCGCGCGTACCGAGTTCCGCAGTGGCGGCCGCCGGACTGGTCGGCGGGTACGCCGTCGCCCGGTGGACCAAGAAGCGCCCGCTGGGCGGTGTCGTGCTCGGCGCCGCCGGACTGGCCGCCGGACGGGAATGGCACCGGCGCGGCGGCACCCCCGCGGCGGCCGGGCTCGGGGCGCTGTACGTCGCCGGCTTCGCGGGCGCGCACCCGCTGGCCAAGAAGGTCGGAGCCTGGCCGGCCGTCCTCGGGGCCGCGGCGGTCGTGGCGACCGCATCCTGGGTCGTCGCCGACCGCAGCTGAGGCGCCGGTCGCCGACCGCGGGCGAGGCGCCGGTCGCCGACCGCGGCCGAGCCGCCTGAAGGGACGGCGCCCAGCCGCGCCCGGGCGGGTGTCCGCCCGGGCAGCTCTCCGCCCAGGCAGGTGTCCTACCAGGCAGGTCTCCGACCAGGCAGGTCTCCGACCAGGCAGCTCTCCGCCCAGGCGGGTGTCCGCCCAGACAGCTCTCCGCCCAGGCGGGTGTTTGCCCAGGCGGGTGTTTGCCCAGGCGGGTGTCCGCCTCAGCCGGGAGTCCGGCCAGGGGGTGTCCGGCTACGCCCCCAGGGCCTGCGACACCGTGTAGATCAGCAGTCCGGCCAGGGCACCGACCACCGTGCCGTTGATGCGGATGAACTGGAGGTCCCGGCCGATGTGGGCCTCGATCTTCCGCGAGGTGTGCTCGGCGTCCCACCCGGCCACGGTCTCCGTGATCAGCGAGGTGATCTCGGTGCGGTAGGTGGTCACCACGTACACCACCGCGCCCTCGATCCAGCCCTCCACCTTGTCCTGGAGCCGTCCGTCCGTGGCCAGCCGCGCCCCCAGCGACAGCAGCGAGGACCGGACCCGCAGCCGCAGCTCGCTGTGCTCGTCCTCCGCCGCCGAGATGATCATCGCCCGGATCGCGGTCCAGGCGGAGGCGATCGCCTCCTGCACCTCCCCGCGCTGGAGGATCTCGGACTTCAGGCGCTCCACCCTTGCCCGGGTGTCCGTGTCCGACTGGAGGTCGGCTGCGAAGTCCGCCAGGAACCGGTCCACCGCCCCGCGCGCCGGGTGCTCCGGCATGTCCCGCATCTCCGTCAGGAAGCGGAGCAGCTCCTTGTACACGCGCTCGCCCACCTTGCGGTCCACGAACCTCGGGGTCCAGCCGGGCGCGCCGCCCTGGACCGCGCCCATCACCGACTCCCCGTGCGTCACCAGCCAGTCGTGGGCCTTGACGCAGACGAGGTCGACGACGCGGCGGTGCCCGCCGTCCGCGACGACCCTCTCCAGGGTCTTGCCGATCCCGGGCGCGATCTCGGCGGTCTCGGCCCGCCGGGTGATGGCCTCTCCCACGACCGCCTGCACATCGGAGTCGCGCAGTACGGTCAGGGCCCCGCGCAGTGCGGTGGCCAGCTCGGCCGTGACCCGGTCGGCGTGCGCGGGCTCGGCCAGCCAGGATCCGAGGCGGGCGCCGATGCCGAGGGCGTGGAGGCGGGCGCGGACCACGTCCGGGGAGAGGAAGTTCTCGCCGACGAACTCCCCCAGGGAGACGCCGAGCTGGTCCTTCTTGGTCGGGATGATCGCGGTGTGCGGGATGGGCAGGCCGAGCGGGTGCCGGAACAGCGCGGTGACGGCGAACCAGTCGGCGAGCGCGCCGACCATGCCGGCCTCGGCGGCGGCCCGTACGTACCCCGCCCAGCCGCCGGCCCCGGCGTGCTCCGCCCACGTGGTCAGTACGTAGACCAGGGCGACCAGGATCAGCAGGCCGGTCGCGGTGGTCTTCATGCGGCGGACGCCGCGGCGGCGCTCCTCGTCGGCCTCGTTGAACACGAACCCGCCGGGGCCGGCGCTCGCGCCTGAGCCCGTGCCCCTGCCCGTGCCCCTGCCCGTGCCTCTGCCCGTGCCTCTGCCCGTGCCTACGGCCTTGGTGCGGTGCTCCACGTGTTCCTCCCTTCCCCCGGGCGCCGGTTTTGTCTGCATAGCATCCGACTCCCGGGACCTCTCAGGAGTTCCCGGCGCGCCGATCCCGTTCCGCGCGAGCCGGCGATCCGGTTCCGCGCGAGCCGGCGCCACCGGCCGCCGCCTAGAGCTCCTTGCGGAGGTTCGGGCCGCCCTTGAGGGGCTTCGGGCGCTTCGGGGGTTTGACCTTGACCTCCACCCCGCCCCAGAAGGCCAGGCCCGTCACGACCACCCTCGGGGCGCCCGGGACCACCGGACCCGGGGTGTCGCGCTGGTCGAAGGCGCCCATGAAGCCGATGCCCCGGACGTCGACCTCCACGCCCGGCGGGACCGTGATCTGTATGCCGCCCATGATCGCGATGCAGTTGATCACCACCTCCCGCTCCGCGAAGTTCGCCTCGCGCAGGTCGAGCTCACCGCTGCCCCAGAACGCCACCGCTTCCAGCCGCGGCGGCACGGTCCACGTGCCCTTGCGCTGGAACGAGGACATCACCGCGACCGCCGCCGAGGCCGACGCCGGTATGCCGCCGCCCCCGATCCGCGAGGCCCACGAGCCGTCCGCCGGCACCGGGGCCGGCGCCGCGGCCGCGCGCGGCATCGGGTGGTGCCCGCCCGGCGCGGGCAGATCTCGGGTCAGCGGCTCCAGCTCCGCGTACGTCTTCGACGTGTACGCGACCTCCAGCCGCTCCTCGAACTCCTCCATGTCGAGCCGGCCCTCGGCGACGGCGTCGCGCAGCCGCTCCACCACCCGCTCGCGGTCGGCGTCCGACGCCCTCAACTCCGTCAACGGCTTCTCCGGCCGCTCGTCAGTCATGGGGACCAGCCTATGTAGTCGCGAGGAAGAGTTGTACGGGGCCCGACCCTGGAACAGCCCCTGCCCGCCCCTGAATTAACCCTGGCCGTCCCCCAATCACCCCTGCCCCGCGTACATCCTCGCGATCACGTCCTCGATGTCCGGCTCCCGCACCGACAGGTCCAGCAGCGGATACCGCGCCGCCACCTCCGCCACCAGCGGCGCCGCCGAGGCTCCCGCCGGGAACGCCAGCCACTGCCGCGGCCCGTCCACCTTCACCACCCGCGCCCCCGCCACGCTGATCTCCGGAAGCTCCCGCTCCAGGTCCACCACCAGCGTCCGCTCGCCGCCGCCCTCCCCCATCGAGTGCAGACCGGCCAGTGCGCCGTCGTACATCAGCCGCCCGTGGTCGATCACCATCACCCGCTCGCACAGCTGCTCGATGTCCTGGAGGTCGTGCGTCGTGAGCAGCACCGTCGTGCCGAGCTCCGCGTTCAGCTGCCGCAGGAAGGCCCGTACCTTCGCCTTGCTCACCACGTCGAGCCCGATCGTCGGCTCGTCCAGGTACAGCACGTCCGGATCGTGCAGCAGCGCCGCCGCGATGTCCCCGCGCATCCGCTGCCCCAGCGACAGCTGCCGTACCGGTACGTCGAGCAGCTCGGCCAGGTCGAGGCGGTCCACGCACCGTTCCAGGTTCTCCTCGAACCTGGCCCGCGGGATCCGGTACATCCGCCGCATCAGCCCGTACGAGTCCTTCAGGGGCAGGTCCCACCACAGCGTGGTCCGCTGCCCGAACACCACCCCGATCCGGTGCGCCAGCCGCATCCGCTCCCGCGCCGGGTCGATGCCGGCGACCCGCAGCCGGCCGCCGCTCGGGGTGAGGATGCCGGTCAGCATCTTGATCGTGGTCGACTTCCCGGCGCCGTTGGGCCCGATGTAGCCGAGGACCTCTCCCCGCGCCACCTCGAAGCTGATCCCGTCCACGGCCCTGACCTGCCGTTTCTCCCGGCGCATCAGACCCACCCGGCGCCGTACGTCGAAGACCTTCTCGACCCCGTCCAGCTCGATCAGCACATTCCCGCCCACGCCGCTCAGCTCCCCGTGCTCCGGTACGAACGAACTCCCGCGCGCCACGCCAGCGAAGCGGGTACGAACACCACCACCGCCACCAGCGGGCTCACGAACGCCACCCACCCCGGCAGCCCCAGCGGATACGGCTGCCCCAGCACGTACAGGGCCGGCAGCCAGTTCACGAAGGCCAGCGGCACGAGGAAGGTGACCGCGCGCAGCAGGTCCTTCGCGAACACCGTCGGCGGGTACTGGAGCATCGTGTTCCCGCCGTACGTGAAGGAGTTCTGCACCTCCGCCGCGTCCCCGGCGACGAACTGGAAGGCCGCACCGGCCACCATCACCGCCCCGAAGATCGCCGCCCCGGCCAGCACCATCGCGGGCACCAGCAGCACCTTCCCGGCCGTCCACGCCACGTCCAGCTCCGAGACCGCCCAGGCCAGCACCGCCAGGCCCTGCCCGATCCGCCCCAACCGGCGCAGCGCGAAGCGGTCCGCCGCGACCTGCGCGAGCACCGGGACCGGGCGCACCAGCATGGTGTCGAGCGAGCCGTCGCGGATCCGGACGCCGATCCGGTCCGTATTGCCGAGGAGCAGGTCCGCCAGGCCCAGGGAGGCCGAGGAGGACCCGTACAGGAGGGCGATCTCGGGCAGCGTGAAGCCGCCGAGCGCGTCCACGTGCGAGAACATGATCCAGATCGCGACGAAGTCGAGGAGCGTGATCGCCGCGTTCCCGAAGGTGGAGAGGAAGAACGACGTCCGGTACGCCATCGTCGACCGGACCCACATGGCCACGATCAGCCCGTAGCCGCGCACCCCCTCCACGGCCCGGTTCCGTACCGGCACGTGCACCGGCACGTCCAAAGGCCCACCCACCGGCACGCCCACCGGCCCCCCGGACCGCTCCGGAGCCACCCCGGACCGCTCCGGAGCCACCGCTGCGGCCTCCACGGCCCCTGCCTCGAGCTCAGCCACCCTGGACGACCACCTTCCGTGTCGCGGCCGACTGCAACAGCCGCCCCGCGCCCAGCAGTACGAGCGCCCACACCGACTGGAAGCCCAGCGCCCGTACCGCGCCCCCGGCACCGGCGTGCACGCCCATCAGCACGTCCAGCGGCACCTGGAGCATCGCCGCCCACGGCAGGAGCCGGACGAACTCCCCGAAGCCGCCCGGGAACACCGTCAGCGGCAGCAGCATCCCGGAGAAGAAGACCGTGACGACGACGGCCATCAGGTTGATCCCCGTCCCGTCCATCAGCCAGAACGCCGCCAGCCCCAGCAGGTACCGCACACCGAAGCCGACGAGCAGCGAGAGCAGGACCGACACCAGGAACAGCAGCCAGCGCAGCGGATCGGCGGGCAGGGCCAGTTGGAAGGCCAGCGCCCCCGCGAGCAGCGGCACGACCCCGCGCCCGAGCAACTGGAAGCCCGCCCTCCCCAGATCGGCGGCGAGCCACCACATCTGGAGGTCGGCCGGCCGGTACAGGTCGACGGCGATGTCCCCCGTACGGATGCGCTCCTGCATCTCCTCCTGGAAGCCGCCGCCGATGAGCGCGCCCGCGGCGAGCAGCGACTGGCTCACCCAGACGAAGGTCAGCGCCTGCGCCTGGTCGTAGCCGCCCAGTCCGGGCCGCTCGTCCCACAACGCGACGTACGTGTAGGCGAGGACGAAGCCGAAGACGGTGTTGGTGAACACCCCGGCCGCCGTCGCCGTCCCGTAGGTGGCGTAGCGCCGGAACCCGCCGGCTGCGACGGCCGCATAGAGCCACGCCCTGCGCGCCGCTTCTCGCGCCGTTCCGCGCGCCGTTCCGCGCGCCGTTCCGCGCAGCGTTCCGCGCGCCGTTCCGCCTACCGTCCTGCGCGCCGTGCCACGAGACGTTCCCTGACGCACCGTATCCCTCCGTTTTCCCGGTCGTTCCTACGTCGGCCAAAGCGCGCGAGCTTAGTGCGGAGGGGCGATCCATGCGACCGGTTTACGCCCGTCCGACGCGGAACGAGCGGCCAATCGGGTAGACAGCATGGGGTACAGACGTGGATATTTCGTACGGCGTCGAGGAGTCCTGGCGATGAGCGACCAGTCACCACCACCGGGCTGGACCCCTCGCGACCCGGACACCCCCGCCGGACCCCCGCCGGCAGGGCATCCGCAGCAACCGCAGCAGCCGCAAAAACCGCAGAAGCCGGCCGGCGAGCGGCAGGCACGCCGAGCCGCCAAGAAGGCGGAGCGGAAACGAAGGCGGACCGGCTGGCGCCGCCTCGTCCCCACCTGGCGCATGGCGCTCGGCATCCTCCTGCTGCTCGCCCTGCTGGTCGTCGGCGCCCTCGTGGCGGGCTACCTGCTGGTCCACATCCCGCCCGCCAACGCCGCAGCGACGGCCCAGTCCAACCTCTACCTCTACGCCGACGGCTCCCAGCTCGCCCGCGACGGCGAGGTCAACCGCGTCAACGTCCCGCTCTCGCAGATCCCCCGCACCGTCCAGGAAGCCGTACTGGCCGCGGAGGACCGGGACTTCTACTCCGAGCGGGCCGTCGACCCCAAGGCGATGGTCCGGGCCGCCTGGAACACGGCGACCGGCAAGGGCACCCAGTCCGGCTCCACCATCACCCAGCAGTACGTCAAGAACTACTACCTGGGCCAGGAACAGACCATCAAGCGCAAGGTCAAGGAGTTCTTCATCGCGATCAAACTCGGTCGCGAGAAGTCGAAGGACTACATCCTGGAGGGCTACCTCAACACCAGCTACTTCGGCCGCAACGCGTACGGCATCCAGGCGGCCGCCCAGGCCTACTACGGCAAGGACGTCGACGAACTCACCACCGCCGAGGGCGCGTACCTCGCCACCCTCCTCAACTCCCCCAGCGCCTTCGACGTCGTCGCCCACCCGCAGAGCCGCGAGCGGGCGCTCGCCCGCTGGAACTACGTACTCGACGGCATGGTCAAGAAGCAGTGGCTGCCGGCGGCCGAGCGGAGCGCCACCCGCTTCCCGGAACCCGGCAAGGTCCGCCCGGCCGCCGGGCTCTCCGGTCAACGCGGCTACCTCGTCGAGGCCGTCAAGGACTACATCGTCGAGCACAAGATCCTCGACGAGAAGACGCTCGCCGAGGGCGGCTACCGCATCACCACCACGATCGACAAGCGCAGGCAGAACGCCTTCGTCGAAGCCGTCGACAAGAAGATGGTCAGGCAGCTCGACCCGGAGAAGCGCAAGGCCGACCGCGTCGTACGGGCCGGCGGGGTCTCCATCGACCCGGCCACCGGCAAGGTCATCGCCATGTACGGGGGCATCGACTACACCAAGCAGTACGTCAACAACGCGACCCGGCACGACTACCAGGTGGCCTCCACCTTCAAGCCGTTCGTGTTCGCGGCCGCCGTCGAGAACGAATCCCGCACCCAGGACGGCCGCCGGATCACCCCCAACACCGTCTACGACGGCGACAACAAGCGCCGCGTGGTCGGCACCCGGACCCCGTACGCCCCCGAGAACGAGGGGCAGATCTCGTACGGGAACATCACCGTCAACACCGCCACCGACCTCTCCGTCAACGCCGTCTTCGCGCAGATGGTCGTCGACGTCGGCACCGCCAAGGTCAAGCAGACCGCGATCGACCTCGGCATCCCCGCGGACACCCCGAACTTCGACGCCGGTCCGGCCATGGCGCTGGGCACCATGCAGGCCAGCGTCCTGGACATGACCCAGGCCTACGCGACCCTCGCCGACCACGGCCGCCGCACCCCGTACACCCTCGTCGAGAAGATCGAGAAGGGCGACGCCGACGTCCACCTGCCCGACCGCACCCCGAAGCAGGCCGTCAGCCGCGAAGCCGCCGACACCACCACGTCCATGCTGGTCAGCGTCGTCGACAACGGCACCGGTACGGCCGCCCTCGCCGCCGGGCACCCGGCCGCCGGCAAGACGGGCACCGGCGAACTGGACCGCTCCGCCTGGTTCGCGGCGTACACCCCGGACCTGGTCACGGTCGTCTCGATGATGGGCCAGGACCCCGATACGGGCACCCTGGAGTCCCTGTACGGGGCGCTCGGCGAGGACAGGATCGGGGGCGGCGGGTACCCGGCCCGGATCTGGGCGCAGTACACGAAGACGGCCCTGGAGGACAGCGACCCCCTGGACTTCGACCTCGATCTCCAGCCGGGCGCGGCCCCGTCGCCGCCGCCGTTCGTCCCGAGCAGCCCGGAGCCGTCGGAGGGCGAGAGCACCCCCGAATCCCCGCCGCCGCCGAGCCGGCCAAACCGCCCGGGCCGGCCGACGCCGCCCACCGGCGGCCAGGACCAGGGCGGCCAGACCCAAGGCCGGAACCAGGGCCAGGACCAGGGGCAGACCACCGGCGGCCGGACCACGCAGGGGGACACGACGGGAGGCGAGACGGACGAGGGCGCCTTCGCCGGAACGAGTACGGGCACGACCGCCGGCGCCACGACGGGCTCCGCGGCGGGCGCCCTGGGCGGCGTGACGGGCGGCCTGCGCGGCCGCCCGCCGTCGGAGTACCTGGAGTAGCCGCCGCCGAAGGGGGCCGGCGGATCAGTGACCGGAGGTCGCCTTCAGCCCCACCACGGCGACCAGCAGCAGGCAGATGAAGAAGATCCGGGCGGCGGTGACGGGCTCACCCAGCACCGCCATACCGAGCACGGCGGCGCCGGCCGCGCCGATGCCCACCCATACGCCGTACGCGGTACCGATGGGCAGGGTCTTGGCGGCGTACGAGAGCAGCACCATGCTGGCGACGATCCCGGCACCGGTGAACACACTGGGCCACAGCCGGGTGAAGCCCTCCGTGAACTTCATACCGATCGACCAGCCGACTTCGAGCACACCGGCGAGGAGAAGCAGAACCCAGGCCATGACAGGCACCTCCGGGACGAGAGCGAACGGGGTGCGTCGTCTTGTCGTCCAGCCACGGCTACCCGGTACGGCGCGTCTCGTCGGGGTTCCCCACCACCGTAGCAAAGCCGCGCGAAAGGGCCGGTGACACCGGTCACCGGCCCTTCGACGTCGTTCCTTCGCGGGGAGGCGCTCCCCTACAGGTAGAGCCCGGTGGAGTCCTTGGACCCCTCCAGCCGCTCCGCGGCCACGGCGTGCAGGTCCCGCTCGCGCATCAGCACGTACGTCGCACCCCGCACCTCGACCTCGGCCCGGTCCTCGGGGTCGTACAGCACCCGGTCGCCCGGCTCCACGCTGCGTACGTTCTGCCCGACCGCGACCACCTCGGCCCAGGCCAGGCGCTTGCCCACGGCAGCGGTCGCCGGGATGAGGATGCCGCCGCCCGAGCGCCGCTCGCCCTCCGGCGAGTCGGACTTCACGAGCACACGGTCGTGCAGCATGCGGATGGGCAGCTTGTCGTGGGTGGTGGTGTTGGTGTCGTCGCTCACGCCACGAACCTACCCGCCCGGGACCGGCCCGTACGCCGCAGGGCCATCAGCGCTTGCGCCGCGCCGAAACGACGAGCAGGCCGATCACCCCGGCCGCGACCAGCGCGATGGGCGCGATCCGCTCGAAGCGCGGGGTGCCGTCCTCGTGGCGCAGTCCCTCCCGTACGTCCGTCAGGAGACGGTTCACGGTGACGACGGCGCGCCCTGCGGTGTGGTCCACGGTCGAGGCGACCCTGGCCTTCGCGTCCCCGATGATCGTCTTCGGATGCACGCGGACGCCGATCTCGTCGAGCGTCTCGGCGAGCTGTTCGCGGCGGCGGACGATGTCCGCCTCGATCTGTGCGGGGGTCCTGGCTTCGGGCACCGCGCTGCCTCCGTCGTCGTCGGGTCGGGTCGGGGGCGTAGCCCACCATGAACAGTCTGTCAGCTTAGTCTCGGACCGTACCGATCCCCTCCCGAGGAGACTGTTGACATGAGCGAGCGACTCCAGCCGGGCGACACCGCCCCCGCCTTCACCCTGCCCGACGCGGACGGCAACGAGGTTTCGCTCGCCGACCACAAGGGCCGCAAGGTGATCGTGTACTTCTACCCCGCGGCGCTGACGCCGGGCTGCACGAAGCAGGCCTGCGATTTCACGGACAACCTGTCGGTGCTGGCCGAGGCCGGATACGACGTGATCGGGGTGTCCCCGGACAAGCCGGAGAAGCTGGCGAAGTTCCGCGAGAAGGAGCACCTGCAGGTCACCCTGGTCGGCGACCCGGAGAAGAAGGTCCTTGAGTCCTACGGCGCGTACGGCGAGAAGAAGCTGTACGGCAAGACGGTGACCGGCGTCATCCGCTCCACGGTGATCGTGGACGAGGAGGGCAAGGTCGAACGCGCCCTCTACAACGTCAAGGCCACGGGCCACGTAGCCAAGATCATCAAGGACCTGGGCATCTGACGCCACCCCCTCCCCGACAGCGGCCCGCACCAACGAACCGGTGCGGGCCGCTCCGGTCATCGGACGGAAAACCCCGCAACCGTGCCACTACCGCCCCGTTGCTCCGTACGAGGGTCAACTGCCACGCGATCAGCAGCACATGGTGCCGGGAGGCCGTCGCCGGTCGAGTTCCCGATCTTGCGCGTTCTCGTACAGCCGGCTGCCGCTATCATGGCAGGCGGCTAGCGGCGGTGGCGCAACGGCGACGCAGCAGACTTAGGATCTGTGGCCCGTGAAACGGCTTGAGGGTTCGAATCCCTTCCGCCGCACAGCAATGGCCTGCGAATCGAAAGATCGATTCGCAGGCCATTTGTGTACCCGCCGTCAGCTCACCAGGGCGCGGATGAAGGGGACCAGGGCGCGGAAGGCCTGGCCCCGGTGGGAGATGGCGTTCTTTTCCGCCGGGGTGAGTTCCGCGCAGGTGCGCGTGTCGCCCTCGGGCTGGAGGATCGGGTCGTAGCCGAAGCCGCCCGTGCCCGCCGGGGTGTGGCGGAGGGTGCCGACGAGGCGGCCCTCCACGACGCGTTCGGTGCCGTCCGGGAGGGCGAGGGCCGCCGCGCACGCGAAGTGGGCTCCGCGGTGCTCGTCGGCGATGTCCCCGAGCTGGGCCAGCAGCAGGTCCAGGTTCGCCCGGTCGTCCCCGTGCCTGCCCGCCCACCGCGCCGAGAAGATGCCCGGGGCGCCGTTCAGGACGTCCACGCAGAGGCCGGAGTCGTCGGCGATCGCGGGCAGTCCGGTGGCCCGGGCCAGGGCGTGCGCCTTCAGGAGGGCGTTCTCGGCGAAGGTGACGCCGGTCTCCTTGACGTCCGGGACCTCCGGGTACGCGTCCGCGCCGACCAGCTCGTACGGCAGGCCGGCGTCGGACAGGATGGCGTGGAGCTCGGCGACTTTGCCCGCGTTGCGGGTGGCGAGGATCAGGCGGCTGCTGGTCATGGACCCATTATTCCGTCCGCGGCACCGCGGCCCGCCGCCCGCCCGTCAGCCCGTCAGCCCGTAGCCCCGTCGGCCCGGTCAGCCTGGGGTGCAGACCTTCGAGAGTTCCTTGGCGGCGTCGGCGACCGGCTGGATGTCCGGGGTGGTGTTGCCGTTCTCGATGGCCGTGCGGACGTTCTTCACCGCCGTGGTCATGGAGGAGACGGCCTTGCTCAGGTCGGCGTTGTCGGTCTGGTCGCCGACCTTCTTGAGGTTCGCCTCGATCTGGTTCAGCGCGTTCTGGGCGTCCTGCGGGCTGTTGCCGGCCTGGGAGACCGCCTGCTGGAGGTCGTTGGCGCCGTCGGTGATGGCCACCGCCGTGTTCGCGCAGTCCATCGCCGTCGAGATCGCGTCACAGGACGCCAGCGCCGGGACGGCGAGAGCCGCGGCGAGCACGACCGCCGCTATGCGGTGCTTCGGGTTCATGGTTCGGGTCTCCCGGTGATCGAAACGGATACGAGGACGGGCGCACGGCTTTGACACCGTGCGCCCGTATGCAGGGAGACGCGTGATCCCCCCCCTGCGGTTCTGCCTAGAGCTGGAGCGCGCCCAGCTGGATGGCCTCCAGGTCGGCGCAGCCGCCGGCGGCCAGGTCCAGGAGGGCGTTGAGCTCCTTGCGGTCGAAGGGCTCGCCCTCGGCGGTGCCCTGGACCTCGACGAAGCGGCCGTCGCCGGTGCAGACCACGTTCATGTCGGTCTCGGCGCGCACGTCCTCCTCGTAGCAGAGGTCGAGCAGCGGGACGCCGTCCACGATGCCGACGCTGACGGCGGCGACGGTGCCGGTGAGCGGCTTGCGGCCGGCCTTGATCAGCTTCTTCTGCTGGCCCCAGGCGACGGCGTCGGCCAGGGCGACGTAGGCGCCGGTGATGGCGGCGGTGCGGGTGCCGCCGTCGGCCTGGAGGACGTCGCAGTCCAGGACGATGGTGTTCTCGCCCAGCGCCTTGTAGTCGATGACGGCGCGCAGGGAGCGGCCGATGAGGCGGGAGATCTCGTGGGTGCGGCCGCCGATCTTGCCGCGTACGGATTCGCGGTCGCCGCGGGTGTTGGTGGAGCGGGGCAGCATCGAGTACTCGGAGGTGACCCAGCCTTCGCCGCTGCCCTTGCGCCAGCGCGGGACGCCTTCGGTGAAGGAGGCGGTGCAGAAGACCTTGGTGTCACCGAAGGAGATGAGGACGGAGCCCTCGGCGTGCTTGCTCCATCCGCGTTCGATGGTGACCGGGCGGAGCTGTTCGGGCGTACGGCCGTCGATGCGAGACATGCGTCCGAGCCTAGTCGGTGGCCGGGTGCGCGAGAGCCGGGTACGCGAAGACCCCGTCCGGGTGGGTCCGGTACGGGGTCTGGCGGAGTGTCGAGCGGGAGCTCAGCTCACATCATGTCTTCGATGTCGGCGGCGATCGGGTCGGCGTCGGTGCCGATGACGACCTGGACCGCGGTGCCCATCTTGACGACGCCGTGGGCGCCGGCGGCCTTCAGGGCGGCCTCGTCGACCTTGCTGGGGTCGATGACCTCGGTGCGCAGGCGGGTGATGCAGCCCTCGACCTCTTCGATGTTCTCGATGCCGCCGAGCCCGGCGACGATCTTCTCAGCCTTGGTGGCCATGTGTTTCTCCCTGAGTTCTACGAAGAACGAGTCTCGGCGTCCTGGTTCCGGCCAGCGCGATCCGCTTTGTCACGGTAGCCCACTGTTGGCCCAGCTACGCGAGCGCGGGTCCAGCTTCTGCCGAATGATGACGATCAGCAGCAACCTGCCCTCCGGGCGGGTGAATGCGACCGCATCACAAGTGGTCTACACCAGTGTGCCGCACCGGACGCACCTGCCCAAAAACGGGCCCCCAGGAGGACGCCGATGAGCGCGAGCAGCACCGCAGCAGCACCGCAGCCGAAGTGGTGGAGCGGCTTGTACCCGGGGCTGCAGAAGATGGGTCGGAGCCTCCAGCTGCCGATCGCGGTGTTGCCCGCGGCGGGCCTCCTCAACGGGCTCGGGCAGCCCGGCGTCTTCGGCGAGCAGGGCCTGAACTGGACGATCGTGTCGAAGGTGATGGTGGCCGCGGGCGCCGCGCTGCTGAACGCGGACATCGGCCTGCCGCTGCTGTTCTGCATCGGCGTCGCGATCGGCATGGCCAAGAAGGCGGACGGCTCGACCGCCCTCGCGGCGGTGGCGGGCTTCCTCGTGTACCGGGGCGTGCTGCACGCCTTCCCCAACGACTGCCCGATCGGCACCAAGGCCGTCGGCGGCGGCTGCATCGGGCCGAACAACACCTTCGTGGAGTTCACGTACCAGAACCCCGGGGTGTTCGGGGGCATCATCATGGGCCTGCTGACCGCCTGGTTCTGGCAGCGGTTCCACCGGGTGAAGCTGGTCGACTGGCTGGGGTTCTTCAACGGCCGCCGACTGGTCCCGATCATCATGTCGTTCGTCGCGATCGCGTTCGCGGCGATCTGCCTGTGGATCTGGCCGCCGGTCGGCAGCGCGCTGGAGTCCTTCTCCGACTGGCTGGTGGGGCTGGGCTCCTGGGGTGCCGGCATCTTCGGGGTCGCCAACCGCGCGCTGCTGGTGATCGGCCTGCACCAGTTCCTGAACGTGCCGGTGTGGTTCCAGTTCGGCAGCTACACCAAGCCGGACGGGACGACGGTGCACGGTGACATCAACATGTTCCTGGCGGGCGACCCGAACGCGGGGCTGTTCCTGACCGGCTTCTTCCCGATCATGATGTTCGCGCTTCCGGCGGCGGCGCTGGCGATCACGCACTGCGCGAAGCCGCAGCGGCGCAAGGAGGTCGGCGGCCTGATGCTGTCGGTCGCCCTGACGTCCTTCGTCACGGGCATCACGGAGCCGCTGGAGTACTCGTTCCTCTTCGTGGCACCGGTGCTGTACGCGATCCACGCGGTCCTGACCGGTGTCTCCATGGCGGTGACGTGGGCGCTGGGGGTGCACGACGGCTTCAGCTTCTCGGCGGGGCTGATCGACTACCTCATCAACTGGAGCCTGGCGACCAAGCCGTGGCTGATCATCCCGATCGGGCTGGGCTTCGCGATCGTCTACTACGCCGTCTTCCGCTTCGCGATCACGAAGTTCGACATCCCGACGCCGGGCCGGGAGTCGGACGAGGAGATCGCGGCCATGCAGGCGGAGAACACGAAGGCGTAACGCACCCCCGCGCGCGAGGCCCTCGGATCCGCGGATCCGGGGGCCTTCCGCTTGTCCGCGGCCGGTCCGGCGCGCCGGGCCGCCCTTGCGAGCGGGATGTGGTGTAGACCACAGGAAATCGAAGGTTCCTTATCTATCCCCGACCATGCTACAACTGGTCTACACCAGCAATTGGTGTAGACCACGCGGCGCCATCGGGAGTCCGCGTACCCCCAACGAAGACGTCGCCGTCCCCTTGTCCTCCGGCGGCGCCTTGCCCTCTGGAGGAAGTTGTGACCACGGCTGCCGCCGCCCCCGCGGCCCAGAAGAAGAAGGGCTCCGGCGCGATGGCTGTCATGCAGCGCATCGGCCGCAGCCTCATGCTCCCCGTAGCGGTGATGCCCGCCGCCGCGCTCCTGGTCCGCTTCGGCCAGGACGACATGCTGGCCCGCGCGTCCTTCCCGGACTTCATCCAGAAGCTGGCGAGCTACATGGCCGCCGGTGGCGACGCCATCCTCGGCAACATGGCGCTGCTGTTCTGCGTCGGCATCGCCATCGGGTTCGCGAAGAAGTCGGACGGCTCCACGGCGCTGGCCGCGGTCGCCGGTTACCTGGTCTTCCAGAAGGTGCTCGCCACCTTCACCGACTCGAACCTGCCGAAGGTGGCCAAGGTCGTCGACGGCAAGATCGTGAACCTTGAGGCCCCGGTCAACGCCGGCGTCCTCGGCGGTGTCGTGATGGGCATCGTCGTCGCGCTCCTCTACCAGAAGTTCTACCGGACCAAGCTGCCGGACTGGGCGGGCTTCTTCGGCGGGCGCCGTCTCGTCCCGATCCTCTCCTCCTTCGCCGGTCTGGTCATCGGCATCGTCTTCGGTCTCATCTGGCCGGTGCTCGGCACGGGTCTGCACAGCTTCAGTGAGTGGCTCGTCGGTTCCGGCGCCGTCGGCGCGGGCATCTTCGGTGTCGCCAACCGCGCGCTGATCCCGATCGGCATGCACCACCTGCTGAACTCGTTCCCGTGGTTCCAGGCCGGTTCCTACACCGACGGCGGCACCGACTACCACGGCGACATCGCCCGCTTCCTGCACGGCGACCCCACGGCCGGCCAGTTCATGACCGGCTTCTTCCCGATCATGATGTTCGCCCTCCCGGCCGCCTGCCTGGCCATCACCCACGCTGCCCGCCCCGAGCGCCGCAAGGTCGTCGGCGGCATGATGTTCTCGCTCGCGCTCACCGCCTTCGTCACCGGTGTGACCGAGCCGATCGAGTTCACCTTCATGTTCATCGCCCCGGTGCTGTACGCGGTCCACGCGGTCCTGACCGGTGTCTCCATGGCGCTGACCTGGGCGCTCGGCATGAAGGACGGCTTCGGCTTCTCCGCCGGCGCGGTCGACTACCTGCTCAACCTGGGCAAGGCCAGCAACCCGCTCGGCCTGGCGGTCGTCGGCCTGTGCTTCGCGGCCCTCTACTACGTGATCTTCCGCGTCGCGATCACCAAGTTCAACATCCCGACGCCGGGCCGCGAGTCCGACGAGGAGCTCGCCGAGCTGGCGAAGGCCGAGGCCAAGTAGGCGCGGCACCGCAGTGCGGCGAAGCCCCCGTCCTCCCTTTCCGGGAGGGCGGGGGCTTCCTCGTACGTACGGCCGAGAGCCGTGCTCAGACCTCGTAGACGGCGCCCGCGTAGGCCAGGTCCACCGGGCCGTCGTAGACCGCGCGGGCGTCGGCCAGGTTCTGGCGGGCGTCCGTCCACGGCGGGATGTGCGTCAGGACGAGCCGGCCGACGTTGCCCCCGTGCGCGAACTCCCCGGCCTCGCGGCCGTTGAGGTGGAGGTCCGGGACGTCCTCCTTGCCGTGCGTGAAGGAGGCCTCGCACAGGAACAGGTCCGCGCCCTCGGCCAGCGTCCCCAGCTCGGGGCAGACACCCGTGTCGCCGGAGTACGTGAGGGAGCGGCCGCCGTGTTCGACGCGGATGCCGTAGGCCTCGACGGGGTGGCGGACCCGCTCGGTGCGGACCGTGAACGGGCCGATCTCGAAGCTGCCGGACTTCAGGGTCCGGAAGTCGAAGACCTCGCTCATGGAGCGCTCGTCGGGGACGTCCTCGTACGCGGTCGTCAGGCGCTTCTCGGTGCCGTCGGGGCCGTAGACGGGGATGGTGCCGCACCGTCCGCCCTCGTGGCGGTAGAAGCGGGCGACGAAGTACGCGCACATGTCGATGCAGTGGTCCGCGTGCAGATGGCTCAGGAAGATCGCGTCGAGGTCGTAGAGGCCGACGTGGCGCTGCAGCTCGCCCAGGGCGCCGTTGCCCATGTCGAGGAGCAGCCGGAAGCCGTCGGCCTCGACGAGGTAGCTCGAACAGGCCGATTCCGCGGACGGGAACGACCCCGAGCAGCCGACGACGGTGAGCTTCATGGAGCGAGAACCTCCGGGGACGGTCCGTGGACGGAATGCGGGCCGTGCGTGGGTCGAGCGTAAGGCGCGAAACGTCAGGTCGCTCCTCCGCGGCAGGCCGTTGTGGGGGGAATCACCTGAGCTGTCACCCGGGGGAGCGACGGTGGGCACGGGCGTGCCGGTACCCGGCCCGGCGCGCTGCCGGTGCACTGCCGTGCCGGGGCGCGGGGGCGCGGCTACCTTCGGAATATGGACACGTCCTGGTGGCCCGCAGCGGCCGCGGTGGTGGCCGTGGTGCTGCTGGTGCTGGTCGCGGGGCGACGGCCGGGGCGCGCCCGGCGGGCCCCGCCGCCGCACGGGCCGGGCGCGGCGCCGCGGCCGCGGGCCGGTGAGCTGTGGTCCCTCGCTGACGGGCGGCTGTGCCTGGTGCTGGCGGTGGCGTCCGTACGGGCCCACCGGGCGCGGGTCGCGTGGATCACCGGGAAGTACGACGACCGGCGGGCCGGGGTGATCCCGCTGCCGCCGGGGACGGTGGGGGCGCAGGGCCGGGCGGGCTTCCTGGAGGCGGACCGGCCGGTCGAGGTGTGGGTGTGGGAGCTCCGGAGCCGGCTGGGAGTCCTCGATCCTGCGGTGTGGGACGAGGTCAAGGGACTGGGAGGCGGCGGATGACGGTACGGGTGAGGCGCGTCTACGATCCGCCGGAGCCGGGGGCGGACGGCGTACGGGTGCTCGTGGACCGGCTGTGGCCTCGGGGTCTGGCGAAGGCGGCGGCCGCGGTGGACGAGTGGCCGAAGGCGGTGACCCCGTCCGGGGAGCTGCGCAAGTGGTTCCACGGGGGCGGGGGCTCGGCGCAGGAGTTCCGCGCCCGCTACGAGGCGGAGCTGGCGGAGCCGGAGGCGGCGGCGGAACTGGCCCGCCTGCGCACGCTGGCCGGGTCGGGCCCGCTCACCCTCCTGACCGCGGTCAAGGACCCCGCCGCCAGTCACGCCGCGATCCTGGCGGAGCTGCTGTCCGGGTGAGGGCCCCGCCCGGGCCCGGGGCGGGGCCCCGGGCCCCCGGAGGGGCGGGCCTCAGGCCCAGAGCTGGCCCTGGAGGGTTTCGATCGCCTCTTCGGTCGTCTTCGCCGTGTAGACGCCCGTCGACAGGTACTTCCAGCCGCCGTCGGCCACGACGAAGACGATGTCCGCCGTCTCGCCCGCGGCGACCGCCTTGCGGCCCACGCCGATCGCCGCGTGCAGGGCGGCGCCGGTGGAGACGCCCGCGAAGATGCCCTCCTGCTGGAGGAGTTCGCGGGTGCGCGTGACCGCGTCCGCCGATCCCACCGAGAAGCGGGTGGTCAGGACCGAGGCGTCGTACAGCTCCGGGACGAAGCCCTCGTCCAGGTTGCGCAGGCCGTAGACCAGGTCGTCGTACCGCGGCTCCGCCGCGACGATCCGTACGCCCGGCACGTGCTCGCGCAGGTAGCGGCCCACGCCCATCAGGGTGCCCGTGGTGCCCAGGCCCGCCACGAAGTGGGTGATCGAGGGGAGGTCCCGCAGGATCTCGGGGCCCGTCGTCGCGTAGTGCGCGCCCGCGTTGTCCGGGTTCCCGTACTGGTAGAGCATCACCCAGTCGGGGTGCTCCGCCGCCAGCTCCTTGGCCACCCGCACCGCGGTGTTCGACCCGCCCGCCGCCGGCGAAGAGATGATCTCGGCTCCCCACATGGCCAGCAGGTCTCGCCGCTCCTGCGAGGTGTTCTCCGGCATGACGCACACGATCCGGTAGCCCTTGAGCTTGGCCGCCATCGCCAGCGAGATGCCGGTGTTGCCCGAGGTCGGCTCCAGGATCGTGCAGCCGGGGGTCAGCCGGCCGTCCTTCTCGGCCTGTTCGACCATGTGGAGCGCGGGGCGGTCCTTGATCGAGCCGGTCGGGTTGCGGTCCTCCAGCTTGGCCCAGATGCGGACGCCGTCCGAGGGCGACAGCCGGGGCAGCCGGACGAGCGGCGTGTTGCCGACCGCGGCCAGCGGGGAGTCGTAGCGCATCAGACGGAGCCGCCGGCGACCGCCGGAAGGATGGTGACGCTGTCGCCGTCCTTGAGGGCGGTGGAGATGCCGTCCAGGAAGCGGACGTCCTCGTCGTTGAGGTACACGTTCACGAAGCGGCGCAGCTTGCCGCCGTCCGCGCCCTCGACGATTCGCTCTCGAATGCCCTTGTGGCGCGTCTCCAGGTCCGCGAAGAGCTCGGACAGGGTGGCGCCCTCACCGCTGACGGCCTTCTCGCCGTCGGTGTAGGTGCGGAGGATGGTGGGGATGCGGACCTCGATGGCCATGGCAGGCTCCAGTGGTGGAAGTAAGGCGGGAGGGGCGTATCGGCGCGCGGCGCAAGGGCCCCCGCGCGAGGGGCTGTGGTGCTCAGGCGGCAGGACAGATGCTGCTGGCGAGACGGCACAGGTCGACGTGCAGCCGCGCCACGAGCAGCAGCCTGCCGGGCGTCTCGATGCTCACGTCGTGGGGAACCATGCGGTCATGTTAACGATTCCCGGTCCCCCGTTTGGAGTGTGATCCCGCATCTTGGACGCAAACCGCTCACATCGTGGTCAGTAGGCCTCTACGACCTGCACTTCTTCCTCCGTGATGACGCCTTCGACGATCCGGTACGAGCGGAACTGGAACTCGCCGAGGCCGTCGGTGTCCGCCGTGGAGACCAGGACGTAGTGCGCGCCGGGCTCGTTGGCGTAGGTGACGTCCGTACGGGACGGGTAGGCCTCGGTCGCGGTGTGCGAGTGGTAGACGATCACGGGATCCTCGTCCCGGTCGTCGAGCTCGCGGTAGAGCCTCAGCAGGTCCTTCGAGTCGAACTCGTAGAAGGTGGGCGAGCGGGCCGCGTTGAGCATCGGGACGAACCGCTCGGGGCGGTCGGTGCCGGCCGGTCCGGCCACGACGCCGCAGGCCTCGTCGGGGTGGTCCTTGCGCGCGTGCTCGACGATCCGGTCGTACAGCGCCTGGGTGAGGGTCAGCATGGTCGACAGGATAAGCAGACGGGCCCTCCCGTACCGAGGTGTGGTACGGGAGGGCCCGGATGCTGGACACGGGACCCGTGAGGGCCCGGACTGGGGCGCCGGTCAGGCGGCCGGCTCGGAGACCTTGCCGGCCTTGTTGAAGGCGGCTCCGGCCGGGTTCCGCTTCTTGAGCACCAGGTACGAGACGCCCAGGATCAGGCCCCACAGCGGCGCGCAGTAGAGCGAGACGCGGGAGTCCTTGTCGATGCCCATCATCACGATGACCATGCCGATGAAGAGCAGGGCGAACCAGCTGCTCCACGGGGCGCCGGGGGCCCGGAACGGGGACTGCGGCAGCTCGCCCCGGTCGGCCTTGGCGCGGTAGCGGATCTGGCAGACGAGGATCATGATCCAGGCCCACATGCCGGAGATGGTGGCGAAGGAGACGACGTAGTCGAAGGCCTTGCCCGGGGCGACGTAGTTGATCCAGACGCCCACCAGCATCAGCGCGGCGGAGAAGGTGGTGCCCACGAGCGGGGTGCCGCTCTTGGTCAGCTTGGTGAAGAACTTCGGGCCCTGGCCGTTGAGCGCGAGGTCGCGCAGCATGCGGCCGGTGGAGTACATGCCCGAGTTGCAGGAGGAGAGCGCGGCGGTCAGCACGACGAAGTTGACGATCGCGGCGCCGACGCCGAGGCCCATCTTCTCGAAGGCCAGCACGAACGGGCTCTCGCCCGCCTTGAAGTTGGACCACGGGATGACCGACATGATCATGATGAGCGCGCCGACGTAGAAGACGGCGATGCGCCACGGCACGGTGTTGATGGCCTTGGGCAGCGTCTTCTCGGGGTCCTTGGACTCGCCGGCGGTGACGCCGACCAGCTCGACCGCGAGGAAGGCGAACATGACGATCTGCAGCGTCATCAGCGTCTCGCCGATGCCGTTCGGGAAGAAGCCGCGGTCGCTCCAGAGGTTGGAGACGGAGGCGGTCGCGGCGGCGTCGGAGAAGCCGATCGTGAGGATGCCGGCGCAGATCAGGATCATGCCGACGATGGCGGTGACCTTGACCATGGAGAACCAGAACTCCAGCTCGCCGAAGAGCTTCACGGAGATCAGGTTGGCGGCGTAGAGGATGACCGTGAAGATCAGCGCGTAGGCCCACTGCGGGAAGCTGTCGTGGGTCCAGTACGACATGTACTTGGCCGCCGCGGTCACCTCGGTGATGCCGGTGACCACCCAGAAGAGCCAGTACGTCCAACCGGTCGCGTACCCCCAGAAGGGGCCGAGGAACTCCCGGGCGTAGTCCGAGAAGGAGCCCGAGACGGGGCGGTACATCAGCAGCTCGCCGAGGGCGCGCATGATGAAGAAGATGACCAGGCCCGCGATGGCGTAGGCCAGGATCAGGCTCGGTCCGGCCTTCGAGATCGCCTTGCCGGCGCCCAGGAAGAGGCCGGTGCCGATGGCTCCGCCGATCGCGATCATCTGGATCTGGCGGGCTCCGAGTGCGCGGTGGTATCCCTCGCCACCCTCGGCCGCGGCGCCCTCGCCGGGCGTCTTGTCGTGCTGCTCGACCTGCACAGAGGTCATGTCTTGGTGCGCCTTTCTCCACGCCGACCCGCGCCTTTCAAGGCAGCGGATCGGGTCCTCGATCCCCCCGGATACGGATGGAGTTGCACCCGGCGGTCAGCCGGTTCAAGCGGGCCGGGGGACATGGGTGGCGTCCCGTCGGCGGTCGTGAAGATCTATCACGGGCCCACGGGTGTCGGAGGCGCGGAAAAGTGACCTGGATCACCATGAATTCGGGACACAGGTCCTGAAACGCATCAGATCACCGCATCGCGGTGATCTGATCGTTATCCGGATTTGAGCGTCCGCTGAGCGAACGGTGTTCGTTCCGGCGGAATTCTCAGAGCGTTTCGATGAGCGTCTCCTGGAGGCCGCCGAGCCACAGGTACGCCATCACCATCGGCTTGCGCGGATCGTCGTCCGGAAGCCGGAAGAGCATCGCGCTCTCGTCGTCCTCGGTGATGTCGAGCCGGGCCGCGATGGTCAGGCGCAGGTCGTTGAGCGCGCCCAGCCAGCGCAGCGGGAGCTCTCCGGTGAGCTCCAGCACCGCCGGCTCGTCGCCGCCGGGCGTGAGCCCGTCCAGGCTCCGTACGACGGCCAGCGCGTCCTCCCGCTTGCGGGCGCGCAGGTCGTTCTCGGTGAACCGGCGGAACTCCGCCGACCGGGCGGCCAGCTCGGCCGGGTCGACGGCCTGGTCCTCGGAGCCGGGGCCGCCGTAGGCATCGGGGAAGAGCCGGATCAGCGCGGGGTCGGAGGGCCGCTCGGTGGGCCCCTGGTTTCCCTCGGCGAACAGCACGGCCAGCGGGTCGGCGTCCTCCTCGGGCTCGGGCGCGCCCGGTCCGACCAGTTCCAGCAGCTGCACGGCCAGCGAGCGCAGGATGGAGATCTCGATCTCGTCCAGCGCGATGGCGGCGCCGCCGCCCTTCAGGGCTTCGAACATCCCGGCGGAGCGCCCCATCAGAAGCGGTCCTGGGAGAGGGTCGCCCACAGGCCGTAGCCGTGCATGGCCTGCACGTCGCGCTCCATTTCCTCGCGGCTGCCGCTGGACACGACCGCCCGCCCCTTGTGGTGGACGTCGAGCATCAGCTTGTGCGCCTTGTCCTTCGAATAGCCGAAGTACGCCTGGAACACGTACGTCACGTAGCTCATGAGGTTGACCGGGTCGTTGTGCACCAGGGTCACCCAGGGAACGTCGGGTTCTGGGACCGCGAAGGTCTCTTCGGCCGACTCGGTGCGTTCGATCTCAATGGGAGCAACACTCACTTGTCCCATGCTGCCACTGTGACCGGCCGGTCGCACAAACGGGTCCCGAGATCTCGTCACTTTGACGAAATGTGCGCTAGCATCCGAGGCATGAACCCTGCGGACCTGGGCCTGCCGGTGGACGTGCCGTCGACAGCGCTCTTCACGGATCATTACGAGCTCACGATGCTGCAGGCCGCCCTGGCGAACGGCACCGCCGACCGCCGGTCGGTCTTCGAGGTCTTCACCCGGCGGCTGCCCGAGGGGCGCCGCTACGGGGTGGTGGCGGGCACCGGCCGCGTCCTGGACGCGGTGGAGAACTTCCGCTTCGACGCGGCCGTGCTGGAGTTCCTGCGCGAGCGGGCCGTCGTCGACATGCGGACGCTGGACTGGCTGTCCTCGTACCGCTTCTCGGGCGACATCTGGGGCTATCCGGAGGGCGAGGTCTACTTCCCCGGCTCGCCGCTCCTGCGCGTCGAGGGCAGCTTCGCCGAGTGCGTGCTGCTGGAGACGGTGATCCTGTCGATCCTCAACCACGACTCGGCGATCGCGGCCGCGGCCTCCCGGATGGCCTCGGCGGCCGGCGGGCGGCCGCTGATCGAGATGGGCGCGCGGCGCACGCACGAGCTGGCCGCGGTGGCCGCCTCGCGGGCCGCGTACGTCGGCGGCTTCACCTCCACCTCGGACCTGGCGGCCGGCTTCCGGTACGGGATCCCGACGGTCGGGACGTCGGCGCACGCCTTCACGCTGGTGCACGACACCGAGCGGGACGCCTTCCAGACCCAGGTGGCCTCACTGGGCAGCGGGACCACGCTGCTGGTGGACACCTACGACGTGGCGGAGGCCGTGCGCACGGCCGTCGAGGTCGCCGGTACGGGGCTGGGGGCGGTCCGGATCGACTCCGGCGACCTGCTGCTCGTCGCGCACCGGGTGCGCCAGCAGCTCGACGAGCTGGGGGCGACGGGGACGCGGATCGTGGTGACCTCGGACCTGGACGAGTACGCGATCGCCTCGCTGGCGGCGGCTCCGGTGGACGCGTACGGGGTCGGCACGCAGCTCGTGACGGGCAGCGGGCACCCCACGTGCTCGATGGTCTACAAGCTGGTGGCGCGGTCCGCGTCGGCGGACCCGAAGGCGCCGCTGGTGCCGGTGGCGAAGAAGTCCACGGGCGGGAAGACCTCGATCGGCGGCCGCAAGTGGGCGGCGCGGCGGACCGACGCGGAGGGGGTCGCGGAGGCGGAGGTGGTCGGGACCGGCGCGGTGCCGGCGGCGCTCGCGGACAGCCAGCTCCTGGTCCAGCTGGTGAAGGCGGGCGAGGTGGTGGCCCGCGAGCCCTTGGAGGCGGCCCGCGACCGCCACCGCGAGGCCCGTGCCGGCCTCCCGCTCTCGGCGACGCAGCTCTCGCGAGGCGAGCCGGTCATCCCGACCGAGTACGCCTAGGGGCGCCCGGTTTCGGGAAGGGGCGGGGCGGGGGAAGAGCCCGCGCAGCGGCAGACACGACAACCGAAGGACACGCGACATGCACCGCGCACTGATCGTCGTCGACGTACAGAACGACTTCTGCGAAGGCGGCAGCCTCGCGGTCACCGGCGGGGCCGATGTCGCCGCCGCGATCACCGAGCTGATCGGCCAGGCCACGGCCGGCTACCGGCACGTGGTCGCCACCCGCGACCACCACGTCGACCCCGGGTCGCACTTCGCGCACCCCCCGGCCGAGCCGGACTACGAGACCTCCTGGCCGGTCCACTGCGTCGCCGGAACCGAGGGCGTCGGGTTCCACCCGAACTTCGCCCCCGCCGTCGCCTCCGGCGCCGTGGCCGCAGTCTTCGACAAGGGCGCCTACGAGGCCGCGTACAGCGGTTTCGAGGGCGCCGACGAGAACGGCGTCCCGCTCGCGCAGTGGCTGCGCGAGCGGCAGGTCACCGAGGTCGACGTCGTCGGGATCGCCACCGACCACTGCGTGCGGGCCACGGCCCTCGACGCCGCCCGCGCCGGCTTCGCCACCCGCGTGCTGCTGGACCTGACGGCCGCCGTCGCCCCGCACACGGCTGCACGGGCGGTCGAGGAGCTCCGCTCGGCCGGCGTCGGGCTGACCGGCGAGAGCCCCCGCCAGGGGGCCTAGTGCCCCAGCAGGGCGCGGATCGGGTGCCAGAGCTCCTGCGCCCGGTCCGGGGCGCCCCGCCACAGCAGGCCGTCCGGGTGGTGCAGGACGGCCGTGACCTCGTCCGGGGTCGGCGGCTGGGCGTTGCCGCGCAGGTACACGGCCCGCATACCGAGGTTCCGCAGCCTGGTCAGGGCGCGGGCCCGGTTCGCGGCGTGCACCAGGACGCGGACGTTCCCGCCCTCGCCGCAGGGCCGCGGCAGCGTGAGTGCGACCACCACGCTGCCGCCTGGCAATCTGACGAAACCTCCACCGGGCATGATCTTCAGCTCCCCCGTCAATAAGAAAAACTCGCACCCGCATCTAAACGCGATCGGCCGCCGCCCGCTAGGGGGCGACGGCCGATCATGCTTTGACCTGCAGGTTTGCCGAATTACTTGGCGGCGGGGCCGACCTCGACCGTCATCTGGAGACCGTCGTAGGGCTCCTTCACGATCTTGATCTTGGTGTTGGTGTCAGCGACCTTCACCGAACCGGTCGGGTTCTCGTCGTAGTAGTACTTGCCCTTGTGGTCGTCGAAGACCAGGTTCGCGGGCTTCGGCTTCAGGAACAGCGACTCACCGTTCTTGTGCAGGGTGAACGCGTCCGTCGAGTACGCGCTGAAGGTCGCGTCGTACGGCTGGATCTTGTTGCGCAGCAGGGTGCCGTCCGACCACTTCATCGGCTTGGCGTTGGCGTCGATCGGGAGGATCAGACCCGAGCCCGGGTGCTGGCTGGTGTTGTTGTCCTTCTGGGACTTGTCCCACAGCCAGATCAGCAGGCCGTCCTGGTACGGGTAGTGCTCGACCCAGCCCGGCTTGGAGTTGGCCCAGCCGAAGTTGTACGGGCCCACCTTGAGGGTGGAGTCGTACGAGACGTAGCGGCGGTTCTCCGCGATGTAGTACTGCGGGTACTCCTTGGTGAACCCGGAGCCCTGGCGGGAGAAGCCCTTGGCGGTCCAGCCGTTGTCGCCGTTCTCGGCGCCGTCGGTGAACAGGGTCTGGCCGTCCGCGGTGATCGCGAGGGCGTCGGCGGTGAAGCCCTTGCCGCCCGCGCCGCCGTCCGTCTGGTAGCGGAAGCGGAGGTCGATCTTCTTGCCGGCGTAGGCGTCGAGCGGGAACTTCAGGTCCTGCCAGCCGCCCGAGACGTCGGTCAGACCGGCGTTGCCCGCGGCGTCGGCCGGGATGGCCTTGCCGCCCGCGGTGCCGTTCAGGACGGTCCAGGTGGCGCCGCCGTCGGTGGACACCTCGGTGTAGAGGTAGTCGTAGTCCTTCTCGATGTCCCACCAGCCCTTGAGGGACAGTGCGGCGGAGGACTTGCCGGTCAGGTCGACCGAGCGGGTGAGGGTGTTCTTGAGGTCGTCACCCATGTTGCTCCACCACTGCGAGGAGCCCTCGGCGGGAGCGACGATGTCGGTCTTGACCTGCTTCTTCGGCAGCTCGACGACCAGCGCCTGCTTGTCCTTGGTGTTGTACTCCGACACACCCAGCTTGTGGGTGGACTTCGTCGCGGCCTTGGCCGTGTCGTAGTTCAGCCAGCCCAGCTGGAGCTTGTCCCAGGCGGTCATGTCGCCCGGCATGTCGCCTATGGAGTCCTTGCCCTCGCCGAGCCAGGAGCCGGCGGACATCAGGGACCAGAAACCGACCGAGTTCTCGCCGCCACCGGAGGTGTCGTAGAGGTCCGGCAGACCGAGGTCGTGGCCGTACTCGTGCGCGAAGACGCCGAGGCCGCCGTTCTCCGGCTGCATCGTGTAGTCGCCGACCCAGATGCCGGTGTCGCCGATCTGCGTGCCGCCGGCCTTGTTGTTCGCCGGGCCGGTCTTGCCCGCGTCGGTGCCGTAGGCGTACCAGCGGTGCGCCCACAGGGCGTTGGTGCCCTGCACGCCGCCGCCGGCCGACTCGTCCTCGCCCGCGTGGACGATCTGGAAGTGGTCGATGTAGCCGTCGGGCTCGTTGAAGTTGCCGTCGCCGTCGAAGTCGTTGCGGTCCCACTGGTCGTACTGGGCCAGCGTGGCCTTGATCTCGGCGTCGGTCTTGCCGGCCTTCTTCTGGCCGTCCACCCACGCGTTGACACCGTCGCGGACGGTGTCCCACACGTTGGCGCAGTTGGTCTGGCCGCAGTAGTTCGAGCCGTAACGGGCCTCGTTGTTCGGGATCTTGACCCAGTCGGCGACCTGGCCGTCGACCGAGTAGCGACCCGAGGAGGTCTTCTCGTAGTAGGTCTTCAGCGAGTCCTTGCCCTGGCCGGTACCGAAGTACAGGTCCTGGAAGTAGTCGCGGCTGAAGTCCTTGCGCCAGGCGGTGCTGTTGTTGTCCTTGCGGTCCGGCTGCGCGATGGTGTTGTGCAGCGGACCGGGGGTGCCGCCGTACTTCGGAACCGCCGGCTTGGGGCCGTCGGGACCGTCCGGGTCGAACATGGTCGTGTTGTCGACCTGGTCGCCGAACTCGACGAGGATCGTGAAGATCTTGTCGGTCTTCTCGCGGCCGAGCTCGACGTACTTCTTGTCGTCGAGCTTGACGACCTTGGAAGCGCCGCGCTGCTCCACGGTCTTCTTGCCGGACAGGACCTGGTCCAGGGCGGCTTCGCGCGCCTGGGCCTGCTGGTCGCTGAACGGGCCCTTCAGGTTGTGCTGGACCGCCTCCTTCGAGGCGGCGGTCGGGTCCTGCCGGTTCGAGGCGGGCGCGGTCGACGGCGCCTCGGAAGCCTGGGCAGTGACGAGGAAGGCGCCGGAAGCCGCGGTGGCGGCCAGGGTCACACCGACGGCTGCGGCGCGCAGCGCTCGTCTGCGAGCGGAATTGCTGGTCACTTGATGTCGTTCCCCTCCCGCGGCCGCGACACAGGTCGGAACATCTCCGTTGGAGTGGGGGGTTCCGCGCGGCGCGCGTCTCAAGTGACGACATTTGACCGGAGAGTCGAGGGAAAAGACAGACCTTGACTTGTTCCTTACAACTGCACTATGCGGTCAGGGAGTTCCGGTATACGGACGTTCCTCTGCCAGATGGGACGAAGGCCGCGTCCCGACCCCCGCCGTGTGACGGCGAATGATCCCGTACGCCCCCCGTGCGCCGGGCACCGTGGGTTAGGTCACGCTTACTGGCGGTTCCGCTCGGGAATCCCCCGACGTAGAGTCGCCTGACGCGCGACCTAGTTGAGCAGACTCCCCCTCCCCGCCTTGAGGACGGATACCGCCATGCCGCGTCCGACCGCCGCCCAGTTGTTCTACGGGTCCGCCACCGTCGTCGTGTCGACCATCGCCATGCTGCTGCTCTCGCAGACGAGCACGGGGGGCGGGATCGCCGTCATCACCACCGCCGCACTGGCCCTCGGACTGCTCGTCGCGCTCACCGCGGCCAGCCCCCGACGGCGCGGCCGGCACGCGGCTCCGGCCGGGGCGGCCCGGACCGCCGCCCACACCCCCCGCGTTTCCCCCGGTGTTACCGAAATCACGCCCGGAATCGCACCTTCCGCGCGCGGGAGCGCCCCCGAGCCGGCCCCCGCGGACGCGGCGGCGGCCGCCCGGGTGTCTGAGCCCCGGACGGCCGCCGTCGAACAGCCGGTGCACCACTGAGCCGTACGCGATCCTGCCGTACGGCGGTGCGATCCACCGTTATGCGCTGACCACCACGGTCTTCCCCGCCTTGTCGTGAAGGCCCTGCTTGTACGGCTTGTCCACGAGGATCGACACGATCAGCACGATCTCCCACAGGCAGGGGCAGCAGAGGAGCGCCGGCAGCCAGAGCACGGCGGCTCGGCCGAGCGAGGCGCCCGACTGCGGGACGCTGCCGTCGTTGAGCATGGCGACGCGCAGCCCGAGGGCCCTCTTGCCGATGGTCCTGCCGTCCTTCTTGGTGAACCACCAGTCGTAGCCGACGAACAGGACGATCGAGATCAGCGTCATCGCCAGGCCGCTGCCGCTGTACGACTTGGTGAAGACCTCGCTGACGTCCTCGCCCTTGTTCGTCTCGACCGTGTACCGGTTCGTGCCGAACGCCAGCTGGATGAGGAACACCGGCACGAGCACGATGACCACGTCGATGATGCGGGCCCCGAGCCGCTTGCCGAAGTCGGCCAGCGGGGGCATGCCGGCGAGCGGGTCGGGCATGCCGTAGCCGCCGCTCCCGCCGTACGGGTCTCCGGGCGGCGGGGGTGGCGGCGGGGGCGGGTACCCGCCGCCGCCGCCCGCACCGCCGTACGGGCCGCCCGGCGGCGGGGGCGGCGGGCCGCCCGGCGGCCGGTCGTACGGCGAACCGCCCGACGGAGGCGTCGGTTCCTGGGGCTTCTTGAGGAACGGGTCGTCCTCGGGCGGCTGGCCCGGCGGCGGCTGATCGGTACTCATGGCCCGAGTCGAACCCGGCTCCGCCGACCCCGCAACGGGACGGCGTCCGTTCGGGGGAAGGGGCCGCCCCGGCCCGCGGGCCGGGTGTCAGCGGGCCACGTACGTCTTGGCCGCCCGGTCGTGCCAGCCCCGGCGGCGGGGCCGGTCCCCGAGGCACCAGAGGCTGCCCGGGAGCCCGAGGAACGCGTACACCAGCCAGCGGCGCAGGGCCGCGCCGAACGTGGGCGGGCGGAGGGTGGCGGCCGCCAGCACCCGGATCCCCAGGAGCTTCTTGCCGGGCGTGCGGCCCCAGCGGGCGGTGGGGAGCACCTCGTAGAACACCCCGAAGAGCAGTACGGCGGCCAGGACGAGGCCGAGGTATCCGGCGGTTGTGGCGTCGAACAGCCACACGGTGGTGGTCCGGCCGCTGCCCTTGGCGGCGTCGACCTTGGCCTCCACGTGGGCGGTGGCCGCGGGCACGAGGGGCCAGGCGGCGCCGGCCGCGACCGCGCCGAGTACGAGGGTGTCCAGGGTGCGGGCCGCGGCCCGGCGTACGAGCCCGGCGGGCCGGGTGGCCCGCTCCGCCATCCGCTCGAACACGGCCCGCTCGGTGACCCGGGGGACGCCGCTGCCGGCCGCGGGCGCCGGACCGGCTTCGAGGCCGTGCTCCGCTTCGGCGGCGGGAGCCGCCCGGCGGGGGGCGGGGGCGGGGGCCCGGCGGGCCGGGACGGGACGGCGGGCCGCCGCCGGGGAGGACTGCGCGGCCGACGAAGCCTCCGGCATGAGGGGCTCCGCCTGCGGACCGGGGTCGGGCCAGGCGGCCGGGTCACGGCGCACCGGGGCCTGCGACCACGGCTCGCGGTCCACCCGGACCTCCGGTTCGGGCCGGCCGGCCGGGGCCCGATCCGCCGGGGCGGCCGGGTCGCGGCGCGACGGGGCCTCGGGCTGGGGGCGGGGTGACGGCTCCCAGCCGACCGGGGCCTCCGGCTCGGGGCGGGGTGACGGCTCCCAGCCTGCCGGGGCCTCCGGCTCGGGGCGGGGTGACGGGTCTCGGCGCAGGGGGGTCTGCGGCCAGGACGAGGTGAGCCCGGACGGGCCGGCTCCGGTGCCGGGGGCTGCGGGCCACTCGGGCTCGACGGGAGCGGGCGCCGGGGCGGGGGCGGCCGGGGAGCGGGCCGACAGGATGCCGACGCTCTCGGCGGAGCCCCGTACGGCGGCCTGCGCGGGGAACCGCTCCGCGGTACGGGCGAAGGACACCCCCGGCCGGCGGTCGGCTCGTTCGGCGGCCTCCAGCGGCTCCGGGCGCGGCCCGCGGCCCGTCGAGACCCCCGTGGGCACCGAAGGGGCGGGCGCGTGACCCCCGTCGGGCTCCGGCTGCGCCGGGCCGCCCCAGGACACCCGGTCGTCGCGCGGCCCGCCGAAGCCGGACTGGTGCAGGGGATCGGCCTGCCACGAGGCCGCGGGCGCGGCGGGCCGCGGCGCGGGCTCCGGCTCCGGCTCCGGCTCCGGCTCCGGCTCCGGGAGCGCCTCGGTCACTCCGGTCTCGTCCAGGAAGACCGGCCCCGTCTCGTCGGACCGGGCGGCGGCAGGGGCGGGGGCGGCAGGAGGGGCGGGGGCAGGGGCGGGGGCGGCAGGAGCGGCGGGGGCAGGGCGGCTCGTACCCGGGACCCAGTTGAGGCCGTTCCAGTACCGGACGAACCCGGGGATGGACGGATCGGGGTAGTAGCCCTCGCGGGCCGCGTGCTCGCCGTCACCAGGGGAGGCCGTCAATGTCCCCAACTCCGATCGTGGCTTGAGGCTTGTGCAAGGGGAGGACCATAGCCAAGAACCGTGCCCCGACAGGTCCGGTAACGGGAGAATCCAAGCCTTTGAGCGAACGCGGCGCCCTACGGCTGTTTTCGGTCACCCGACAGGATCCGGCCAATCCCCGATCCGGTGCACGAAGTCGCGTCATACCCGGGCACATCGGCGCTCTCCCCGGGTGTGGGGCGCGAACCCGGCCCCACGCCACGAACCGCAGAACCGAAGCACCGAAGTGAGGCCGCCATGCACCACCCCGTCGTCGAGCGCGAGCTGGAACTCAAGCTGGTCCTGTCCCCCGAGCGGAGCGTCGCCGTCCCGGCCCGACTGGTCTACCTGACGGACGACCCGTTCGCCGTGCACATCACCTTCCACACCGGCTCCAGCACCCCCGTCAACTGGACCTTCGCCCGCGAGCTGCTGGTCGAGGGGGTGTTCCGCCCGTGCGGCCACGGAGACGTCCGGATCTGGCCCACCAAGGTCGACAACAGGGCCGTCCTCTGCATGGCGCTCACCTCCCCCGACGGCGACGCCCTGCTGGAGGCCCCGGCGGCCGCCGTGTCGGCGTGGCTGGAGCGCACGCTGCGCATGGTCCCGCCCGGCACCGAGGCTGATCGGCTGGGCCTGGACGCCGCGCTGGCGGAGCTGCTCGCGCCGACCCCGGCCGACGACCTGTGGATGCGGGACCCGTGGCCGTCGGACGAGTCGGCGGAGGGCGATCTGTGATCGTGATGCGGATCAGCCACCTCCGCCTCGTCCATCCCGCACCCTCCATACCCGGCGTACGGTCAGAAGAGCTTGCCGGGGTTGAGCAGTCCGAGCGGGTCGAAGGCCTGCTTGACCGCGCGCTGCATCTCCATCCCCACCGGCCCCAGTTCGCGTGCGAGCCACTCCTTCTTGAGGACCCCGACCCCGTGCTCGCCGGTGATGGTCCCGCCGAGGGCCAGCCCCAGCGCCATGATCTCGTCGAAGGACTCGCGGGCCCGCCGCGTCTCGTCCTCGTCGGCCGGGTCGAAGCAGACCACCGGGTGCGTGTTGCCGTCGCCCGCGTGCGCGCAGACCCCGATGAGCAGGTCGTACGCGCGGGCGATGGCGGCCGTCCCGTCCAGCATCTCGGCGAGCCGCGAGCGCGGTACGCAGACGTCGTCGATCATCGTCGCGGGGCGCAGGGCGTCCAGGGCGGTCAGCGACATCCGGCGGGCCTGGAGGAGCAGTTCGGATTCCGCCTCGTCCTCGGCGGGGACGACGGCGGTGGCCCCGGCGGCCCGGCACAGCTCCCCCACGGCGGCGAGGCCCTCGGGTGCGTCCGGGGTGTCGAAGGCGGCCAGCAGCAGGGCCTCGGTGGTCTCGGGCAGGCCCATCTTGCCGAGCGCGTTGACGGCGCGGACGGTCGTACGGTCCATCAGTTCCAGCAGCGAGGGCGTGAGCCCGGCCTCCATGACGGCGCAGACGGCCGCACAGGCGGCCGCGGCCGAGGGGAACTCGGCGGCCAGCGCCAGCCGGCGGGGCGGCGCGGGGCGCAGGGCGAGCACGGCCCGGACGACGACGCCGAGGCTGCCCTCGGAGCCGACGAAGAGCCGGGTGAGGTCGTATCCGGCGACGCCCTTGGCGGTGCGCCGGCCCGTACGCAGCAGCCGTCCGTCGGCGAGGACCACGTCGAGGCCGAGCACGTACTCGGCGGTGACCCCGTACTTGACGCAGCACAGGCCGCCGGACGCGGTGCCGATGTTGCCGCCGATCGTGCACTGCTCCCAGCTGGAGGGGTCGGGCGGGTAGAACAGGCCCTGGTCGGCGACGGCCCGTGAGAGCACCGCGTTCACGACGCCGGGTTCGACGACGGCGATGCGGTCGACGGTGTTGATCTCCAGGATCCGGTCCATCTTGACGAGGGAGAGCAGGATGCAGCCGTCGGAGGCGTTGGCGGCGCCCGACAGGCCGGTGCGGGCGCCCTGCGGGACGACGGGGACCCGCAGGGCGGTGGCGGTGCGCATCACGTGCTGCACCTGTTCGACGGTGCGGGGCAGGGCCACGGCCGCCGGGGTGCCGGCGGCGCAGAAGGCGGCCATGTCGGTGGCGTAGGAGGTTGTCACCCCGGGGTCGGTGAGGAGGGCCTCGGCCGGGAGCCCCTCCAGGAGGCTCGCGTGCAGACGCGGCAAGAGATCGTCTTCGCCGGTGTCGTCCTTGACATCCATGACATCCATGGGCCCAGCGTGGCACCGGGGGCCATCGGTGTGAACACGGCCGCGACGGGCTTCGGACACCTCGGCGAACTCTTCATATTGACGCACAGTGACCCCATGGACCGTGCCACCCGTACCGCGCGTATCTCCCGTATCGCCCGTACTGCTCGTGCCGCCCGCGCCGCTCGCGCCGCCCGGATCGAGGAGGAAGCACAGCAGCCCGCGCCACCCGTGACCTTCACCGGCCGCAAGACGCTCGTGGCGGCCGGGGTCGCGGTGGTGCTGATCGCCGGGGCCCTGCTGATCCGGCCGGCCCGCCAGGGCGACGACGCCCGCCCGCCCGGGCCGACCGAGCGGGCCGCGTCGGCGGTCGGCATGGGTGCGCCGGCGGCGGCGGTCGACCTGACGGCTCTGGTGGCGGACCGGGAGAAGTGGGTCGCGGGGCACGGCAAGGACGACGCGTCTTGGGCGGTGCTCGGGGCGGCGTACCTGGAGCAGGCCCGCCGGACGGCGGAGCCGGCCTGGTACCCGAAGGCCGAGAAGGCGCTGAAGCGGTCGCTTGAGCTCCGCCCGGTCGAGAAGGGCAACTTCGACGCGATGACCGCCATGGGCGCGCTGGCCAATGCCCGGGGCGACTTCGGGACCGGCAAGAAGTGGGGCGAGCTCGTACGGGCACAGGCGCCGAGCCGGTGGACGGCGTACCCGGTGCTGGTGGACGCGTACACGGGCCTGGGCGACTACAAGGCGGCCGAGCGGTCGATGGAGCGGCTGCTGGACCTGAGGCCGGGGCTCGCCGCGTTCATCCGGGCCTCGCAGGTCTACCGGGACCGCGGCTGGCGCGAGGACGCGACGATGGCGATGGAGCACGCGGGGGGCGCGGCGAAGGCGCCGGCGGAAAAGGCGTACGTCCTGTTCCGGCTCGGGGAGCTGTCGTGGGAGCGGGGCGACGCGGCGGAGGCGCTGCGCCAGTACGAGGGCGCGCTCCGCACGGACCCGGCGCAGGCGCAGGCACTGGGCGGCCGGGCCAGGGCGCTGGCCGGGCTGGGCCGGGGCGGGGAGGCCGTCCGGGACTACCGGATGGCGCTGGGCCGGGCGCAGGTGCCGAGGCTGGCGCTGGAGCTGGGCGAGCTGCTGGAGGCGCTGGGGCGCGCGGACGAGGCGAAGACGCCGTACGACATGCTGCGTACGGCCGCGGCGCGGGGCGCGGCGGACGGGGTGAACGAGTCGGTGGTCCTGGGCCTGTTCGAGGCGGACCACGGAAATCCGGCGGCGGCCGTGCGGCGGCTGACGCAGGAGTGGTCGCGGCACAAGAGCATGGAGGTGGCGGACGCCCTGGCGTGGGCGCTGCACAAGACGGGTGACGACACGGCGGCGCTGGAGTACGCGAAGAAGTCGACGGACCGGGGGGTGCGGAGCGCGGACTTCGCGTTCCACCGGGCGATGATCGAGCGGAGCCTGGGCGATGAGGCCGGGGCCCGGCGCCACCTGGAGGAGGCGTTGCGGACCAACCCGCGGTTCTCGCCGGTCAGGGTCGCGCAGGCGAAGGCGGCCCTCGCCTCGATCGGCCGGCCGCCGGCGGGCGGCCCGGAGAACATGCAGCCGGCCAAGCCGTGGGTGGCCCCGGACCTCCCGAAGGCGGCCCAGCCGAAGCCGTCGTCCAAGCCCGGCCCCGCCGGCACCTGAGCCGCACCGGCCCGGCCGGCGTGAAAGGCGCGGGGGCCCGGGGGCAGAGCCCCCGGACCCCCGAACCGCGACCTACAGGTTGCCCCGCTTGGCCTGCTCGCGCTCGATCGCCTCGAACAGCGCCTTGAAGTTGCCCTTGCCGAAGCCCATGGACCCGTGCCGCTCGATGATCTCGAAGAACACCGTCGGACGGTCCTGCACCGGCTTGGTGAAGATCTGCAGCAGGTAGCCGTCCTCGTCGCGGTCGACGAGGATCTTCAGCTCGCGCAGGGTCTCCACCGGCACGCGGGTCTCGCCCGCCCACTCGCCGAGCGTGTCGTAGTACGAGTCCGGGGTGTCCAGGAAGGCCACGCCCGCCGCACGCATCGACCGTACGGTCGCCACGATGTCGTTCGAGGCGAGCGCGATGTGCTGGACGCCGGCGCCGCCGTAGAACTCCAGGTACTCGTCGATCTGCGACTTCTTCTTCGCGATCGCCGGCTCGTTGATGGGGAACTTCACCTTCAGGGTGCCGTCCGCGACCACCTTCGACATCAGGGCCGAGTACTCGGTCGCGATGTCGTCGCCCACGAACTCCTTCATGTTCGTGAAGCCCATGACCTTGTTGTAGAACGCGACCCACTCGTTCATCCGGCCGAGCTCGACGTTGCCCACGCAGTGGTCGATGGCCTGGAAGGTGCGCTTGGCCGGGGCCTCGACCAGCGGGTCGACGGCGACGTAGCCCGGCAGGTAGGGGCCGGTGTAGTCCTTGCGCTCGACCAGCGTGTGGCGGGTCTGGCCGTAGGTGGCGATGGCGGCGAGCACGACGGTGCCGTGCTCGTCCTTCACCTCGTACGGCTCGTCCAGGCCGCGCGCGCCGTGCTCGACGGCGTACGCGTACGCGGCCCGCGCGTCCGGGACCTCGATCGCGAGGTCGACCACGCCGTCGCCGTGGTCGGCGACGTGCTCGGCGAGGAAGCGGCCGCGGTCCGTCGTCGCCTTGATGACCGAGGTCAGGACGAAGCGCGCGGCGCCGTTGGTCAGGACGTAGCTGGCCGTCTCGCGGACTCCGTTCTCCGGTCCGGAGTAGGCGACGAGCTTCATGCCGAACGCGGTGGAGTAGTAGTGAGCGGCCTGCTTGGCGTTGCCCACGGCGAAGACGACCGCGTCCATGCCCTTCACCGGGAAGGGGTCTGCCTCACGCGAGGTGAGCGGGGTGGTTTCGAGGTTCGCCAGAGACTCAGTCATGAGCGCAGAGTCCCGCCGATCCACAAGCTGCGCAATAGTTTCCTGTTTGCCTGTACAGGCTGACCAGTCGAGGCGGAGGATTGCTGAAAGGTCTGTGCAGTATGACCACCCCCGCGCCAGGGAGGCACCCATGGGGATCGACGAACTCGACGGCCGGCTGATCGTCCTGCTCGCGCGCGAGCCCCGGATCGGGGTCCTGGAGGCCTCGCGCCGGCTCGGCGTGGCCCGCGGCACCGTGCAGGCCCGGCTCGACCGGCTCCAGTCGAACGGGGTCATCCGCGGCTTCGGCCCCCAGGTGGACCCGGCCGCCCTCGGGTACCCGGTGACCGCGTTCGCGACGCTGGAGATCAAGCAGGGCCAGGGGGCCGACGTGCGGGCACACCTGAACGGGGTGCCGGAGGTGCTGGAGCTGCACACCACCACCGGGCACGGGGACATGCTGTGCCGGCTCGTGGCCCGGTCCAACGCCGATCTGCAGCGGGTCATCGACCGGGTGGTGGGCTTCGAGGGGATCGTGCGCGCCTCTACGGCGATCGTCATGGAGAACCCGGTGCCGCTGCGGGTGATCCCCCTGGTGGAGCAGGCGGCACAGGAAGGCTGATCCCCTCGCCCGGATCCCAAGAACGCGTTGCAAAGAAATGCTTGCATAGAAGTCTTTGCAACTCTACGGTGGAGCCATGCCCGAGGAGCCGAACCCCGAAGCGCCCAAGGTCCGTACGCTCGACGCCCGCTCCCTGCGCGGCCTCGCCCACCCGCTGCGCATCCGCCTGCTGGCCACGCTGCGCCACGAGGGGCCCGCCACGGCGTCCCAACTGGCGGAGCGGCTCGGCGAATCCAGCGGATCAACCAGCTACCACCTGCGCCAGCTCGCCGCGCACGGCTTCGTCGAGGACGCGCCGGAGCAGGGGAAGGGGCGCGAGCGCTGGTGGCGGGCCGCCCACGACGGCACCCGGTTCGACGAGAAGCTGCTGTACGACGAGGACCCGGCCACGCGCGGCGCGGCGGACCTCTTCCTGCACGAGATCGCGACGATCCACACGCAGGAGATGAGCACTTGGCTGGGTACGGCCCACGGCTGGCCCCAGGAGTGGCGGCGCGCCTCGGACATCAGCGACTTCACGCTGCGCCTGACCCCCGGGCAGAGCCTCGAACTCATCCACAAGATGCACGAGTTGATCGACGGCTACCGCGACCTGCCGCCGGCGGAGGGCGCGCGGACGGTCCGCTTCCACACGCACGCCTTCCCGCGCGCCGGCGAATAGGCCGCGCCCGCAGCACCCTCGGCGGCCTCCGCGCCCGCCCACCCTTTCCTCCGCCCTCCCGCGCGCTTTCCCGTTTGCCCCGCTTTCCCGTTTGCCTCGTTTTCGCCTCACAAGGAGCCCTGCCGTGCCCGCCTTCACACCCGGACGCCGGACGGATCTGCGGCCCTTAGCGGCGGTCCTGGCCGCCAACACCATCTCCATAGCCGGGAGTTCCGTCACCCTGATCGGCGTCCCGTGGTTCGTGCTCCAAACCACGGGCAGCGCCGGCCGGGCCGGGATCGTCGCCTTCTGCGCCACCCTGCCCGTCGTCGTCGCCGCACTCGTCGGCGGCCCCGTCATCGACCGGATGGGCCGCCGCCGGGTCTCTGCGGTCTCCGACCTCGTCTGCGCCGCATCGGTCGGCGCGATCCCGCTGCTGCACTACGCGGGCGTGCTGGAGTTCTGGATGCTGTGCGCGCTGATGGCCGTCGGGGGCCTCGTCCACACGCCGGGCCTGACCTCCCGCGGCGTCCTGCTGCCGAACCTCGCCGAGCACGCCGGCACCCCCTTGGCCCGGGCTGCGAGCCTGTACGACGCGGTCTCGCGCGGGGCCAGGATGATCGGGGCCGCGCTGGCCGGCGTACTGATCGCCGCCTTCGGGGCCGAGTCCGCGCTGCTGCTGGACGCGGCCAGCTTCGCGGTCTCGGCGCTGCTGGTCGGCGCCTTCCTGCGCGGGGTCCCCGCCGCCGAGCCGCAGCCGGCCGCCGGGAAGATCTCCTTCGCCGGCTACCGGGCCGAACTGGCCGAGGGCTGGACCTTCCTGACCCGCGCCCCGCTGCTGATGGGCATCACCGTGATGGTGATGATGACCAACGGCTTGGACCAGGGCTGGTCCGCCGTCCTGCTGCCCGTGCACGGCCGCGAGGCCCTCGGCGGCGCCACGGCGGTCGGCCTGCTCGTCTCCGTCTTCGGCGGCTCGGCGCTGCTGGGCGCGCTGCTCTACGGAGTGTGGGGGGACCGGTTCTCCCGCAGGGCGGTGCTCACGGCGGCTTTCGTGCTGTGCGGGGCGCCCCGGTACGCGGCCGCCGCCTTCACCGACACCCCGCTGCCGCTCGCGGTGACGATGGCGCTGTCCGGGCTCGGCGCGGGCATGCTCAACCCGATCCTGACCACCGTGGTCTACGAGCGGATCCCGGAGGAGCTGCGCAGCCGCGTCTCGGGCGTGACCACGGCGGGCTGCGAGCTGACCATGCCGCTGGGCGGGCTCGCGGCGGGCCTGCTGGTCGACGGGTTCGGGGTGACGCGGACGCTGCTGCTGTTCGGCGGCACCTACCTCCTGGTCACCCTCTCGCCGCTGGTCTTCCCGGCCTGGCGGACGATGGAGCGCCCGGCGGGCGCCGAGCGGGAGCCGGTCGCGCCGGGGCCGGTCGATGCGGGGCGATGCGATGCGGGGCCGGTCGATGCGGTGGGGCTCAGCAGGACGGAACCGGCTGCCCCCGGGTCAGGGCACGCAGCGCCTGCACCGCATCCGTCAGCGAAGTGACGGGGACCAGCCGGAGTCCCTCGGGGAGTTCGGACAGCGCGTCGGAGCACTCCGCCTCCGGCACGAGGAACACGCTCGCCCCGTCGCGCTGAGCGGCCTGGGTCTTCAGGGCCACGCCGCCGACGGCGCCGACCTTGCCGTCCGCGCTGATGGTGCCCGTACCGGCGATGGTGCGGCCGCCGGTGAGGTCGCCGCCGCTGCCGTCGCCGTCGAGCTTGTCGACGATGCCGAGGGAGAAGAGCAGGCCGGCGCTCGGGCCGCCCACGTCGGCGAGGTTCAGCTGGACCTTCACGTCCTTCGGGTCCTTGTGGAGGTAGCCGAGGGCGGCCTGGGTGGCCGTGGACTGCGACGCGGCCATTTGCTCCAGGTTGTGCGCCTCGATCTCCTTGTCGCTTCCGCCGGAGGGGTAGACCGCCTCCTTGGGCATGACCGCCCGGGTGCTGTCGAACCAGTCGTCGACGAGCTCGGGCAGGGTCACGGTGGTGGAGGGACCGGTGGCCTGGATGGTGGTCATCCGGAGCTGGCCGGTGGTCTGCCGGGTCGGGGCGCCCGTCACGGAGATGACGTGCTTGCCGTCGCGGTCGCCGAGCACGTCGGCCGTGAGGCCCGGCTGGGCGATCACGAAGGGCAGCGGCGCGAAGGCCGCCGCGGCGAACAGCCCGAGCACGGGCACGGCGCAGACGGCCAGGGCGACGGGACGCGGCAGACGTGTGAGGCGAGAGAGCACCCGGCCAATGTATCGGGCGCCCCCGCCGCCCCCGAGCCCCACCGTGCGGGACGCGGCGGGGCGGCCTTCCTTCCGTACGGCTCAGCGCAGGGCGTCGGCCACCTCGCGGGCCGCGTCCACGACGCGCGGACCGACCCGCTCCGGCACGGCGTCGGCCAGCATCACGACTCCCACGCTGCCCTCCAGCCCCGTGATGCCCACGAGCGGGGCTGCCGCGCCGCTGGCGCCCGCTTCGAGCTCCCCGTGGGTCAGCGTGTACCCGGGCTCGGTGAGCGTGCCCTGACGGGCGGCCAGAATGGCCCGCCCGGCGGCCCCCCGGTCCAGCGGGTGGCGGAAGCCGGCCCGGTAGGCCACGTGGTAGTCCGTCCAGGTGGGTTCGACGACGGCCACGGCGAGGGCCTCGGTGCCGTCGACGAGGGTCAGGTGCGCGGTGGCGCCTATGTCCTCGGCGAGCGACCGCAGCGCGGGAAGGGCCGCCTCGCGTACGAGCGGATGCACCTGCCGCCCGAGCCGCAGCACGCCGAGCCCGACGCGGGCCCGGCCGCCGAGGTCGCGACGGACCAGCGCGTGCTGCTCAAGGGTGGCCAGCAGGCGGTAGACCACCGTGCGGTTCACACCGAGGCGGTTGGAGAGCTCGGTGACGGTCAGACCGTGGTCGGTGTCGGCGAGCAGTTTGAGGACTCTGAGTCCCCGGTCCAGAGTCTGGGAGGTTTCCGCGGTCACGACGCCTCTCCCTCTCTCGGTGAGCGGCGGTGACTCTCGGGGTGGATACGGCGCCGGTCCCACGGCGACGCACGAGAGGCCGCCGGTAGCGGCCATGGCACCGGCTGCGCTCCCGCGGCGGCTCTGCCACGGGGCGTTCGATGCGGGGACATTAGCGAGCGGGTCCGCTCAGCGGAAGGCCTCGTCCAGAATCCGGGCGCCAACTACCCCTTTGTGCCGGTTAACGATCGCCGCCGGAGTCGTTTCGTTACCTCGGCCGCGCGGCGGGTCTGTGCGATCGGCCGACGCGGCTCACGGCTTCCGCGCCCGGGCGCGGCCGGACCGGCCCCCGGTCCCGGACACGGAACGTGACGGCGCCCCCGTACGAAACTCCGCCGGGCGCCCGTTCCCCAGTCCGTGGAAACGGTGGACGGAGGAACGGGACGGGCCGGACGGACGAACAGGAAAAGGAATGCGGAAAAGGAGTGAGGAACGGGAAAGGGAACGGGGTCACCGCATCCGGGTGGCCCACTCCTGCACCTTTTTGATCCGCTCCCGCAGCTGTCCCGCCGTCGCCTCCGCGCTCGGCGGCCCACCGCACACGCGCCGCAGCTCGGTGTGGATCACCCCGTGCGGCTTGCCGCTCTGGTGGACGTACGCGCCCACCATCGTGTTCAGCGACTTCCGCAGCTCCAGCAGTTCCTTGTGCGAGACCACCGGCCGCCGGTCGGCCGGCAGCTCCAGCAGGTCCGCCTCCGCGTCCGGCTTGCGGCGGCTGTGCGCGATCTGCCGCGACTGCCGCTTCTGGAGCAGCATCTGCACCTGGTCGGGCTCCAGCAGCCCCGGGATGCCGAGGTAGTCCTGCTCCTCCTCGCTGCCCGGGTGCGCCTGCATGCCGAACTCGGCGCCGTCGTAGAGCACCCGGTCGAAGACGGCGTCGGACTCCAGCGCCTCGAAGGACATCTGCTCGTCCTCGCCGGTGTCCTCGTCCTCCTGCCGGTTCGCCTCGTCCATCTCCTTCTCGGACTCGGCGTACGGGTCTTCCTCACCCTTCTTCTTGGGCTTGTCGAGGACGTGGTCGCGTTCGACCTCCATCTCGTTGGCGAAGCCCAGGAGATAGGGAATGGTCGGGAGGAACACGGAGGCGGTCTCGCCGCGCCTGCGCGAACGCACGAAGCGGCCGACGGCCTGCGCGAAGAACAGCGGCGTCGAGATCGTCGTGGCGTACACGCCCACCGCGAGACGCGGTACGTCGACGCCCTCGGACACCATGCGGACGGCGACCATCCAGCGGTCGTCGTTGCCGCTGAAGGTGTCGATGTTCTTCGAGGCGCCGGTGTCGTCGGAGAGCACCAGGGTCGCCTTGGTGCCGGTGATCTCGCGGATCAGCTTGGCGTACGCGCGCGCCGAGTCCTGGTCGGAGGCGATGACGAGCCCGCCCGCGTCCGGGATGCCCTTGCGGACCTCGGTCAGCCGCTGGTCGGCGGCGCGCAGCACGTTCGGCATCCAGTCGCCGCGCGGGTCCAGCGCCGTGCGCCACGCCTGGGAGATGGCGTCCTTGGTCATCGGTTCGCCGAGACGGGCGGCGATCTCGTCGCCGGCCTTGGTGCGCCAGCGCATGTTGCCGCTGTAGGACAGGAAGATCACGGGGCGTACGACCCCGTCGCCGAGGGCGTTCCCGTACCCGTAGGTGTAGTCGGCGGAAGAGCGCCGGATCCCGTCGTTCCCCTCCTCGTACGTGACGAAGGGAATGGGGTTGGTGTCGGACCGGAAGGGCGTACCGGTCAGCGCGAGCCGCCGGGTCGCCGGGTCGAAGGCCTCCAGGCAGGCCTCGCCCCAGGACTTCGAGTCACCGGCGTGGTGGATCTCGTCGAGGATGACGAGGGTCTTGCGCTGCTCGCAGCGGTTGCGGTGCAGCATCGGGCGTACGCCGACGCCCGCGTACGTCACGGCGACCCCGTGGTAGTCCTTGCTCAGCGGCCCGGCGGAGTACTCCGGGTCCAGCCGGATGCCTATCCGGGCGGCGGCCTCGGCCCACTGCTTCTTCAGGTGCTCGGTCGGCGCGACGACGGTCACCTGCTGCACGACGTGGTGGTGCAGCAGCCAGGACGCGAGCGTCAGCGCGAAGGTCGTCTTGCCTGCGCCGGGCGTCGCGACCGCGAGGAAGTCACGGGGCTGGGTCTGGACGTACCGGTCCAGCGCACCCTGCTGCCAGGCGCGCAGCTTGCTGGCGGTACCCCAGGGGGCACGGCCGGGGAAGGCGGGTGAGAGGTGGTGGGAGGCGGTAGTAGTCACGGTCTCCGGTTCGGGCTCTCGGCGGCGGTCGTACGTAGGACAACCGGGCCACCCTACCGGGGCCGGCCGGCCCCTCGGGGAGGGACAGGCCCGTGACCTCGGCGGGTGCGGCGAGCGTCACATCCGGCGCAACCGCTCGGCGATGCGGGCCACATCGGCCTCGTGGCCGGCGGCGACGTCGATGACCAGGTCGTAGGCGGCGTCCTGGTCCACGCCGGCGAGGTCGATGCCGTTCACGGCGAGGAAGGTGGCGGCGGCGAGCCAGGCCGTCCGCTTGTTCCCGTCCACGAGGGGGTGGTTGCTCGCGATCCCGTGCAGGAGCGCGGCGGCCTGCTCGTACGGGTCCACGTACGCGGGAGTCCCGAACATCCGCGCGCGGGGCCGGTGCACGGCGGACTCCAGCAGCCCGGGGGCACGCAGCTCGACGGCCTGCTCCAGGCAGGCGTGCCGAGCGAGGTCACGCACCTCGGCGAGGGTCAGGTGCCGCACACCGCCGGACCCGCGCGCGTTGCGGGCGCCGGCACGGGGGCTGGTGCCGGGGCTGGTGCCGGGGCTGGTGTCGGGGCTGGTGTCGGGGCCGGGGCGGGTGGAGCTGCCGCTGCTGCTGCCGCTCACTGGCCGAGCCGCTTCAGCAGCGCGTCGTGCCGCTGCGCCAAGCGCGCGGCCTCTTCCCCGACCCGCGCCCGCTCGGCCCGCAGGTACCGCCGCACCGCCTCGCGCGCGACGTCCTCGGGGGCGCACCCCGTCGCGTCGGCAAGATCGGCGAGCTGGGCCCGGTCACCACCGCCCAGCGCAATGATCAAGTTCTCCATCCGGGCAGCGTACGCATCGGCGCCCCCGGCCCCCAGCGTTTTTCACCCCTGCCCTTGGCGCCCACCCGGCCCCCGGACCCCGGAACGCTCACGCCCGCGTTGCGGCCGGCTCCGGCTTCTCCCCGTACAGCCGGGTCGCGACCCACGCGCCGACCAGCGCCACGCAGGCCATCGGCAGGAAGACGACGACGAACGCCGCCGGGTGCGAGGCCGAGCCCGCCCCCTCGGCGGCGACGGCGTGCACGGACCCCACCGCTCCCCCGCCCAGCGCGGCGAACGCCGCGCCCCCCGCCGCCAGCAGCACCACATTGGCCAGCGCGTCCGAGATCTGCAGCGCGGCGGAATTGGCCCCGGCCTCCTGCGGCGCGGACAGCTCCAGCAGCAGCACGCTCGTCGAAGCGGTCACCAGCCCCATCCCCAGGCACCCCACCGCCCAGGCGACCGCCAGGGTCCACACCGGCACGGACTCGATCAGCACCGCCGGCGCGGCCGCGATGGCGAAGGCCACCAGCACCATCCCCACCACCATGAGCCGCTCCCGGTACGGCGCCATCCGCCCCTTCGACTGCAGCCACGAGCCGCCCGCCCAGGTCAGACCGCCCGCCGCCAGCGAGAACCCGGCCAGCGTCGGGCTGAGCCCGCGCTGGGTCACCAGCATCAGCGGCACGAAGCTCTCCGCCGAGATGAACGCCCCCGCCGCCACCCCGCGCAGCAGCACCACCGAAGGAAGCCCGCGCCGGGCCAGGTACGTACCGCGCGGAAGCAGCCCCCGTACGGCGGGCACCAGCAGCCCCGCCCCCGCGGCGGCCGGCAGCAGCGACAGCCACCGCAGGTCCTGGGCGGCGTACTGCAACAGCGCCGCCCCGACGGAGATCCCGAGCGCCAGCCGGATCCGCCGCCCGTCGAAGGCGGCGGGCGGCGCGTCCGGATCCACCGGCCCGGACGCGGTGCGCCGTATCGCCGGCAGGGCCACGACCAGCGGTACGACGACCAGCACGGGTATCCCGACGAACACCCAGCGCCAGCCGAGGTGCTCGGTCACGGCCCCCGAGGCCAGCGGCCCGACGATGGACGGCACCACCCAGCTCGCCGCGAAGGCGGCCATGATCGCGGGCCGCAGCCGCTCCTCGTAGGCCCGGCTCACCACGACGTACAGCGCGACGATGACCAGCCCGCCCCCGAACCCCTGCACGGCCCGCCCGAGGACGAACACCCACATGTCCACGGCGGTCCCGGCGAGGAGGAGCCCCGCGGCGAAGGCGGCGATCCCGACGGCGAGGGGCCACAACGGCCCCTTCCTGTCGGCCCACTGCCCGGACAGGACCATCCCGAAGAGGCTGGTGGTGAAGTACGCGGAGAAGGCGAAGGCGTAGAGCCCGATCCCGTCCAGCTCCCGCGCGGCGACGGGCATGGCCGTCCCGACGGCGGTCGCCTCGAAGGCGATGAGGAAGATGACGGAGATGATCCCGATGCTGAGCGCCCGGTACGCAGACCCCAGGATCCCGCCCTCGGGCTCCGACGGGATCGGCACACTGCGCTGCGACTCACGGGCTCCAAGGGCACTCATCGCCCCAGGGTAAGCCCCTATGCCGGGCTACGCCCCTGTCAATTGGACGTATCCCCCGTGGTCCCGAAGACCTAGGACCCGCGACCGTGAACGCAGCATGGCAATCACGTTGCACCCGCCCCGCACACCTTCCCCCACCCCGCCGCCCGCCCGTACGGTCACACCCATGACCACCCCGCAGCCGTGTGCCCGAGTGGTTGAGGGACTCGCCTGCAAAGCGAGGCACGCGGGTTCAATTCCCGCCACGGCTTCTCCCGAAGGCCGCTCAGAAGTGTTCTGAGCGGCCTTCGCCCTTCCGCCCGGCGGTGTCGGGCCGCTAGCCCGCGCAGTGGGTCTGCTGCTTGGCCGCCTCGACGAACTTCGTCATGAGCCGGGTGAACAACGGGCGGGAGCCGCCCTTCTCGACTTGGTCGGTGGATCCGCTGAGCGACAGCTCGACCTGAAAGGGCTCGTCGCTCCCCTTGCAGACGAGGAGTACCCGAGCGCCCGTGTTGTACACGATGCCCTTGTCGCCCAACGGCAGCGGATCCGCTGCCGGCTTGATCAGCTCGGTGTTCCAGAAGAAGCTCTGATCCAGCGGCTGGCGCGTCGCCGAGGCCTGGAACCGATCCTTGCCGTCCACGTCGACACTGCACGTGGCGCCCCTGCGTACCGCGGTCAGCTGCATGTCGGCCGGCCCCGACTCCTTCACCTGCTCGCCGCTACCCATCAAGGGCCCGAGGTCGGATCGGGAGAACACTCCGAAGCAGGTGGTCTCGGGCAGTTTCGACGCAGCCGTTTCGGTCCCCTCGGAGCAGCCGCTCAGTACGGCCAGGGCTACGGGGGCGGCGGCCACCAGCGCAAGGGCGGACCTGCGTATGGGCATCAGGAACCTCCGTTGGACGTCGCGACCTGGCCTCGGCCGACGGCATGGGCGTTCGCGGTCTCGGTCGACGCGACTCCGGCGAGGGCGTCGATGGTCCGCTGGGTCATGCCGGTTCCCTCGGCGGCCTTCCGGACCGACTGCGCCGCCGACAACCCGGCCTCCGTCTGGGCGTCCGTGTAGTCGATCACCGCCTTGTGGTCGATCTCGCCGATCTTCTCCGCCTTGTCCTTCGTCGCCCGCTCGACCACGCCTTCCGTGATGTCCTCCTGAAGCCACTCCACGACGTCCCCAGCCAGGGGGACCATCTCCAGGTACTTGCCGCCTGCCGCACTGATGGCGCGGTTGACCCACTTGGCGTTGTCCTCGACGCCCTTTACGTACTCTTCCTTCGTGTGGGCGTTCTCGCCGAACGTGCCCTCGGCCCTGGCCTCGGACAGGATGCCCGCGATCTGACCTCCCGGATGCACGGCACTCTTGATCGCAGCGTCGACATCGTCGTATTCACTGCGATGCGCGATGACGTCGTTGACGAGCGTGGTCGTGAACGCCCGCTGTGAGGCGGTCATGGCGCCGTACGCGTCCGGGTCCTGGCCCACGGCTCCGATGAAGGCCGCCATGTCGGCCTTGTGGAACTCGGCCATCACTCCGCCGGCCTTGATCATCCCGCTGCCGTTCTCCGCCGAGGCCTGGATGTCGGGCATGTACTCGGCGGCCATCTGGCCGAAGTGGCCCGACAGCCCCTTCAAGGGATCGCTTCCGGTTTCGCCGGGCTTCCCGGTGACCAGCTCGGGCTTGTCACCGATCTTCTCGACCACGCGTTCCATGATCGCCGTCATTTCCTTGGTGTGCGGGACGGACTTCGCGTCCTCGTCGCCCGGCACGCGGCCCGAGACGGCCGCTTCGAGGGCGTTGCCGAGTGCGTCCTGGGCCGGGCCCGCTTCGCCGTAGGGGTGGCTGGGCGTCCGGTCGAAGGCGTCGGCCCACGACTCCTTGTCCAGCATGTAGTCGACCATCCCCCGGGCCTTGCCGTGCTGGCCGGACACCACCTTGTCGGCCGTCGTGACGACGCCGTCGCCGTTGCTGTCCTGGCGGACCGGCTCGTTGAAGAACGCCGTCGCCGCGTCCGGGTTGTGGGACATCGCGTCCATCAGGCCCGTCAGCGGGTAGAACCCCCGGCTGCCGTCCTTGCCCTGGATGAGCACCGTCTTCGGGTCGTACGGAGAGCCGTGCTCCCAGGCCTTCGGGTTCTCGCGGTCGAACGCGACCATGTCCCGGCCGACCGAGGTCAGGAAGTCCTTGTCGTACCTGCCCTCGTGGAGCAGCGCGCCCAACGCCTGGTAACCGTAGATCTTGCTGGTCAGATCGCCGGTGACCTGCATCTCCTTGCGACCGGCCTTCATCAGGCCGGTCGTCCACGCCGCATCCAGGTGGTTCGGCGAGCTCTTCTGCGTGGCGAGTCCCAGCATCGCGCCCATGTCGTTCTGGATGTTGCCGACCATCGCCAGGCGGTCCTTGCCGGCCTCGCCCAGGGTCGACGCGTCGATGGACAGCTTCGCGTACGCCTCAAGCGTGCCATCGGGGCCGAGCTTGCGGTAGAAGTCCGTCGAGAAGTCGGCGTCGTCGCGGTTGTCGTCGAGCAGGTCCTCCAGCTCGCGCAGCGCCTCGGGGTTGCGGGCCACGCCGCCCTGTTCCTTGCTGAGCTTCTTCATCAGCTCGGCCGCCCGGTCGGCCTGTTCGCCGTCCAGGGTGGTGTACTTCGGCGCGGTGAAGTCGTGGTCGTCCGAGACGTTCGCGCGCAGCGCGCGGGCCAGGGAGTCGTCGGCGTCCGCGCAGTCCTCGACGAGCCGGTCCAGCCTCGCCTGCCAGGCCTTGCGGTTCTCCTCCTGCTTGCGCTTGAACTCGGGGTAGTCCGGGTCGTGCCGGGCCGCGTACTCGGTCTTCGGGTCCATCGGGACGGCCGAGACCTTGCCGGCCGCGTCCACGCGGAAGCCGGCGGCCGGGGCCTCCTCGTCGGCGGCCTTCTTGAGCGCGTCCCGGGCGGTCTTGATGGTGGTGTGGCCGTCGCTGAGGAGCTGGTGGACGCCCTTGGCCTCCTTGGCCGCGTCCTCGAACTCCTTGGCCGTCTTGTCGACGAACGCCCGCCCGACGCCCGCGGTGACCCCGCTCCACTCGGCCTTGTCGGCCTTGGCCTTCATGCCGTTGCGAGCAGCCTCGGCCATCTCGTCCAGCTTGTCGGCCATGGCCTTCCAGTCCGTGGCCGCCGTCTGGAGCTTGTCCAGGGGCGCGTTCATCACGTTCTCGTACGTCAGCATGGGGCGCCGCCTACTTCAGGTACTTGTCGATCGCGGACGTGGTGAAGTCGGCGTGCAACTGCTCCTCGTCCTTGGCGTGGGAGGAGAGCGAGTAGTTGAGCCCGTTGGAGATGTTCGCGCAGGCGGCCACCAGGGTCTTCACCTGGCTCTCCCACATCGTGTTGACCTTCAGCAGCGCCGCCCCGCTGACGAAGGTCTCCTTCGTCAGCGCCCCGGCGGCCTCGCTGGTGGCGGTGGCGGCGTGCTTGCCGTCCGTCTGGAGCCGCGCGTGCAGCTTGTACGCCTCGGTGCCGATGGCGCCGATGTGGTCCTGGTTGAGCTCCAGGTCGCCGCCGCCACCGCCGCCGGGCTCGACGGGTACGTGGTTCAGCCGCATGGAGACGTTGGCGGCGGCCGTGGCGCGCGCGGCGGACCATTCCTCGTCGAACGACATCGCGTGCATTTCTCCTTGTGTCACATCAACGTCCAACACGTTGATGTGCTCGTTTGGTTACGGCTTCGACAGCGAGCAGGCAGGTTCCCATCCCGAGGAAGGCCCAGGGAAGGAGTCCGTTGTCGTTTGTCTTGTTCTGTACGGGGGATGCGGATGCCGGGGTCGGTACGGGTTTGTGCTGGCCCGGGGCTGGGGATGATATCCGGTCCGCCACAGCGAGGTCAGGGAGCGGGAAGACGTTCGCGGGGCCGGGGTCACCGGGGTCGGTCAGCGCGATGACGGGGCGGACGACTCCGTAGCCGAGGCGGTCGTTGCGCTCGACGCCGTGGACGGGGTCGGGCTTCTCAGCCGTGTGCAGCAGGACGCGGAGCACCTGGTTGCCGGTCCAGTCGGGGTGCGCGGACCAGAGCAGGGCGGCGGAGGCGGAGACGAGGGCGGTGGCCTCGCTGGTCCCGTGGTTGACGCAGAGACCGGCGTCGGCGTCGGGGTCGGCGTCGGCGTCGGCGTCGGCGTCGGCGTCGGCGTCGGCGTCGGCGTCGGCGTCGGGGGAATCACCGGCGCATCCGGTGGCGATGTCGACGCCGGGGGCGGACAGGTCCACCTGAGGGCCGTGCTGGGACTCCTGGGTCGCCACGCCGTCCTGGCCGACGGCGGAGACGCCGACCACTCCGGGTGAACCGGACGGGTACATGACCTCGTTGGGGCCCTCTCCGTCGTTGCCGACGGAGGAGAAGACGAGCTTGCCCTTGTCCACGGCGTACCTGACGGCGGCGTCGAGTTCCTCGCTCCTGCCCGGTCCGCCGAACGAGATGTTCAGGACCTTGGCTTCCGAGTCCGCCGCGAAGCGGATCGCCTCGGCGATCGACTGATGGGGGCGTAGGTTCCCGCCGCCCTCGGAGACGCGGAGGGGAAGGACCTTGGCGCCCGGGGCCAGCCCGTACGCTCCCTCGCCGGACGGACCCTTGCCCGTGCCTGCGATCAGGGCGGCCATACCGGTGCCGTGATCGCCGTAGTCGGTGCGTTCGTCGCCCTGGTAGCCGTGGGAGAAGTCCTTGCCCTGGACCACTTGGCCGTCGAGCTCGGGGATCCGGCCGACGCCGGTGTCGATGACGGCGACGGTGACGCCTTGGCCGGTACCGAGTTTCCAGACGTCTCGGGCTTTCAAGGCGTCGAGATGCCACTGCTCCGGCCGAGCGGAGTGGGCGCGGGCGGCCGGGGCCGCGGCGGCCCCGGCCAGCAGGAGGCCGGCCAGGGCCGAGGTCGTCCGACGCAGCCGCACGGACCGCCGTCAGGCGTTCCGACGCCGCACGACGACCGCGGCCACAGCCCCACCGATCAGGACGCAGGCGCCCAGCCCGAGCCCGACCCAGGGGAGGCTGCTGCCCCCGTCCTCCTTGGCTTCGGCCTGGGGAGCGGCGGATTCCGGCTTCTTGCCGTCAGCCGACGGGGCGGGGGAATTCTTCCCATCCGCCGCCGCCAGGTCGGGCAGCGGATAAACATCGGCTGGACCGGGGTCACCGGGCGTCGGTACGGCGATCCGGGGCCGGACGATGCCGTAGCCGATGTAGTCGTTGCGCTGAGCACCGTCCGTCGGCTTGCCGGCGGTGTTCAGGAGGACCCGGAGGACCTGGTTGTTGGTCCAGTCGGGGTGCGCGGACCAGAGGAGGGCGGCGGAGGCGGAGGCGAGGGCGGTCGCGTCGCTCGTGCCGTGGCTCGTGCACAGGCCCGTCTTTCCTTTGCACGCCGTGACGATGTCGATGCCCGGGGCCGCCATGTCCACATGAGGACCGTGCGACGATTCCTTGGTGGGCTCACCCTTGGCATCGACCGCCGCGACCCCGACAACGCCAGGTGTCGCAGCGGGGTATGCCACCGGGTTGAGCCGCCCTTCACCGCTATTTCCGACGGCCGCAAAGATCAGCTTGCCTTTTGAGAGGGCATACTTCACGGCCTCTGCCCGCCCTCGGTCATCCTCTGCTTTGGTGGGTAGACCCAGGGACATGTTGATGATCTTGGCGTCGGAGTCCGCCGCGTAGCGGATGGCAGCCGCCCAGGAAGGGGTGGCTTCATTCATCTCGTGGGGCACGCGGATCGGAAGAATCTTGGCACCAGGGGCAAGCCCGTAGGCTCCGTCACCCGTCGGGTGCTTTCCCGTGCCAGCAATCACGGCCGCCATCTCAGTGCCGTGACCGTCGTAGTCGGTGCGCTCATCACCGGCGAGATCATCCGGAGCGAGGTCTTTCCCAGGGACTAGCTGGCCTTCCAGCTCGGGAAGGACTTCGACACCGCTGTCAATGACGGCGACAGTGATGCCCTTACCCGTGCTGGTCTTCCAAAGATCATCCGCCTTCATGGTGTCGAGATGCCATTGCTGCGAGCGAATTGTCTCCGCATGGGCCGGGGTCGCGGCGACCCCGGCCAGCAGCAGGCCTACCAGGGCCGCGGTCGCCTTGCGCATGTGCATCTCGTGCAACGTCCGTTTCTGCTCAGTCGATCACCGGCGGAGCAACACGACGGCTGCCCTGCCAGGTCTCTTCGTCCTCGACCAGGTAGTCGGGGCGTTCGCCGCCCTGGTCCTCACGTCGCCTGCCCGGCGCATGCGTTCCCGCACCCGCGTGGCCCATGGCGCCGCCGTTGTTGCGTACGAGACCCGAGCCGCCCTGGGTGAACGGCTGACCGCCGTTGGCCATGCGTCCGCCTGCCACAGCCTGCCGGCCGCCCACGATGCCGCCCGGCTCCGAGGCCAGCCGGCGTGCCGCAGGGGAGCCGTTCACGCCGCCAGCGTGGCCACCGCCACCACCGTGCGGCCCACCCACCATGCCGCGGCCAGTCTGGGTACCTTCGGTGCCGATGACCGTGCCGCGCGGGATACCCGCGTTGGGGCCGCTGGTCGGCACCTGGCGGCCGCCCATGATGCCGGAATCCCGCGGGGGCAGCCCAGCGATCGGGTTGACCTTGCTGAGGCCGCTACCGCCGGGACCGAGGTTCGGCAGGTGACTGGGGCCGGGACCGAGTCCGGGAATCGCCTTCCCGGTGATCGGCGGAAGCCCCACGGGCGGGAGGGGAGCGACGGGGCCGGGTCCGGGGCCCACGGGGAGGTTGGGGACCGGTGTGCCCGTCGTCGGGGGCAAGGTCGTCGTGGGCGGCGGCAGAGTTGCAACGTGGTCGAGGTCCACGTCCACGCCACGGTCCGGGAGCCCGGGCAGGGGCGTGGATCCTGTCGTCAGCGGCGGGGTGTCGTCCGCCTTCGGCTGATGGCCCGGCACCCATCCCGGTTCATTCGAGGGCGTGCCAGACGGCCCGTACGAGTCCCTGGATGCACCGGTGTCCCCGCCGGACGTTCCTCCAGGCCGCGCAAGCTCTTGCCTACCGCCGCCGTAACCCTCCGGCACGAACACGCCCGGCGGCGGCGGGAGCGTAGGGATCTCCGCCTTGTTGATCTCGCCGTACGACAACTCATACGACTGCGCCAGGTTGTTCATCAACCTGATCGACTCGCGGTGGTCCGCGTCGAGCTTGCTCCGCTCCTGGCTGGCAATCTGCTGCGCGTCCGGGTCGTTGTGGGCCTTGCGGGCCGCTTCCAGGTTCTCGGCGGCCTTCGTGTCGTAGGCGGGCATGTCCCGCGCTTCGACCATCTTCTGGACGGTTTCGCCCATCCACTTCGCGCCCGTCGCGCTGTACTCGCTCAGCCGCAACGTGGCGTTGCCCGCCCGGCCCACCCATTCCTGGAACTTCGTTGCCGCCTCGCCCTCCCAGCCGGTGACCCGGTGGTTCTTGAGCTTCTCCGCGATCTTCGCGATGTCCTCGGACGCCTTCTGCAGGCGGTCGGCGCGGTCCTTGACCGCCGTCGGGTCCAGCGAGGCCCGCATCTCACGCAGCTTCTGGTGCGAGTAGCCCTCGAAATTCGTTGCCATCAGTAGTTGCCCCCCGTCGCGTTGCCGCCGGTGCCAGGAGTCGTAGTGCCAGGGTGCTTCGATGCCGCCAGCTTGCGCTGCTCCTCGATCCACGGGTCGCGCTCCGGCACGTACTCTGCCTCTGCTTGCTTGGCGATGGAGGCCATTCGACGCCTGGTCTCCTCGTCCACCCCGGCAAAGCCGTTGCCGGCCGTCAAGATCGCGATCCCCAAGGCCTCGATCAGCCCCGCCAAGCCCTTCGAGAGCTTCTCCAGCTCCGTGACGACCGTCGTGTACGACTTGAAGAGGGCGTCGGCCTCCGGGAATCCCGAGCCGAGCTTGGCCGCCGGCAGGGTGTTGGTCGCCAGCTTCTTGTGGTCCGCAGCCGAGCCCGTGAGGTCGTCCAGGAGGTCATCGACCATCTTCTGGTACTCCGACAGCGTGTCGTGCTCGATCTTCAGATCGGCCGCGGCCTGCTGCGACGCCGCCTGCTTCCTGATCGCGTCCGCCAGGCCCGAACCCAGGCCGGCCAGCCCCGCCAGGCCGTCCGGTGCCTTCTCCTCTGCCACGATGGCCTCCCCGACTCCCCGAAATCCCCGGGGTCGCGGCGTGTCCGCCGCGGCCCCTCCCCGTTCGCACCCGTTCAATCGCGCACGTACTACGTCTTACCGATCACTCTAGCGACCGGTACCGACAGTCCCAACCTCGGGGTTGCACGTGCAATGCGGGTCACACGGTCACGAGTTGGGCGCCGCGACCGCCGCCGACGGGCGGATCGGGAGCCTGTTCACCGGTCGGCCGGTGGCCGAGCGTACCGCCGAGGCTACCGCCGCCGGGGCCGTCACCACAGGGATCGCGCTCGCCGCCTTCGCGCCGAACGGGGCCACCACGTCCCGCTCTTCGACCAGCTTGACGATCCGGACCACCGGCGCGTCCAGCGACGTCGGCAGCGCGTAGCCCGTCAGGTCGGGGTGGCGGACCAGGCCCGACACCGAGCGGAGGTTCTCCGAGAGCGCCGCGCCCACGCCCTGCGTGACGCCCGCCTCGATACGGGCCTCCAGCTGGCGGGGGTTGAGGATGCGGCCCACGTCCTGGGCCACCGCGAGTTCGACCACCCGCACGGAGCCCAGTTCGATGTCCACGTCCACCACCGCGCGGATCGCGCAGAAGGCGAGGCCCACGAAGGCGTCGCCCTGGCCGTCGCCGTCCAGGGGCTCCGTCGGGTGGGGGCGGCACTGGGCCGTCGCCCAGAGTTCCTTGCCCGCCATGGCCTCGGAGACCGTCGTGGAGAAGGCCCCGTCGTACGAGGTGATGCGGCCGTCCTGGATCTGGAGGAGTTCCGTCGACATGCCCAGCTTGTGGGCCATCGGCTGGAGGAGCTGGGTGCGGACCATCTTCGCGGCGCGCTCCACCGCGCCGCCGCTCACCCACGTGTGGCGGCCGTGCGCCGCCGGGCCCGCCGGCGGCTGGTCGGTGTCGACCGGGGCCGTCACGACCTCGTCCACGCCCAGGATCTCCTGGACGATCTGGCGGGCGAGCGTGGCGAAGCCCTGCCCGGTGTCGACCGCCGCGCAGATCACCGTCGCCGCCCCGTCGACGACCTTGACCGTCGCCGTCGAGACCTCGTCGGTGCCCTCCGCGCCGAGCATGTGGACCATGCCCACGCCGTAGCCGACGCCGCGTCGCACCGCGCCCGGCTCGCCCGCGCCCTCCGGGCCGCCCGGCAGCAGCCACTCGTCCTCCGGGGTGTCCTTGGGGAGGGAGGGGAGGGGGTAGTCGCGTACCGCGCGCAGGAGTTCCGCCACCGGGGCCGGGCAGGTGACCGTCTGGCCCGTCGGGAGCAGGTCGCCCGTCGCCAGTACGTTGCGCAGGCGCAGCTCCGCGCCGTCGATGCCGAGGGCGGCCGCGAGCTTGTCCATCTGGCCCTCGTACGCGGCGCAGACCTGCATCGCGCCCTCGCCCCGCACATGGCCCGACGGCGGGTTGTTGGTGCGGACCGCCCAGCCCTCGACGAAGGCGTGCGGCACGACGTACGGGCCGCAGGCGAACGCCACGGCCGCGGCCAGCGATTCGGAGGACGAGTCCGCGTACGCGCCCGCGTCCATCAGGATCTGGGCCTCGACCTTGACCAGTCGGCCCTCCGCGTCCGCGTGGTGGCGGTAGCGGAGCAGCGTCGGGTGGCGGTGGGTGTGGCCGAGGAAGGACTCCTCGCGGGTGGCGGCCAGCTTGACCGGGTAGCCGGTGCGCAGTGCGAGCAGCCCCAGCGGCAGCTGGAAGGCCGCGTCCTCGCGGTCGGCCGTGGCGCCGGGGACGCCCGTGACGACGACGCGCACGCGGTCGGGTTCGAGGCCGAAGCAGGCCGCGGCCAGGTCGCGGTCCAGGTGCGGGTCGGTGGAGGCGGTGTAGATCTCCACGCCGCCGTCGGGCCGCGGCACGGCCAGTCCGGCCTCGGCGCCGATGGGCGCGGGGTCCTGGCGGCCGATCCGGTAGAGGCCCTCGACGACGACCTCGCCGGTGGCCTCCGGGTCGCCGTAGCGCAGCGGGATGTGCCGGATCAGGTTGCCGTCGGGGTGCAGGGCGGGGGCGCCGAAGGACTGCTCGGGGTCCGTCACCGCGTCGAGCAGCTCGTACTCGACGGCGATCGCGGCCGCGGCGAGGCGTGCGGTGTCCGGGTGGTCGGCGGCGACGGCGGCGATGGGCTCGCCGTGGTGGCGGACGACGTCGTGGGCGAAGACGGGCCGGTCGGCGATGCGGCGGCCGTGCGTGGTGGCGCCGGGGACGTCGGCGTGGGTGACGACGGCGCGCACGCCGGGCATGGCGGCGGCCGCGGAGGTGTCGACGGAGAGGATGCGGGCGTGGGCGTGCGGGGAGCGCAGGACGGCGGCCCAGAGGAGGCCCTCGGCCCACAGGTCGGCCGCGTACGGGAAGGTGCCCTCGCTCTTGGCGCGCGTGTCGGCGGCGGGTACGGAGGCCCCGATTCCGCGCGGCACCTCCTGCTCGCCCGCCTCGGGCGCCACGGCGGCCGAAGCGCCCGTGGAGACCGATACCGTCGTCGTGGCCGTGGCCGCGTCGTGCCCGCTCACGCCATGCCTCCGTTGTGGTGGATCCCGCCCTCGCCGGGCGGCGCCTGGTGCGGGATGCGCGCCTCCGCGCCAGGGCCCGTCCCGGTTCCCGACCCGTTTCCGTGCCCGTGCCCGTTCCCGGGCGCAGGCGCTTCGGCCGCGGCCGAGGCCTCGCGCTCGGCGACGACCTCGCGGACGGCCTCGATGACGCCCTTGTAGCCGGAGCAGCGGCACAGGTTCCCGCACAGGGCCTGCCGGGTCTCCAGCTCGCTGGGGGCGTGGTTGCCCTCCAGCAGGTCGTGGATGGTCATGGCCATACCGGGCACGCAGAACCCGCACTGCACCGCACCCGACCTGCACAACGCCTGCTGCACGTCCGAGAGTTCCCCGCCCGCGGCGAGCCCCTCGACGGTCCGGACCTCGCTGCTCGCCGCCGTCGCGGCCGGCACCAGGCAGGAGGCGACGAGCCGGCCGTCGACCTGCACGGCGCACGCCCCGCATTCGCCCTGCGAGCAGCCGTCCTTGGCGCCGGCGAGACCGAGGCGCTCGCGCAGCACGTAGAGCAGGGACTCGCCGATCCACGCACCGGTGACGGGCCGGTCGGCGCCGTTGACGCGCAGGACGTAGGAAGCCAGCGGATGCTCGTGATGGGCGACGGCCTCGGCAGTCGCGTTCTCTTCGTACGTCGGCCCCTCGGCCGGGAAACCTTCGGGGGTTCCCGCTTCCGGCGTCGCCACAGCGATGTCCGCGGTGTGCGGGCTCGGCGTTCCCGGAGCCCCGGCTTCGCCGAAGCCGAAGCCGCCCCCGAGACCGCGCCCGTCCGTGTCTGCGGGCTCCGCGGCGGGCTCCGCCGTGAACCCGTGCTCACCGCCCGGCCCGGGCTCCGCCCCGGCGGGGCCGTGCCCGTGGCCTTGGCCGGGGCCGTGTCCGTGCCCGGGGCCGTGCCCGTGGCCGGACGCCGTGAACCCGTGCCCGTCGGTGTCCCCGGGCTCCGCGAAGCCGCCGGCGACGCCGTCGACCCCGGGACCGCCCGACAGCACGTACTCGGCAGCCGTGACGGGCACCGCCTCGCGCTCCGCATCCCGGTCGGCGGGCGAAGCCGCCTCGGCGGCCTCCGCCCCCGGATGCGGCCGTTGCGCCATGACCGGCGTCGGCGCCGGGCCGTGGGCGGCCTCGATGTCGTGCGGAGCCGGCTGCACCGGCTCCGGCTCGGGCTCCGCCGGCTCCGGGAGCGTGCCCACGCCGGGTCCGCCCAGGACGCGGGGGCCGCGCACGGGGCCGCCGACGCCGGGGCCGCCGAGCCGCCGCAGGCCCGCGCCGGAGGTGCCCGTGTCGCCCGTGTCGGGGCGCGCTTCGGGCAGCACGCCCGAGCTCATCACGGTGTCCGGACCCGGCCGCACGGCCGGGTCCGCCTCGAAGTCGGGACGGGTCGCCCAGGGGGCGGCCGCGCCGCCCGGCAGCGTCGCCGGGGCCTGGCTCCAGTCCGCCGCCGGAGTGCCGGGGTGGAACTCCCCGGTCTGCTCGGGCAGTTCCGGGAGGGTCCACTGGCCAGTGGTCACGGGCTCGGAGTCCTGGACCGCTTCCGGGAACCGCCACTCGGCGGTCGCACCGGGATCGTGCGCCCCCTCGGCCGAAGCCGAAACCTGACCCGAAGCCGACATCTGGCCCGAAGCCGACATCTGGCCCGAAGCCGAAACCTGACCCGCCGCCGAGCCCGGCACCTGGCCCGGACCCGGCGCCCGGCCCTGCTCGCCGCCCGCAACCCGGACGGGATCCTGCCCAGCGCCCTCGAACGCCGCCGCCACGGACGCCGGAATCGGGATCGAGGCCGGGATCGGCCCGCCGACCGGCGCGGGCGTCGGCGCACCACCTGAAGCACCCGCACCGCCACCGCCACCGGTGTGCGGCGCCGTTCCCGCCTCCGGCCACTGCACCGGAAGCGTCCACGTCCCCGTCGCCGCCGGATCCGCACTCGCCGAACCCAGCGGCACGATCATCGGCGGCGGCACGTAACCGTGCCCGGGCGCCGCGAGCGGCTCCCCGGTGCCGAGCGCGTCCAGCATGTCCTGCGGCAGCTTCACGAAGGCCGTCGCGTCGGAGTCGTACTCGCCGCCCTGCGGGACCGGCTCCCAGCCCCAGCCGGTGCCGGTGTGGGCCGCGGGACCCGCGTCCCCCGTCGTTCCGCTCACGTTCTCGTTCTCACTCATGAGGTCAGCGCCCTCCCGAGGGCCCTCCGTGCCAGCACGGCGACAGTCCGCCGCAGATGCAGTACCCCGGGTGCCACCGGTTCGCCCTGGTCGGGGACGCAGGCGGCCGCGACGTACTCGCCGAAGGCCTGCAGCGCCTCGGGAGCCAGCGTCCGCTCCCCGTCCCAGTCGATCAGCGAGGCCACCCACTGCTCGGCCTCCAGCGGCCGCAGCGGCATGGGCGCGACCGCGCCGATCGCACAGCGCACACCCCGGCGCGCGGGATCCAGTACGAGCCCCACGGACGCCACCGCGCGCCCCGGCCCGGTACGCCCCGTGGCCTTCAGGAAGACCTGCGGCGCGTGCAGCAGCGGCACCCGTACGAAGCCGATCAGCTCGCCGGGCCGCAGCATCTCGCGGCCGGCCAGCAGGTGCGAGACCGGGATCTCCCGGCGCGAGCCGCCCGGGCCGTGGATGACGAGGACCGCCTCCAGCGCGGCCAGTACGGGCAGTGCGTCGCCCGTCGGCGCGGCGGTGGCGATGTTGCCGCCGAGGGTGCCGGCGTTGCGGATCTGCGGGGGCCCGGCGGCCCGCGCGGCCGCCGCCAGCGCGGGGATCAGAGCGGCGAAATCCGGCCGTCCCATCCGTGCGTGGGTGAGCCCGGCACCGAGCAGCGCGTGCCCGTCCTGGTACTGCCAGCCGCGGATCTCGTTGATCCGACCCAGGCCCACGAGCGCGGCGGGCCGCAGCAGCCCGGCGTTGACGGAGGCCATGAGGTCGGTGCCGCCGGCGACGGGCACGGCGGCGGGCATGGCGGCGAGTGCCGCCACGGCCTCGTCGAGCGAGGCCGGCAGCGTCACGGACTGCGCCGCCTGCGGCCCCGGAGATGAATGCAGTGCATGCGGTGCGTGCGTGGTCAACCCAGCTGCCCCTTCCCGATGTCCCGGTCCCGGCGCTCACGCCTGTCCGCCGTACGGTACGTGCTCACCGCCGGGACGTGGCAACTCTGGCACATCTTCCCCACCGCCCGGCGCGAGGGTCCGGCGGGCGCCCCCCGAAGCTTCCGGGCGTCCGGTTTCCCCCGTATTCACCGAATCAACCGAATCGATTCGGATCCGCCGAATTCCCCGGAATCGAGCAAGAGTTCCCGACCGCCCCCAAGAACGAAGGACGTCCCGGAACCCTCTGGAGTTCCACAGAAGTCCGAAGGGTTCCGATCGGTGGCGAACAGTCCCCGGGGGCCGCCACCGACCCCGCCCGAACACCCGGGAAGGGCGCACACGGGCACGGAAGGGCACGGAAGGGGCGGGAAGGGCGCGGAGGGAGCGAGAGGGCGCGGAAAGGGCGCGAGAGGGCGCGGAAGGGCGCGGAAAGGTTCCGGCCACCTCCGGCCAACCCCGACAGCCCTGCGACCGCCCCCGACCGCCCCGCCCGCATCACACGTTCGGGGGCTCTCCCTCGATCGGCCGCCCGAGTACTCCCGGCCGCCGCTGCCACGGCAACGGCCCTCCCGGCGGCCGGTAGTCGACGCCGAGCACGCCGAGCCGCAGGTAGTGCCCGCCCATCCGCGCCTCGAAGCCCGCGTAGTCCCGCTCGGCCGGCTCCGGCAGCCGGGACCACACCACCTCCGCGAAGGCCGCCAGCCGCGGGAACACCTGGTAGTCCACCCGGCTCTGGTTCTCCATCACCTCGGTCCACACGTTGGCCTGCGCGCCCAGCACGCGGGACGCGGCCTCCGGCGACAGCTTCGGCGGCACCGGCTCGAAGCGGTACACGTCCTCCAGCGAGCGCACGTACCCGATCGGCATCGGCTCGTCCCCGCCACCCGCCTGACGGTGGTCCAGGTACACCTGCTGCTCGGGGCACATCACCACGTCGTGCCCGGCCTCGGCGGCGGCGATCCCGCCCGCGTACCCGCGCCACGAGGAGACCGCGGCCCCCGGCGCGAGCCCGCCCTCCAGGATCTCGTCCCACCCGATCAGCCGCCGCCCGCGCTCCGCGAGCCAGCCGTCGAAGTGGCGGATGAACCAGGACTGCAGCCCGTCCTCCCCGTCCACCCCCAACTCCCGGATCCGTTCCTGCGCGAGCGCCGAGGCGCGCCACTGCTCCTTGGGGCACTCGTCGCCGCCCACGTGCACGAACGGCGAGACCTCCGCCGGGAACAGCTCCAGCAGCTCCTCGAAGACCCCCTCGTAGAAGCGCAGTACGGCCTCGGTCGGCGCGAGCACGTTCTCGTTGATCCCCCAGTCGTCCCACACCCCCAGCGCGCCGGTGTCCACGACGTCGGTGTTGCCGAGCTCCGGGTACGCGGCGATCGCGGCCTGCGAATGCCCCGGTACGTCGATCTCCGGGACCACCCGCACGTGCCGCTCGGCGGCGTACGCGACGATCTCGCGGATGTCGTCCTGCGTGTAGAAGCCGCCGTGCGGGGTCTCGTTCCACAGCGGCGAGGCCCGGTGCCCCCAGCGGCTGCGCGGCCGCCACGCGCCGACCCCGGTGAGCCGCGGGTGGCGCTTGATCTCGACCCGCCAGCCCTGGTCGTCCGTCAGGTGCAGGTGCAGCACGTTGAGCTTGTGCGCGGCCAGCAGGTCGACGTACCGCAGCACCCCGTCCTTCGGCATGAAGTGCCGGGCCACGTCCAGCATCATGCCGCGCCAGCCGAAGCGGGGCCCGTCCTGGATCCCTCCCACGGGCAGCCGCCAGGCGCGGTCCGGCGCCGTGGGCGCCCGCCGGTAGGCCTCGGGCCCGAGCAGCTGGCGCAGCGTCTGCGCGGCGTAGAAGAGGCCCGCCGGGTCGGCGCCTTCGAGCAGCACCCCCGACTGCGTGACGTGCAGCTCGTACGACTCCGCGCCGACGGTGCGGGCCAGCTCGGGGCGGAGGGCCAGCCGGATCACCGCGCGCCCGCCGTACGCCTCCCCCGGAGCCGGCGCGGGCAGCTCCCAGCCGGTGGCCGCGGCGAGCTCGCGCCGCAGCCAGCGGGCGGTCCCCTCGGCGCCGGGGCCGACGTGGAGCAGCGGATCGTCCAGCACGCACTCGCCGCCGTCGCGGGCGAATCGCGCGTACCGCGGCTCCGGAATCAACTCGGGCATGGGCCTCGACCCCTCCACCGTCCAGCCGTTGCGCGATGCGCAACGCGCGTTCCACAGGGCGCCCGGCGCCCGTGCGGCCGACCCTAGTGCGCCCCCCGCGCACGGCAAAGGCCCCCGGACGCGCATCAGCGCATCAGGGGGCCTTCGAGGGCCGTTCGAGGGCCTCGGTCCCGCCGGTGGAGGGGCCGTACGGACCGGACCTACTTGTCCTTGCCGCCCTTGTCCTTGTCCCCGCCGGGGCCCATGGACTCGTAGATCTCCTTGCACATGGGGCAGACCGGGTACTTCTTCGGGTCCCGGCCCGGCACCCACACCTTGCCGCACAGCGCGACGACGGGGGTCCCGCCGAGCGCGCTCTCCATGATCTTGTCCTTCTGGACGTAGTGGGCGAAGCGCTCGTGGTCGCCGTCGCCGTGGGACACCTGCGGCGTCGGCTCTACGAGGGTCCCCGTACCAGTCCCGCGCTCGGGCTCAAGAGTGCTCATAAAAGCCAGGGTACCGACCCGCGCGCGGGTCAGTTGAGCGACGGGTCGTCGGGATACGTGGCGACCATCGCGAGCTCGCTGCGCTGGCGGCGCAGCACCGCCCGCCACAGCCTTTCCGGATCCGGGTACGACACGTCCCCGGGCTCCGATTCCACGACGTACCAGGCGCCGTCGCCGAGCTCGACCTCCAGCTGGCCCGGGCCCCAGCCCGAGTAACCGGCGAAGATCCGCAGCGAGCCGAGGGCCGCGGCCAGCAGCTCCGGCGGGGCCTCCAGGTCGACCAGGCCGATCGCCCCGTACACGCGGCGCCAGCCGAGCGGCCCCTCCTCGCCGGGGATGACCGCCACGCCGAGGGCCGAGTCCAGGCCCACCGGGCCGCCCTGGAAGACGACCCCGGGATCGCCGGCCAGGGTCGCCCAGGGCAGCAGGATGTCGCCGACCCCCACGGGGGTGGGCCGGTTGAGGACCACGCCGAGCGAGCCCTGCTCGTCGTGGTCGAGCAGGAGTACCACCGCGCGGTCGAAGTTCGGATCCGCGAGGGCGGGGGTGGCCACGAGCAGCCGCCCTGTGAGGGAGGACACCTCGGTCATGCCGACATGATCTCGCACATTCGCCCTTCAGGGGGAGCGGGCGGGCGCATCGGATCGCCCGCAGCTCAGGGCGCACCGCAGCAGGGAGGAGCGCGCGCCTCCACCGATGGCGGAATGCGACGCTCCGCCATGAGGTGGGCACTGTGGGTGTTGTGGCTAATTCATGACAGTCCTACGGCCGCGTCAGCCTTACGAACAAGGGGGTGGTGCCCCTTACCCTTTTCCCTGGCCCCCTGCCCACCCTCCTCTGGCTTCGCCGGGGGAGCCCCTCTCCGGAACGCGAGATTCATGACCGGCACAGACAGAGACGACGTATTGCTTGTCCATGGCGGTACCCCGCTTGAGGGCGAGATCCGTGTCCGCGGTGCGAAGAACCTCGTGCCCAAGGCCATGGTCGCCGCTCTGCTCGGCAGCGGACCCAGCCGGCTCCGCAACGTTCCCGACATCCGCGACGTCCGGGTCGTGCGCGGGCTGCTCCAGCTGCACGGGGTGACCGTCCGCCCCGGCGAGGAGCCGGGAGAGCTCGTGCTCGACCCGACGCACGTCGAGAGCGCGAACGTCGCGGACATCGACGCGCACGCGGGTTCGTCGCGCATCCCGATCCTGTTCTGCGGCCCCCTGCTGCACCGCCTCGGCCACGCCTTCATCCCGGGCCTCGGCGGCTGCGACATCGGCGGCCGGCCGATCGACTTCCACTTCGACGTGCTCCGCCAGTTCGGCGCGACCATCGAGAAGCGCGAGGGCGGCCAGTACCTGGAGGCCCCGCAGCGCCTTCGCGGCTGCAAGATCCGCCTGCCCTACCCCTCGGTCGGCTCGACCGAACAGGTGCTCCTGACGGCCGTTCTGGCCGAGGGCGTCACCGAGCTGAGCAACGCCGCGGTGGAGCCGGAGATCGAGGACCTCATCTGCGTTCTGCAGAAGATGGGCGCCATCATCTCCATGGACACCGACCGGACCATCCGGATCACCGGTGTCGACCGCCTCGGCGGCTACAACCACAAGGCGCTCCCGGACCGCCTGGAGGCCGCCTCCTGGGCTTCCGCGGCGCTGGCGACCGGCGGCAACATCTACGTCCGCGGGGCGCAGCAGCGCTCGATGATGACGTTCCTGAACACGTACCGCCGCGTCGGCGGCGCGTTCGAGATCGACGACGAGGGCATCCGCTTCTGGCACCCGGGCGGCCCGCTCAACGCGATCGCGCTCGAAACGGACGTGCACCCCGGTTTCCAGACCGACTGGCAGCAGCCGCTGGTGGTCGCCCTGACCCAGGCCGCGGGCCTCTCGATCGTCCACGAGACGGTCTACGAGTCCCGTCTGGGATTCACCTCGGCGCTCAACCAGATGGGTGCACACATCCAGCTGTACCGGGAGTGCCTGGGCGGCAGCGCCTGCCGGTTCGGGCAGCGCAACTTCCTGCACTCGGCGGTCGTGTCCGGCCCGACGAAGCTGCAGGGCGCCGACCTGGTCATCCCCGACCTGCGCGGCGGGTTCTCGTACCTGATCGCGGCGCTGGCGGCCGAGGGCACCTCGCGGGTCCACGGCATCGACCTCATCAACCGCGGCTACGAGAACTTCATGGAGAAGCTCGTGGAGCTGGGCGCGAAGGTCGAACTCCCGGGCGGCGACCTCGTCTGAGCCCTACGGCCGTGACCGTACGACCGTGAGGCGTACGGCCTTCTGACGGCCGGTCGAAAGCCCCCCGGGCCCCGCCAGGGCCCGGGGGGCTTTCGCATGCGCTCCCCGGCCCGTACGCGGCCGTCCACCGGCCCGCACGAGCCCCCGGCCGCCCCGCACGAGCCCCCGCCGGCCGCATGAGCCCCCGGCCGCCCCGCACGAGCGCCCGCCGCCCCGCACGAGCCGCCGCCGGCCGCATGAGCCGCCCGGACGGCCGGACGGGCCCTCGTCGGCCCGCACAGGGCCCTCGTCGGCCCGTACGGCGCCGCGGGCCCGGGAGCCCGGCGGGACCCCCCGGCGGAGCCGGCAGGGCCGCGGACAGGCCGAAGGGCGGCCTCCCCGCCCGGGGGTGGCCGCCCTTCGCCAGTACTGCGTACTGCTCTGCCGCTCCGAAGGCCCGCACGGGCCCCGGTACGGGCAGGACTTACTTGCCCTTGGCGGCTTCCTTGAGCTTGGAGCCCGCGGAGACCTTCACGCTGAAGCCGGCCGGGATCTGGATGGGGTCGCCGGTCTGCGGGTTGCGCGCGGTGCGAGCGGCACGGTGGGTGCGCTCGAAGGTCAGGAAGCCGGGGATGGTGACCTTCTCGTCGCCCTTGGCGACAATCTCGCCGACGGTCTCGGCGAGCGCGGCCAGAACGGCGTCGGCGTCCTTGCGGGTCACCTCGGCGCGCTCGGACAGAGCGGCCACCAGCTCACTGCGGTTCATGTTGTACTCCCGTGTTCAACTTGCCTTAGAGGCGTGAGATCGAAGCCGATGCTGCCAGGGCCCTCGGACAGTCCCCGGACCCGGGTCTGAACGTCAGACCCTCTCGCCCGGTTACGCATCCTGCCCCCACCAGCGGCGGGAAAGCCAATCCGGCACCCGCCAGGGTCACACGAAAAGCGCCACAGTCACGCCGCGGTGACGCTCCGTCCGCACTTGGTGGATGCGGACCGCGGACCTCGCGGGCATCCCCGCAACCCTAGAGGCGGCCCGCCGGGCCCGCATCTCGCGACGCGCCGGGATCGGCAAGCCGTGAGGGCCGTCACAACGGCGGCCGGACCCGGCGCGGCTCCGCCCGACTCCGCGTCAGTTCGCCGTGGCGGCCTTGCGGACGGCGCCGGCGACCGCGCCGGCCACCTTGTCGTTGAACACCGACGGGATGATGTAGTTGGCGTTGAGCTCGTCCTCGCCGACGACGTCCGCGAGCGCGGTCGCGGCGGCCAGCATCATGTCCGTGTTCACCGTGCGGGACTGGGCGTCCAACAGGCCGCGGAAGACGCCCGGGAAGACCAGCACGTTGTTGATCTGGTTGGGGAAGTCGGAGCGCCCGGTGGCCACTACGGCGGCGGTCTGGCGGGCGACGGCCGGGTCCACCTCGGGGTCCGGGTTCGCGAGCGCGAACACGATCGCACCCTCGGCCATGGCGGCGACGTCCTCGCCGGACAGCACGTTGGGGGCGGAGACGCCGATGAACACGTCGGCGCCGACCACGGCCTCCTTCAGAGTGCCCGTGTAGCCCTCGGGGTTGGTGTTGTCGGCGATCCAGCGCAGCGGGGAGTCGGCGGCGGCGTCGACCAGGTCGGTGCGGCCCGCGTGCACGACACCGTGGATGTCGGCGCTGACGACGTTCTTCACGCCGGCCGCGAGGAGCAGCTTGAGGATGGCCGTTCCGGCCGCGCCGGCGCCGGACATGACGACCTTGACGTCGCCAACTGCCTTGCCCACCACGCGAAGTGCGTTGGTGAGGGCGGCGAGGACGACGATGGCGGTGCCGTGCTGGTCGTCGTGGAAGACGGGGATGTCGAGGGCCTCGCGCAGGCGGGCCTCGATCTCGAAGCAGCGCGGCGCGGAGATGTCCTCCAGGTTGATGCCGGCGAAGCCCGGGGCGATGGCCTTGACGATCTCGACGATCGCGTCGGAGTCCTGGGTGTCGAGGCAGATCGGCCAGGCGTCGATGCCGGCGAAACGCTTGAAGAGGGCCGCCTTGCCCTCCATGACGGGCAGCGCGGCCATCGGGCCGATGTTGCCGAGGCCCAGTACGGCGGAGCCGTCCGTCACGACTGCGACGGAGTTGCGCTTGATGGTGAGGCGGCGTGCGTCCTCGGGGTTCTCCGCGATGGCCATGCACACGCGGGCGACGCCCGGGGTGTAGATCATCGAGAGGTCGTCTCGGTTGCGGATGGGGTGCTTGGACGCCATCTCGATCTTGCCGCCGAGGTGCATCAGGAAGGTTCGGTCGGAGACCTTGCCGAGGCTGACGCCCTCGATGCCGCGCAGCTTGCCGACGATCTCGTCGGCGTGCGCGGTGGAGGTCGCGGCGATGGTGACGTCGATGCGGAGCTTCTCGTGACCGGAGGCGGTCACGTCGAGGCCGGTGACCGACCCTCCGGAAGACTCCACGGCGGTGGTCAGCTGGGAGACCGCGGTTCCGCTCGCGGGCACTTCCAGGCGGACCGTCATCGAGTACGAGACGCTGGGCGCCGTTGCCATGGCCGTGTTCCTCTTCTGTCCCTGGTTTTTTGTACACACACGGGCCCCGCTGCACCGCAGGTGCGGCAGGACCTGTTGTCCGATCGTCCCACCTACCAGCCAGTACAAGGTAACCAGCTACAAATTTCGGAAAGACACTTCCACCATACGAGATAGATCGGGCGTGTGGAAGCGTGGACGGGTACGGAAAAAGGTCCGCGCCCCTCGGGTATCCGAGGGGCGCGGACCTGTATGAACGTCTATGACACCGACCCGCCATGCTCGCCTCGCGGCAAGTGGTCGCTCTAAGCGACGAAGGTTGGGCCCGGGGGCTTGGATCGAGTCGGTGCCGTACCCAGGCTAACAAAGGATCGCCGGAAGCGATCCCCCTCAGGGGAGTTGACCTCGTCTCACCACGCATGTGGCCGCAGGCCATCCGGGTCGGACCGGCACAGCGCCATCCCGGTCGGACCGGCACAGCGCCGCGGGCCGTCCGCGCTTACGGCTTCAGCAGCGCCGGGACCCCGTCCTCGCCGGGCTCGTCGCGGCCCGCGGAGACCACCGTCAGCTGCTGCGTCGCGCGGGTCAGGGCCACGTACAGCACCCGCAGGCCCGCCGGGGACTCTTCCGCGATCTCCGCCGGTGAGACGACCACCGTGGCGTCGTACTCCAGGCCCTTGGCCTCCAGGCTGCCGAGCGCGACCGCCCGCTCCCCGAGGTCCGCCAGCCAGCCCGCGGCCTCCGCGCGCCGGTCCATGGCCACGACTACGCCGACCGTGCCGTCCACCTGCTCCAGAAGCCTGCGCGTCTCCTCGCGGACCGCCGCGCCGAGATCGGCGCCGGCGGCCGTGAAGCGGGGCTCCAGACCCGTGGAGCGGACCGCCGTCGGCGGCTCCATGCCCGGCATCGCCAGCCGCAGCACCCGGGCCGCGACCTCCGCGACCTCCGCCGGGTTGCGGTAGTTCACCGTCAGGGTGAAGCGGCGGCGCGGCCGCGAGCCCAGGGCCTCGTCACGCGCGGCGGCCGCCTCCTCCGGGTCCGTCCACGAGGACTGCGCCGGGTCGCCGACCACCGTCCAGGTGCCCATCCGGCCCCGGCGGCCGACCATCCGCCACTGCATCGGCGTCAGGTCCTGCGCCTCGTCGACGATCACGTGCGCGTACTCGGTGCGCTCCGCCGCGATCCGCTCCGCCCGCTCCCACTGGGTCTCCTCGCGGGTGGGCATCAGCTCCTCCAGCCCGCTGAGCTGGTCGAGCGGGTCGAGCTGCCGCTTGCGCTTGGGCCGGGCCGGGGCGCCGAGCAGCAGTTGGAGCTCGTCCAGCAGTGCCACGTCGTGGACCGACAGCGGCCCCTTGCCGTCCGGGCCCACCCGGCGCAGCGAGCGCGCCAGCTGGCGGGTCTCGCGCGGGTTGAGGACCCGGCGCGACCAGCGGCCGAGCCGGCGCTCGTCGGCCATCGCGGCGAGCACCCCGCGCGGGGTCAGCTCGGGCCACCAGGCGTTCAGGAAGTCGATGAACGCGTCCTCGGTGGAGATGTCCTCGTCGAACGCGGAGCGCAGCTCGGCCGCGAGCTCCGGGTCGCTGTGCCGGCCGGCCCCGCCGGATCTCGCGTACAGGGCGTCGAGGAGCAGCTTGCGGGCGCGCGGGCGCAGCAGGTTCACGGGCGCGGTGCCGCTGAGCACGTTCTGCCGGATCCGGTTCAGCTCGTCGGCCTCCAGCTCCTGGCGCCGCCCGAAGGCCACGACGCGCAGCCGCTCGGGCGCGTCACCGAGTTCCAGTGCGCCCCGTACGGCCTTGTGGAGCACCTTGCGCATGCGCGAGGAGCCCTTGACGCGGGCCACGGCCGGTTCGTCGTACGTGGTCGCCTCGGCGCCGTCGACCAGCGAGCCGAGTGCCCGGATGGCGACCTGGCCCTCCTCGCCGAGGGAGGGCAGCACGCCCTCGGTGTACGCGACGAGCAACGGGGTCGGAGAGACGATCAGGATGCCGCCGGAGTAGCGGCGCCGGTCCTGGTAGAGCAGGTAGGCGGCGCGGTGCAGGGCGACGGCGGTCTTGCCGGTGCCGGGCCCGCCCGCGACCTCGGCGACCGAGGCGGCGGGGGCCCGGATCACCATGTCCTGCTCGGCCTGGATGGAGGAGACGATGTCCCGCATCGAGTGCGTGCGGGCCCGCCCGAGCGCGGCCATCAGGGCGCCGTCGCCGATGGCGGGCAGCTCCCGGCCGTCGAGGAAGGCGGTGATCTCGGGGCGCATCAGGTCGTCCTCGACGCCGAGCACCTTGCGGCCCTTGGAGCGGATGACGCGGCGCCGTACGACGCGGCCCGGATCCTTGGGCGTGGAGCGGTAGAACGGCGCGGCGGCCGGTGCGCGCCAGTCGATGACCAGCGGTGCGTAGTCGGCGTCGAGCACGCCGATGCGCCCGATGTGGAGCGTCTCGGCGATGTCGGCGGTGTGGTCCGCGCGGATCGCGTCGTCGGCGGGTTCGACGGAGGTGTAGGCGCCGTCGGGCCCGCGTTCCCCGTCCTTGCCGAGGACCAGGTCGATCCGGCCGAAGAGGAAGTCCTCGAACTCGTTGTTCAGCCGGTTCAGGTGGATTCCCGCCCGGAAGACCTGCGCGTCGCGCTCGGCGAGCGCGCCGGGCGTGCCGACCTGACCGCGCTTGGCCGCGTCGTTCATCAGGAACTCGGCCTCGTCGATCTTCTCTTCGAGGCGGCGGTACACCTGGTCCAGATGCGTCTGCTCGACCGCGATCTCCCGATCGCGGACGGAATCCGCCGTGCTGTCGACAGCGGCATTCTGCGCGGCCACCAAGGCCCCCTTCTGACGTGCATGGGCGACCGTCAACCGTACGCGAAGCGGAGCCCTGTCCGCACGCCCGTTCCGGTGACCGGGCGAAGATCACTGCTCGGCCGCCGCCCGGTCGCACCGCGACCGCTACCCGGGGCGGGCCGCGAGGACCCTGCGGCGGTGCCGGGCGACCCGCTCGCGGTTGCCGCACAGCTCACTGGAGCACCAGCGCCGCCGGTGCCCGCGCGAAGTGTCCAGGTAGACCCGGGTGCAGCCGTCTCCCTCGCAGGAGCGCAGCAGGTCCCGTTCGCCGGGATCGGTGAGCAGTTCGACGGCGTCCCGGGCCACGGCGGCGAGCAGCGCACCGCATTCCACGCCGCCGCACAACTCCCGCACGAGGTTCCCCTCTTGGTCCTGTACGGCACACAGTCCCGGGGGTGGACCGGCGGCCAGCGCGTTGACCCGGGCCAGGGCGCCCCCGTCGGGACCGGCCCCGGCGAGCTCCGCCCGTACGAGGCTCCCCACGTCGCGGCGCAGCGCCCGGAAGGCCTCCACCCAGTCGGGGCCCACCCGGGCGATCGGCGTCCGGTCGGGCACGAGCCCAGCTCCGGCGAGCCACAGCCGCAGCTCGTCGCCGTCTCGGATCTGCTCCGCGCCCGCGGGGGCGGCGAAGGTGGCCACCAGGTCCAGGCACACCCGCCCGGATTCGAACCACATGCCCGTCACCGCCTCTTGCCTAGGGGGTGCGTGGCTCTCAGAGTGCCGCGCGCCGCTGCGATGCGGAACCCCCCGTACGGGGGCCGGGCGGCCGGGGATCCGCTCAGAGGGGCGGGTCGTCGTGGAGGAGGCGCTGGAAGAGGCAGTGGTCGCGCCAGGCGCCGTTGATGTGCAGGTAGCGGGGCGCGAGCCCGTACTGCTCGAACCCGGCCTTCGCCAGCACCCGCTGCGAGGCCGTGTTGTCGACCAGGGTCCCGGCCTCGACGCGGTGCAGCCCGATCTCGTCGCGGGCGATCCGGCAGACCTCCTCGACGGCGGCGGTGGCCAGTCCCCTGCCGTGCCAGGCCCGGTCGACCCAGTAGCCGATGCCGCCGCTGCGGAAGGGCCCGAGGGCGACGCTGCCGAGGTTGATCATCCCGACGGGCGCGCCGGAGCCGGTCTCGACGAGCACGTAGGACGCGGCGCGCCCGCCGTCGCGCTCGGCGAGCAGCGCCCGGATCCGGGCCGCCTGCCCCGCCTCAGTGAAGAACACCTCGGACCGCCACGGCTCGAAGGGCGCCATGTACGCCCGGTTCCGCGCCAGCGCGTCGGCCAGCCCGGCGGCGTCCCCGATCTCGACGCCCCGCATCTCCACCCCGTCAATGATCACCAGGGCACGCTAGCCAACCCCGGCCGCCGCATCCAGCCGGTCAGCCCTCCGGCGCGCATTCCCCCGCGTCCAGCGCCAGCCGGTACCCGCGCTTCACCACCGTCTGGATCAGGTTCGGCACCCCCAGCGCCCCCCGCAGCCGTGCCATGGCCGTCTCCACGGCGTGCTCGTCCCGCCCCGCCCCCGGCAGCGTCCGCAGCAGCTCCGGCCGCCCCACGACCCACCCCGGCCGGCGTGCCAGCGCCCGCAGCAGCGCCATCCCCGCCGGCGGCACCGGGCGCAGCTCCGCGTCCACCAGCACCGCGTGCCCCCGGATCTCCACCCGGTGCCCCGCCACCGGCAGCACCCGGGCCCGCCCCGGCAGCTCCTGGCACAGCAGCTGCACCAGCGGCCCCAGCCGGAACCGCTCCGGCTGCACGGTGTCCACCCCGCGCGCCTGTAGCGGCAGCGCCGTCACCGGCCCCACGCACGCCGACAGCACGTCCCCCCGCAGCCCCGCGAGCACCGCCTCCGTCATCCCCCGCTGCTCCGCCCGCGACAGCAGCGAAGCCGCCGCCGGAGCCGAGGTGAAGCTCACCGCGTCGATCCCGCCGCCGGCCACCGCGTCCAGCAGCCGGTCCATCGGCGCGAGGTCCTCCGGGGCCATCCACCGGTACACCGGGACCACGACCACGTCCGCCCCGCCGGCCCGCAGCGCCTCGACGAAACCGGGCAGCGGCTCCCCGTGCAGCTGCAGGGCGATGCGCCGCCCGGCGACCCCGCCGGCCAGCATCCGGTCGAGCACCTCGGCGAGGGACTCCGACTGCGGGGACCACGTCTCCACGAGCCCGGCGGCCCGGACCGCCCCCTTCACCTTCGGCCCGCGCGCCAGCAGTTCGGTGGCCCGCAGCCGTGCCAGCAGCTCCTCGCCGATGCCCCACCCGTCGGCGGCCTCGATCCACCCGCGGAATCCGATCGCGGTGGTGGCGACCACGGTGTCGGGCGCGCAGTGGATCAATTCCTTCGTGGCGGCGAGCAGTTCGCCGTCGTCGGCCAGCGGCACGATCCGCAGGGCCGGGGCGTGCACGACGGTGGCGCCCCGCCGGCGCAGCAGGGCGATCAGATCGTCCGCCCGCCGGGCCGCGGTGACCCCCACGGTGAACCCCGCGAGCGGGCCCGCCGCGTCGGCGGCCGTCGGGGCGGCGGCTGTGCGGGTGTCGTCCATGGTGACCTGCCTTGCCCAGTGGGTCGTCGTCATTTCGCGCGATCACGTGTCGCGAGAACGGAACCGAGCCTGTCAAGTCGGCGTGTCAGGCTCGGTTCCGCCGTATTTCGTGTCCGTAAACCGCCGTTACACCGACGTGAGCTGCGGCTTCGCCTCGGCACCGGCCGCCGGGAGCACCGCGGGGGCCGGCCGGCGAAGGTATACCGCCCAGGTCACCGCGCAGCAGGCCGCGTAGAAGCCGAGGAAGGTCACGAAGGCGGCCGTCCCGGACCCGGAGGTCGAGAACGCCTCCCGGAAGGCCAGGTTGATGCCGAGTCCGCCGAGTGCGCCGACCGCGCCGATGAGCCCCATGGCGGCTCCGGACAGCCGGCGCCCGTACGCGGCCGCCGCCTCGCCGTCCATGCCCCGCGCCAGCGCCTTGGCCTGGAAGATGCCGGGGATCATCTTGTACGTGGAGCCGTTCCCGAGCCCGCTCAGCACGAACAGTGCGACGAATCCGACGAGGAAGACGGGCAGCGACTCCTCGCCCGAGGCGTATACGACGACCCCGGTCGCGGCCGCCATCGCCACGAACGTGGCGAGGGTGATCCGGGCGCCGCCGAACCGGTCCGCGAGGGCGCCGCCGACGGGCCGGATCAGCGAGCCGAGCAGCGGCCCGACGAAGGTGAGCGAGGCGGCCTGGAGCGGGGTGCGGCCGAACTGCGTCTGGAGGACGAGCCCGAAGGCGAAGCTGTAGCCGATGAAGGACCCGAAGGTGCCGATGTAGAGGAAGGCCATGATCCAGGTGTGGGCGTCCCGGACCGCCTCGCGGACGGCGCCGGTGTCGTTGCGTACGGGCGCCAGGTTGTCCATCCGCAGCAGGGCCAGCACGGCCGCGGCCACGATCAGGGGCAGGTAGACCGCGAGCAGCAGTCGCGGGTGCCCGGCCCCGGCGGTCCCGATGACCAGCAGGGCGACGAGCTGCACCACGGGCACCCCGATGTTGCCGCCGCCGGCGTTCAGGCCGAGCGCCCAGCCCTTCTTCCGCAGGGGGAAGAAGGCGTTGATGTTGGTCATGGAGGAGGCGAAGTTCCCGCCGCCCACGCCCGTCAGCGCGGCGACGGCCAGGAAGGTCCCGTACGAGGTCCCCGGCTCCATGACGACCAGCGCTGCCGCGGTGGGCGCGAGCAGCAGCAGGGCGCTGACGACGGTCCAGTTGCGGCCGCCGAAGCGGGCGACGGCGAACGTGTACGGCACCCGGGCGAACGCGCCCACGAACGTGGCCGTCGCGATGAGGAAGAACTTCCCGGCCGGGTCGATGCCGTAGGCCGGGCCCATGAACAGCACCATCACCGACCACAGGGACCACACGGAGAACCCGATGTGCTCGGAGAGCACGGAGTAGAGCAGGTTCCGGCGGGCGATGCGCTCGCCGGACTCCTTCCAGAAGCCCTCGTCCTCGGGTTCCCACTGCTCGATCCAGCGGCCCCCCTTGCGCGGTGCGGTCGTTCCGGTCATCACACGCCTCCACAGCTGTCGCGTCCGTGGTGACGACCGTAGGAACGGCGCGTTTCGGCCTCGGTCCCCGCCGGATGACCGGTGGGAAACCTTGCACTCACCCGGCGGCGGGGCCGCCTGTGAGCGCGGCGGGCCGCCAGCTCGCCGGGGGCACGTCGAGCCAGCCGTGTCCGGCGGCGAGGGTGGCCGCGGCCTGGTGCAGAGCGTCGAGGCCGGGGTGGCTGAAACCCTTGCGCCACACCATCGACAGCGGGGACAGCGGCACCGGGCCGGTCAGCGGCCGCTTCGCGCACCCGGGCAGGTCGAGGAAGTCCACGGTCACCAGGACCGGATTGCGGGTCTTGGCCATGACCCGGCGGAATTCGTCCTTCCCCACGGCCACGGGCGCGGGCGGCGCGAGGGCGATCCCGCGGCCCTCGAACAGCTCGCGGGCGAGCCCGGTCCACTCCAGGGTCCGGGGATTGCCGGCCCCGGCGTACACGGTCTCCCCGGCCAGCGCGTCCAGCGGCACGTCGGCCCGCGCGGCCAGCGGGTGCCCCTCGGGCAGCAGCACCGCGAGCGGCTCGTACCGTACGGGCCGGTGCGCGAGGCGGGCCCGCAGCGCCGGGTCCAGCCCGTGGGCGTAGCCGAAGGACACGTCGAGGCGGCCGGCGGCGACCTCCGCGGCGGCGTACGTCAGCCCGCTCTCGAAGCGGGCCATCAGCTCGCAGTCCGGGGCGAGTTCGCGGGCCCGCTCCAGGACGGTGCGGGCGGTGCTCGGCCCGTCGGTGTTGAGGTCGACGAGCAGGGCCCGGGGGGCCGCGGAGGCGAAGGCGGCGGCGAGCGCCTCGTGCGCGGCCAGCACCCGCCGGGCCAGGGGCAGCAGCCGCTCCCCGTCGGCGGTCAGCTCGACGGCGCGGGTCGTCCGTACGAACAGCACCGCGTCCAGGACGGTTTCGAGCCGCCGGACGTCGCGGCTCAGCGCCTGCTGGGCGAGGTACAGGCGGGCGGCGGCGCGGGTGAAGTGCAGCTCCTCGGCCACGGCGACGAACCCGCGCAGCAGCCGGGGTTCCACATCACGGGGTATCACCCGGGGAGACTAACAACGGAAGCGGGTGAATGGCTCCGGAACAGGTGTTGGACGACCGGGACCCCGCGCCGGAGCCTTGGATCATGCCGCACCTGATGACCGTGACGGGCTCCACGCTCGTGATAGCCCCCGCCCCGCACCACCGCCGACCCCGCGCGCAGGGCCCGTACGCCCGCCTCTTCTCGCACCCCGGGACCCGGGCCTTCACGGCCGGGAACCTGCTGGCGCGCCTGCCCATGGGCATGTTCGGCATCAGCGCGGTCATGATGATCGCCGGCCAGCGCGGCTCGTACGCCCTCGCCGGTGCGGTCACCGCCACCGGGCTGGCCGCCACCGCACTGGTCGCGCCGTGGACCGCCCGCCTCGTCGACCGGTACGGCCAGGCCCGGATCGCCGTCCCGGCGACGCTGATCGCGGTGCTCGGCTCGGTGGCGCTGGTCGCCTCCGTCCGTGCGCACGCCCCCGCCTGGACCCTGTTCGCCTCGTACGCCGCCACCGCGACCACCCCCAACATCGGCGGCATGTCCCGGGCCCGCTGGACCCACCTGCTGCGCGACTCCCCCGCCGCGCACCACACGGCGATGTCGTTCGAGCAGGCCGCCGACGAGCTGTGCTACATGCTCGGCCCGGTGGTGGCGGCGTTCCTCTGCTCGGCCGCCTTCCCGGAGGCGGGCACCCTCACGGCGGCCGCCCTGCTCCTGACGGGCATGCTCGTCTTCACGTCCCAGCGGGCCACGGAGCCCCCGGTGTCGGCGCCGCGGCACGGCGCCTCCCCGCTGCGTTCGGTCGCCCCGCTGCTGGTGCTCTTCCTCCCGCTGGGCCTGATGTTCGGCTCGATGGAGGTCACCTCGATCGCGCAGCTGGACTCCCGCGGCCTGGGTGCGGCCACCGGTGCGGTCCTGGCCCTCCAGGCGGCCGGCTCCTGTGTCGCCGGGCTCCTGTACGGGGGCCTGCGCCCCCGAAGCCTGCGGACCTGCCTGATCGGCCTGTCCGCCGCGATGGCCCTGCCCTGGGCAGCGGCGGCCACGGGCTCCCTGCCGCTGCTGGCCCTCGCCCTGCTCCTGGCGGGCATGGCCACGGCCCCGACGATGGTCACGGCGATGTCCCGGATCCACGCCGTCACCCCGCAGGGCCGCCTCAACGAGGGCATGACCCTGGCGGTCACCGCCATCTTCGCGGGCATCTCCCTGGGCTCGGCGACGGCTGGCTCCCTGGTCGACGCCCTGGGCCCGACGACCCCCTACGCCCTCCCGGCCGCAGCGGCCCTCCTGGCCCTCCTGATCCTCCTCACCTGCCAACCGGTACGACTTTCCGGTACGAGTCAAGTACCGTGAAGTGGTACCACTACCGGAGGAGCGGACCGTGTCCATCAGCGCCAGCGAAGCCAGGGCGACCCTGTTTCCGTTGATCGAACGGGTCAACACCGACCACGCCCCGGTGCGGATCACCTCGAAGAACGGTGACGCCGTTCTCATGTCCGCCGACGACTACGACTCATGGCAGGAGACCGTCTACCTCCTGCGGTCCCCGGCCAACGCCCAGCGGCTGATGGAGGCCGTCGCACGTGATCGCGAGGGCGCTTCGTCCGTCGCCAAGAGCATGGACGAGCTGAGGCAGTTGGCCGGAGGGGAGGAGTGAGGAGCGTTCACTTCGACCCGGCCGCGTGGGAGGACTTCCTGTTCTGGCTGTCCTCCGACCGGAAGATGGCCCGCCGCATCACCCGCCTGATCGGCGAGATCCAGCGCGACCCGTTCACCGGCATCGGCAAACCCGAGCCGCTCAAGGGCGAGCTGTCGGGCTACTGGTCCCGCCGGATCGACGACGAGCACCGGCTCGTCTACCGGGCGGACGACAAGGAAGTGAAGGTCCTCAAGGCCCGCTATCGCTACTGACGGCGGGGCCCGGGCATGACGAAGGCCCCGCAGCCTGACGGCTGCGGGGCCTTCGCCCACATGGGATGAGTGGAGATGGCGGGAATCGAACCCGCGTCCAACGGTGCAGAAGCAGGGCTTCTCCGAGCGCAGTCCGCTGCGCTTTTCTCGGCCCCGGAGATCACACGGACAAGTCTCCGACGGGCTCAGTCACTGTTTGGTTTCCCTCCAACCCCCGTGACCGGGGCTAGAGGTTTAGATCCCTAATTGACGCCAGGATCCGGACCGGGACCACTTCCGGGCTGACGCTCCTCACAGAGGCTTCAGCTCACTGTTATTAGGCAGCGAGGGTGAAGCGGGAGTTATCGCTCTTGGAGTTGGCGATTATTTTTTGCGACATGTGGTTAGCGAGATCATTGCCGCTTCCTCGGCTCGCTTCCCCTGCATCGACATCCGCTGTCGAAACCGATCATCCCCATGTTGTTTTTTCAAGCTGCGCCCACCGCGAGCGGCGGGTGCTGACGCCATGGTACGCGAAGTGGACCACGGGATGCCAGGAGATTACAGCTGACCGCGCTCCTTGCGCTTCACGGCCGAGATCACCCGGTTCGTCTCGCGCGTGTCCTGCTTCTCGCGCAGGGCCTGGCGCTTGTCGTACTCCTTCTTGCCCTTCGCCAGCGCGATCTCGACCTTCGCCCGGCCGTCCTTGAAGTACAGCGAGAGCGGCACGATCGTGTTGCCCGTCTCGCCGGTCTTCGAGTCCAGCTTGTCGATCTCCTCGCGGTGCAGGAGGAGCTTGCGCTTGCGGCGGGCGCTGTGGTTGGTCCAGGTGCCCTGGCTGTACTCCGGCACGTGCACGTTGTAGAGCCAGGCCTCGCCGCTCTCCACCGACACGAAGCCGTCCACCAGCGAGGCACGGCCCTGGCGCAGGGACTTGACCTCGGTGCCCGTGAGTACGAGGCCGCACTCGTAGGTGTCGATGATCGTGTAGTCGTGCCGCGCCTTCTTGTTCTGGGCGATCAGCTTGCGCCCTGTTTCCTTAGCCATAGTGCGGTCATTTTCGCACTACCGACCCACCCCGAGGCCACCCAATACCGTGCGGGCCCGTTCCTCGACCCCGTCGCCCGCCGCCAGGTCCGGGGTGATGCCGCTGCCGTCGAGGCTGCGGCCCGCCGGGGTGCGGTACGTACCCACCGTCAGCTCCGCCACCGAGCCGTCCGGGAGCGGCGTCGGCATCTGCACCGAGCCCTTGCCGAAGGTCCTCGTGCCCACCGCCACCGCGCGGCCGCGGTCCTGGAGGGCGCCCGTCACCAGTTCCGCCGCGCTCATCGTGCCGCCGTCGACCAGCGCCACCAGGGGGCGCTCGGTGTCCCCGCCCGAACGGGCGTACAGGGCGCGCTGGGCCCCCCGGACGTCGTAGGTGGCCACCAGGCCGCCGTCCAGGAACGCCGAGGCGGCCGTCACGGCCTCGGTGACCAGGCCGCCCGGGTTGCCCCGCAGGTCGAGCATGAAGCCGGCGCCGGGCGGTGCCGCACGGACGGCGGCCCGGACCTGTTCGCCCGATCCGCGGCTGAAGGAGGCGACCTTGATGACGGTGATCCCGCCCGGGAGCTGCCGTACGGTCACGGGCTCGGTGTGCAGCTGCTCGCGGCGCAGGGTCTCGGTGAGGTCGACGCCGTCCCGGGTGAGGTGCAGGACGACAGGGGTTCCGGCGCCTCCGCGGAGCAGGGCGACCACGTCGCAGACGCGCAGGCCGCTGACGGCGTGGCCGTCGACGCTCAGCAGCCGGTCTCCGGCGCGCAGGCCGGACCGGGCGGCGGGGCTGCCGGGCTGGACCTTCTCCACGTCGATGCGGTCGTCCCGGCGGTTCTCGATCCAGAGCCCGACGCCGGTCCAGCGGCCGTCGAGGTCGTCGGTGAAGGAGGCGTACTCGCCCTGGTCGTAGACCATGCCCCAGCGGTCGCCGCTGCGGCTGACCACCTCCTGGGCGGCCTTCTTGCCGGACTTGCCCTCGGCGGCGGCCTCGGCCGCGGCGCGGGCGACGGCCTCGCGATCGGCGGTTCCGGTGTCCCGGGGAGCCTCGGGCACGGCCGCGGGGTTCTGCGTACCGGCGGCCGTTAAGGCGCCGCCCGGTGCGCCGACGGCGTCCGCGCGGTCCCAGCAGCCGGTGCCCGCCGCGGCGCCCACGGCGGCGACGAAGGCCAACGTCAAAGCGGCCCCGCGACGCAGGTCGCGGGGCCGGAGACAGAAGGCGGGGATACTCGGCAAGCCCAGCATGGCGCCGAGTCTAGGACAAGCCCCGTGGGGGAACGGCGGGTTGGGCCGACCTCACACGGGGCGCTTGTCACACCTTCAGGTACTTGCGCAATGCGATGAAGGCGGCCAGCGAGGGCATCAGCACCCCGATGACCAGCACCAACGGCAGCTTCGTCAACACGGAGTCCCAGCCGATGAAGTTGATCAGCTCCATCTTCGTCCGCAGCGAGGCGCCGTGGTCGATGACGAAGTACTGGCCGGCGCCGAGCATGACGCAGGCCAGCACGGCGCCGACGAGGCCTGCGAAGGCGGCCTCCATGATGAACGGCACCTGGATGTAGAAGCTGGAGGCTCCCACGAGCCGCATGATCCCCGTCTCCCGCCGCCGGCTGAAGGCGGAGACGCGCACGGTGTTGACGATCAGCAGCAGGGCCACGATCAGCATGATCAGCATGATGCCGAGGGCGGCCACATTGAGATAGCCGAGCATCGTGAAGAGGTTGTCGAGCTCGGTGTGCTGGTCGGCGACCGACTGGACGCCGTCGCGGCCCGCGAAGGCGGTCGTGATGACCTTGTACTTCTCGGGCTGCTTGAGCTTCACCCGGAAGGAGTCGGGCATCTGGTCCGGGGTGATCACCGAGGCGAGCGCGGTGTGCCCGAAGCGCTCCTTGTAGTGCTTGTAGGCCTCGTCGGAGGACTCGTAGTGGACCGTCTCGACGAGGTCCATCTTCTTCAGGTCGGTCTCGATCTGCTGCTTCTGCTCGGGAGTGACCGCGCCCTTGGCGCAAGCCTTGCTCCCGCTCTCGCTGTTGTCCTCCGCGTCGCTCTTGTTGCAGAGGTAGATCGAGACGTTGACCTTGTCGTACCAGTAACCCTTCATCTTGCTCACCTGGTCGCGCATGAGCAGGGAGCCGCCGAACAGGGCCAGCGACAGGGCCACGGAGATGATGACCGCGAAGGTCATGGTGAGATTGCGGCGGAGACCGACGCCGATCTCCGACATGACGAACTGGGCGCGCATGACGTCTCAAGGGCCTTTCAGTGCTGGTAGCCGTAGACGCCGCGCGACTGGTCGCGCACGAGTCGGCCCTGTTCGAGTTCGATGACGCGCTTGCGCATCTGGTCCACGATCTGCTGGTCGTGCGTGGCCATGATCACGGTGGTGCCGGTCCGGTTGATCCGGTCCAGCAGCTTCATGATGCCGACCGAGGTCTGCGGGTCGAGGTTGCCGGTGGGCTCGTCCGCGATGAGGAGGGCCGGCCGGTTGACGAAGGCGCGGGCGATGGCCACGCGCTGCTGCTCACCGCCGGAGAGCTCGCCGGGCATGCGGTCCTCCTTGCCGCCGAGGCCCACGAGCTCCAGGACCTGCGGGACGGCCTTGCGGATCTCGCCCCGCGGCTTGCCGATGACCTCTTGGGCGAAGGCGACGTTCTCGGCCACCGTCTTGTTGGGGAGCAGGCGGAAGTCCTGGAACACGGTCCCCAACTGGCGCCGCATCTGCGGGACCTTCCAGTTGGAGAGCTTGGCGAGGTCCTTGCCGAGGACGTGGACCTGGCCGTGGCTCGCCCGTTCCTCGCGCAGCACCAGCCGCAGGAAGGTGGACTTGCCGGAGCCGGAGGAGCCGACCAGGAAGACGAACTCGCCCTTCGCGATCTCCAGGGAGACATCTCTGAGTGCGGGGCGGTTCTGCTTCGGGTAGGACTTGGAGACGTTGTCGAATCGGATCACGGGTGCACCACGGTCGCCGGGAGTAGGTGTGCGGAGTCGGTGTGCGTGACCATACGCGAACGGGCGGGGGGTGGGGGCCCGGCGTCCGGAGTTGCCCGATATATCCCCTGGTCCGGGAGGGGATCGTCCCGGGATGGTCCGTGATTGCCCGGACGGGCCGCGCCGAATGTCGCCGGAGCTGGCACAGTGGTAGGGGAACGCAGCCGTTCCTTCAGGCGTTGTTCATTGTGTTCGTTGTTCCAGGGGACGAGAGGAGGAGAGCGCATGACGTATGACCGGCTCGTGTGCGCGAACTGCGCCGCGCCCGTCAGCCAGGGCCGCTGCCCGGTGTGCCGGGCGAACCGGGAGCGCCTCCAGCAGCAGGAGGGCCCCTTCGGCGGCCTGAACCCCCTGGCGCTCATCGTGCTCCTGGTGGTCCTTGTCGCGGCTCTGGCCCTGGTGGCACAGCAGACGGCGTAGCTCCGCCGCGTCCCGATCATCGATCGCAAGACAAAGGAAGGGCCCGGACACCTGAGGTGTCCGGGCCCTTCCGCGTCGATGCGTGCGCTTACGCGGTCTGCTCCTGCTGCTTGCGCCAGCGGATGCCGGCCTCCAGGAAGCCGTCGATCTCGCCGTCGAGCACCGCCTGCGGGTTGCCGACCTCGAACTCCGTCCGCAGGTCCTTGACCATCTGGTACGGGTGCAGGACGTAGGACCGCATCTGGTTGCCCCAGGAGCTGCCGCCGTCCTTCAGGGCGTCCATCCGGGCCTGCTCCTCCTGGCGGCGCCGCTCCAGCAGTTTGGCCTGGAGGACGTTCATGGCGCTGGCCTTGTTCTGGATCTGCGAGCGCTCGTTCTGGCAGGAGACGACGATGCCGGTCGGCAGGTGCGTGATGCGCACCGCCGAGTCGGTCGTGTTGACGCCCTGGCCGCCGGGGCCGGAGGCGCGGTACACGTCGACGCGCAGCTCGGTCTCGTCGATCTCGACGTGGTCGCTGGTCTCGACGACCGGCAGCACCTCGACGCCCGCGAAGGACGTCTGGCGACGGCCCTGGTTGTCGAAGGGCGAGATGCGCACGAGGCGGTGCGTGCCCTGCTCGACCGAGAGGGTGCCGTAGGCGTACGGGGCCTTGACGACGAAGGTGGTCGACTTGATGCCGGCCTCTTCCGCGTACGAGGTCTCGTAGATCTCGGTGGGGTAGCCGTGACGCTCGGCCCAGCGCAGGTACATGCGCTGCAGGCGCTCGGCGAAGTCCGAGGCGTCCACGCCGCCGGCCTCCGCGCGGATGTTGACCAGCGCCTCGCGCTCGGCGTACTCGCCGGAGAGCAGGGTGCGGACCTCCATCTCGTCCAGGGCCTTGCGTACGGAGACCAGCTCGGTCTCCGCCTCCGCGAGGGTCTCCGCGTCGTCCATCTCCTGGGCGAGGTCGAACAGCACCGCGAGGTCGTCGATCCGGCCGCGCAGGGTCTCGGTCTTGCGGACCTCGGCCTGGAGGTGCGAAAGCTTGCTCGTGATCTTCTGAGCGGCCTCCGGGTCGTCCCAGAGGGACGGCGCGGCGGCCTGCTCCTCAAGCACGGCGATTTCTGCCCTCAGCTTGTCGAGGTCCAGGACGGCCTCGATCGACCCCATGGTCGAGGAGAGGGACTTCAGCTCTTCGGAAACATCGACGACTGCCACGGGTCCAGCGTAGCCGGTCCGCGGGCGGCACTGTCCGGGCAGGCCGGATCACCCGTTCTGATGAGCGGGCGAACGGGCGTACGCTCACGGTATGACTCTGCTCCTCGTCAAGCGCCGCCATGTGGACCACATGCGTGTCACGACGACGAGCTGTCTGCCGCCGGACCATCCCCAAGCCTGATCCACCCCGATCCGACTTGGTCCTGTACGCGGCCCAAGCGGCTCCGGCGCCATCCCTGCCGGCGGCCCTCCCCATCCGCTGCCCCGACACCTCTGGGGAACAGGACCCCGTGACATCCGAAACGGAGCCGTCATGCCGTCCGCGCACAACGATCTTTCTGCCGATCCCGCAGCTCCCGCCCTCCCCGTCATCGACCTGTCCCAGGCCGACGACCCGGCCCAGCGGGGCGACTTCCTGAAGAAGCTGCACGCCGTGGCCCGGGACACGGGCTTCCTGTACCTCACGGGGCACGGGATCACCGAGGCGGAGACCGCCCGCATCCTTGAGCTGACCAGGGCTTTCTTCGCCCTGCCGGAGGCCGACCGGCTCGCGGTGAGCAATCTGAACTCGCCGCACTTCCGCGGGTACACCCGCATCGGCCACGAGCTGACCGGCGGCGCCTCCGACTGGCGCGACCAGCTGGACGTGGGCGCCGAGCGGCCGGCTCCCGCGCTGGGGCCGGACGACCCGGCGTACCTGTGGCTTGAGGGCCCGAACCAGTGGCCGGAGGCCCTGCCGGAGCTGCGGCCGGTGGTACTGGAGTGGCAGGCCCGGCTGGCGGCGGTGGCCCACCGGCTGCTGCAGGAGCTGCTGACCTCGATCGGAGCCCCGTCCGACTTCTTCGACGAGGCGTTCGCGGACCGCCCCCACCTGCACACGAAGCTGATCCGCTACCCGGGATCGGCACCGTCCGGGGCCGACCAGGGGGTCGGGGCGCACAAGGACTACGGCTTCCTGACGCTGCTGCTGCAGGACGGGGTGGGCGGGCTCCAGGTGCGGCAGGGGGACGGGTTCCTGGACATCCCGCCGCTGCCGGGGGCGTTCGTGGTCAACCTGGGCGAGCTGCTGGAGATCGCGACGGAGGGGTACCTGGTGGCCACGGACCACCGGGTCGTCAGCCCGCCGGGGGCGGTGGAGCGGTACTCGGTGCCGTTCTTCTACAACCCGCGGCTGGACGCGGTGATCGAGACGGTGCCGGGCGAGTACCTGCGCTCCGCGCCGGGGGTCGCGCACGACGCGTCGAACCCGCTGCACGCGGAGTACGGCCGCAACGAGCTCAAGGGCTGGACCCGGGCCCACCCGGCGGTGGCCCGCCGCTGGCACCCGGAACTGGTCGAGGCGTAACCCCGGCCGGGGGTTGCGGGGCCCGGCCGGGGTCACGCGCAGCGGACCCCGGGCCGGCCGGCGGCCGGGTACGGCTACGGTTTCGGCTTCGACGGGGTCGAGTGCTTCGTGTCCTGGGGCGGCGGCTCGTCGCCGGAGGCGGCCAGCCAGGTACCCACGCCGAGCGCGGCGGCCAGTACCACCGCCCCCGCCGTCAAGGCGAGCCGCCGCTTGCGGGCCGTCTCCGCCCGGTGGCGGGCCGACCCCGGCCGGTGGCCGCCCGCGGGGCGCGGCACCCGGGCCGTGCCCAGTGCGCCCCCGGCCAGCTCGTCCGGTCCCGGAACCCGCATCGAGGTGTGCGTGTCCCGGTTCGAGTCCGTCGCGGAACCCGGCACCAGCGGGACCACGCCCCGCCGCCGGACCGGATCGGCCTCCGAGACGGACTCCGCCGGCTCCGGATCCGGGTCCGGCTCGTACGGCTCGTCCACGTCCAGCGGCGGCATCCCGGCCAGGAGCGGGAGCAGGTCCCGCAGCCGGGCCGAGAGCTCCGAAGCCCGCAGCCGCGAGGCCGGCGCCTTCGCCAGGCACTGCACGATCAGCTGCCACAGCTCGTCCGGGATCCCGGGGAGCGGGACCACCGTCTCCGTGACGTGCCGCCGCAGCACCGCGCCCGGGTGCCCGCCGCCGAACGGCGTGAAACCCGCCAGCAGCTCGTACAACACGGTGGCCAGGGCGTACATGTCCACCGCCGCCCGCGGCGGCAGGCCCTCCACGATCTCCGGAGCCAGGTAGTCCGGCGTGCCGATGATCCGGGTCGTCGGGGCCGAGGCCCGCGCGCCCGGTGCCCCGGACGCCCGCCGCGGCGAGTCGATCAGCTTGGCCACGCCGAAGTCGGTCAGCAGCGCCGGATGCGAGCCGCCGGGCCCGAGCGGCCCCTGCATGTCCAGCAGGACGTTCTCCGGCTTCACGTCCCGGTGCACGACCCCCGCCGCATGCGCGGCCGCCAGCGCGTCCGCGACGTCCGCGACGATCGCCACGGCCGCCTCGGGGGCGAGGCGCCGCTCCCGGTCGAGGCGCGTGCGCAGGTCCGTACCGCGTACGAGGTCCATGACCAGGGCCAGGTCGTTGCCGTCCACGACGAGGTCGCGGACGGAGACGATGTGCGGGTGGTCCAGGCCGAGCAGCGCACTGCGCTCCTGGACGAAGCGTCCGACCAGCTCCTGGTCGGACGCGAGGTCCTCGCGCAGCAGTTTGACGGCGACGGGCCCGTCAGGCCCCTCGCCCAGCCACACCGTGCCCGCGCTGCCGCGCCCCAGGATCTGGTGCGCGGTGTACCGGCTGCCGATCTTCCGTGCCACGACTGCTCCCTCAGCGGCTGGCGTACGCACCAAAGCTACGCGGCCGGATGGGGGTTGAACGCCCCGGAACACGGCGACCTTCACTTCTGGGGGCGAAATCACGTCCCAGAAGTCGACAAATCCACAACCCCGCCTACGGACCGGTCTGCGGACCGGTCCGCAGAACGGTCCCCGAAGTCGGCGCTACGGGGCCGCGGTTCAGGGCGTGCCGCTGCCCGAGCCGCCGCTGCCCGCAGAGTCGCCGATCGCGGAGACCCAGTTGACGATGTCGGAGCCCCAGGTCCACAGCTGGTCCCACCAGCCCTTGCCGGTACCGACCCACTCCTGGAGCGGGGTGAGCTCCCAGACCAGCCAGCCCGCCACCACGAACAGCAGGATCAGGACCAGGCAGCCCTTGAGGCAGCCCAGGCCCGGGATCTTGACCGGGTTGGCGCTGCGGGGCCGCGGCTCGCGCGGCTCCCGGGGTGCGCGCGGCGGCGGGGCCTGCGGGGGCTGCTGCTGCGGGGGCGCCTGCCGCTGGGGCTGAGGCTGCCGCTGGGGCTGCTGCTGGTACGGAGCCTGCTGCGGCTGCTGGTACTGCTGCGGCGGTGGCTGCTGCTGGTAGTACGGCTGCTGCGGGGGCTGCTGGTACCGCGGCTGCTGCTGGTACTGCTGGGGCGGCGGCGGGGGCTGGCGGTACTGCGGGGGCTGCTGGGGCCGCTGCTGCGGGGGCGGGGGCGCCTGCCGCTGCGGACGCCGGCGCAGCGGGTCCTCGTTCGGGTCGAGGTACTGCATCTGCGTCTGCTCGTTGCGGTCGCGCGCGGCCCTCATCTGCGACTGCCACGGGTGCGGCGCGTCCGGCTGCTGCACCGGGGGCATGACCGAGGTCGGGTCCGCGCCGGGGCCGCCCGGGCCGCCCGTGCTGGGCAGCACCGAGGTGGCGTCGGCCGCGCCGACCGGCGGGAGCACGCTGGTCATGCCGTTCGGGTCGTACGCGCCCATCGGCGACGCGGCGGCGGCGCGGCCGGGCAGCACCTGGGTCGGGTCGGCGGCGCCGCCACCGCCCGGGGTCTCGGGGACCGGCGCCGGCGAGGGGTCGGGGGCGAGCAGCGCGCCGACACCGAGGGCGGCCTCCACCTCGGAGGGGGCGCTGTGCACGCCGATGCCGGAGGCGACCACGCGCAGTCCGCGGGCCAGGTTCTCGGCGCTGGGGCGCTCGTTCGGCTCCTTGCGCAGGCAGCGCTCGATGACGATCCAGAGCGGCTCGGGCACGTTCGGCGGCCGCTGCGGGTCCTCGCTGAGGTGGCGGTGGAGGACTTCGAGGGCCGTGCCGCCGGCGAACGGCGGGCGTCCGGTGACCAGTTCGTACAGCAGGATGCCGGCGCCGTAGACGTCGACGGCGGAGGTCTGCGGGCGGCCCTCGGCGGACTCGGGGGCCACGTAGGCGGGGGTGCCGACGAACTCGTGCGTGCGCGTCAGACCCGGGGAGTCGGCGAGGCGGGCGATGCCGAAGTCGGTGAGCATCGGCTTCATCTGGCCGCCGCGCTCGTCGAGCAGGACGTTGGCGGGCTTCAGGTCGCGGTGGACCACGCCGTCGGCGTGGCTGGCGGCGAGCGCGTCCGCGATCTGGGCGGTCAGCAGGCTCGCGGCGACCGGCGTGAAGGGGCCGTTCTGCCGGATGTACTTGTGCAGGTCCGGGCCGTCGATCAGGTCCATGACCAGGGCGAGCAGATCGCCCTCGACGACGAGGTCGCGGGTGCGCACGATGTTGGGGTGTGTCAGGCGCAGCAGGACCGAGCGCTCGCGCAGGAAGCGCATGACGATGTCCGCGTCCTGGGCCAGCTCCTCCTTGAGGACCTTGATGGCCACGGTCTCGCCGGGCTGCCCGGCGACGGCTGCCTCCGCGCCGGCGGTCTCCCGCTGGCGGGCACGCCAGACGGTGCCCGTGGCGCCGCGCCCGAGCGGCTCCTCGAGCAGGTACTTGCTGCCGACTGGCCGCACGTCTCGCGCTCCCTGCTGTCGTCCTGCTGTGGTTCGTTTTGTGGTTCGTTTTTCCGGCCCACTCTAGGGGGTGTCGCCGGGGAAGACGCGGGGCGCCGGAGGTTGGTTGCCGCACATTTGTACGAAGGGTGAGGTTTGAGGGGTATGCCGGGGGCGATTTTCCCCGGCCACCCTCGACTTTTCGGCCGGGCTCCGCGCCCGGGTGTGTACGCGACACGCGCAGGGTGTGATCATTCAAGATCATTTATTGGCGGGTGCCGGGCGTGTTGTCAGTGACAGGTGCGAGGATGCACCCGTACGGAACGGCCGGGACGGGAGCCCGCGTTCCGGGCAGACCTGACCGGACGACGCGCCGTGCCGGGTGGGGGGTTGATCGGGCAGCCATGCCCCGTCGTACCCCCTGCCGGGCGCACGCACCGCGCACCGCGCAGAAGGGACCGCTGACGGCGATGCAGATCCGGCTGACCGTCCTTGGGTCGCGCAGCGGCCACCAGACCGCGCCCGCCGGCTGTGACGTGCTCGTCACCGCGCCCGTGGGCACCGCGCTCGCCGCCGTGGCCTCCGGGCTGGCGGCGACCGTCGGCGGGCCCGACACCGGCGGCACGGTCGTGCTGTACGCCGGTACGGAGCGGCTCGACCTCCAGCGGCGGGTGCTCGGGGAGCCCCCGCTGGTGGACGGTGCGGTGCTGGGGCTGCACGCGCCGGTACCGGGTGTCCTGCCGGAGGGGGACGCCCTTCCGGACGGGGCGGACGGCGCGCAGCTGCACGTGGTGGCGGGGCCGGACGCGGGCGGGGTGCACCTGCTGCATCCGGGGGCGATCCGGATCGGGCGCTCGGCCGATGCGGATGTCCCGCTGGACGATCCGGACGTCTCGCGGCTGCACTGCGCCGTGACGGTGATGCCGGACGGGCGGGTGGCCGTGGCCGACCTGGGCTCGACGAACGGCACGACGGTGGACGGCGCCGCGGTGGGCGCCCGGCCGGTGGCGCTGGCGCCGGGGGCGCTGCTCCGCATCGGCGAATCGACGCTCCGCCTGGCCACCGAGACCCCGGCCCCCCTCCGGGTGATCCCGGACCTGGAAGGCCACCTGTCCCTCCCGTCCCTCCCGTCCCACCCGGGTGCCGGTCCCGGCGAGGCGGACCCCGGCGAGGCCGGACCCGGCGCGGGGCGGGCCGGCGGTGCCGACGGGCGTCGGGGAGCCGGCTCGGACCGCGAGCCCGGTGCGGCCGCGGGCGTCGCCGGTGCGGGGCGCAGCGGCGGGCTCGGCGGCCCGCAGGGGTCGCTCCCCCACCCCGCCCCTTCCCCGAGCCAGGGCTCCGCGCCCGGGTGGAGCGGCGCGGCCGCACCCGGCGCGGGGGCCGACACCGCGGGCGCCGGGTGGACCGCCCGACCCGGTTCCGGCACGGCCGGGGCCGGATGGCACGGCGCGGCCGCGGCAGGCTCGGCGACCGGCGCCGACGGGGCCGGCTGGAGCGGCGCGGCCGGATCGGCGGCAGGGAGTCGGGGGACCGGGCCGGCCGGGTCCCCCGGGGCCGTTCCGGGCGGCGGCATGCGGATCCGGGAGCCCGGGCCGGGCCGGGCCGAGGGCGGCGGCGACGGGCAGCGGGCACGCAAGCGGGGGCTCGGGGCCTGGGCCCGGAAGTGGGTGCGGGGCGACGAGGACCCCGGATACGGGAGCGCCGCCGCCGAAGCCGTCGTGGCCGCCGCGCCCGACGCCGACGACCCCGCCGCGCTGCTGCTCGCCGCGCTGGGGCCCACCCGGCGGCTCTGGTCCCGCGGCCGGGGGCGGCTCGACGTGGGGCTCGGGGCCGGGAGCCGGGTGGCGTTCCAGGAGATCGGCTCGCTCGGCATCGCCGGGCCCCGCGCAAGGCTGACCGGGGTCGCCCGGTCCGTCGTGGCCCAGCTCGCAGGCCTGCACGGGCCGGGCGAGCTGGAGATCGTGCTCCTCGCCGCCGACCGCGTCCGCGGCCTCGCCGAGCGGCGCGCCGACTGGGGCTGGCTCGGCTGGCTGCCGCACGTACGGCCTGCGCACGGCCAGGACTGCCGGCTGCTCCTCGCCTACGACCGCGACCAGGCCGCCGCCCGCACCGCCGAGCTGACCCGCCGCCTCGACGAGGGCCCCGTCGGCGAGAGCACCGCCGGCGAAGCCCACCACGGCCCGTACACGCTCGTCGTCGTCGACGGCGATCCCGGCGCCGGCGCACTGCGCGACATCACAGGCCGGCTCACCGTCCACGGCCCGGCCGCCGGGATCCACCTCCTCGTGCTCGCCGAGACGCCGGCCGCCACGCCCGCCTCCCCGCTCGCGGAGACGTACGAGGCCGCCTGCGCGAGCAGCCCCGCCTTCCGGGGCTGCGGCGCCGCCGCCCTGCTCAGCGGTGATGTGGCCACCACCGTAAGGGCGTTCACGGTGACCGGCGGCAAGCCGTCCCCGCCCGGGACCACCGCCACCGCCGACGCCGTCTCCGCCGCCTGGGCCGAGCGCTTCGCCCGGGCCCTGGCGCCGCTGCGCGCCGAGCCCTCCCCCGCCGGCCCCCGCCCCGCCCTCGCCGCAGCCCTCCCCAACACCGCCCGCCTCCTCGACGAGTTGGGCCTCGCCCGTGCCACCCCGGCTTCCCTGATGGCCCGTTGGGCCGCCGCCACCGACCAGGGGCAGGGGGTCGGCGGCCGCGTCGAGCTGGTGCTCGGCAGCGGCCGGCGCGGCCCGGTCGGCGCCGAGCTGGTCCAGGACGGCCCGCACCTGCTCATCGAGGGGCCCGCCGGCAGCGGTCGTACGGAGCTGCTGCGCTCGGTGGCGGCCTCCCTCGCCGCGGCCGCCCGGCCCGACCGGCTCGGGCTGGTCCTCCTCGACGGGGCCGGCGGCGAGCGCGGCGACGGGCTCCAGCCCTGCACCGACCTCCCGCACGTCTCCGCACACCTCGTCGCCTCCGACCCCGTCCGCATGCGGGAGTTCGCGCAGGCCCTCGGGTCCGAGCTGAAGCGCCGGGCCGAGCTCCTGGAGGGAGTCCCGTTCGCCGAGTGGCACGCCCGGCGGGAGGTCTCCGAGCGGATGGTCTCGCCCCGTCAGCCCAGCCCCGGCGAACTCCTCGGCGACCTCGACCCGCAGCGCACCGGCACGCTGCGGCTACGCGCCTCCGCCGTGCGCACCGACCCGGCGGGGCCGAGCCCGCTGCCCCGTCTGGTGGTGCTGGTGGACGACTTCGACGCGCTGATCGCGCCGGGGCTCGGCAGTACGGGCCGCCCCGCCGCCGGATCCGTCGTACGGGCGTTGGAGGCGGTGGCCCGCGACGGCGCCCGGCTCGGAGTGCACCTGGTGGCCACCAGCGCCCGCCCCGACCGTACGGCCGACACCGAGCTGGCCCGTACGAACCCGCTGCGGATCGATCTGGACGCCCCCGACCAGCCGGGCCCCGGCCGGGGCCGGCTGCGGTACGCCGACGGGCGGACGGTCCCGTTCCAGGGCGGCCGGGTGACCGGCCGGATCCCTCGGACGGCGACGCAGCGGCCGACCGTGGTGCCGGTGGAGTGGGAGCGGATGGGCGATCCCCCGGCCCGCCGGCCCGTGCGCGAGCTGGGCAACGGCCCCACCGACCTGGCGCTGCTGGCGAGCGCCCTGGACCGGGCCTCGCACCTGGTCTCGGCGATACCCGTGCTGTTCCCGCCCTCCCCCTGAGCCGGCCCGCAAACGCCGCGCGGCGGTCCGACGCGGTATTGCGGGGGTGCGCGGCTCGGCGTAGACCTTGTGGGACGAGTCACACCACGGGCACACCACGGGCATCGGGGGCAGAGCCATGCGAAGGCAGGGAACGAGCCGTACGAAGAGCCGCAGCCGTACGGGCAACCGGAGAAGGAGCCGTGCCGTCGCCTGGACGGCCCTCGCGGCCGCGGGCGCGCTGGCCCTCGGCGGCTGCGGGGACGGCGGGGGGAAGAAGGCCGACCCGCCGCAGGGCGGGGAGTCGTCCGCACAGGCCAGGCCGCCGGTCGAATTACCGAAGCTGACCGGCGAGAAGCTGGAGGTCGCTGCGGTCTGGACGGGTCCGGAACAGGCGAACTTCACGAAGGTCCTGAAGGAGTTCGAGAAGCGCACGGGTGCCACGGTCACCTTCGTCCCGGCCCAGGACCCGATCGTCACCTTCCTCGGTACGAAGATCGCGGGCGGCCAGCCGCCGGACGTGGCGCTGCTCCCGCAGGTCGGGGCCCTGACCGCGGCCGTGCAGAACAAGTGGGTGCAGCCGGTCGGCCCGGAGGCCAAGGCCCAGCTCGACGCGAACTACGCGGACGGCTGGAAGAAGCTGGGCGCGGTCGACGGCACCCAGTACGGCGTGTACTACAAGGCCGCCAACAAGTCTCTGATCTGGTACAACGCGAAGGCCTTCAAGGCGGCGGGGGTCCAGCCCCCGAAGACGTGGAAGGAACTGGTGGAGGCGGCCGACACCCTCTCCGCCTCCGGCACCCCGGCGGTGTCCGTGGCCGGCGCGGACGGCTGGACCCTCACCGACTGGTTCGAGAACGTCTACCTCTCCCAGGCGGGTCCGCAGAAGTACGACCAGCTGGCCAAGCACGAGATCAAGTGGACGGACGACAGCGTCAAGCAGGCCCTGACCACGCTCGGCGAGCTGTTCGGACGCAAGGACTTCCTGGCGGGCGGGGCGAGCGGGGCGCTGTCCACGGAGTTCCCGAAGTCGGTGACGCAGACCTTCACGGGCGGCGACCGCCCGGCGGCCGCGATGGTCTTCGAGGGCGACTTCGTGGCGGTGAACATCGCGCAGACGGAGGCGAAGGTGGGCGAGGGCGCCCTCGTCTTCGACTTCCCGGCGGTCGGTGCCAAGCCGCCCGTCATCTCGGGCGGTGACGTGGCGGTCGCGCTGAAGCCGTCGAAGGGCGCGCAGGCGCTGCTGACCTTCCTGGCGTCCCCGGACGCGGCGGAGATCCAGGCCCGCGAGGGCGGGTTCATCTCCCCGAACAAGGCGGTGGATCCGGCCGCCTATCCGAACGCCATCCAGCGGGACATCGCCAAGGCCCTGATCGCGGCGGGCGACGACTTCCGCTTCGACATGTCGGACCAGGCCCCGGCGGCGTTCGGCGGGACCCCCGGCGCCGGCGAGTGGAAGGCGCTCCAGGACTTCCTGGCGAACCCGTCGGACGTGGCGGGCACCCAGGCCAGACTGGAGGCGGACGCGGCCAAGGCATACGGGAACTGATCCCGTGGCAGCCAAGGCCACCACGCCCGGCAAGGCCGCGCCCACCGGGGCCACCGGGGCCACCGGGTCGACCGTGACGGCGCGGTCCGCGGAGGCCCGGCGCCGCCGCCTCGTCGCGGCGGCGTTCCTCCTGCCCGCCCTGGTGCTGCTCGGCGCGCTCGTCGTCCACCCGATCGGCTACTCCGTCTACCGCAGCTTCTTCGACCGCACGGGCGACACGTTCGTGGGCGGCGCCAACTACACGGAGATCCTGCACGACGACACGATCCGCACGGCCCTGCGGAACACGGCGCTGTGGGTGGTGCTGGCCCCGACCACGGCCACCGCCCTCGGCCTGATCTTCGCGGTGCTCACCGAACGCGTCCGCTGGGGGACGGCGTTCAAGCTGCTCGTGTTCATGCCGATGGCCATCTCGATGCTGGCGGCCGGCATCATCTTCCGGCTCGTGTACGACCACGATCCCGACCGGGGCATCGCCAACGCGGTCTGGGTCGGGGTGCACGACACCTTCGCGGAGTCCTCGGCCTTCCCGAAGGCCCGCCCCGGCCGCGACTCCCCGCTGGTCCCGGCCGCGGGGTCCGACGCGGGCGGCTTCACGACCCGTGATCCCGTGCGGGCGGGCGTGCCGGTGCTGCTCCCGCTGGTCGGCGTGGCCCCGGAGGACCTGCCCGGAGGGACCCGTACGGCCAGGGCCGCCCCGGCCGAGCCGGGCAAGGTCACCGGGACGGCCTGGCAGGACTTCACCCGGGGCGGGGGCGGCCGCGCCAACGCGGTCGACCCGACCGAGTCGGGGCTGGCCGGGATCAGGGTCGAGGCGGTCAAGGACGGCCGGGTGGTCGACTCGGCGACGGCCCGCGCGGACGGCACGTTCACCCTGTCCGCGAAGGCCGACGGGGCGCTGCTGCGGCTGCCCGCGTCGAACTTCCGCGAGGCGTACTCGGGGGTGGAGTGGCTCGGCCCGACGCTGGTGACACCCGCGGTGATCGGGGCGTACGTATGGATGTGGGCCGGTTTCGCGATGGTGCTGATCGGGGCCGGGCTGGCCGCCGTACCGCGGGAGCTGCTGGAGGCGGCGCGGGTGGACGGGGCCAACGAGTGGCAGGTGTTCCGCCGGGTCACCGTGCCGATGCTGGCGCCGGTGCTGGCGGTGGTCCTCGTCACCCTCGTCATCAACGTGATGAAGATCTTCGACCTGGTCTTCGTGATCGCGCCGGGTTCGGTGCAGGACGACGCGAACGTCCTGGCCCTCCAGCTGTACCGCACCTCCTTCGGCACCGACGCCGATCCGGGGCTCGGCAGTGCCATCGCGGTGCTGCTGCTGGCGCTGGTGGTCCCGGTCATGCTCTACAACATCCGCAGGCTGCGGAAGGAGGGGGCCCGATGAGCGCCGCCGCGCAGGCCCGCCCGGGGGCACGTGCCGGTGCCCGTACCGCCGCACGCGCCGGTGCCCGGGCCGGCCGGCTCGCCGCCGGGGCGGCGGCCGGGGCCGTCCGCGTGTTCCTGGTCCTGGCCGCGCTGTTCTGGCTGGTGCCCACGCTCGGGCTGCTGATCTCCTCGTTCCTCTCCCCCACCGACCTGAACAAGGGCGGCTGGTGGCAGGCGCTGACCGCCCCGACCCGGCTGACGTCCGACAACTACGAGCGGCTGCTGGCCAACGACACCATCACCAGCGCGCTGCTCAGCACGGTGGCCATCGCGGTCCCGGCGACCCTGCTCGTGGTCGCCCTGGGCTCGTTCGCCGGATACGCCTTCGCCTGGCTGGAGTTCCCGGGACGGGACTGGCTGTTCCTGATCGTGGTCGGACTGCTCGTCGTCCCCGTACAGGTGGCCCTGATCCCGGTGTCGGAACTCTTCGGTGCCATCGGGCTGTTCGAGACCACCGCCGGGGTGGTCCTGTTCCACACCGCGTTCGGGCTGCCGTTCGCCATCTTCCTGCTGCGCAACTTCTTCGCGCAGATCCCGCGCGAGCTGCTGGAGGCGGCCCGCCTCGACGGAGCGGGCGAACTGCGGCTGTTCGCCCGGGTGGTGCTGCCGCTGGGCGCTCCGGCGATCGCCTCGCTCGGCATCTTCCAGTTCTTGTGGGTGTGGAACGACATGCTGGTCGCGCTGGTGTTCGCGGACTCGGCGAACCCGCCGATCACGGTCGCCCTCCAGCAGCAGGTACGGCAGTTCGGCAACAACATCGACGTACTGGCCCCGGGCGCGTTCCTGTCGATGGTCGTCCCGCTGGTCGTCTTCTTCGCCTTCCAGCGGCAGTTCGTCTCGGGGGTGATGGCCGGAGCGATCAAGTAGCGCATAGCGGTTGACGTGCGACGTTGACGCCGGGTAACCCGAATGCCGCACGCCGCGTAACCCGATCGCCACGCCGGGGGTTCCTTGGCAATATGCCCGCGCCGACCCCTGGATGTGCCGTGCCCCGGTTCAGCGTCATCGTGCCCGCGTACAAGGTTCAGGCGTACCTCCAGGAGAGTTTGGACTCGGTCCTGTCCCAGTCCTTCCCGGATCTGGAACTGATCGCGGTGGATGACGCCTCGCCGGACGCCTGCGGTTCGATCATCGACGAGTACGCGGCCCGGGACCCCCGGGTGACCGCCGTGCACCTGGCGCACAACCTCGGCTTGGGCCCGGCCCGCAACGCGGGTCTGGCCCGGGCGAGCGGCGACTACCTGATCTTCCTCGACGGAGACGACACCCTCGCCCCCGGCGCCCTCCACGCCATCACCGACCGGCTCAAGGACACCGGCTCCCCGGACGTCCTCGTCTACGACTACGCGCGCGCCTTCTGGACCGGTGAGCTCGTACGCAACCGGCTCGCGCACCGGCTGTCCGAGGAGGGCCCGGCCAGCTTCCGGCTCGCCGACCGCCCGGCCCTGCTCGGCATGCTGATGGTCGTGTGGAACAAGGCGTACCGCCGCGAGTACGTGGAGCGCGAGGGGCTGGAGTTCCCGCCCGGCTTCTACGAGGACACCCCCTGGACCTACCCGGCGCTGCTGGCCGCCGAGTCCATCGCCGTCCTGGACCAGGTGTGCGTGCACTACCGCCAGCGGCGCACCGGCTCGATCCTGACCACCACCAGCCCCCGCCACCTGGAGATCTTCGACCAGTACGACCGGGTCTTCGGCTACCTCGGCGCCCGCCCCGAGCTGGAGCGCTGGCGCCCCGCCGTGCACCGGCGGATGGCCGAGCACTTCTGTGCCCTGTACGCCGACCCGCGCCGCCTCCCGCGCGCCTGCCGGGCCGAGTTCTTCAAGCGGGCCGCCGCGCTGCTGCGCCGCCACCGGCCCGCCGGCACGCCCCCTCTGCCGCTGTCGCGCACCGACCGGATCCGGCACCTGTCGATGCGGCTCGGCGTGCGCCGTACGTACCGCACGCTGTCGGTGCTCCGCTCGGCCGCGCTGGCGGCGGGGCGCACCGGGACGTCGCTGTGGCGGGGACTGCGCGAGAGCGCGCTGCGGCTGCACTACCGCGGCCAGCGGCTGCTGCCGCTGCGCCCGGAGCTGGCGGTGTTCTCCGCGTACTGGCACGGCGGCTACGCCTGCAACCCGGCGGCCGTCGAGGCCAAGCTGCGCGAGCTCGCGCCCCGGATGCGGACGGCGTGGATCTGCGATCCGCGGCACGCGGCGACGCTCCCGGCGGAGACGGCCGTGCTCCGGCCGGGCTCGGCGGCTTACTGGACGGCGCTGGCCAGGGCCACGTACCTCACCACGAACGTCAACTTCGAGCGAGCCCTGGTCAAGCGGCCGGGACAGGTCCTGCTGCAGACCCAGCACGGCACCCCGCTCAAGCGGGTCGGCCTGGACCTCCAGGACCGGCCGGCGGCCACCCCGACGACGGATTTCGCGGGCTTGCTGCGCGGGGCGGACCAGTGGGACTACCTGCTGTCCGCGAACCGCCACTCCACCCTGGTGTGGGAGAAGGCGATCCCGTCCTCGTACACCACGCTGGAGTACGGCTACCCGCGCAACGACGCCTTCCACCGGGCCGGCCTGGACGACGTGGTGGCGCTGCGCGAACGCCTCGGCATCCCGCTCGGCTCGACGGCGGTCCTGTACGCGCCGACCCACCGCGACTACCGGCGCAGCCGGCCCGAACACCTGGACTTCGAACGGGTACTGCGGGATCTGGGCCCGCGCTTCACGATCCTGTCGCGTACGCACCTGACGTACGCGGACGCGCCGGGCCGGCCGGTGCGCCACCCGCGCCTGGTCGACGTCTCCGCGTACCCGTCGGTGGAGGAACTCTGCCTGGCGTCGGATGCGTTGGTGACGGACTACTCGTCGCTGATGTTCGACTACGCGGCGCTGGACCGGCCGATCGTGATCCACGCGGACGACTGGGAGGCGTACGAGGCCGCCCGCGGCACCTACTTCGACCTGCGGGCCTGCCCGCCGGGGGCGATCGCCCGCACCCAGGACGAGCTGGTCGACATCTTCACGACGGGCCACTGGCAGGGCTCGCGCTCGGCGCAGCTGCGCTCGGCGTTCCGCTCCCGGTTCTGCTCGTACGACGACGGCCACGCGGCGGAGCGCGTGGTCCGCCACGTCTTCCTGAACCAGCCGGCGGCGATCCCGCCGGTCGTCCCCCTGGAGGACCGGCGACCCGCCCCGACGGCCCCGGCGCTCACCCAGGAGCCCACCCTGACCGCGAGCCTCCGGCCGTAGGTCGGTTTCGGTGGCGCCGTCAGCCGGAGGTGGCGGTCAGCCCGGCCACGACCGACCTGGCCAGGTCATCGAGGTACCCCGCCGGGACGGCGTCCCGCACGACGACCTGCCGCCAGTACAGCGGCCCGATCGCCAGGTCCAGCGCCCGTCCCGGGTCCGTGCCCTCGGCCAGTTCCCCGCGCGAGACGGCCTCCGAGACGATCCCCTCGGCCATGCGCCGCTCCCCTTCCAGCAGCGCGCCGCGCACGGCGTCCGCGATCTCCGGGTTCCGCGCGGCCTCCACGAGCAGGTCCGGGATCACGGCCGATGCCACCGGATGCCGCAGCACGTGTGACATCACCTCCAGCAGGGCCCGTACGTCCCCGTACAGCGAGCCCGTGGCCGGCACCGGGAGGCCGTCCACGGCGAAGGCCCCCACCAGGTCCAGCACCAAGTGCAGCTTCGACTTCCAGCGCCGGTACACGGCCGTCTTGCCGACCCCCGCCCGGCGCGCGATCCCCTCGATCGACATCCGCGAGAACCCGACCGCGGCCAGTTCCTCCAGTACCGCGGCCCGGATGGCCTCCGTGACGTCCTCGCGCAGGACGGCGGCTCCGGCGGGGGCCCGCCGGGCGGAGGCGGCGGGAGCCGAGGCGGAGTCGGTTTCGGTGGCGGGGTCCGTGGTGTTCATGCACCGAGCATAGCCGCGCACGCCGTCACCCACCCGTCACGACGATACGGTTGCGTTCCGTCGCACTCGTCTCTACTCTCGCCGTAGCGACGATACGGACCCGTCCCATCGCCAGCCGACGCCCGACCCCCGTCGAAAGCGACCCCCGTGACAGTGACCACCCACCCCGCCGAGCCGGCGACCACCTCGGCCGCGCTCGCCGACCTGGCGGCAGCCCACGGCCTGACCGTCAGCGGCGCACGCCCCTCGCTCCCGAGCTACGTGCGCCAGCTCTGGGGCCGGCGCCACTTCGTGACCGCGTACGCCACCGCCCGGATGCACGCCACCTACAGCACGGCCAAGCTGGGCCAGGTCTGGCACCTGGTGACCCCGCTGCTCAACGCGGCCGTCTACTACTTCATCTTCGGCATCGTCCTGAACGCCAGCCACGACGTCCCGGACTACATCCCGTTCCTGATCACCGGCGTCTTCGTCTGGGACTTCATCGGCAGCTCCATCAACGCCTCCACCCGCGCCGTCCACGGCAACCTCGGCCTGGTCCGAGCCCTGCACTTCCCGCGCGCCAGCCTGCCCCTGTCCACGGTCGTCCAGCTGTTCCAGCAGCTGCTGGTCACCATGGGCGCACTCGTCCTCCTGCTGCTCGCCTGCGGCCAGACCCCGACCCTCAAGTGGCTGACGGCCGCGCCCGCCCTGGCCCTGATGGCGGTCTTCTGCGCCGGCGTCGCCATGGTCATGGCCCGCATCGGCAGCAAGAGCCCGGACGTCAGCCAGCTGATGCCGTTCGTCCTGCGCACGTGGATGTACTCGTCCGGGGTCATGTGGTCCATCGACTCGATGCTCAAGAAGGACCACCTCGCGCACTGGGTCACCGTCCTGCTCAAGACCAACCCGGCGGCCGTCTACATCGACCTGATGCGCTTCGCGCTGATCGACAGCTTCGACCCGCACGCACTCCCGCACCACGTGTGGGCCATCGCCGTCGGCTGGGCCCTGCTCGCCGGCGTCGGCGGATTCATCTACTTCTGGAAGGCTGAGGAGGAGTACGGCCGTGGCTGACACCGAGACCGCACCCGCAAGCACCCCCGCACCCGCGACCGCTCCCGCGACCGCACCGGCCGCGTCGGTCCCCGACCCGCGCGACACCCGCGTCCCCACCGTCATCGCCGACGAGGTCCACGTCGTCTACAAGGTGCACGGCGCAGGCGGCCGCAAGGGCAGCGCCACCGCCGCCCTCAGCCGGATCTTCTCCCGCAAGCCCGTCCCCGGCATCCGCGAGGTGCACGCCGTCAAAGGCGTCACCTTCGTCGCGTACAAGGGCGAGGCCATCGGCCTGATCGGCTCCAACGGCTCCGGCAAGTCCACCCTGCTCGCCGCGATCGCCGGCCTCCAGCCCGTGGCCCGCGGCCGGATCTACTCCCACGGCCAGCCCTCGCTCCTCGGCGTCAACGCGGCCCTGATGAACGACCTGACCGGCGAGCGCAACGTGGTCCTCGGCGGCCTCGCGATGGGCATGTCCAAGCAGCAGGTCCGCGAGCGCTACCAGGGCATCGTCGACTTCTCCGGCATCAACGAGAAGGGCGACTTCATCTCCCTGCCCATGCGGACGTACTCCTCCGGCATGGGAGCCCGGCTGCGCTTCTCCATCGCCGCCGCCAAGGACCACGACGTACTCATGATCGACGAGGCCCTCGCCACCGGCGACGCCGCCTTCCAGCGCCGCAGCCAGGCCCGCATCGAGGAGCTCCGCGAGCGGGCCGGCACCGTCTTCCTCGTCAGCCACGGCATCGGCACGGTCCGCGAGACCTGCGACCGGGCGATCTGGCTGGAGTCCGGCGTCCTGCGCATGGACGGCCCCGCCGCCGAGGTCTGCGACGCGTACGAGAGGTTCACCTCGGGCCGCTGAGGCGGCGCGGCGACCGAGCGAAGGACAGGGGACGCGGAAGGGGGGGGGCGGGCGGCGCCCCCGCCCCCCCCCCCCCCCGCGGCCCCCCCCGGGGGGGGGGGGGGGGGGCGCGGCGCCGGGGGGGGGGGGGGGGGCGGGGGGGGGGCGGCCCGGGCCGCCGCCGGGCCCCCCCTTCTCCGTCACCGCCCCGAGGGGACTAGGCGTGCGCCCTCAGCAGCGAACGCATCGTCCTCATCGCGACCGACAGGTTCGCCAGGTCGAAGTCGTCCGAGCCCCGGATCTCGTCCAGGGTCGTCCGGGCCCGGCTGATGATCGCCGCGTTCTTGTCCTCCCACGCCTTGAAGCGGTCCTCGGGAGTCGCGTCGCCGTTGCCCACCGACAAAACGTCGGCGGTCAGCGCCGCGTGCGCCGCGAACAGGTCCTCGCGGATGGAGGCACGGGCCATCGACTGCCAGCGGTCGGCCCGCGGCAGCTCGATGATCCGGTCCATCAGCTGGGTGATGTCCAGACGGTCGGCGAGGTCGTAGTACACCTCGGCGACGTCCAGCGGGTTGACGCCGGTGCGGTCCGAGATCGCGACGATGTCGAGCGTCGGGAAGGCCGAGGAGAACCCGGCGACCTTGGCCGCCAGCTCCTCCGGAACGCCCTCGCCGATCAGCTCGTCCATGATCGACTGGTACCACTCCAGGTCCGCGCCGCGCACCAGCTTCGGCAGCTCGGCCCAGACCTCGCTCACCCGGTCGGCGAACAGCTCGATGGTCTCGGTGATCTGGAGCGGCTGCGGCCGGTTGTTCAGCAGCCAGCGGGTACCGCGCTCGACCAGGCGCCGCGAGTGCAGCCGCACCCGGGTCTGGACGTCCGCCGCGACCTTGTTGTCCAGCGACTCCACCGCGTCCCACACCTGGGCCAGGCCGAAGATCTCGCGGGCCGCGAGCTGTGCCCGCACGATCTCCTCCGTGGAGGCGCCGCTCTCCTCGCGCAGGCGGTGCAGGAAGGTCGAACCACCGGTGTTGACGGTGTCGTTGACCAGCAGCGTCGTGATGATCTCGCGGCGCAGCGCGTGCGCTTCGATCTGCTCGGGGAACTTCGCGCGCAGGGCGCCCGGGAAGTACGCGTGCAGCAGGCGGCGCAGGTACGGGTCGTCCGGCAGTTCGGTGGCGATGAGCTCGTCCGCCACCGTGATCTTGGTGTAGGCGAACAGGACCGCCAGCTCCGGCTGGGTCAGCCCCTTGCCGGCGCCCAGCAGCTCGCGGATCTGCCGGTCGGTGGGCAGGAACTCGATGCCCCGGTCCAGCCGGCCGGCCGCCTCCAGGCGGCGCATGAAGCGCTGCTGGGCGTGGAGCAGGCTGGGGGCCTGGGCGATGCCGTTGGCGAGGGCCACGTTCTGCGCGTAGTTGTTGCGCAGCACCAGGTGGCCGACCTCGTCGGTCATCTCCGCCAGCAGCTTGTTGCGCTGCTTGACGGTCATGTCCCCGTCCGCGACGACCGCGTTCAGCAGGATCTTGATGTTCACCTCGTGGTCGGAGGTGTCCACGCCCGCGCTGTTGTCGATGGCGTCGGTGTTGACCTTGCCGCCCTCGCCGCCGGCGCCGACCCGGGCGAACTCGATCCGGCCGAGCTGGGTCAGGCCGAGATTGCCGCCCTCGCCGATGACCTTGGCCCGGACGTCCGCGCCGTTGACGCGAATGGCGTCGTTGGCCTTGTCGCCGACGTCGGTGTGCGTCTCGGACGTCGCCTTGACGTACGTGCCGATGCCGCCGTTCCACACCAGGTCCACGGGGGCCTGGAGGATGGTCTGCATCAGCTCGGCGGGGGTCATCTTGGTGACGCCCGCCTCGATGCCGAGGGCCGCGCGCATCTGCGCGTTGACCGGGATGGCCTTCGCCGTGCGCGGGTGGACGCCGCCGCCCGCGGAGAGCAGTTCCGCGTTGTAGTCGGCCCACGAGGAGCGCGGCAGCTCGAACAGGCGCCGGCGCTCGGCGTACGAGGTCGCCGCGTCCGGGGTCGGGTCGATGAAGATGTGCCGGTGGTCGAAGGCGGCGACCAGGCGGATGTGCTCGGAGAGCAGCATGCCGTTGCCGAACACGTCGCCGGACATGTCGCCGACGCCGACGACGGTGAAGTCCTCGGTCTGGGTGTCGTGGCCCAGCTCGCGGAAGTGCCGCTTGACGGACTCCCAGGCACCGCGGGCGGTGATGCCCATGCCCTTGTGGTCGTAGCCGGCCGAGCCGCCCGAGGCGAACGCGTCGCCCAGCCAGAAGCCGTACGCCTCGGCGACGCCGTTGGCGATGTCGGAGAAGGTCGCGGTGCCCTTGTCGGCCGCGACGACGAGGTAGGTGTCGTCCTCGTCGTGGCGGACCACGCCGGTCGGCGGCACGACCTCGCCGCCGACCATGTTGTCGGTGATGTCGAGCAGCGCCGAGATGAAGATCTTGTACGAGGCGATTCCCTCGGCGAGCCAGGCGTCGCGGTCCACCGACGGGTCCGGCAGGTTCTTGGCGACGAAGCCGCCCTTGGCGCCGACCGGCACGATGACGGTGTTCTTGACCATCTGCGCCTTGACCAGGCCGAGGATCTCCGTACGGAAGTCCTCTCGGCGGTCGGACCAGCGCAGGCCGCCTCGGGCGACCTTGCCGAAGCGCAGGTGGACGCCCTCGACGCGCGGGGAGTACACCCAGATCTCGTACGCCGGGCGGGGCGCCGGGAGCTCCGGGATGGCCTGCGGGTCGAACTTCATCGACACGTAGGAGTGCTGCTCGCCCGCGTCGTTGAGCTGGAAGAAGTTGGTGCGCAGGGTCGCCTTGATGAGGGTGAGGAAGGACCGCAGGATCCGGTCCTCGTCGAGCGAGGCGACCTGGTCCAGGGCCCCGGCCAGCTCCTCCAGCATGGCGTCGATGAGCTCGGTGCCGGCGGACTGGCGGCCGGGCGACATCCGGGCCTCGAAGAGCGAGACCAGCAGCCGGGTGGTGTGGACGTTGTTGCGGAGGGTGTCCTCCATGTAGTCCTGGCTGAAGTTCACGCCGGCCTGGCGCAGGTACTTCGCGTACGCGCGCAGCACCACGGCCTGGCGCCAGGTGAGCCCGGCGGACAGCACCAGGGTGTTGAAGTTGTCGTTCTCCGCGTCGCCCTGCCAGACCGCGGCGAAGGCGTCCTGGAAGCGCTCGCGGGCGTCGTCGCCGAGGTAGGCGTCGCCGTTGCCGGCGGGAAGCGGCATCCGCAGGCCGAAGTCGTAGATCCACGCGTTGGTGCGGTCGCTGCAGCGCAGCTCGTACGGGCGCTCGTCGGTGACCTCGACGCCCAGGCGCTGGAGCACGGGCAGGACCGCGGACAGCGAGACCTGCTCACCGGTGCGGTAGATCTTGAACCGGCGCTCGCCGGGGCCCGCGCCGACCGGCTCGTACAGCGAGAGGGCGAACTCCCGGTCGCTGGCGGAGAGCCGCTCCAGGTGGCAGAGGTCGGCCACGGCCGCGCGCGGCTTGTGGTCGGCCTTGTAGCCCTCGGGGAAGGAGGTGCCGTACTTGCGCAGCAGCTCGGCGGCGCGCTCCTCGCCCACCTCGGCGACCAGGGCGTCGGCGAAGCCGTCGGCCCAGGAGCGGGCGGCCTCGACGAGGCGGGCCTCGATGCGCTCGACGTCGCCGTCCGTCAGGACGGGCAGCTCCTTGCCCTGCGGGACGCGGATGACGAAGTGGATGCGGGCCAGGATCGACTCGGTGTTCCAGGCGGTGAAGTCGACGCTGCTGCCGTCGAGCTCCTCCTGGAGGATCGCGATCAGGCGCAGCCGCACGCCGGTGGTGTAGCGGTCGCGCGGCAGGTAGACGAGCGCCGAGTAGTAGCGCCCGTACTCGTCCTGGCGCAGGTACAGCCGCAGCCGGCGGCGCTCCTGGAGGTACAGGACGGAGGTGGCGATCTCGCGGAGCTTGTCGACCGGGGTCTGGAACAGCTCGTCGCGCGGGTAGGTCTCCAGGATCTGGAGCAGGTCGCGGCCGTCGTGGCTGTTCGGCGAGAAGCCTGCGCCTTCGAGGACCTCGGCGACCTTGCGGCGGATGACCGGGACGCGGCGGACCGACTCGGTGTACGCGGCGGAGGAGAACAGGCCGAGGAAGCGGCGCTCGCCGACGACGTTGCCCTCGGCGTCGAACTTCTTGACGCCGACGTAGTCGAGGTAGGACGGGCGGTGCACGGTGGCGCGGCTGTTGGCCTTGGTCAGCACCAGCAGGCGGTGCTCGCGGGCCTTGGCGCGGGCGTCGGCCGGCAGCCGGTTGAAGGACGGCGAGACGGGGTGGTCGTCCTCCTGGCCGCTGTGGTGCGGGTCGGAGCGCAGGATGCCGAGGCCGGTGCCGGGCACGGCGGCCAGGGCGTCGCCGTCGACGAGGTTGTACTCGCGGTAGCCGAGGAAGGTGAAGTGGTCGTCGGCGAGCCAGCGCAGCAGCTCGCGGGCCTCTTCGAGCTCGTACTCGCGCAGGTCGGTGGCGGTCGGCTCGTTGGGGAGGTCGTCGGCGATGCGCAGCGCGGCGTCGCGCATCTTCTCCCAGTCCTCGACGGACTCGCGGACGTCGGACAGGACGCGGCGCAGGTCGTCGGTGATCTGCTTGAGGTCGGCGCGGTCGGTCTCGCGGTCGGTCTCGACGTGGATCCAGGACTCGACGAGGGAGTCGTGGGGGCGCGCGGTCTTGGGGCCGTGCGCGTCGCAGTCGGGGCCGAGGATCTCGATCAGCTTGCCGGTGACGTCACGGCGGACGACGACCTGCGGGTGGATCACGACGTGGATGCCGCGGCTCTGCCGGGACAGCTCGTTCGTCACGGAGTCCACGAGGAACGGCATGTCGTCGGTGACGACCTCGACGACCGAGTGGCTGGAGGTCCACCCGTTCTCCTCGACCGTCGGGGTGTGCACGCGCACGTTCGCGGTGCCCTGCGGCCGGTTCTCGGCGAGCCGGTAGTGCGAGAGCGCCGCCCCGAACACGTCGACCGGGTCCCGGTCCAGGAGGTCCTCTGGGGCGGTGTGCAGGTAGTAGCGCTGGAGGTAGGCGAGAGTGGTGTCCCGGTCGGGACGCTCCCCCTGCTCGGACCCAGTCGGAAGTAGCCCCCCGGCCGGGCTGTGCTCAGCTACCCGGGCCGCCCGCGCGAGCAGCTCGGCCTTTGCTTCGTCCAGCTTGGTCTGCATGTCCTCTGGCTCCTGTCGCGCGCCATTGCGTGACGTAGGTGAAGGAAGGAAGGGCGTTGCGCCGCGACGCGGGGTGACCGCTGGGGATCGGCGCTGCGCCGTGGTGAGAGCCGACCGGGAGGGAACTGGCCATGATCGGCTGAGGCTCCCGGCGGCAGGGATCAGCGAAGGCCCGGGCACGGTCGTGCGCCGGGCGCAGGCCGGAGGCTGCGGCGCCTCCGATGACTATCGCGCTGATCACGGGTACCAGGCTATCTCGCCGGACCCCCTGTCCGTCACGCGCTGGATCTGTACAAAAGCAGGTCCCGAACTTTGACGATGTGCGCAGTGACGGGGGCATATTCTGGGCGTACTTATTCGGCCAGACGGCGAGCAGCGGATACGGCCTCTGCCAGCGTGTCGACGACCTCGACCCCTGCCGATTCCAGACTGCGTCGGCTGTGCGAACCGCCCGTGTAGAGGATGGCCTTCGCACCGATGTGCCGTGCTGCCAGGGCATCGTCCACGGCGTCCCCCACGAGAACCGTACGGGTGGCGGTCACACCCGTCTGCTCCAGGGCCACCATATGGCGTACGAGATGTCCTGCTTTGCTGGTGTGCGAGGGCCCGATCCGGCCGTCGACGCGCAGGAAGTGGCGGTCGATGCCGTGTGCCTTCACGAGGGGTACGAGCTTCTCGTGGGGCGCGAGGGAGAGCAAGGACTGCGTACGCCCGTCCGCCTGCCAGTCGCGCAGGAGCTCGCGGGCCCCGTCGGTGAGCCCGGCGGCGTCGGCCGCGGCCCAGTAGTGGCGGTGGAACGTCGCGTCCATGTGCTCCCACTCGGCGTCGGTGGGCAGCCGGCCCATCAGCCGCTCGTAGAACTTCGGCACCGGTACGACGTACAGCTCCCGGTAGCGCTCCAGCGTGATCGGCGCGAAGCCGAACTCGGCGAAGGAGGCGTTCGTGGCGGTGATGACGGCGTCGATGTCGTGCAGGAGCGTGCCGTTCCAGTCCCAGACTATGTGGAGCGGCACGACGGGGGCGTTGGCCGGAGTGCTCACTTCAGCAGCCCCGGGATCTCCTGGACGCCGAACCACAGCAGCTCGTGGTCCTCGGCGCCGTCCACGGTGAACCGTGCGTCGTCGTCACCCGCGTCGGCGGCCTCCAGGGCCTCCGCGGCGGCCGTCACGTCGCCCACGGCGTCATCGGCGTCCACGTGCACGGCGGCGGCCACGGAGAGCCGTACGGCCGCGGCGAGGGTCACCTGGCCCAGAGCGGCCTCGTCGACCCCGGGGGTCGCGGCCGCGGCCTTGTCGTCCACGTCGACGGCGACGACGACGCGCTTGCGCGGGGCGCTGCCCTCCGCGGCGAGCATCCGCAGGGAAGCGGCGGCGGCCCGCCCGAGGGCGGCGTACTCCAGCTCCTCCAGGTCATCCGACACGTACCACTCCCGCAGCCCGGGTGTGACGGCGTACGCCCGCAGCGGGGCGGGACCCAGCTCACCCGCCTTGTGCGCCTCGGCGAGCCCGGGGAGGGTCAGGGGGACGTACACGCGCATGGCCGGCTGCTTTCGGTAGTCGGAAAACGCCCTCAGGATACGACTTGGCGGGACGGCGCCGGGTGACGGCGGCGGTCCCCCTTCGGACTCCCGCCCGCCGACCGGATTCCGTCCACGCCGCGCCCCTGCGCGCCGCGGGACCGGCCGGGGCCCACGCGGCCGCCCACCCGGATAGGTGAAAGCCGCGGCCGCCCCCGCCGCCCCGGGCGCATGCTTGCGGAGGGTATCCGCGGACCGTAGAAGTCCCCTACCAAGTTACCGCCCGGTACCGCTCCGGGCCCGGACTTCTCGGGGACGACCGCCATGACCAGGACCAGGAACACCACCCGGCCCCCCGGCCGCCACGACCAGCGCCGCCCCCACCCCGCCGCCCGCGCCCCGCGCGGCCCGCACGACTGGTTCGCGGAACGGCTGCTGGCGGTGGTCAGCGGCCAGCGCCCCGTCCACTCGCTGCTGGGCCACACCGTCGGCCCGGCGTACGACCAGTTGGTCACCCTGGCCCCCTCGGCCCCGCTCCGCGACCGGCTGCGCCCGGTCCTGCGCCAGTGCGGCCGCTTCCACCCCGGCCCGGGCGTGATCGAGGCCTTCGCCCGCATCGCGACGGGCGACCGCGTCTCGGCGATGGCCTTCCGCCTGGAGCAGGGCCCGGACCTCCGCTGGCGCTGCGCGGCCATCGAAATGGACCCCCTCGCGTGACCGCGAAAAGCCGCCGGGCCGGACACCGTGCATGGTGTCCGGCCCGGCAGGGGTGCCCGTACGGGCAGGGGTCACTTCTTGCGGCGGCGGCCGCCCGCCGCCTTCTGGGCCTTGCGGCGCTCGGCGCGCGTCATGCCGTCGCCCGCCTCGTCGGCGTCGAAGTCGCCCTCGACGACGCCGCCCTCCCCGTCCACCGTCGGGGCCGAGAAGTGCAGCCGGTCCGGCCGCTGCGGGGCGTCCAGGCCCTTGGCACGGATCTCCGGACGCACACCGGCCGGCTCCTTGGTCAGCGAAGGCGCCGCGTCCTGCACCGGAACCTCCTCGACCTGCTGCTCGACCTGGACCTCCAGGTTGAACAGGTAGCCGACGGACTCCTCCTTGATGCCCTCCATCATGGCGTTGAACATGTCGAAGCCCTCGCGCTGGTACTCGACCAGCGGGTCCTTCTGGGCCATCGCCCGCAGGCCGATGCCCTCCTGCAGGTAGTCCATCTCGTACAGGTGCTCGCGCCACTTGCGGTCCAGGACCGACAGGACCACGCGCCGCTCCAGCTCGCGCATGATGTCGGAGCCCAGCGCCTTCTCGCGCGCCTCGTACTGCTCGTGGATGTCGTCCTTGACGGACTCCGCGATGAACTCGGCGGTGATGCCCGCACGGTCGCCCGCCGCGTCCTCCAGCTCGGCGACGGTGACCTTGATCGGGTAGAGCTGCTTGAAGGCGCTCCACAGCCGGTCCAGGTCCCACTCCTCCGCGAAGCCCTCGACCGTCTCGGCCGCGATGTACGCGTCGATCGTGTCGTCCATGAAGAAGCGCACCTGCTCGTGCAGGTCCTCGCCCTCCAGGACGCGGCGGCGCTCGCCGTAGATGACCTCGCGCTGGCTGTTGAGGACCTCGTCGTACTTCAGGACGTTCTTGCGCGTCTCGAAGTTCTGGGTCTCGACCTGCGACTGGGCCGACGCGATCGCGCGCGTCACCATCTTGTTCTCGATCGGCACGTCGTCCGGCACGTTCGCCATCGACATGACGCGCTCCACCATCTGCGCCTTGAACAGGCGCATCAGGTCGTCGCCCAGCGACAGGTAGAACCGGGACTCGCCCGGGTCGCCCTGACGGCCGGAGCGGCCGCGCAGCTGGTTGTCGATACGGCGCGACTCGTGCCGCTCGGTGCCCAGCACGTACAGGCCGCCGAGCGACTTGACCTCTTCGAACTCGGCCTTCACGGCCGCCTCGGCGCGCTCCAGCGCGGCGGGCAGCGCCTGCGCCCACTCCTCGATGTGCTCTTCCGGGTCCAGGCCCCGCTGGCGCAGCTCCGCCTCGGCGAGGTCGTCCGGGTTGCCGCCGAGCTTGATGTCGGTACCGCGGCCGGCCATGTTCGTGGCGACCGTGACGGCGCCGCGGCGGCCGGCCTGGGCGACGATCGAGGCCTCGCGCTCGTGCTGCTTCGCGTTGAGCACCTCGTGCGGGACGCCCCGCTTGGAGAGCTGCTGCGAGAGGTACTCGGACTTCTCGACCGAGGTGGTGCCGACCAGGATCGGCTGCCCCTTCTCGTGCTTCTCCGCGATGTCGTCGACGACGGCGGCGAACTTCGCGACCTCGGTCCGGTAGATCAGGTCCGGCTGGTCCTTGCGGACCATGTCGCGGTTGGTGGGGATCGGGACGACACCCAGCTTGTAGATCTGGTGGAACTCGGCGGCCTCGGTCATGGCCGTACCGGTCATGCCCGACAGCTTCGAGTAGAGGCGGAAGAAGTTCTGGAGGGTGATCGTGGCGAGGGTCTGGTTCTCGTCCTTGATGTCCACCCCCTCCTTCGCCTCGATCGCCTGGTGCATGCCCTCGTTGTAGCGGCGGCCGGCGAGGATACGGCCGGTGTGCTCGTCGACGATCATGACTTCGCCGTCGATGACGACGTAGTCCTTGTCCTTCTTGAACAGTTCCTTCGCCTTGATGGCGTTGTTCAGGTAGCCGACGAGCGGGGTGTTCACCGACTCGTAGAGGTTCTCGATGCCGAGCCAGTCCTCGACCTTGGCGACACCGGCCTCGTGGATGCCGACGGTGCGCTTCTTCTCGTCGACCTCGTAGTCGCCGGTCTCCTCGATGCCCTTGAGCGGCTGGCCCGCCTCGCCCTTGGTGAGGCGGGTGACCAGCTTCGCGAAGTCGGCGTACCACTTGGTGGCCTGGTCGGCCGGGCCGGAGATGATCAGCGGGGTACGGGCCTCGTCGACCAGGATCGAGTCGACCTCGTCGACCACGGCGAAGTTGTGGCCGCGCTGGACGAGCTCGTCCTGCGACCACGCCATGTTGTCGCGCAGGTAGTCGAAGCCGAACTCGTTGTTCGTGCCGTACGTGATGTCCGCGTTGTACTGCTCGCGGCGCTGCGCCGGCGACATGTTCGCCAGGATGCAGCCGACCTCCAGGCCGAGGAACTTGTGCACCCGGCCCATCAGCTCGGAGTCGCGCTCGGCGAGGTAGTCGTTCACCGTGATCAGGTGGACGCCCTTGCCGGACAGCGCGTTCAGGTACGCGGGGAGCGTGCCGACGAGGGTCTTGCCCTCACCGGTCTTCATCTCGGCGACGTAGCCGAGGTGCAGCGCGGCACCGCCCATGATCTGGACGTCGTAGTGCCGCTGGCCGAGGACGCGCTTGGCGGCCTCGCGGACGGTCGCGAACGCCTCGGGCAGCAGGTCGTCCAGGCTCTCGCCGTCCTGGTAGCGCTGCTTGTACTCGTCCGTGAGCGCCCGCAACTCGGCGTCGGAGAGGTTGACGAAGTCCTCTTCGATGGAGTTGACCTGGTCCGCGATGCGGTGCAGTTTGCGCAGGATCTTGCCTTCGCCTGCACGCATGAGCTTGTTGAAGACGGACACCGAGGTTTGTCTCCTTGCCGGTCGGGCCTGGCACTGGTTCGTACACGGGCACGGAGGGTGGGCCCCACCGCAACGGCCATCGTAAGCGAGGACGCGGCCGCGCCGGGAGGCCCGCCGCATCCCGCAGGGCACGGGCGCCCTGAATGAGAACGTACGAGGTACCTGGAAGGTGCCGGGGTCCTCGACACGTCTTGCCCGAAAACTGCTCGCCCGACCCGCCCCGGCCGCGCAGAATCCGTACATGGAGCCCACGACACTGAACACGGCCCGACTGCACCTGCGCCCCTTCGTCCCTGCGGACGAGGAGGAGGTGTACACCGCGGTGCAGGACCCGGAGATACAGCGCTGGACGATGGTCCCCTCCCCCTACTCGCGCGAGCACGCGCGCGGCTTCGTCCTGGAGACCGTCCCCGCCGGCTGGCGCGAGGACACGGCGTACAGCTTCGCCGTCCGCCTCGGGGCGGACGGTCCGCTGGTCGCGGCCGTCGGGGTGCACGTGCGCGGGCAGGGCTCGTACGAGATCGGCTACTGGGCGGCGAAGGAGCACCGGGGCCGCGGCTACATGGCCGAGGCCGTCGCCGCCGTCTCCCGCTGGGCCTTCACCGAGGTGGGCGCCGTACGGCTGGAATGGCGCGCGGAGGTCGGGAACACGGGCTCCCGGGCCGTCGCGGAGAAGACCGGCTTCCGCTTCGAGGGCGTGCTGCGGGCCGCGGTGCTCCGGGGCGGCACCGCGCGGGACTCCTGGGTGGGCGCCCTGCTGCCCGCGGACCTCGGCCTGACCCCCTCGCTGCCGTACCTGCCCGCTGTCAGAGACACCCCCTAGGCTGCGGCCATGACCCTCGCAGCCTCCGTGTCCCTGTCCGCCGACGACGCGCGCCGGATCGCCCTGCGCGCGCAGGGCTTCCTCGGGTCGCCCGACCGCCGGGGTGGGGTGCGGGGCGTGCTGCGCCACCTGGGCGCCGTCCAGCTGGACACGATCTCCGTGCTGGCCCGCTCGCACGAGCTGATCCCGTACGCGCGCCTGGGCGCGGTGGGCCGGCCCGCGGTGGAGTCGGCCTACTGGTCCGGGCAGCACGCCTTCGAGTACTGGTCGCACGCGGCCTGCATCCTGCCGATCGAGGAGTGGCCCCACTTCGCGTTCCGGCGCCGGGCCCGGCGGGCCCGCGGCCACCGGTGGCACGTCCTCCAGGACAAGGAGCGCTCGACGCAGGCGGTCCTGGACCGCCTCAAGGCGGACGGCCCGCTGACCTCGACCGAGCTGGGCGGCGCCAAGAACGGCGGCGAGTGGTTCGAGTGGTCCGAGACCAAGATCGCGGTGGAGTGGCTGCTGGACACCGGCGAGGTGGTCTGCACCGAGCGCCGCGGCTGGAAGCGGGTCTACGACCTGCCGGAGCGGGCCGTCCCGGACGCACTGCTCCACGACGACCTGGACGACCGCGAGTGCCTGCGCCGCCTGGTGGCGCTGGCCGGGCAGAGCCTGGGCGTGGGCACCCGCGCCGACATCGCGGACTACCACCGCCTCAAGGGCGAGCAGGTCGACGCGGTGATCGCCGACTCGGGGCTGGTCCCCGTCGAGGTCGAGGGCTGGTCCAAGCCGGCCTGGGCCGACCCCGCCGCACTGGCGGCGGCCCCCCGCGGCCGCCACCGCACCACCCTGCTCTCCCCGTTCGACTCGCTCGTCTGGGACCGGCCGCGCACGGAGCGGATCTTCGGATTCACGCACCGGCTGGAGGCGTACGTCCCCAAGCCCAAGCGGATACACGGGTACTTCGCGATGCCGCTGCTGGCGGGCGGACGGCTCCAGGGCCGGGTCGACCCGGCCCGCGAGGGCACCACCCTGGTGGCCCGGCAGCTGTCCCTGACCACCCTCAAGGCGGCCCGCCCGATGGCCGAGGCGCTGCGCGAGGCGGCCGGCTGGGTCGGCTGCGACGCCGTCCGGGTCGAGCGCGCGGGCTCACCCGAGCAGGCGGCCGCGGTCACGGCGGAACTGGCCGCCCTCTGAGACCCGCAACCGGAAGCCGGCCTCGGCGGAGGGCGGCCGCCCTCGGCGGCCCTCGTCGGCCTCGGCGGGCCTGAGCGGGCTCGGCGGGCCTCAGCGGATTTCGAGGATCTTCTCCCGCATCGCGTAGACCACGGCCTCCATCCTGGAGTGCAGCTGGAGCTTCTCCAGGATGTTGCGGACGTGGTTCTTCACGGTGTTCTCGGAGATGAACAACTCCTTCGCGATGTCGCGGTTGTTCATGCCCGTCGCCACCAGCTTGAGCACTTCGAGCTCGCGGTCCGTCAGCCTCGGCGCCGGCACCAGCCGCCGCTCGTCCGTCCGCTGGATCATCGACTTGAACTCGGTCAGGAGTTTCGACGCCATCGACGGGCTGATCTGCGACTGCCCGTCGGCCACGGCGCGGATCGCCGTCGCCACCTCGTCGGTGGAGATCTCCTTCAGGAGGTACCCGGTGGCGCCCGCCTTGATCGCGTCGTAGAGGTCCGCCTCCTCGTCGCTGATCGTCAACATGATGATCTTCGCGGAGGGGGCCACCTCCTTGATCGAGGTGCACGCCTCGATCCCGCCGCGCCGGGGCATCCGCACGTCCATGAGCACGATGTCCGGCAGCAGGTCCGCCGCCTTGTCCACCGCCTCCGCGCCGTCCCCCGCCTCACCGACGACCTGGATGTCCTCCTCCTGCGCGAGGACGATCTCCAGCCCGCGCCGGAACAGGGCGTGGTCGTCGACGACGAGCACCCGGATCGGCTCGCCGCCGTCATCACCGCGCACCGGCCCGAAGCTGTCCGCCATCGTTCCTCCCCCTGCATGTACCGAGCTGCCGGGTCAACCGGACGGGAACTCCAGCCGGTTGACTGCCCGCCATGATTCCATGCCCGCGCCACCCGGCGGGGAGCCCGCGACGGCCACCTGACGCATACGAGACATACAGGGGCCCCCGGGGACGCCGCGGCGACCCCGGGGGCACTTCACCGAAAATCAGGACGCGGCGTCAGCCGCCGAGCGCCCCGCCCGCGCCCGAACCGGGCTCGCCCGAGCTGGAGGCCTCGTCGGCATTGAGGTGGATCACGCCGTAGTCATAGCCGTGGCGCCGGTAGACGACGCTCGGCATCTTCGTGTCGGAGTCGACGAACAGGTAGAAGTCGTGGCCGACCAGTTCCATTTCGTACAGTGCCTGGTCGAGCGGCATGGGCGCCGCGGAGTGCGTCTTCTCGCGGACGATGAGCGGGCCTTCGCCCTGTACTTCCAGCGATCCGATCCGGGTGGTCGGGATCGCGTCCCCCGGCTCCTCCGTGACCGGCTGGCCGCTGCCGTTGAGCCGGGCCACGCCGGGAACGACGTCGGCGACCTCGGCCGCCGAGAGCCGGCCGTTGCCACGGCGCGTGTAGCGCTTGTCGTGCTGCTTGCGCAGCTGCGCTTCCAGCTTCTCCTGTGCCAGGTCGAGCGCCGCGTACGGGTCGGTGGCGGCGGCTTCGGCGCGGACCACGGGGCCCCGCGAACGCAGGGTGATCTCCACGCGGTCGGAACGGTCGGCCTGGCGCGGGTTGTGCTCCTTGGACACCTCGACGTCCAAGCTGATCACCTTGGCGTCGAGCTTCTGGATCCGCTCGGGATTCAGCTTCTCGGCCACGTGCTTGCGGAACCGCTCGGGCACCTCGGTCTTGCGGCCCTTGACGACGATGTCCACGCAGAACTCCGTTCCCGGATAGCTCCGCCTCAGGGGCGAAGCGTCTCCCTTTCGCACCAGGCCCCGGTGAACACCGGAGCCACGGACTTGGCGACATTCACCTCCCGATCCGGTGCGTGTGGCCAGGACTCGCCAGTTCCTTACAACCGAACATATCCCTCCATGCCGGTTGTCGGCACCCGCTACCGGACCGTACCTCCGTTCAGGTGGCTGTTCTCTCTTACTACCTGCAACGATGCGCCTTCCCCGAGAGTTCCAAATCTATTCACAAGAGCGTTGCTCTGTACGGGTTGTCGACCGATTTCGTACGAAGGATCCTGCCGGTGCGGCGACGACGGCCGCCCCCGCCACCGGACCGATCGACGCCGCCCGCAGCGCCCGGGCCGCCTCCGCGAGTGTGGCCCCGGTGGTGATCAAGTCGTCCACCAGCACGATCCGTGCGGTGGCCGGAAACCCCGTCGCGCCCCCGCGGCACACCCCCAGCGCCCCCGTGAGGTTCTCCCACCGCTCCCGGGCCCCCAGGCCCGCTTGATCGGCCACCGGCCGGACATGGCGCAGTACGGACGCCACCCGGGCGCACGCACCGGCCCGCCGCAGCAGCGCCGCGGCCGCCAGGGCGGTCCTGCGCGCCGGATCGTGCCCCCGCGCCCGCACCTGCCGCCGCGCCGAGGGCACGGGTACGAGGACCAGCTCCTCCCCCGCCGCCACGGAGGCCGCACCCGCGCCGACGGCCCTCCCCACGGCCGCCGCCAGGGCTGCGCCGAGCGGCCCGGCCAGCGGCAGCGCCCCGCGCTCCTTGTGGGCCAGTACGACCTCCCGTACGGCGCCCTCGTACGCGGCGGCCGCATAGACCGCGGGCAGTCCCGCGGGGCTGGGAGACGGCCGCACACGGCCCGCCGCGGCCCCGCTCAGCGTCTGCGCGCAGGCGGGGCACAGCAGCACCCCGGCAGCCCCGCAGCCGCCGCAGCCGGCCGGCAGGACCAGCCCGGCGAGCTCCTGCCACCACCCCCGCATCCGTCCACTGTGCCGGGCCGTCCGCTCGCCCCGCCACCCCTGTGGACAACGTCCCGCGGGCCGCGAGAATGACGCCGAAAGCCCGCCGCGATCACGGGGGAACCACGGCGGAAGAGCAGCTCAGCCGGGGTAGACCGGGGCCCGGCCGCCCGGCGCCACCGTGCGCCACTGCGCCCCCGGCGGCAGCCACACGATGCCGTCCTCGTCCGAGTGCGCGACCACCGGCTTCTTCTCGTCCTCCGTCGCCGCGACCGCGTCCAGCCCCGTCGCGCCGGGCAGGCTCGCCGCGACCATCGACCCGTCGGCCAGCATGTACCGGGCCTGCACGACCCCGCCGTTCTCCCGGCCCACCACCAGCAGCCGGCCGCGCGGCGCCCAGCTCAGCGCCGTCACGCTGGCCATCTGCGGGGCCGCCGGACGCAGCTCGCGCACCGACACCGCCACGGCGTCGCCCTTGCCCTCGGGCCGCTCGATCCGCCCGATGTACAGGTTCTTGCTGTTGCCCGACTGCACCAGCAGCGCGATCCGCACCCCGTCCGGCGAGGCCTTCAGCCCGATGATCCGCCCGCCGTCGAGCCCGGCCACGTCGATCTTCTGCGGGATACCGGTCCCGCCCGGCACCCGGTACAGCGCCGGATTCTGCGGATCCTGGTCCGCGATCCACAGGTCGCCCGCCGCGTCCCAGCTCGGCGCTCCCAGCCCGTTCGGCTTGGCGCCCTTGCCGGTCAGCGCCGGCTGCGGCATGGGCCCGGCCGTCGTCAGGTTCACCAGGTACAGCCCGTGCCCGTCCTCGGAGACCACCGCCGCACGCTTCTCGTCGTACGAGACGGCCGCGGAGCCGACCTTGAACCCGGGATTCCCCGCGCTGGGGGACAGCGGCCCCGGCACCTGCTCCGGCCGGTACTGCTGGTCCTCACTGGTGACGTCGAGCTTCATCCGGACGAACCGGCTCTCGCTGTCGACGTAGTACTGGTACTCGGGGACCGGCGGCCGGTGGGCGATCGTCGCCGCGGCCACCTCGGTCACCGAGCACAGCGAGGACCGGTCCGAGCGCAGCAGCTCGACCCGCGCCATCCGCGAAGACGTCAGATCCTGCACGGTGTACATGAGTTGCGCGGCCATCCTCTCGCACTGCGGCTGCGCGACGTTGTCGACCTTGTCGTTGAGCGGCACCTTCAGCACGTTCTGCCCGTCGTACGCGAGGGACTTGGTGCCCTCCCGCAGTTCGGTACCGGTCGGGAAGCTCGAAGTGACCACGGGCCCAAGCCACTTGGACGGACCGGCCAGCAGCGACTGCACGGTCTGCGTGGTGGGGTCCATCCGCGAGTCGGGATCGCTGCGCTGGCGCACGTACACGGGGTCCGCGACGAGGCTGCCGCCCGCGAAGTAGTACTTGTTGACCGGCATGTAGATGCGCTGGAAGTCGGACTCGCTGAGCACGAGGCCGCTCGGCGGCGTCGCGATCCGCCACTGCTTGTTCTCCTGGACCAGCTGGAGGTACTCCTCGTAGCGCCGGCCCGGCGGCTCCGGCTGGTACGCGCTGCGCTCGTCCACCGTCGCGAGCTTCTTGCCGGTCATCTTCCAGCGGGGGCCCGGAGCGTCCTTCTCGTTGCCCACGGAGAACCGGTCGATGCCCGCGGAGAGCACGGTGACGGCGGAACCGGGCTTCCAGTTCTTCGCCGCCTCCTCGGTGAGGTACTTGCGGGCGGTCTGCAGCTGCGGGTCGTCGCTGGTCATGGCCTCCAGGAAGCCGTCGACGATGTCCGCCGGACCGGCCTTGTCGGCCGGCGGCACCCCGAAGACCCGCACCTGCGAATCGACGCCCTGCGAGGCCTTCACCTCGCGGATCTCGCCGTGGTCGGGCATGGAGGCGCAGCCCGCCAGCAGCAGCCCGGCCGCGCCGAAGGCGTACGCCCGCACCGTCCGCCACCGGCGGCGGCCGTCCCTGCGCACCCGTGCGGGCTCAGCGTCCACCTGCGCCATCCTCCTGTGCTGCTGCTGTCTGCTCGGCTTCCGCACCGGTGTCGCCGGCGCGCTCCGACACCGCCTGGTCGGCGGCCGCCTGGTCGGGGTCGGCCGGGCGGGCCACGACGCGGGACCCGTTGCCCGGCAGGGCCGTCGGGTCCGCGGGCACCGGCAGCGCACCGGCGACCGCCGACCGCGGCGGAATCGGCGACCGGTCGCCCCGGCCGGGGCCCTGCTGCGCCTTCGGGGACGCCTTCGAGCCCGCCGCGTCGGCCGCGGCCCTGGCCCGGTTGGCCCGGGAGTCCTCCGGCTCCAGCGGGATCGGGGATCCGCGCAGCGGCTCGTCCGCGGTCCGCGGCAGGGTCAGCCGGAACTGCGAACCGCCGCCCGGCTCGCCCCACGCCTGGAGCCAGCCGCCGTGCAGCCGCGCGTCCTCGACGGCGATGGACAGGCCCAGGCCCGTACCGCCCGTCGTACGCGCCCGCGCCGGATCGGCCCGCCAGAAGCGGTTGAAGACGCGGGTGGCCTCGCCGGGCTTGAGCCCGACCCCGTAGTCCCGGACGGCCACCGCGACGGCCCCGCCCGCCGAAGCGAGCCGGACCACCACGTCGCGGCCCTCGCCGTGCTCCACGGCGTTGACGACGAGGTTGCGCAGCACCCGCTCCACGCGCCGGGAGTCGGCCTCGGCTATGACGGGCTGGGTGTCGCCCAGCACCCGGATCCGGGTGCCCTTGTGCTCGGCGAGCGGCTCGGCGCCGTCGATGACCCGGCGCACGACGTCCCGCAGGTCGATCGGCTCCGCCTCCAGGGCCGCCGCCCCCGCGTCGAACCGGCTGATCTCCAGCAGGTCCGCAAGAAGCGACTCGAAGCGGTCGAGCTGCCCGGCGAGCAGCTCGGCGGAGCGGGCGGTGATCGGGTCGAAGTCGACCCGGGCGTCGTGGATGACATCGGCTGCCATCCGTACGGTCGTCAGCGGCGTGCGCAGCTCGTGCGAGACGTCGGAGACGAACCGGCGCTGCATCCGCGACAGGTCCTCCAGCTGCTGGATCTTGAGCTGGAGGTTCTGCGCCATCTTGTTGAAGGCCTCGCCCAGACGGGCGATGTCGTCCTCGCCGGTGACCTTCATCCGCTCCTGGAGCCGCCCGGCCGAGAGCCGCTCGGCGATCCCGGCGGCCATCCGCACGGGCGTCACGACCTGCCGTACCACGAGCCAGGCGATCGCGCCGAGGAGCACGACCACGAACACGCCCGCGGTGGCGATGGTGACCTTGATGAGGTTGAGGGACTCCTCCTCCTGAGTGAGGGGGAAGAGGTAGTACAGGTCGTACGGGTCCCCGTTGATGTCGGTGAGCCGCTTGCCCACGACCAGCGCGGGCTCGGGCGCCTTGTCCCCGGACCCGGCCGTGTACCGGATCTGCGAGAAGGTCTTGAAGGTCCCGGTCGCGTGGTTGACGTCCCGGCGCAGTGCCGCGGGAACGCTCGCCGTCGGGTCCACGTTCCCCGAGGCCCGGGCGCCCTTGACGCCCGAGACGAACGGCCCGCTCGGCTGTCCGCCCGCATCGGGGCCGGCGCCGAGCGCGACCACCTCGAACGCGGTCTGGCCGCCACTGGCGAGCTGCTTGACCAGCGAGTTCATCCAGGTACTGGCGTCCCGGCCGACCTTGTTGTCGGAGGCGTCGGGCCCGTCGACCGCCGAGGGCGCGTTGGCCTTCTCCTGCGCGACGGCGAACCCGCCCGCGGCCTGGCTCTGCGCGGCCTCCTCCTTGGCGTCGAGGAGCCCCTTGCTGACCTGGGCGATCACCACGAACCCCAGCGCGAGGACCACGGCCAGCGACATCAGCAGCGTCGCGGCGACCACGCGCAGCTGGATGTTGCGCCGCCACAACCGGACAGCCGGAAGCAGCGGGCGTCGTACGAGGCGTACGAACAACCGCAGCACGGGACCGCCCGGCGCTCCGTCGGCCATCTGACGGAGCTGCCGGCCTCCCCGCAGGACTCCTCGGCGAGAGCCGCTGCGGGGCTTGCCGGGCGGCACGTCAGCTCGGTCCGGCCTTGTAGCCGACACCGCGCACCGTCACGACGATCTCGGGGCGCTCCGGGTCCTTCTCGACCTTGGAGCGCAACCGCTGCACATGCACGTTGACCAGGCGGGTGTCCGCCGCGTGCCGGTAGCCCCAGACCTGCTCCAGCAGCACCTCACGGGTGAACACCTGCCAGGGCTTGCGCGCGAGCGCGACCAGCAGGTCGAACTCGAGCGGGGTCAGGGCGATCGAGGCGCCGTCGCGTTTGACCGAGTGCCCGGCCACGTCGATGACCAGGTCACCGATGGCCAGCTGCTCGGGCGCGGGCTCCTCCGACCGGCGCAGGCGGGCCCGGATACGGGCCACCAGCTCCTTCGGCTTGAACGGCTTGACGATGTAGTCGTCGGCCCCGGACTCCAGGCCCACGACGACGTCCACCGTGTCGCTCTTCGCGGTGAGCATGACGATCGGCACGCCGGATTCGGCCCGGATCAGCCTGCAGACCTCTATGCCGTCCCGTCCGGGCAGCATGAGGTCGAGCAGCACGAGATCCGGCTTCGCCTCGCGGAAGGCAGCCAGTGCCTTGTCGCCGTCCGCTACGAACGACGGCTCAAAACCTTCTCCACGCAGCACAATGCCGAGCATCTCGGCCAGCGCGGTGTCGTCGTCGACGACAAGGACTCGTCCCTTCATGCTTGACATCATCCCATTAGCTAATCGTTACCTGGCGGTGAGCTGTCCCACAGCCAAAAGGGCTGGAAATCGCCCCTCGGACCTGCGTGGAGATCAGGGCGACCAGTCTGCCCCGGATCCGGGCGACAATTGAAGGCGCGGGCTGCCGGAGATCCGGGGGGACGGCCGGTCCGCTCAACGTTCCCACGTGGCACGATGGCAGCCGACCAGCGCCCCCGCCCCGCAGTGCACGTGAAGGAGCGACGATGAACGACTCTCCGGGCTGGGCCGTGCCCGGACCCTCCCCGTCCGACGGCGAGCGGCCGGGCGCACACGACGGCCAGGACGGCACCGAGGGCGCGCAGCAGCCGCCCGCCGGCGGGCCGAAGTGGTCCGCCGAGCAGCCGCCGCCCGGCGACTGGTCCAGCCCCGGCACCCCCCAGGCACCCCAGACCCCGCAGCCGCCGCGACAGCAGCCGCAGCCGGGCACGGGCTGGGGATCGTACGCAGGCCCCCAGGGCGGCCAGGGCGGCGGCCGGTACGCCCATCCCGGCGGCCCCGGCCAGTGGGGCAAGCCCCCGGCCGCCAAGCCCGGAGTGATCCCGCTGCGCCCCCTGGACCTGGGCGAGATCCTCGACGGCGCCGTCGCCACCATGCGCAGCCACTGGCGCTCGGTCCTGCCGATCACCCTGGTCGTGGCCACCGTCGTCCAGGTCATCAGCGTGCTCGTGCAGAAGTACACGCTCTCCGACCTGCCCGTCACCTCCAACGACGAACCGAGCCTGCGCGAGCTCGTCGACACCCTCGGCAGCACCATGCTCGCCCTGGTCGCGAACGGGTTCATCCAGCTCATCGGCACCATCGTGGCCACCGCCATGCTCACGATGATCTTTAGCCGGGCCGTACTCGGCCACAGCTCCACCATCGGCACCGCCTGGCGCGAGGCCCGCCCCCAGCTGCTCCGCCTGCTCGGGCTGACCCTCCTGCTCGGCATCGGCGGCGCCCTCCTCGTCGGCGTGCTGATCCTGCCCGGCATCGCCCTGCGCAGCGTCGGCCTCGGCCTCCTCGGCGGCTTCGCCGCCCTCCCGCTCCTCCTCTGGCTCGGGATCAAGTTCAGCCTGGCCTCGCCCGCGCTGATGCTGGAGAAGAGCAGCGTGGCCACCTCGCTGCGCCGCTCCTCGCGGCTCGTCCAGGGCTCGTGGTGGCGCATCTTCGGCATCACCGCCCTGACCGGCCTCATCACCACCTTCGTCGCGGCCGTCATCGTCTGGCCGCTGACCGCCGTCGGCCTCGCGATCGGCCTCGCCGACGCGGGACCGACCGCCCTGGAGAACGGCACCGCCGCCACCGGCTGGGCCCCGCTCATCCTCTCGGCGGTCGGCGCCGTCATCGCGCAGACCATCACCATGCCGATCCAGTCGGGCGTCACCGTCCTCCTGTACGTCGACCAGCGCATCCGCCGCGAGGCCCTCGACCTGGAGCTCGCCCGGGCGGCGGGCCTGGAGGACTACGGCTCGGACCCGGCCGCACCGCCGACCGGAGGCTGATGCACCGATGATGAGTACGGGGGGCCTCATCACGCGCTCCGCGGCGCTCCTGCCGACCGCGGAGAAACCACCGGTGACGACGCCGCGCGACCCCGCCCGCGAGGCGGCCGAACGCGAGCTGTCGAAGCCGCTCTACCACCAGGACGACCCGGGCCTGCTCCAGCGCGCCCTGGACCGCTTCTGGGAGTGGGTCGGCAACCTCTTCGACCACGCCTCGGGAGCCACCCCGGGCGGCACCCTGGGCCTGGTGGCGATCGCCGCCCTGGTCGTCCTCGGCGTCGCCGCCCTGTGGTGGCGGCTCGGCTCCCCCCGCCGCACCGCCACCGGCACGGCCGGGGTCTTCGACGACGCCTTGCGCAGCGCCGCCGACCACCGCACCGCAGCCGACGCGCACGCCGCCGCCGGCCGCTGGACCGAAGCCGTCCAGGAGCGCATGCGGGCCGTCGTCCGCTCCCTGGAGGAGCGCACCCTGCTCGACCCCCGCCCCGGCCGCACCGCCGACGAGGCGGCCGCCGAAGCCGCCGCCGCACTGCCGGACCACGCCGAAGCCCTCCGCTCCGCGGCCCGCACCTTCGACGACGTCACGTACGGCTCCCGCCCCGCCACCGCCGAGATGTACGCCCACCTGCGCACCCTGGACCTCACCCTGACCCACGCGAAGCCCCTCCTGACGGGCCCCCGGTCATGAGCGCCCCCACCCCGGCCCCCACCCCGGCCCCGACCGCCGCCCAGGCCACCGGCACGCCCCGCACGACACCCCGCGCCGCGTGGCGGCGGGGGCGGGGCTTCCTGATCTGCCTCGGCATCCTGCTCGTCGCCGCCGTCACGCTCGCCGCCCTCGCGTCCGGCAGCCGGCACGGCCGGCTCGACCCCCGCTCCGCCGACCCGGACGGCAGCCGGGCCGTCGCCGAGCTGCTCCAGGCCCGCGGAGTCACCACCCGCGTCGTCACCACCGCCCGCGAGGCCGCCGCCGCGGCCGGCCCCGGCACCACCCTGCTGGTCACCGGCCCGGACCGGCTCGGCGAGACCCAGCGCCGCGCCATCCGCTCCGCCATCGACCTCTCCGGCGGCCGCACCGTCCTGCTCGCCCCCAGCAGCATCAGCCTCCCCGACCTGGCCCCCGCCGCCCGCACCGAGGGCACCGCCTTCGAGCAGATCCTCGACCCCGGCTGCCCCCTGCCCGCCGCCGTCTCCGCCGGCCGCGCCTCCACCGGCGGCGACCACCGCTACACCACCGACGGAGCCACCGGCACGGCCTGCTACCGCAGCGACGGCCACCCCACCCTCCTCGTGCTGCCCTCCGGCACCCCCGGCGGCGACACCGTTCTCCTCGGCTCCGAGACGATCCTCCTCAACAAGAGGCTCGCCTCCGAAGGCAACGCCTCCCTCGCCCTCCAACTCCTCGGCTCCCGCCCCGACCTCGTCTGGTACCTGCCCTCCCTCGCCGAGGTCCAGGACGACGGCCCCGCCCAGGAGCAGAGCTTCCTCGACCTCCTCCCCCGCGGCTGTAGCTGGGCCCTCCTCCAGCTCTTCGCCGCCGCCGTCCTCGCCGCCCTCTGGCGCGCCCGCCGGCTCGGCCCCCTGGTCACCGAGCAACTGCCCGTCGCCATCCGCGCCTCCGAGACCACCGAGGGCCGGGCCCGCCTCTACCGCAAGGCCGGCGCCCGCGACCGCGCCGCCACCGTCCTGCGCGCCGCGGCACGCGAACGCCTGGCCGCCCTGGTCGGCGTACCGCCCACCCAGGCCCACGACCCCGCGGCCCTGCTCTCCGCCGTGTCCTCCCGCCTGACGGAGGGCCACCCGGACCTGAGCGGCCTCCTCTTCGGCACCACACCCACCACCGACGCGGCGCTCGTCGCGCTCGCCGACCACCTCGACGCCCTCGAAAGAGAGGTCCGCACCTCATGACGGCCACCACGGACAGCGCCCGCTCCTCCCTGGAAGCGATCCGCACCGAGATCGGAAAGGCCGTCGTCGGCCAGGACTCGGCCGTCACCGGTCTCGTCGTCGCCCTCCTGTGCCGCGGCCACGTCCTCCTCGAAGGCGTACCCGGCGTCGCCAAGACCCTGCTCGTACGGGCCCTCGCCGCCTCCCTCGAACTCGACACCAAGCGGGTCCAGTTCACCCCGGACCTGATGCCCAGCGACGTCACCGGCTCGCTCGTCTACGACGCCCGCACCGCGGAGTTCTCCTTCCAGAACGGCCCGGTCTTCACCAACCTCCTCCTCGCGGACGAGATCAACCGGACCCCGCCCAAGACCCAGTCCTCCCTCCTCGAAGCCATGGAGGAGCGCCAGGTCACCGTCGACGGCATGCCGCGCAAGCTGCCCGAGCCGTTCCTCGTGGCCGCCACCATGAACCCCGTCGAGTACGAGGGCACCTACCCCCTCCCCGAGGCCCAGCTCGACCGCTTCCTCCTCAAGCTCACCGTGCCGCTGCCCTCCCGCGAGGACGAGATCGGCGTCCTGACCCGGCACGCCGCGGGCTTCAACCCCCGCGACCTCCAGGCCGCGGGCCTGCGCCCGGTGGCCGGCCCGGCCGAGCTCGAAGCCGCCCGCGAGGCCGTCGCCAAGGTGTCCGTCTCCCCGGAGATCGCCGGGTACGTCGTCGACGTGTGCCGCGCCACCCGCGAGTCCCCCTCCCTCACCCTCGGCGTCTCCCCGCGCGGCGCGACCGCCCTGCTGGCCACCGCCCGCGCCTGGGCCTGGCTCACCGGCCGCGGCTACGTCACCCCCGACGACGTCAAGGCCCTCGCCCTGCCGACCCTGCGCCACCGCGTCCAGCTCCGCCCGGAGGCCGAGATGGAAGGGGTCACGGCCGACGCCGTCATCACCGCGATCCTGTCCCACGTCCCCGTCCCGCGCTGATGGCCCTCACCGGACGCGCCGCCCTGCTGGCGGCCCTCGGCAGCATCCCCGTCGGCATCCTCGAACCGAGCTGGACGGGGATGCTCGCCGTCAACGGCACCCTCGCCCTGGCCTGCGCCGTCGACTACGCCCTCGCGGCTCCGGTCCGCGGACTCACCCTCGCCCGCTCGGGCGACACCTCCGTGCGCCTCGGGGAGCCCGCCGAGGTCCACCTCACCGTCACCAACCCGGGCACCCGCCCGCTGCGCGCCCGCGTCCGCGACGCCTGGCCGCCCAGCAGCTGGCTCCCGGGCACCGAGACCGACGCCTCCCGGCACACCCTGGCGATCCCGGCCGGCGAACGCCGCCGGATCACCACCCGGCTGCTGCCCACCCGCCGCGGAGACCGGCGGGCCGACCGCGTGACGGTCCGCTCGTACGGGCCGCTCGGCCTGCTCGCCCGCCAGGGCACCCACACCGTCCCCTGGACGGTCCGGGTCCTGCCGCCCTTCACCAGCCGCAAGCACCTCCCCTCGCGCCTGGCCCGTCTGCGCGAACTGGACGGCCGCACGAGCGTTCTGACCCGCGGAGAGGGCACCGAGTTCGACAGCCTCCGCGATTACGTCCCCGGCGACGACACCCGCTCGATCGACTGGCGGGCCACCGCCCGCCAGCACAAGGTCGCCGTCCGCACCTGGCGCCCGGAACGCGACCGGCACATCCTGATCTGCCTGGACACCGGCCGCACTTCGGCGGGCCGCGTCGGCGACGCACCCCGCCTGGACTCGGCGATGGACGCGGCCCTGCTGCTGGCCGCCCTCGCCTCCCGCGCCGGCGACCGCGTGGACCTGCTGGCCCACGACCGCCGCACCCGCGCCCAGGTCCAGGGCCGCTCGGCCGGCGACGTGCTCCCCGCCTTCGTCAACGCCATGGCGACGCTGGAACCGGAGCTCGTCGAAACCGATGCCAGGACGCTGGTCTCCACCATCTTGCGCACCGCCCCCCGCCAATCGCTGGTGGTCCTTCTGACAGGCCTGGACGCCGCCCCGACAGAGGAAGGCCTGCTCCCGCTCCTCCCCCGCCTCACGCAGCGCCACACCGTCCTGCTGGCCTCGGTGGCGGACCCCCGCGTCGAGGAGATGACGGGGTCCCGCGGCACCCTCGACGCGGTCTACGAGGCGGCGGCCGGCACCCAGTCGCAGGCCACCCGCCGCCGTACCGCGGACCAGCTGTCCCGCCACGGAGTCCACGTGGTCGACGCCACCCCGGACTCCTTGGCCCCGGCCCTGGCCGACGCCTACCTGTCCCTGAAGGCCGCCGGCCGCCTCTAGGGGGTGTCCGACTGGCTACGCTGGTGGGGCACCCACCAGGAGGACCACCATGGCCGACTTCACCCCCGAGCAGATGCGCCGCATGCACGACTTCGCGGAGCAGCTCGCGGAGCTGGCCGAGCACCAGGAAGACCAGTGGAAGGTTCAGACCACCGACGGTCAGATCTTCCTCACGATGATGAGCCCGACGGCTCCGCATGGGCTCAACGTGGTGCGGCTGCGCCGCCAGATCGAGGCCCAGACACCCGAGGTCATGGCCCTCAACGACACGAACATGGGCGACCCGGTGACCGGCCTGACCAAAATCCCCGACCTCATGGTTCTCGCGGAGGAAGACACGGACGACACGGCAAAGGTCGTCAACTCCCGCGATGTCCTGATGGTGGTGGAGGTCGTCTCCCGCACGAATTCCCACACCGACATCCGCGACAAGCTGCACGACTACCCGCGGATGGGAGTCCCTCTTTACGTCGTCGTCGACCCCCGCAAGGAAAAGAAGACCGTCACAGTGCACAGCGAGCCCTCGGAGGGGCCCGACGGCATCCGCTACCGCAAGAAGGTCCCGTACGCCTTCGGCGACACCGTCACCGTCGGCCGCTGGACGCTCGACACCACCAGCCTCAAGAGCTACCCCGCCGACTGGTGAGGAGGGCGGAACCTCTTACGTGCGCGCCAAACGGGCCCAGAACGCAGAAAAGCCCCGTACCGGATACCCGGTACGGGGCTTTCTACAATGATTGTTCGGCGGCGTCCTACTCTCCCACAGGGTCCCCCCTGCAGTACCATCGGCGCTGAAAGGCTTAGCTTCCGGGTTCGGAATGTAACCGGGCGTTTCCCTAACGCTATGACCACCGAAACACTATGAAATTTGAACGCTGGCTATATCACAGCTGTTCGTTATTTCAGAACTAACACAGTGGACGCGAGCAACTGAGGACAAGCCCTCGGCCTATTAGTACCAGTCAGCTCCACCCGTTACCGGGCTTCCACATCTGG